>CACYMQ010000096.1 GCA_902775555.1 uncultured Lachnospiraceae bacterium | reverse complement strand
ATCCCTGTAACAGGGGATAGAGGGTATGTGTTGACCCTGCGAGGCTGGTAAGTCTCGCGAAGCCCCGGCCGACGAAGTCGTCCGTGGGTACATCACGATTCTGTAAAAATACAGGCCAAGGCACTCTGGATGCTTGGTGAAATGGGTCTCATCTACCCTCAGTCCGTGCTGGCTTCAGTTCCGAGATCGCTTCCTTCCTTGACAGCCCTGAGCCGCTTTTGCAGGAGCGAGCGATTTCCGCTCTTGGGAGGATCGGCCGCGGCAGCTATCCTGTGATCGAACCGTATTGGGCGAGCCTGTTCCGCTTTGCCTCTGATGAAGAGCCGAAGGTCCGGTTGAGTTTCATATGGGCATCTGAAAACATCGCCACGAACGCACCAGACATCTATGAGGATTATATGCCGGTATTTGAGAAACTCCTGTACGACGCGGATGACAAGGTAAGGATGGAAGCTCCGGAAATCTTCCGCGTTCTTGGTAAACGCAGGCCGGAGTTTGTTCTGCCGTTTGTGGATGAGCTGCAAAGAATATCGGAAACCGACAGTAACAGAGTCGTAAGGATCCACTGTTTAGGTGCGATCAAGGCAACGGTACAGAAGTAGAGAATTATGGTATACTTTATCGAAAGAGCCGGGAGAGTTTGTCTTTCCGGCTCTTTCGCTGTCTTCGCTACTATCAATACCATTGCAGTACAGATTAATAGCTTCAATTTCTGTTGGCTATAATCCAGGTGGGAATTATGATGTAAATGGCAGTACTTTTCCACAAACGTCATGAGTACATTACGCAGATTATTATCTGCAGACCACGGGCTGCCGGTCAAAAGTCAAAAATACAGGTAGTCCCATTGGAATGGTCTTCCGGGCCGCCACGGTAAATAAAGCCTTGTTCTGATCTTTTGTCGTCCTCAGAATCTTGCCAGGTGACTTCCGGGATGTCCATTTTCAGGAGGTCTTCTCCAAGGAACTCCCTGACAAAATCATTAGCCTTTTCTTCTGCCAGATATCCCATCGCACACGCATTATGCATGGCATAACGGGCCAGCATAAGGGCTTTGCAGAATTTAGACTTCTCCATACTCTCTGCAGGGATTTCTCTGATATCGTATTCATATTCCTCGAAGGCATTGTTCATTATCTTACCTAACTCATATTCCATATCTGAGCAGAGATTGAAACAGTGCTTGAAGATGTCGAACATAGCATATTCACTGATCAGGATCTTCTCATATGGAGTCATACGGTANNNNGATCAGGATCTTCTCATATGGAGTCATACGGTAGACCAGGATGAAGAAAAACCTCCCGTTCTCATCCATGACCATGAGCTCTGCAAAGGTATCTCCCTCAACAACTCCGAAAGCAGCTGAATCGTCATACCACCAGCGCATGTTCAGAAGAGTCAGCTTGGGACCTTCTGCTCTTTTATGGATATCTTCAGCCTCCGCTGTGATGAGGGACTTCTCTTCCTGGCCTCTTCCGCGGAGATTTTTCTCAAAATACGATTCCGGGCCCATCATCATTTTTCCTGTCACCTCCGTAATCAAAGATCGTATCTCCCTAATTTCCATACCGGCCTGCAGTTCCTCAGATCAGGTACGCGTTGTCTCCGATCGTTCGAATATATTCTGCCTTTGAAAAAAGGCAGGTCAAATCCGTATCCGTACTGGTACATAGTAAGAAGCTTGACCATCATCAATTTTACGTTCACATCCAGGATACTGGCAGCAGCCACGATATGCTTGTATATAATCCTAAGTTTAACAACACGGATCTGCGTGGTCAATTTACAGATTAGCATAGACATAAAGGATAGCGAAGAGCCTGAGGCTGATAGTAAAATAATGATATAATCAAAATTATTAATATCAGATTATATCAGAGGAAATCATAGGTGGTTGTGACAGAAGCGTCACCTCTCTCACCTATACCCGGAGCAGGGAAGAGGAGGGATACAGCAATGGATTTTCTGATCAAAGACGGCGTTCTGCTGCGTTATACCCGAAAATATGCCAGCCAGGAGATCATCGTACCAGAGGGAATACGTGAAATAGGGAAACGCGCGTTCTCCGAAGTGAAGAATATACGGCATATCCGGCTCCCGGACAGTTTGGAACGCATTGGAGATTACGCGTTTTCTGAATGCCGCACGCTGATGGAGAT
>CACYMQ010000095.1:349-2779 GCA_902775555.1 uncultured Lachnospiraceae bacterium | reverse complement strand
ACTGCGTATCCTGTGTAGACCGATGCCGGAATATTTTCTCTCCTCCGAAAGCAGTCCGCCTTCATATACGGCACGGAGCTGGGCAGCGATCCCTTCCAGAGTCTTCGCATGTGCCACATCCTGCCCGTAGAAAAGGATCAGATCATTCAGTTCCTCGATCTGTCGTTCCGTCAGCGGAAGATACACGGGTGCCGACAGACTGATCCCGTATCTCCCATCTTTCTCTACCAGATACCCCTGATCCGTAAGCTGCTTCAGTTTCCTGGCCAACGCCACCCGGAAGCTTCCCGGATCCTCCGAATCATAGGAACAGGTCCTTTCGTACAGGGGAAGGATCTCCTCCAGGGTAAGGGGCTTTTCCGCAAGAATCCCTTCTTCTGAACGGTCTCCACTCCATAACCGCTCTCCTGCAGGGCCTTGATATCATCGTAGATCGTCCGGCGGCTGGCATCGAACTGTTCCATCAGCTGTACCAGCGGGACCGGGTGCTCCCGATCCGACGCTCGCAGCATGACCAGGATCTCCTGTCTTCTTTTTTGTATCTGTTCCTTCTTCGTCATAGGATCCCTCCGAAAGCCCTGTACTACATTTACTGACCTCTTATCTTCTCCGGCAAACTGCCTGTAACAACCTCGACGAAAATGGGTATCCGTCCTTTCGTCTCTCCACGCAGTCATCAAACACCCTTCTGATCATTCCCCGATTCTTTGGTACATCCCTTCACGCGCAATGTGGTGAATAATGATAGACTCATTTGGTTTGTTTGATATAGCTCCAGAAGGAGACGCCATCCTTCGTGCGATACTCTACTTCGTAGGACTGTCTGTGGGTTACTTCTTCATTACTCCCCATCGGATTGGCCTCTGCCACCGTATCGATTATATAACTTTTTCCACGTCTTTCAATTCCTTCTATCTCTTTTAACCAAAATCCATCGGCGTCCTCATATCCTACACCACCTGCATAGTAGTATCCCTCATCATAGTAGAAGTTCCCCCAGATACTGTTATCAATCACTTGATGTGCTTCTTCGGAAGAATCATATGCTTCTTTGATCTTCTCATATTCAGTTTCTGAAATATTGAAAATGTTATATGCTGCCCATCGAACAGATTCTTCCTTTATCTTGTACCATCCAACGAGGACCGGCCCTCCGATATCATATCCCAAAGGATTATCTGTATAGTTATTATTTGGCCGTTCTTTGGGAGATATGTCCAACATTGGGTATCTGTCATGAAGGAACACCATTTGCCACACGATGGAACTTAATGTCCTATGATCAATATCCGTTATATAATTGCCATAACGATCAAAGTCTCCTTGTTCATAGCTATAGTATTTTGGCAAATTGTTATCCAAAAGATCTATCAGCTGATCTCTATCCGGAATTTCATTTTGGGATAGCGTAACGCCTTCCAGAACGATATCCTCTTTTTTATTCTCTTCTTCGGATTGGATATCAATCTCATCATTCCAGACGGCAAATCCCTCTGCTTCGATCTGAACGCTCCACGTTCCTTCTTCCAGTGTCAGTTCGGCATTTCCTGATTCATCGAATGAACCTGTCACATCCTCCGCCCCTTCTTTGGTAGCCGTTATTATTACCTTCGAAATATCCAGGATCAGGGGCAGCGTTTCCGCCTCCAACGTCAGTTCCAGATGCCCTTCCTCTTTCTTCAGACTGAGTTTTTCTTTGCGCACGGTTTCTCCTGCTTTGATCGTTTCCGTAAATGTCTCGGTCTTATATTTGCTTGCCGTCAATACGACGGTACACTCACCCACCGGTAATGTTATAGTAGCATTTCCCTTATCATCAAAGGTGAACTCCTTTTTCTCCGTTCCGCATGTGGCTGTTCCCTTGATCCCTGCTATATCGTCAATTTCGGCCGGTTGGCCTCGATCTCCTTCTCCATGTCATCCTTTACGGAGGATTCGCCGGAATCCCGCTTCGCCCTGGCTGCTTCCACTGCCATGTAGAGGTTCAAATACCCTTTTTCCGTATCCTTTACAGTGTAGTAGCAGTTCTCCAGAACTATCTGCTTTACCTCGAGAATGGGGGTTGACGGAAGGATCCCGGATACCAGTGCACATCCGCCGGTTACGAAAGCCGTCGCCTCACTGGTCCCGCTTCTCATTTCTGTCCGGTCTCCCGGGATATCGGAGAGCACATTCGGTCCCGGCCCGTAAATGTCGATCCGGTCCCCGTAATTTGTGGTCTCTGTTTTCTTATAACCGGTCAACATTCCTCCCTGATAGTCGCACTCAGCACCTCCGACCACCACGATCCGGTTCTTTACCGCTTCATTCTCTATGCCGGACAGGAAGTTTTTGCTGATATCAGAGGATGCTTCATCCCCTGCGGACTTGATGATCAGGAAGTCCCAGCTCCCGTTCTCTTCTTCCATACTTGCCTGGAGGAATTCAGCG
>CACYMQ010000095.1:0-342 GCA_902775555.1 uncultured Lachnospiraceae bacterium | reverse complement strand
TTCATGGATGCCACCATGGTTGCCTGGGTCTTCGTTCCTTCGGTGCTGTCCGCATCCGTGATCACGGGATCCAGATCCATGCTGACATTGATGAGACGGGCACCGCTTTCCTTCATCCGGGACAGGGCATACTTGTACTCAAAGATCGAGGTCAGGGCATTTCCGCCCTGATATGCTCCATCCCCGGTACTTGCATAGGCATACAGTGTGGAATTCTGTGCCACACCCGCGATGCCGAAATTGTCCTGCAGATTTGCGCCGATGATACCGGCGATGTGGGTTCCGTGGGACAGTCTCTTCTCTTCGATCACATCCACATCCGAAAGATCCTTTGAGCCGTAC
>CACYMQ010000094.1 GCA_902775555.1 uncultured Lachnospiraceae bacterium | reverse complement strand
GATGGCTCATTTGCAGTATCTTGTTTTTAACAATGAGAATATCCCGATGCCTGCCTCTTATTCTGTGAGTTTATCGGATGTGGAGGCAGACAGCGGAGGCGTGACGGAAGCAGGAACCACACAGAGAGATGTTGTCCGGGAAGGTGTGGTTCAGATCAGCGTGACCTTCCGGGTGTCGAAGAAGTGGCTGAATAAGTTTTCGGCTTATAAGAAGATGGCGAGTATCACGGTGGGATACCTGGACATGGAAACCATGAATATCGTGAACACGCAGATGTACATTGACGGGTATCAGGTGAAGCTGGTCAGTGATACAAGCTATGGAAGCTTGTGGGAGGTGTCCTTCACACTGAAAGAGTTTTAAGGAGGGCGGCTATGTATCCAGTAAGCAATGCCTTCCTTGAAGCGGTGAAGGCGAATACAAGAAAATATTACTGGACCGGCAGGATCACAACGACTGCCGGGACGGTTTATGAGTTTGATCAGGATGATATGGTCAAGGGCAGCGGGTATATTACCAGCCAGTGCTGCGGATCCACGGAGATCGAACTGGGAACGGTGTATGCTGCAGAGATGGGGATTTCGCTTTTCTCTGAGATCAACCGGTACACGCTGGAAGATGCGAAGGTGGAACTGTTCTATCATTTGCAGGTGGCTGGCGGTTCCTATGAGAGGATCCCAATGGGAATCTTCGAGGTGTCGGAGGCGAACCGGAAAGCGAAGTGCCTGGAGATCAAGGCCTATGACTATATGGTTCGGTTCGAGAAGGCGTTTACTTCTCTGGAATCTATTGGTAACGCTTATGACTTCATGGTGCTCTGCAGCACGGCCTGTGAGGTAACGCTTGCTCAGGACAGAGCAACGATTGAGGCTATGCCGAACGGGACGGAGAACCTGTCCATCTATTCTGATAATGACATTGAGACTTACCGTGATGTGCTGTTCTATGTGGGACAGGTGCTTGGCGGTTTTTTCGTGATTAACAGAGCCGGAGAGTTGGAACTTCGGAAGTATGGGAATACGCCGGTGCTGACGGTAGAGAGAAAGCATCGATTTACTTCCAGCTTTTCAGACTTTATCACGAGATATACGGCGGTTTCTTCAACGAACCTTAGGACGCAAATCGCGGAGTATTACGCGCTGGATCCGGATGACGGGCTGACCATGAATCTGGGTGTGAATCCGCTTTTGCAGTTTGGTTTGGAAGAGACCAGGCGGCAGCTCTGTGAGAATATCCTGAATGATCTGTCTGTGGTGAATTATGTGCCGTTTGATTCGGATACCATTGGGAATCCGGCGCTGGATGTGGGAGACATTCTTTCTTTTACCGGCGGACAGGCGGATGCCACAAAATATGCCTGCGTTACATCGAACAGCATTAAGATCGGCGGCAGGCAGAGTATCAAGTGCGTGGGAAAGAATCCGAAGCTGTCCCAGGCGAAGAGCAAGAACGATAAGAACATCTCAGGGCTTCTGGCTCAGAATCGTGGATGTAACGGCTCAGCCGGTGACAAGATCTGTGACGGCATCCGGGGATGTGGTGATCCCGTCTGTCCCGGTTGATGATCTGCCGGTGGATCCGGATGATCCTGAAGAAGAACCGGTGGTGATCGGCAATACGGAAGAGCAGACCATAACGGTGTCGCTTCCTATGAACTGGCAGGAGGACGGTCATGCGGATGTAATCTTTTCCTTTGAGTTCAATAACCAGATGATCCCGGTGCATTATCCACAGGAGAACTGGCACTCAGGAAGGCATACGATTCTTCTGTATTATCCGATCGAGAATGTGGTGCCGAACTACACGAATATCTTCAATGTCTATATGCGCTGCGAAGGCGGCACGGCTGCGGTGGATACAGGGATGTGTATCGCTTCTATTTCTGGTCAGAGCATGGGCGCTTCTGCAGCATGGGATGGAAGGATCGATATTGAAGAGTATGTAGATCTGTTTAGAATCGGAAACGGTTCTCAGACTGACAGGCTGCAGGTGAAGACATTTACTGAGAGTGATGTCTGGGAGATCAAGGAGACCGTGAAGCGGTTCTATTCGGATGTGAAGTCAGGAAGAACAAGCGTGGGCGGATTTGCCATGCCGGTAGATGTGCCGGGAAGCAATAGTTAGGAGGCTTTTATGAAGAGATATACAGGAAATCTGGTCTTGGAACTGGAAGATGTGAATACTGGTGTTGTGGAGACGGTATCGGAGACCAACATGGTAACCAATGCCGTCAATGACATTCTTGGAGTAAATCCGATGGGTGTCATGTATAAAGCCGGCGGACAATATGATGATTCGCTGACTTGGAATGAAGAGCTGCTTCCGATCTGTCCGAATATGATCGGAGGCATCCTGCTTTTTCCGAGTTCCATTACGGAGCAGGCAGATAACCTTTATCTACCGTCAACGAATCTGCCGGTGGCTTATGCCAGTAATGATGTTAATGCCACGGCTAACACGAAGAGGGGCAGCATGAACCTGACAGAGAGTATGAAGCTGTCGGATGGGTTCAAGTTTGTCTGGGAGTTTACGCCTTCGCAGGGGAATGGAACAATTGCGGCGGTTGGTTTGACATCAAAACATGGTGGGGCTAATGCTTACGGATCTGAAGTGGCGGTGGACAGCACTCTG
Source organism: uncultured Lachnospiraceae bacterium (assembly GCA_902775555.1). Classification (GTDB taxonomy): domain Bacteria; phylum Bacillota; class Clostridia; order Lachnospirales; family Lachnospiraceae; genus Eubacterium_Q. Next base: position 1,325 of record CACYMQ010000094.1, on the reverse strand, counting down.
CTTCAGATTAAGAAGGTCAGCCTGGATGATGGGGATGGCTTCATCAATGATCTGTTCCGCTGTGTGACGGTGGATTTCCATTTCTACGGAAGCTATACGCCGTATGGAATCTTTATGGATGGCGGCGATGGGTACTGGTATGGATTTGCCAATCAGGGAAATTCCTCCGGCAGCGCAACGGTGCTCTGGATCAAGATCAGGAAGAGCGACTATACATTTACGGAAGGTCAGTGGACGCTTTCCAATGCAACGCTGATGACGATGGGAAGCTTCAAGGAGGGATCGAGTTATCCGTCCGGAAACAGAAGTGCTGTGGTAAGGAATGGATATCTGTATGTGCCGTCTTATGACAAGACCGGTGTTTACAAGATTAACATCTCCAACAGCACGGATGTGACTCTGATCAGCCTGGGATTCACATCAACCATGAAGTGTCTGGGCGAGACAGGAAGCTGTGATTGCTGCATGTCCATCATCAATGACATTATCGTGGCTTATGATTTTGAGATTGATGTGAATGATAACGTGATCGCAACATTTGCCGGGGAGAGATGCGGGAATGTTTCCACACCGTTCTTCCGGTATAAGGAATATGTCTTTGCCTGGGGCGGCGCTTATTTGAACCAGTACAGGTACACATGGATCCTGACTCCGTATCTGGCTACCATCTGCAATCTGAGTCAGGCGGTGGTGAAGAATGCGGATAAGACAATGAAGATCACTTATACACTGACGGAGCAGACGGTGTAAGGCTTCGGGCAACTGAATAACTGTTTTGAGGGGATGGCTTCGGCTGTCCCTTTTAGTTTGCAACGAAATGGAGGGATTTGCGATGAAAGAGTTTTGGAATGTGATTCAGGCGATCTTTGCGGCGGTAGGTGGTTGGCTTTTTCCTTGGAGGATGTGACGGTCTGCTTTATGCGCTTCTGGCTTTTGTGGTGTTGGACTACATCACTGGGATCATGTGCGCGGTGGCGGATAAGAAGCTTTCGTCTGCCGTGGGGTTCAAGGGAATCTGCAGGAAGGTTCTTATTTTTGCACTGGTAGGCATCGGACACCTTCTGGATGTTCAGATCTTTGGAGAGACCGGAGTGCTGAGAACTGCGATCATTTTCTTTTACCTGAGCAATGAAGGGCTTTCGGTAGTGGAGAATGCAGCGTATCTGGGGCTTCCGATTCCTACGAAGCTGCATAAGGTTTTGGAACAGCTCCACGACAGGGCTGAAAAGGAAGATTCCGATGAGAAGAAGGATGGTGAGAAGTAATGGGATACACGAATAGTCCGATGGTAGTTTATACGAAGTTATCCCCGAATCATTCCGGGC
>CACYMQ010000093.1 GCA_902775555.1 uncultured Lachnospiraceae bacterium | reverse complement strand
CAACCGGAAGCGTCGCGCCGCCCAGTTCTACATAGGAACGGTCACTCCCCCGGTTGCTTATCACGTTTACGATCAGGGCGGTTCCCGTAAATACCATCAAAAAGAGAACTACCCTGAACAAGATTTTCAAGAATGTGTTTTTCCACATTTATCCTTTAGTCTCCGAAGCAGATACCAAGAGTCTTCGCCTCCTGGATCGCCTGATTATCCACATTTACGTATTTCAACTTACCTGCCGTTTCCTCAAGCGGGATGGCCGTAACCTCTCCGTTCAGCATGACAACGAGCTTACCGAAATCCCTGTCACGGATCAGCTCCGCAGCCTTGGCACCAAAGCGGCTGGAGATAAAGCGGTCGTAAGCATCCGGGCTTCCGCCGCGCTGGGTATGTCCCGGCATGCAGACACGAACATCCGCGCTGAATTTCGAACGGATCTGATCTGCGATCTCATAAGCGATCGACGGATGCTGAAGCGCTGCAACCGCTTCCTTTCTTTCCTTCTTCGGGAGCTTTGCAACCTCCTTCGGGATCGCGCCCTCCGCCACGCAGATGATGGTAAAGCGCTTGCCCTGCTTGGTGCGCTTCTCGATGGCCTTGTAGACCTTCTTCATGTCATATGGAACCTCGGGAAGAAGGATGACATCCGCACCTCCCGCGATACCTGCATAGAGGGTGATCCATCCTACCTTATGTCCCATGATCTCGATGACAAATACACGGCTGTGGGACTCGGCAGTTGTATAGATACAGTCGATGGCATGCGTAGCCACATCCACTGCGCTCTGGAAACCGAATGTAACATCCGTTCCCCAGATATCATTATCAATGGTCTTCGGAAGCCCGACCACATTCAGTCCGTTCTGGGACAGCAGGTTCGCCGTCTTCTGGGAACCATTTCCGCCAAGCACTACCAGGCAGTCCAGTTCCAGCTTCTTATAGGTCTTGATCATGGCAGGAACCTTATCCACGCCGTCATCCGTGGGAACATCCATCATCTTGAACGGCATGCGGGAGGTTCCGAGGATCGTACCGCCCTTATTCAGGAGTCCGGTGAAATCCATCGGTTTCATTTTCTGATAGTTACCGTAGATCAGACCCTTATATCCATCCTTGAATCCGTAGATCTCCACCTCGCCGATACCAAAGAGATTCTCCAGTCCCTTTGCCACTCCGCGCATGGTTGCATTGAGTGCCTGACAGTCTCCTCCACTGGTCAGCATTCCGATTTTCTTCATACTTGTAGCCCTCCTTATCGTACCCATGATTATGCTTTGTCACTCGATACCTTCCTGTGTCATCCGATACCGGGAGTACTATTACCTGCCTCCCGTCAGAATGACTTTACAATTCCACCCTTCCGTCCAGCGCACGGAGCAGCGTCATCTCATCCGTGCATTCCAGGTCTCCTCCCACCGGAACACCCGTGGCGATCCTGCTGCATTTGATCCCTGCCGGTTTCACCATCTTGGAGATCATGACTGCCGTTGCCTCTCCTTCGATGGTGGAATTTGTTGCTATGATCAGCTCGTCACAGTCCCCCCGAAGACGTTCCAGAAGTTCCTTGAGCCGGATATCCTGAGGCCCTATTCCCGCTGCAGGATTGATCACCCCGTGAAGCACGTGGTAAACGCCTTCGTATCTTCCGGTCCGCTCGTAAGCTGCCAGTTCCCTGGGGCTCTCCACCACCATGATCAGCCTGTGGTTTCTTGTAGGGGAAGCACAGATGGGGCAAAGCTCCTGATCCGTGATAGTATAGCATTCCTTACAGTACTTGATGTTCTTCTTTGCATTGCGGATCGCATCCGACAGTGCATCCACCTGTTCTTCCGGCATCCGGATGATATGAAATGCCAGACGCTGGGCTCCCTTGGGTCCGATCCCCGGAAGCCTGGACAGTTCTTCGATCAGACGATTGACTTCTCCTCCATAGACATCCATTTAGAACGGAAGACCTCCTCCGCCGGTGATCTTACCCATCTCCGCCTGTTCATCCTCAGACTGGGTACGAAGCACCTCATTTACGGCTGCCAGCACCAGATCCTCCAGCATTTCGATATCCTCCGGATCCACT
>CACYMQ010000092.1 GCA_902775555.1 uncultured Lachnospiraceae bacterium | reverse complement strand
TCTGTACGAAGGATATGATGAAGTTCGAGAGGAAGTGAAGCTGATGCGGTATCAAACACTGGATCTGGACATCGATGAGTATGATGAAAAATACGAAGCATTGGAAGAGAAATACAATGCACTGGAGGAGCAGTTAGCCGAGAAGGATTCTCTTCTTTCTGAAAAGGATTCCCTTCTTTCTGAAAAGGATTCTCTCCTTTACGAAAAGGATTCCCTTCTTTCCGAGAAGGATTCTCAGCTTTCAGAGAAGGATTCCCTTCTTTCTGAGATGGATTCTCTTCTATCAGAGAAAGAGCAGGAAATTCTGAAGTTAGACACCATAACCAAAAGGAACCGGGACACGCTCCCGGTTCCTTTTGAGTAGAGTCATACGATCTTACCACAGCTTCACAGCCTTTCCTGTATCCTTCAGGAAGTCAGATCATCCTGCGCCGGCACCGTTTCCATAGAGTTCATCCCCTGAAGAATTCTTAATGTAATGACCCCAGCCGCCATATTGTCCTCCACCATCGCCTTCAATGGTGTATATATAGATCTTGTATTCATCTCCTTTTTTCAGTTTCAGGGTGTTTGACCCGATCTCTTCAAGCTTCATTCTGCACCCGAACTGATCACCCTCCTCATCTAGCTGCATATCCGTAAATCTGCCTTCCAGAAGCACCCGGTCAGAATCCCCTTCCTCTATCACAAGTTTTCCGTCCGCATAGATGAGCATTTTCCCTCCGTCATACTTTGTCTCTTTCGACGCAAAGTTTTCACAGTATTCCAGGCTGCAGGCATAGGGGAACTCCAGCACGGTTTCCTTCTTGGACTGAATGGATTCCTTCGTAACTGAGATCAGATAGGTATCCGAAAGACTGCTGTAATCTCCCTCGTCCCGAAGAAGCCCGTTCCTGTCACCACTGCCACGATAGGCTGTAACAGGATTCATATTCTTCAGTTTATCCGGGGTCCCGAGAACTACGATCCAGTCTCCTTCCGGCAGATTCATATTCAGCTTGCCATTTGCATCAAATGGAGTTTCGGACGTAACACTCCGGCTCACGTCCTTGCGGTTGAATGCCCTTACCGAAAGCGTCTGGTAATCCGAATGATACTGTTTGAACAGCGTACTCAGCTGTAAAACCGTCTCACCCTCCTTCGCTTCACCGGAATCCTGTGTCCCCCCGGCATCCCTCGCTTCGCCGGAAACCTGCGCAGGAGTACCATCAGCCTCCTTGCAATAATAGATCGACCAAAAGGCGGTTCCATCGACGTCCTTCAATTGCAGTTTAAACTCAAATACATGATCGCTTTCTTCTTCCCCTTCAGACCACATATCCTTAAAATGAGCAGCGACCGTTATATAATAGTACGTTCCATCTGTCTTTACTGCCGTGATCTTCCCATTGTACTCCGTGGAAACCGTTGCGTAACTGTTCCCTTCAGTACTGCAGAAATAATAGAAACCATTATGTTCGTAAGAACAAGACATCCCATCATTGTAGTCACGTGCAGTGCTCAAACCTTTTTCTATAACCTCACCGGAAATGTTCAGCACCTCCGTACCAACCCACTTAAGGCCTTCTGTATTTACTCCGATCTGCTCACCGGGCTTCCAAATGTTATCCCATGTAAAACGGTTGAGCGGATCTCCGGGATCAATCTTTACCACAGAGGCAACCGGAGGATCCGAATGCCATGCAAGCCATTCCATACCGACTTCTTTTACCTGATCCGCTTCATACAGTTCTCCCTTCCACTCCTCTAAAAACTGTTCCAGCTTTTCCAGATGCGGAACGTCAATCAGCGGAACATCCCGTATCATAGCCGTGAGTACCACACCGGTTTCCGATCCGGTCTCTCCGGACACGATCTTGGATTTGATCTCTTTCGGTTCATAACCATCCGCTTCGATCCGAATCGTCCATTCGCCTTCCGGAAGCTGAATGACAGCTTTTCCGCTTTCATCAAATGTGAATTCGCGTTTTTCGGTTCCAAGCGTTGCCGACCCCGTAACCTTTGTTGCATCTCCGATGGTAGCGAGGAAATCCTGATCAAGTGTCAGCTCAAGGGTTCCTTCCTTCGGCTGGTTGGCCTCGATCTCCTTCTCCATGTCATCCTTTACGGTGGATTCTCCGGAATCCCGCTTCGCCCTGGCTGCTTCCACTGCCATGTAAAGATTCAGGTACCCTTTTTCCGTATCCTTCACGGTATAGTAACAGTTCTCCAGAACCATCTGCTTTACCTCGAGAATGGGGGTTGACGGAAGGATCCCGGATACCAGTGCACATCCGCCGGTTACGAAAGCCGTCGCTTCACTGGTCCCGCTTCTCATCTCTGTCCGATCTCCCGGGATGTCGGAGAGTACATTCAGCCCCGGTCCGTAGATGTCGATCCGGCCTCCGAAATTCGTGGTCTCCGTCTTCTTATAGCCCACCAGTTTAGAGCCATCATAATCACACTCCGCACCGCCAACGACGACGATCCGGTTCTTTACCGCATCATTCTCTATGCCGGACAGGAAGT
>CACYMQ010000091.1 GCA_902775555.1 uncultured Lachnospiraceae bacterium | reverse complement strand
CGCCGGAAGCTTCGGTTGTCTGCGCAAAGGCAGACATCGGAGACATACTGAGCACCATACTCGCCGATAAGACGACGCTTAGCGCCCGTGCCCATTTCTTTCGCATGTTACCACCTCTCCCTTCTTCTTTCGTCTGCTATTCCTCCGAACCAAACCCCTGTCGAAATGCAGCGATATTAATGTCAACGGTCTTTTGTGGAACCTTTGACCGGATCACATTCTCCCAATCTTCTTTCGCATAATTCATATGACGTGCCGCCATACCCAGCACGATGACATTGAATGTCCGTGTATTCCCGAGTTTCTTTGCCTCATCCATCGCATCGATGGAGTAAACCTTATATTTCTTTGAAAGTTCTTCAATGATATTCTCCGGATACTTAGCCGCGCCGGTGACTACGGTGATGGGATCGATCCGCTGATCATTTACGATCAGTACCCCGCCCTTCTTCAGAAAATGTGCATATCGAAGAGCCTCCAGCCTCTCGAAGGCGATCAGTACATCTGCACAGCCTTCCTCCACAATGGGTTCTGCCACAGTCTCTCCCGCTTCCGTTGCATAACGGACGTAGGTGACCACGGATCCTCCCCGCTGTGCCATCCCGTGTACCTCGGACAGCTTTACATCATAACCGGCCTGTTCTGCCAGACCTCCTAAAATGCGGCTGGTGAGCAGGGTTCCCTGTCCGCCTACGCCGACGATCATTATATTCATAACTGACATGGTTTTGTTCTCCTTGTATATGTTCAGGTAAAGATCCTTCGCTTCGCTCAGGATGACATGGTTGCTCCGGATGACATGGTTGTTCCGGATGACATGTATTATCTTTCGTTCGGGATGAGCTCGATGGCACCGAAGGGGCAGAGCTGCTGACACAGGCCGCAGCCGTTGCACATGGTATCATCGATCACCGCACAGCCTGTTTCCTCATCCTTCTTAATGGCCGGGCAGCCCGGTTTCAGGCACATACCGCACTTCTTGCATTTCTCCGGATCGACCACACATTTTCCTTTCGGAACATAGGACTTCAGAAGGGCACAGGGAGACTGTGCTATGATCACGGACAGCACATCCTTCTCAACCTCTTCCTTGATCACACGCTCCATCTCCTTAAGATCGAAGGCATCGATCACGAAGACATCCTCGATCCCCATGGATCTGCAAAGTTTCTCCAGATCGATGGCATAGGTCGTCTCTCCGTTCAGCATCTTTCCGGTGGCCGGATGATCCTGGTGTCCGGTCATACCTGTAGTGGAATTGTCCAGGATGATCACGGTACCTGTCGCCTGATTGTAGACCATATTCATCAGGGAATTCACGCCGGTATGTAAAAATGTGGAATCACCGATCACTGCAACCCATTTCTTTGTAAACTCTTTGCCCTTTGCCTTCTCGATACCATGCAGCATGGAGATACTTCCGCCCATACAGAGCGTGGTATCAACCACATTCAGAGGCGCAACTGCACCCAGGGTATAGCATCCGATATCACCGGAGGCATGCAGTCCCAGCTTCTTCAGCACAGAAAATGTACTGCGGTGCGGACATCCCGGACACAGGATCGGAGGACGATTCGGAACTTCCGCTGCCGGATCGATCTCCACCTTCTCACCCAGAAGCTTCTCGCGCAGCATATTTGCGCTGTACTCTCCCTGCAGTGTAAAGAGCTCCTTGCCCTCGCAGGGGATGCCCCAGGAACGAACCTGCTCCTCGATCACGGGCTCCAGCTCCTCAACGATGATAAGACGGTCCACCTTGGAAGCGAACTCCTGAATCAGCTTCTTCGGAAGCGGATGCACGATACCCAGCTTCAGAACGCTGGCATGAGGCAGAACCTCCTTCACATACTGATAGGGGATACCACTGGTGATGACACCGATCTTTGTATCATCATAGGTTACCTTGTTCAGATCCACGTCGCAGAAATCCTCAGCCATCTGCTTCTCTCTCTGCTCCACGTAGATATGGCGTCCCTTCGCCATACCCGGCATCATGATATTCTTCGCCGGATTCCGTACATATTCCTTATCCTCGGGAACCACCCGGTCCTCAAGCGTCACAACACCCTGGGAATGTGCCAGACGGGTCGTGGTACGGAGGATCACCGGTGTATCATACTTCTCGGAGATCTCAAAGGCACGCTTGGTGAACACTCTTGCTTCCTCGCTGTCCGAGGGCTCGATCACGGGAACATGTGCCGAACGGCCGATCATCCGGGTGTCCTGCTCATTCTGTGAGCTGTATAACCCGGGATCATCCGCCACAATATAG
>CACYMQ010000090.1 GCA_902775555.1 uncultured Lachnospiraceae bacterium | reverse complement strand
CAAAGAACTGATCGGTGAATGGAGGAAGTATCTGGTGATCTTCCTGCTGCTTGCCATCACCATCGGATTTGTGTCCGGTATGTATGTGGCAAATAACAGTATGCTTTCAGCCATCGATGAGTCAGTTACAAAATACGAGCTGGAATATGGTCACTTCGAACTGAACCGGAAGGCAGATGCGGATCTTCTGGCAAAGCTGGAAAGCGGTGAGAAGGCAGATGTCTGGGCATATGCGACAGACGAGGCCCGGAAAGAAGCAGATGCCGAGATCGAGAAGAAATCCAAAGAAGAGGCTGAGAAGCAGGCAGAGAAGCTCCTGGAGGAGGGCGTGAAGAACACTATCGAGACCCAGGTACAGGCGGCTGTCGAGGCCAAGGTACAGCAGATGATCCCCGCGGGTACGCCGGGATATGAGGCTGCCCTGAAGCAGGCCATGGATGAGAATTACGAGGCTGCCCTGAAGCAGGCCATGGACGAGAACTATGAAGCGGCCCTGAAGAAGGCGAAGGACGAGAACTATGATGAGGTTCTGACGAAAGTACAGGACTCTGCCGAATTCAAGGATGCGGTAGAGAAGGGGCGGAAAGAGGCCTACGAAGAGATCGATAAGAAGATCGCAGAAGAGAAGGAGAAGCAGGAGAGTAAGAAATCCGAGGAACAGAAGAAGGCAGAAGAGAACTTCTTCGCGGTTCCGGTGAAGCTGTATGAGAACTTCTACAAGGATGTGGAGGAGGATCATAACTGTGACGGGAAGAAGGACGGAAAGGTCCGTGTCTATAAAACCACGGATGAGATCAATCACTCCTGTTATCTGGAGGGCGATGCGCCGAAGAATGATTCTGAGATTGCCATCGACCGGATGCATGCAGACAATAACAGCATCAAGGTGGGAGATACCATCCGGGTGCAGGGAAAGGATATGAAGGTCACCGGCCTCATCGCCATGGTGAACTACTCAACCCTGTATGAGAAGAATACGGATTCCATGTTTGATGCCATCACCTTTGATGTGGCAGTGGTAACGCCGGAAGCCTTTGATTCCTATGACATCAGTATCCATTACAACTATGCGTGGATGTATGACGACGCGGCACTTGGGGACAAGGCCATTGACCTGAATGCCGAGGACGAGCAACAGAAGGAGCAGCAGAAGACCCTGTCCGACAACTACATGCAGGCAGTACTTAGCCAGAGTGTTGTTGCGGATAATGAACTGAAGGATTACGTGCCCCGCTACGGAAATATGGCGGTGAAGTTCGCTAAGGAAGATATCTCCGGTGACGAGGTCATGGTAGGGATCCTGCTGTATATCTTCATCGCCATGATCGCATTTATCTTTGGTGTTACCATTACGAGCACCATCAACAAAGAGGCATCCGCCATCGGAACCCTCCGGGCGTCCGGCTATTCCAAGAGTGAGCTTGTACGGCATTACGTGACGCTCCCGGTGGTGGTGACGCTGGTCTCGTCCATCGTCGGAAATATCCTGGGCTATACGGCTTTCAAGTTTATCGTGGTGGGTATGTATTACAACAGCTACAGCCTGCCGACCTATGTGACGCTCTGGAATCCGGAGGCATTCATCCGGACCACGCTGATCCCGGTAGCCATCATGATCCTGGTGACATGGATCGTGATCCGAAGGAGCATGCGATTCTCGCCGCTCCGGTTCCTCAGGCATGATCTGCGGAGCAGTAAGAGGAAGAAAGCAGTGAAGCTGCCGCATTTCCCATTCTTCCACAGGTTCCGCCTCAGGGTGATCCTTCAGAACATCCCCAACTATCTGGTGCTGTTCTTCGGACTGGCATTTGTCATGATCCTGCTGGCTTTTTCCTTCGGACTTCCTTCCACGCTGAACAGCTATACGGACAACGTGGTGGATGAAATGTTCGTAAAGAATCAGTACATCCTGAAGGAGACGGAGGATGAGGACGGAAATGTGCTGACCACGAAGACCGCCGGCGCAGAGAAGTTCAGTATGACGGACCTGAGGACCACGGACGGACCGAGAGTTGGTGAAGCTCTTACGGCATACGGTGTGGTGGATGACAGCAGATACCTCCCCATCCCTTCGGACCTCGCAGAGAATGAGATCTATGTCTCATCGGCTTACCGAGATAAGTTCAAACTGGAGGTGGGAGACACCGTTGTTTTGAAGAGGCCTTTCGAGGATGAAAAGTATTCATTCAAAATCGCAGGCGTGATGGACTATACCGGCGGACTGATCGTGATCATGCCGGAGGAACATTTTAATAAGACCTTCGGATATAAGGAGGGATCCTTCAGCGGATATATGTCCGATGAAGAGATCACGGATATCGAAAAGAAGAATATCGCAGCTTCCATAACGGAAGAGGATGTGCGAATCATTCCATGGGAGATTATATGTCCATCTTCCAGGTGGTATGCTTCTTCCTGGCCATGATCCTGATCTACATGCTGACCAAGGTCATCATCGAGCGTAACGAAAATGCCATCTCCATGGTGAAGATCCTGGGATATGAGAATAAGGAGATCGCATCACTGTACCTGATCAGTACCACCTGGTTTGTTCTGATCTCGGCCATCATCACCGCATTTGCGGGCGTGTGGGCTCTCAGCGGAATCTGGGTGGCCTACATGAACAAGATGGACGGCTGGCTGCCGGTACATTTCGGAGCAGTTGATTATATCTGGATCATCGGTATCACCTTTGGCGCATATCTGGTAGTCATGCTGCTGGATTTCTTCCGGATCAAAAGGATCCCCATGGATGAGGCTCTCAAAAATGTAGAGTAAATCGATAGAAAAGGCAGAATATTGACAGTTTTTGCCGGGTTACATAAATATTAACAAACTTTGAACAAATTTTGAATAAAATTTGCAAAAAGGGGTTGACTTTCTCTCATGAATGGATATAATCAAATTAGATGGTTCGAGCAGGGCAGTCCGAAATGCCAGGCTGAGCACCCTTAAAGGAGGTGCACGAACCGGGACAAAACAACATGAGAGAGTTGTGAAGATTAAGGTTTTCGCTAAATAAGGTGGGAATCATGAAAAAGAGAGCGGTTGGATCTGCTCTCTTTTTTCATTGCGTTCCTATCCTGATTCGGTTATAATTTGGAGTGGATGCGTACAGGCGAAAGGAACAAAGAAATGGCTTATGTAGCGTTGTATCGAAAGTTCCGTCCGGACACCTTTGAGGAAGTAAAAGGACAGGAACCGATAGTTACAACTTTGAAGAATCAAATAAAGCACGACAGGATCGGACATGCCTATCTGTTCTGTGGAACCAGAGGTACGGGAAAGACCTCCGTGGCCAAGCTTCTGGCCAAGGCCGTGAACTGCGAACATCCGGTGGAAGGCAGTCCCTGCGGGGAATGTGAAAGCTGCAGGAGGATCGCTTCCGGATCGGCCATGAATGTACTGGAGATCGATGCCGCTTCCAATAACGGTGTAGAGAATATCCGTCAGATCAATGAGGGAGTGCAGTATGCGCCCTCGGACGGGAAATATATGGTATATATCATAGATGAGGTGCATATGCTCTCCACGGGTGCCTTCAATGCCATGCTGAAGACACTGGAGGAGCCACCGTCCTATGTGATCTTTATCCTTGCGACCACCGAGTCGCACAAGGTTCCGGTAACGATACGTTCCCGGTGCCAGCGGTATGATTTCAGGAGGATCGAATATACCACCATTTCCGACCGGATGGAGGATCTTCTGAAGAGGGAGGAAGTGGAAGCGGACCGGGATGCGCTGGACTATATCGCCCGTGCGGCGGACGGTTCCATGCGTGATGCCCTGTCCATACTGGACGAATGTGTGTCCTACAATCTCGGAGAAAGGCTTACTTTGGACCGGGTGCTTTCCACCATCGGCGCGGCGGATACGGAGGTCTTCGAGCAGCTGACGGAGAAGATCGCGGAGGATGATCCGGTTGCCGTGATGCAGCTGATCCATGATGTGGTCTGGAAGGGTATGGATCTGACCCGCTTTGTGGATGACTATGTATGGTTCCTCAGAAATATGCTCTTTCTGGCTCTTTCACCGGGGCTGGGAAGCAGGCTGGATCTGACCACCGAGAAGGTGGAGCTTCTGACGGAGCTCGGGAAGCATTTCTCCCATGATACGCTGCAGCGACAGCTGCATGTGATGCAGGATCTCTCCCAGGAGATCCGGGGATCGGCTTCCAAAAGGGTAACGCTGGAGATGGGAATGATCCGTCTGATGCGTCCGGAGAGCGATGTGGATCTGGAAGGGCTTCTGGCCCGGATCGACAGGCTGGAACAGCGGGCGGAAAAGGCAGAAGCCGAGGTGCTCCGCCTGAAGGAAAAAGCGGATGAGCTTGCCGCACTTCCGGCACGTCAGGTTCCGGTGGCGACATCCCCGGCTCCGCAGGCTGAGGATGAGGCGGATGCTCCGGTTACCGGGGAGGAACGGGAAGAAGAGATCAGGAGAAGCTTCTCGCCGGC
>CACYMQ010000089.1 GCA_902775555.1 uncultured Lachnospiraceae bacterium | reverse complement strand
GATGGTTGTGTAAAAAACAATACGGTCACAGAATGATAGGTTATTGTATGAAGTTATGACTTCTTTCAGTTCTGACATATACGTGGCCTCCAAGAGAACGGACGTTCGATAATTTGATTATATCGAACAGACGTTCTCATGTCAACCACGAAATAGAAAATAGCCATCATGATTATACCGAAATTGAGTTTTTGATGCAATGAATTTTCTGTGATTTATCCGTGCTGAACAATTCTGCCTATGATATAATACTCCTATGTGAAAATGTTGGTCGGATCGGACCTGGGTGTATTAAGGAGGGAATATGAGAAGAGTAAAATGGGTGTACGGTGTTGCGATCCTGCTCTGCTTTCTTGTGATTTCGGTTTTCGCGAATAAAGAAAGTGTCGCGGAAGCCAAGTCCGGAAAATGGATGAAGGATTCAAAGGGGTATTGGTACAGCTATTCCGACGGAACCTATGCGAAGAAGGAATGGATCAAATCCGGCGGGAAGTGGTATTACCTGAATGAAAAGGGATATATGCAGACCGGTTGGAAGAAGATCGGCAGTAAATGGTACTGGTTCGCAAAGAACGGCGCCATGCAGACGGGCTGGAAGAAAATCTCCGGTAAATGGTACTGGTTTGCGAAGAACGGTGCCATGCAGACGGGCTGGAAGAAGCTCTCCGGTAAGTGGTATTGGTTTATGAACAGTGGCGTCATGCAGACGGGCTGGAAGAAGCTTTCCAATAAATGGTACTGCTTCGCCGATAGCGGCGCCATGCAGACCGGGTGGAAAACCATTGGCTGGAACAAGTATTATTTCTCTTCCGACGGCGTAATGGCCACGGGAAATGTGACCATCAACGGAACCGTGTACAGATTCTCGAAAAACGGCGTGCTGTTACAGGACGGACTGGAGAAGCTGGTGGGGGAGGAATGGATTAGTCTTACTGGATATTATAGTTCAAGGAAGACGATGAAGATGTCTTTTTTAGCTGATGGAACAGGAACCGTTGTAGAAGAAGAACACGGCGATACAAGGGACGGTGAATATAAGTATTCTATAGATCAGACCTCTTATGATGACCAGATTCTTCTGATGCAGGAGGATAATTCTAAGAAGTACTACTATGTATGGTCAGAGCTGGCAAAGCCGATGGTGTGTGAAGACAGTGAGAATTCTGAAAAGTATTCCGGATTAGAAGAAAGCTGTGAGAAAAAATATGCAAAGTATTTTCCGGGTTACAGATTTGGGGGCTTTATCTACATAAAGAACGATATTATATATGGGGCATTGGGTATATCATGTTCTGCTTCGAAGTACAATGCAGAGGTTACCCGGACTGAAAAAGGAGAATGGGTAAGCTGTGATGAAGGGCATCATATCAAGCTCAACGGGGACGGAACAGGCTTCGCATACAGCAGTTGGTATAGTAAGGGATATCACAAGTTAACATATGAATATGTTGATAGTGAACGCTTCACACTCTCAGAGAACAAGGGTAGTGCCTATGAACATGGGACCGGAACATACTACACGATTGACGGAAATGTGATGATCACGGACAAAGGATTCGTTTGGTTCTATATGGACTAGCAATAATGGGGGCGGTTCCGGACAGTCCGGAACCGTCCCTGATTTGTCCGCTAAAGACAGGAAGGGTGTCAGATCCCATCCTGTTTTTTTTGTTCGTGCATGAAATGAACGAAAAAATATCTAATGTCGCGTTAAAATGTGTTGACAAATGAACGTTCTTCGACTATTATATATGTCGGAACGTATGAACAAATGCTCATACGTTCAAAAATATAGCACAAAGAAAACCTCAGTAAAATCAAGGAATTATACACATGTAACAAAAGTTAGTATATGCTAACTTTTTGATTGACAGGTGCTCGGGAGCGTGTGCTATACTACATCGGGACAGGATATGACATAGTGTTTATCACATGAGCATGAATCAGTTTACAGGAGGTCGGAGAGATGTCAGAAGAAGAAAGACTGTTTTTGGAGATCGTGGATCTGAAGAAGGGATTTGGAACAGGGGAAGCTCGCCAGGAGGTACTGAGAGGGATGAATTTCTCGGTAGCAAAAGGCGAGTTTTGTGTTTTGCTTGGTCCTTCCGGTTCCGGCAAATCCACACTGCTGAACATCATCGGCGGTATCGACAATCCGGACAGCGGTTATATCTCTATCAACGGAGACAAGCTGGAGGAGATGGGAGAGAAGGGACTGACCCGGTATCGCCGGAAGCATCTGGGCTATGTATTCCAGATGTACAATCTGATCCCGAATCTGAACGTAAAGGAAAATGTGGAGGTGGGGGCCTATCTTTCCGATAACCCGTTGGAGATCGATGAACTGCTGAAGACCCTGGGGCTGTATGAGCACCGCCATAAGCTGCCGAATCAGCTGTCCGGCGGTCAGCAGCAGAGAGTTTCCATCGGCCGGGCCATCGTGAAGAACCCGGACATCCTTCTCTGCGATGAGCCTACGGGTGCGTTGGATTACAATACCTCCAAGGAGATACTGAAGCTCATAGAGGATGTAAATCAGAAGTACGGAAACACCATCATCATGGTAACACATAACGAAGCAATTAAGCAGATGGCAGATCATGTCATCAAGCTCCGTGACGGCGTGGTACGCCGCAATATCATCAACGAAGAGAAGACAAAGAACTGATCGGTGAATGGAGGAAGTATCTGGTGATCTTCCTGCTGCTTGCCATCACCATCGGATTTGTGTCCGGTATGTATGTGGCAAATAACAGCATGCTTTCAGCCATCGATGAATCAGTTACGAAATATCAGATGGAATATGGCCACTTCGAACTGAACCGGAAGGCAGATGCGGATCTTCTGGCAAAACTGGAAAGCGGTGAGAAGGCAGATGTCTGGGCCTACGCAACTGATGAGGCCCGGAAGGAAGCGGATAAAGAGATCGAGAAGAAATCAGAAGAGCAGGCTGAGGAGCAGGCGAAGGCTTTGCTTCAGGCCGCCGGCGTACCGGTTTCGGATGCAGGCCTTGCAGAGATGAAGCAGAAGGTCATGGATTCTCAGGAATTCAAGGATGCGGTAGAGAAGGGCCGGAAAGAAGCTTACGAAGAGATCGATAAGAAGCTCGCAGAAGAAAAGGAGAAGCAGGAGAACAAGAAGTCTGAGGAACAGAAGAAGGTAGAAGAAAACTTCTTCGCAGTTCCCGTGAAGCTGTATGAGAACTTCTACAAGGATGTGGAAGAGGACCATGACCGTGACGGGAAGAAGGACGGAAAGGTCCGCGTCTATAAGACCACGGATAAGATCAATCATTCCTGCTATCTGGAGGGTGAGGCGCCGAAGAATGATGCTGAGATCGCCATCGACCGTATGCATGCAGACAACAACGGCATCAAGGTGGGTGATACCATCCGGGTGCAGGGGAAAGACATGAAGGTCACCGGCCTTATCGCCATGGTGAACTACTCAACCCTGTATGAGAAGAATACGGATTCCATGTTTGATGCCATCAGCTTTGACGTGGCTTTGGTAACACCGGAAGCCTTCGATGCATTTGATATCAGTATCCATTATAACTATGCGTGGATGTACGACAGAGATGCGCTGGGGGATAAGGCAATCGACTCTGGTGCATCGGATGAGAAGCAGAAGGAGCAGGAGAAAACACTTTCCGATAACTACATGCAGGCCGTGCTCAGCCAGAGTGTTGTTGCGGATAATGAGCTGAAGGATTATGTGCCGCGTTACGGAAATATGGCAGTGAAGTTTGCAAAGGATGATATCTCCGGAGATGAGGTCATGGTTGGAATCCTGCTGTATATCTTCATCGCAATGATCGCCTTTATCTTCGGCGTGACCATTACAAGTACTATTAACAAAGAGGCCTCCGCCATCGGTACCCTCCGGGCGTCCGGCTATACCAAGAGCGAACTCGTTCGGCATTACGTGACCCTTCCGGTGGTGGTGACTCTTATTTCTTCCATCATAGGAAATGTACTGGGTTACACCCTCTTCAAGGGAGTGGTTGTAAAGATGTATTACAACAGCTATAGCCTGCCGACCTATGTAACTCTGTGGAATCCGGAGGCGTTCATCCGGACGACTCTTATCCCGGTAGCTATCATGATCCTGGTGACCTGGGTCGTGATCCGAAGAGCCATGCGGTTCTCACCCCTTAGGTTCCTGCGTCATGATCTGCGGAGCAGCAAGCGGAAGAAAGCGGTGAAGCTGCCACATTTCCCCTTCTTCCACAGATTCCGTCTCAGGGTGATCCTGCAGAACATCCCCAACTATCTGGTGCTGTTCTTCGGGCTGGCCTTCGTTATGATCCTGCTGGCCTTCTCCTTCGGACTTCCGTCCACACTGAACAGCTACACGGACAACGTGGTGGATGAAATGTTCGTAAAGAATCAGTACATCCTGAAGGAGACAGAGGATGAAGACGGAAATGTGCTGACCACGAAGACCGCCGGCGCGGAGAAGTTCAGCATGACGGACCTGAAGACCACGGACGGACCGAGAGTCGGTGAAGCTCTTACGGCATACGGTGCGGTGGATGACAGCAGATATCTCCCCATCCCGTCGGGGCTTGCAGAGGATGAGATCTATGTCTCATCGGCTTACCGTGATAAGTT
>CACYMQ010000088.1 GCA_902775555.1 uncultured Lachnospiraceae bacterium | reverse complement strand
CTTTACAGCCTCTTCATCCTTTGCCACGGTACTGCAGAAGTAAGGATATGCCGTAAGTGTAAGAATGGATGTGGTCTCCTTTTGGGAAAAGCCCATCAGCGGATTCGCATAGCCCTTATCCCGAAAGGCCTTACACACCTCCACAAGCTCCTGATAGGTTGTGGGAACCTTTAATCCCTCTTTCTCGAAGAGATTCTTATTTACCAGCATACCGTAGGTATTTGAGAAAACCGGAACCATGGGCAGCGTTCCATCCTCCGTCTTCAGGAGGATATTGCTGCGGATACAGCCAAGATCCAGTCCCAGTGCGGGATCTGCCAGATTCTCGGCATGATCGATGGAGGACTTGTACTGATCCCGGCCATACATCCAGGAGTAATTGACGAGTAATTGACATAGATGTCCGGTGCATCATTTCCGTCCAGCACCGTTCCGATCATGTTGTTATAGTCATCTACCTTGGTGTACACCAGTTCCACATTCGGATAATACTTGTTGAACCGGTCAAATTCCGTCTCCAGCGCTTCGAAGTTGTCGTAACCGCCGGCGATCCGGATGCTACAGCTTGCGGAAGTATCCAAAGCCGGACGGAAAGCATCTTCCGCGACTGCCTGTGTTGTAGCTTCCTTCTTCTCTGAACCGCATCCTGCCAGGCTCAGGATCATCATTGCCGATAAAATGATACGTACTGCCTTCTTCATATTCTTCATATTCCTCATCGTCCCTCCTTGATCCTTCGGATCTCTTTGATAACCAGTTTCACATCAATGGGTTTCGCGATATGTCCGTTCATTCCCGCATCCATACATTCCATGATATTTTCGGAAAATGCATCTGCCGTCATGGCAACGATCGGGATGGAGGCCGCCTTGGGATCCTCCAGTTTCCTTATGGCTCTGGTCGCATCGAGACCATTCATCTCCGGCATCTGCACATCCATAAAGATCAGGGTATAACATCCCTCTTCCGCCGCACGTACCTTCTCAACACAGATCCGTCCGTTTTCCGCGCGCTCACTGGTTATCCCGAACATGGACAGCATGGCGGAAATGATCTCCCAGTTGATATCATTATCCTCTGCCACCAGGATATTCAGACCCTGAAGATCCGAATAATCATCCTCCGGCTCAACGGATCCGGACTCCTTCCCGATCAGATCATTGATCTTATCATAAAGTGTGGAACGGAAAAGCGGTTTGCTGACAAATCCATTTGCTCCCGCTGCCTTCGCCTTGTCCTCGATATCCGACCAGTCGTATGCGGAGATCAGCAGGATCGGGACATCCGCGTCGATCTCCGAGCGGATCCGCCGGATGGTTTCCAGTCCGTCTATCTCCGGCATCTTCCAATCGATTATGATGACATTGTAATCCTTTCCGGACAGATGCCTGTGCTCGATCATACCAAGGGCTTCCAGTCCGGTGCCGGCCTGCTCCACCGAGGCGCCAAGAGACTCCAGGGTGTCGGTGGCTGTCTGAAGGATGACCTCATCGTCATCAACGATCAGGACATCAATGGGATCCAGCTGCATATCTTCCCGCTGCCTGTCAGCCTCAGGGATATCCAGTGTGACAGTGAAGGTGGTTCCTTTTCCCTGCTCGCTCTGACACTCGATGGTTCCGCCGATCAGTTCCACCATCTGCTTGGTTATGGCCAGTCCGAGACCGGTTCCCTGTATGCTGTTGACGCGGCTGTCGACCTGTCTGGAGAAGGGCTTATACATATTCTCCATGAATTCCGGAGTCATACCGATGCCCGTATCCGCCACCACATAAGTCAGTCGTACGCAGCCGGCCGCATCGCTCTTCTCCTCACGGAGCTCCACGCTGACGCGTCCTCCCGGTTCCGTATATTTGATGGCATTGGAAAGTATATTGATATAGATCTGATTCAGACGGAGCTGATCTGTATACAAGTATTCCTTCTTTATCTGATTAATGTGGAAACTGAATTCGATATTCTTCTCCTTGATCATGGGCTGGGAGATATTTACAAGATTCTCAACCGTTTCCACAATGGAGAATGTCAGGGGGCTAAGCTTCAGCTTTCCGCTTTCCACCTTTGAGATATCCAGGATATCGTTGATCAGGGTCAGCAGGTGATTGCCGGCAAGGCCGATCTTCCGAAGGCTTTCCTTTGTCGACTGCTCATCCCCGGTATTCTTCTCTGCGATGGACGTAAGTCCTATGATGGCATTCATGGGAGTACGGATATCGTGGGACATGGTGGAGAGGAAGTCGGTCTTCGCCTTATTTGCGGATTCTGCCTTCCTGGCCGTGATCTGAAGCCTCTTGTTCAGATACAGCATACCGAAAAGGTCACAGAGGAACAGGACCAGCAGCCCCACAGATACGACTCCGAAGAGTACCCAGTTCCCGTTTTTTACATTGAGATCTTCCGCCGGCACCAGACTCAGCATCGTCCATCCGGCAGTGGCCGATATGGGCGTATAAGCGAGCACGCACTCATCGCCATGGGAATTGAACATGGTCACGGAGCCTGTGGATGACGTGATCTTCTCGAACAATTCCTTTGAGGCTTCGAGATCCGTGGAATTATAAGATTTGTAGAATTCAAAGAAACTGGAATTCTTAAAGCTGGATCCTTTCAGGATATAATCACCGTTCTTGTCGATCATGGACAGTTCCGCATTCACCAGCTCCGACTGGGGGAAGACCCATTTCTGCTCCAGCGCCGAGATCGGGATCACTCTCAACAGGACCGCATCCCGGAATGAATTGCTTTCCGGGTCATGCAACCGGATATTGTTGCAGAAGGCCAGGGACTGCTCACCATTCATGGGGTTGGTATATGCGCGGGTGATATTGATGGATCTGCCGATCTCATCGATCCAGCCGACATCCGACAGTATACCCAGTCTTTCATAGGATACGATATAGTCATCCTCCGTACCCAGCTTCGGGCGCGTGGAGAGGCCGGTAAGTGTGTCAAGTGAGACCAGATGCACCGACGTGTTCTGAAGGACATGCGAGGAACGGATATAATCCGCCGCCTCATCCATCGTCATGGTCCTGCTGTTGATGAACTGCGCCCACACATCGCAGATCCGCTGCTCACCTTCCAGATAATTCTGCGTCACACGTTCCATAGTAACGGTAGTATGTTCAAAATGCCCGACCTGTCTTTGGTAGGAATCCCTGTTGCACAACGAAGATCAGGATGGCAGCCATAATGATCACATTTGCTATGATGATTAAAGTCTTTTTCATATACCGATCTCCTTGTAATGCTTATGCAGTCCGTTTTGTGCAGTCCGTTCTGTGCAGTCCGTTCTGTGCAGTCCGTTCTGTGCAGTCCGTTCTGTGCAGTCCGTTTTGTGCAGTCCGTTTTGAAAGCCATACCCGCGGGCATTTTCATCGATAACCGTCAGCACCGGCTCTACGCCCCCTTCCGGAGACGCACACATCTATATTATAAACCAAATCTCCTCTCATGTCATCCTGAGCCCCTTGTCATCCTGAGCAACGCGAAGGATCTTTCGGCCATAAGATTCTTCGTCGCTTCGCTCCTCAGAATGACACGCTCTTGTCATCCTGAGCGCAGCGAAGGATCTTCTCATGTCATCCTTCGCGTACCTGTCATCCTGAGCGCAGCGAAGGATCTTTCGGCCATAAGATTCTTCGTCGCTTCGCTCCTCAGAATGACACGCATTGTCATCTTACAGGAATATCATCAGCATCACAACCGCAAACCCAAATACAAATGCCAGCGCGCCTCTGTCATTATCCTTCTTCAATGAGATCTGCGGGATCTCCTCGATGGTAGTATAGACCAGAGCTCCCCCGGCCACTGCCATAGTATAAGGAAGTATCTCCGGGAAAAGAACCACGATCACAACCGTTATGATACCGAACAGAGGGATCGGCACTCCGGAAACCATGCCCATGAGGAACGCCTTCCCGGTCCCTGTGCCCTTCTCTCTGAGCGGCAGAGTTACGCAAAGCGCCTCCGGGATATTCTGAAGTGAAAGCGCTATCGCCAGAACCAGGGCCACGGATGAGGACACCCAGTCAGCCCGCATAAAATGTGCCGCGTAGATCGCTCCCAGCGTGATCCCCTCAGGTATATGATGGATCACTTCCTTCAGCATAACCTTTGTTTCCGGCTTCAGCTTACTTTCCGGGCCTTCCGTTATATGGGAATATACATGTGTATGAGGAATGACCTTGTCCAGAAGGATCTGGATCAGTACACCCGCGCAAAAACAGATGGTGACCGGGATGATCCCGCCTCCGTCTCCCTGATGCAGCCTTTTGATCGCCGGTTCTATCATACCCCATACCGCTATGGACAGCATGATCCCCGAACTGCATCCCATGAGGATCACCCTTACATGATCCGACAGCTGATCCTTCCTTGCATATACGATGACCGAACCGAGAAGCGTTCCCGCCAGGGGGATCAGCATCCCGAATATGGTCTGCGTATCGGATAAGGTATTTGAACTGTCCAAATATGTGATCAGGGCGCGAAATCCTATAAAGAGAAGTATGGTGCCCCCCATGATCTCCGACCCGGATTTATACCGGCTTCCGAAAGCCCTGCCGATCCTGACTCCGATCATTGAAGTGAAAAATGTGATAACGCCGATCACAATGACCGCAAAGACCACATTTACCAGACGTGTTGAATCAAAGACCTTAACCGGAGAAGCGACAAATGTGATACCCACCGCCAGTGCATCGATGCTGGTCGCTATCGCCATCAAAAGCATGGTCCTGACATCAAAACCCGGCGACACATCTTCCTCCGGACCAAAGGCTTCCCTGATCATATTTCCTCCGATCAGGGACAGCAGGATGAAGGTCACCCAGGGAGCCACTGTACTGATCAGTTTTTCGAATCCGGATCCCACCAGATAACCGATCATGGGCATCATTCCCTGAAATACACCGAACCAGATACCGCAAAGCAGATATTCCCTTTTCGTGACAGAGGGTGCCGACAGCCCCTTACATATGGAAACGGCAAAAGCATCCATCGCAAGACCAAATGATAAAAGAATCAGTTCGAATAAACCCATAGCAAATTATCCCTTCATTTCCTGTATTCCATCGGGATCGATCCGTCTGGCAGGAAAAATATCCATATCCCGGACACAAAAAACCGGGCACAAATCACTATGCCCGGTTTTTCCGGTGTATCATTTTCATGCATAGTTTTCGATTTGAACTATACATGAGTCTCACAAATAAAGCAAGCCGAACCGTAAGGTCAGCATATTGACCGGCTGCAGGATCTGTCCGATCAGATTGAACGTTTCGGTGCGGGAGCCTTCTCGCGGTACGAAAGCACCGGAACAGCACTAAAGCCATTCCGATGCTCGGATCACTTGGGGAATTATGGATTCAGGCATGCACCTGAGGAATTAAATTTGTGCCGCCCTTAAAGGTAAACTTCATCCCTACCTTAACGAGCGCCTCAAGAAGTCCAAATGCATAAAGTACCCTCTCCAACAGGCCCGGATCTGTCTTGTACCTCGCCTGCAATTC
>CACYMQ010000087.1 GCA_902775555.1 uncultured Lachnospiraceae bacterium | reverse complement strand
AATCATTGTATCTTACCAGGATCTCGGGTGTGGAATCATCATCCAGGTAGATCAGGTCAAAGGAAAGGGTGTCAAAGTAAGCCCTGGTTTCCGTGGAATTATAATAGTTTTCCCTGATAAAATCGGCATACGCTTTTGCCCATTCCGTAGATGCGTCCCTGATCCAGGCGCCGTCACTTCCGAGGCAGTATCCGTCATGCCATTCATTGACCAGAAGATATCCCTTGATATTGAAGAAATACCACTTACCGTCGATCTTCAGCCACTGGTTCTTCGGATACCAGCCGGTCCTGTCGATATAATACCAGCCGGTCTTATCCTTCTTCCATCTGCCGCCCTTATATTTCGTGCTCATGACTCCGGATTTGGAGATCCAGTATCCTTCGCGGTAACCTTCCTTCTCCATGTATCCGTCTTCCAGGAAATAGTACCATTTTCCCTTATCCTTCAGCCAGTCATTTGTGATATAGGTACCGTCTTCGTATTCATACCACCAGCCCTTTTTATTTTTCTTCCATGTACCATTATTCTCAGGCTCCGCAAAGACCGTTCCCGAGAAAAGTGTTGTGAACAGCATGGAAAATGTAAGCAGTAAGCAGATACGTTTCTTGATATGTCTCATCCTTTAACCTCCGTGCATGTGATTCATTGAATCTTCTTCCAGGCTCTGTGCATTGTTTCGATATCTTTATCCGAGGTGGCGGATATCATAACACAGGCAACATCCGAATCCGTAAAAATATAGAACTGTCGGGTATAGAAGCTCTTTCCGTTTGATTCGATGACATAACTGAAGTAACTCGTTTCCCCCACGGGACTTCCCGTCTTGATCTCGCATTCTTTGATGGTGACGCTGCTGTCCTTTTCCAGGATCTCCCTGATGGAATCCGCAGATTTCTTTATGAATTCCTCTCTGTTGACATCCTTTTCCACCTTTGAAAGAACAAGTGAAGTATTGGAACCCGTATTTCCGTCTCCTCCGTACATCGGCATATAATCCTTTCCGGATGCCAGGATCTCGGGAACCTTCTTGTTGCTGTATCCGTCCGCCTTGATGTCGTTGGCTGTCAGGATATCATCCAGCAAAGCGAATTCAAAAGCCGTTGTAGGTGCCGTAAACCGGATCCCATAACGCTCATTGGTATATGTGGTCTCTGTATAACTGCCCAGATAATCCTCAGGACCGTGGCCAACCACGTCCTCCTCCTTGATATCATTTCCTCCCGGGCCACAGGAGGTACAGATCATGAGGATCAGGATCAGGGGCAGAAGTCGTGTCAGTTTCTTCTTCATGCAATTTCCTTCCTGTTACAGCTGGTTCTTTGCTTCTTCCACACCGGCTGCAAGAGCTGCATCGATACCGGAAGGATCCTTGCCGCCGGCCTGTGCCATATTCGGACGTCCTCCGCCTCCGCCGCCAACCATGGGTGCGATCTTCTTCACGATATTTCCCGCATGGATTCCCGCAGCTACCGCGTCATCGCTGGCCATGACAAGGAGGTTTACCTTTCCTCCCGCATTGGATGCCAGGATCACCACGGACTTGCCCAGTTTGGCCTTGAACTCGTCTCCCAGGTTACGGAGCTCGTTCATATCCACATCGGTCAGGGATACGGGGAGTATGGACAGGTCGCCTGCCGTTACCACATTTCCCATCACGTCGGATGCGGCGCTCTTGGCAGCCTCCGCCTTCAGCTTCTGATTCTCCTGATTCAGCTTCTTTACCTCATCCAGCAGCGCCTCGATACGCTCAGCCAGGCGGTCCGGATCGGTCTTCGCTGCTGCTGCGGCGGCAAGAAGTTTTGCTTCCACATCTTTATAATATGCAAATGCGCCTTCGCCGGTAAGGGCTTCAATACGCCGTACACCGGCGGAGATTCCCTGCTCGGACTGGATCTTGAAGGTTCCGATAAGCCCCGTATGAGCTACATGGGTACCGCCGCAAAGCTCGATGGAGAAATCTCCCATGGAAACAACGCGGACCTCATCTCCGTATTTCTCACCGAAGAGAGCCATGGCACCTGTCTTCTTGGCATCCTCGATGCCCATGATCCTGGTATCTACAGCAAGATCCTCTGCGATCTCCTTATTGACGATCTCTTCTACCTTCGCGATCTCTTCCGCTGTCATTGCCTGATTATGGGTAAAGTCAAAACGAAGGCGTCCGTCCTCAACAAGGGATCCGGCCTGCTCCACATGATCTCCCAGCACCATCTTCAGGGCCTTCTGGAGCAAATGTGTTGCGGAATGGTTATTGCAGATCTTCGCACGACGTGCAGCATCAACGGAAAGCGTCGCAGTCTCCTTCACTGAGACAGAGCCGGACTCGACATATCCGATATGAGCGATCTTGCTTCCGGCCACATGGATGGTATCCTGTACGATAAATGTACCGTTTTCTGTTTTGATCACACCGCTGTCGCCGGTCTGACCGCCCATGGTCCCGTAGAAAGGCGTTTTGGCTACGATCACAGAACCCATCTCTCCTTCCGAGAGGCTGTCAGTCAGTTTGGAAGCACCCTCTTCGGAGGTTACGGTAAGCGCCAGGATCGTATCCTCACCCACCAGCTTGTCATAGCCGTCGAACTCGGAGGTCATGGCTGCATCCAGCTGTTCATATACGGTTGCATCCGCGCCCATGTAGTTGGACACTTTACGTGCGGTACGGGCCTTGACTCTCTGCTCTTCCATACATGCGGTGAAGCCGTCCTCATCCACGGTGATGCCTTCCTCCGCAAGGATCTCTCTGGTAAGATCCAGCGGGAATCCGTAGGTATCATAGAGCTTGAAGGCCTTCTCACCGGACAGCATTTTCTCTCCGGCAGCGGACATTTCCTTCTTATAGTCAGCCAGGATCCCGAGACCCTGATCGATGGTCTTGTTGAAATTCTCTTCCTCCTTACCGAGTACGGCAAAGATATGCGCTTTCTTCTCCTCCAGTTCGGGATA
>CACYMQ010000086.1 GCA_902775555.1 uncultured Lachnospiraceae bacterium | reverse complement strand
AAGAATATTGTTTTTATTGCAGCTGGTCTTGCTGCTCTTTTTTGCAGGCTGTGGGAAGGAAGGCATTTCCGTTCACAGTTATGAAGAATCCCGGACCGGGACGGAAGCAGAACCTGCGAAGATTGATACGGACAGTGCCGGAGGAGGCAAAGGGAACTCTGCATCGGACAGGCAGGTGAACATAGAGCAGGCGGACATGGAGCAGAAGGAGAGCTCCGCGGCAGGAGGATCCTCTTCGAAAGAGACGGAATCGATCAGGGTACATATCTGCGGTGCCGTCAGTCGGGAAGGGGTTTACACTTTGCCGGCGGGCAGCCGGGTTGTGACGGCGTGGATCTGGCCGGAGGACTTACGGATACGGCAGCGGGACAGGCAGTGAATCTGGCCCGGATCCTGAAGGATGGGGAACGGATCTATATCCCCGATCAGGAGGAAGTCCGGAACGGAGAATGCCGGGAATGGGACAGCACCGGGGCTCCGGAGGAAGGATCCACGGGAGAGAATGCCGGAGAAACAACGGTCAATATCAATACCGCCGGTCAGGAGGAGCTGATGTGCCTTTCGGGGATCGGTGCCTCGCGGGCAGCGGATATTGTAGCATATAGAGAAGAAAACGGACGATTCACGAAGCCGGAGGACCTTATGAAGGTTCCGGGGATCAAGGAAGCCACCTTCAGGAAACTGAAGGACCGGATTCGGGTTGAGTGAAGGGTTTGACAAGTATACAGACAGCAGAGGAGATCGGATCATGAAGAATGTTCTGGTTGTTGATGATGAAAAACTGATCGTTAAAGGATTGAAATTCAGTCTGGAACAGGATGATATGGCGGTGGATATGGCCTATGACGGCGAAACGGCCGTGGAGATGGTCAGAGCCAAGAGTTATGATATCATTCTTCTGGACATTATGCTTCCGAAGCTGACCGGCCTGGAGGTCTGCCAGCTCATCAGGGAGTTTTCGGATGTACCAATTATCATGCTGACCGCGAAGGGAGAGGATATGGATAAGATCCTCGGCCTGGAATACGGAGCAGATGATTATATCACGAAGCCCTTTAATATCCTGGAGGTCAAGGCCAGGATCAAGGCCATCCTGCGGCGGAATTCCAAAAATGAAGGGACCAAGCAGGAGAAGTCGAATATCGTTGAGAAGAAGGGCCTTCGGATCGAAACGGATTCCCGCCGTGTATTTATACGGAATCAGGAAGTGAACCTGACAGCGAAAGAGTTTGATCTGGTACTTCTTCTGGTTTCCAACCCCAACAAGGTATACTCCAGGGATGAACTTCTGAAGACCATTTGGGGACCCGGTTATCCGGGTGATGCGCGAACCGTGGATGTGCATGTACGTCGGCTCAGGGAGAAGATCGAAAGCCACCCGGCTGACCCGGAGTACATTCATACGAAGTGGGGAGTCGGATATTTCTTCCAGGATGAAGTATAGTCGAAACCTGATAAGATATTATGCAGCCCCTGCAGATAGGGGCTGTTGCTGTTTTGGGGGAGAGAATTGATGACCCGGGAAGCAGAAAGATTAAAGGAAATGATAGAGCGGAGCAGGAAGCAGGAGGATAATAAGCTTCCGGCTTTTATTTCCGATGCCTTTGCCGTGGAGAAGAATAATGTTCATGGCTTCCAGGTCTACCGTCTGATCCCGGAGAGAGCGAAGGGAAATATCTTCTATCTCTATCACAGCGATTACACACGCCCCATCAGGAAGAAGGAGTGGAGCTTCATACAGTGGATCTGCAGTATGACCGGAATGGCGGTTACGGTGCCCATCTACCCGCTGGCTCCGGAGCATGATTGTGAGGAAGTCTTTGACATGCTGGTCCCGGCCTATCAGATCCATTGTAAACACCGGGAGGCAGGAGAACTGCTTCTTATGGGTGCCGGGGCGGGAGCGGGCCTTGCCATCTCCCTGATGCTCCAGATATGGAAGGAAGGGCTGGCAGATCCGGATAAGGTGATCCTGATCTCTCCGGTCATGGATACGGAATTCTTCGATGAGAAGCTGGAATCCGGTCTGGCAGAGAAGATGGGAAAGCAGTTCCTTCCCATGAAAGAACTGCTGAATGAGACCTGGGTCAGGAATTATGCCGGACGGACCGAGTTTACGGCACCGGTTTATGAGGATCTGCATGACATTTCCCAGGACATCATTGTCTTCTCGGGAACCGGAGACTGCCATAATGCCTATGCCAGGTATTTCTCGCAGAAGGTTCAGGATACGGGAAATCCCCTGAAGTATTTTGAGTATGGGGGAGCGGAACGGGATTACTTCCTGGATCCGAACCGTAAGGAGACCAAACACATGAAGAAGCTTCTTCATGATTTCCTGCTGAATACGGATGATGCCATCATCCATCAGTATATGGAGGAGGTCCGGCAGAAGGCGGGATGGTCCAAGCATTTTCCGGATATTTTCCTGGATGAACATGCCGTGAAATATGTGGCGGCGCATCCGAAGAGAGGTAACAGGGAGGTCTATAATCAGAATATCTTCAATCTCATGAGTGCCAGTGTGCAGCGGGCTTACGATGAGGCGGTGCGGCTCTTCCTGAAGGAATACCCGGAGGGAAATGTGATCTATGTGGGCTGCAGCCTGGATACCATGCTGGAACGTGTGGATAACGGAAGGGTTCTGTGGTATAATCTCGATAGTCCCGGTCGTATGGCCATACGGACCATGTATACAGGCCTTGGCACGAGAGAGAAGCGGATCGAGCGCTCGGTTCATGACCCTTCCTGGATGGACAGATTGTCGATGCAGACGGACAGAGGGGTTCTTTTCGTGATCAAGGATATTTTCGCGTATATGAACCGAAAGGAGATGCGTGAGTTTCTGGATCTGCTCTATCAGCATTTTCAGGGCTGTAATGTGATCTTTGATATGGCAACGCCACGGGCGAATTTTATGCACAACCGTATGGGCAGAGGCCGAGGGGCGGAGTACAGAAAAAGACATCTGTCCATGAGGGACCCCAGACGTGAGGTGGAGGCCATGAGCCCGCTCTATGATGTGGTTTCCGTCCGGTCCGTGGTGGATGATATCCGGCCGAGGAAGGAATGGAAGACATCCCTGAAACTGCTGCTCATGTCCAACCGTCGAAGGGAATCCTGGAAGATCGTGCATATCCGTCTGGGACATGAAAGGTACCGCACCTTTGATTCACTGTCATCCAGAGCGCCCATGTCATCCAGAGCGCCCATGTCATCCTGAGCGCCTATGTCATCCTGAGCGCAGCGAAGGATCTTAAAAAACAACAATCTACAGAATAAACAACAAGGGAGAAAAGAAGTGGAAAAGAAGATTTTGCTTGGAAATGAAGCCATTGCCAGAGGAGCGTGGGAAGCCGGTGTAAAGGTTTCTTCCGCGTATCCGGGAACACCGAGTACGGAGGTCAGCGAGAATCTGGTGAAGTATGAGGGAGTCTACGCCGAGTGGGCACCGAATGAGAAGGTGGCAGCCGAGGTGGCCATGGGAGCTTCCGTCGTGGGAGTTCGTTCCATGTGTGCCATGAAGTGTGTCGGTCTGAATGTTGCCTCCGACCCCCTCTACACAGCATCCTATATCGGTGCGCTGGGAGGACTGGTCTATATTGTGGCGGATGATCCCGGGTTATACAGCTCACAGAATGAGCAGGACACCCGGATGATCGGCCGTTCGGCACATGTTCCCGTGATCGAGCCCTC
>CACYMQ010000085.1 GCA_902775555.1 uncultured Lachnospiraceae bacterium | reverse complement strand
GGGAACCGCCCTGATCGTAAACGTGATAAGCAACCGGGGGAGTGACCGTTCCTATGTAGAACTGGGCGGCGCGACGCTTCCGGTTGTTTATACGTACTATGGAGAGAATCAGCTCACGGCGCTTCCCGCATATAAACAGGATATGGATCCCACATTGATCAGGGATTCCATCCTTCCGGTGGGGGATTCCAAGAGCCTCAGTTTCTCCGTGGCACAGAAGGGGAGCTCTCTCGGAGAGGTCTCCTATCAGCTGCGCGATTCGACGGGTGAAACACTGATCGAGGAGGGTGAACTGGAGCTGACCCAGGTCCGGGAGGACGTTGCCTTCTGTACGGCGGATCTTCGGATGGATATGAAGAAAGGACAGCCCTATACCTTTGTGATCCGGATCCCGGTCGGAAAGGACACGCTGCATTATTACACCCGGATCGTCCGGATGGACAGGGATTATGTTCCTGCGTATCTTGAAGCAGCGGGGAAGTTCCATGATCTGCTGCTTTCCGATAAAAATGATGCAGTGGAGAAGGAGATCAAAACCTATCTGGTGGATGCACCCGAGGAGTATGACAGGGAAGATATGGGCTTCGTATCTCTTTTTTCCTCTTATGAGGCACTGTCCTGGAACGGGCTTAAGCCTGAGATCACGGAGATCTCGGAGAAAGCACTTACAGAACTGTATGATGACGGCGCTACGGTGGTATATCACTATATCATGAACACCGTAGAGGAAGAGACACAGGAGATCCGCACTTACCGGGTGGAGGAACATTTCGTCATGGAATATGTGCCGGAGCTGGGGGCGGCGAGGATCAAGGATTATTTCCGCACCATGAACCGGCAGTTTTCCACGCTCCAGTTTGACCGGGATATCAACGGGATCCGGATCGGGACCGCTGACAGGGACGTGGTATTTAAAACGGATGAGAATAACCGGCATGCGGTTTTTGTCACCGATGGAAGTGTCTGGTATTATGACTATAATGATTCCATACTGACAAGGATCTACGGGACCGATGCGGACAGGACCGCATTTACGGACATGGAAAGTGCGAAGGTTCTGCTCGTGAATGATTACGATGTCTATTTTGCGGTCTACGGGCGTATCAGCAATGGAGTTCATGAAGGAGAGAACGGGATCCTGGTACAGCATTTTGATGAGAAGAAGAGAGTGATAGAGGAATGTGCATTTGTCTCCACGGATCTTCCGCATGAGTGGATGACCAGGGAAGCGGGACGGATGCTGTATTATGACGAGCTGCAGAAGACCCTTTTCTATCTTCTGAATGAAAGTGTATATTCCCTGAATTTCGAAACGGGAGAGGAGAAGACCCTGGCGGACGGACTGTCCCTTCCCTCCGTACTGGTTTCAAGGGATGGGAGCGTGATCGCATTTCCAAGAGATACATCCAATACTCCCGGTGCAGAGGAGATCACACTCTGGGATCTGGCATCCGGCAGGAGTACGGTGATAAAGGAGCAGGGTATGCAGCTGCAGTCTCTGACCTTTATCGGTCAGGATTTTGTATATGGCGTGGCAAAGCCGGAGAATTCCTCGGTATCCGCCGACGGACAGCCCAGGCTCCTGTACAGCAGCGTGCGGCTTGTGAGAAGGGACGGGACCGTGGAGAAGGATTATAAGCGGACAGGGCTTTTGGTTTCGGAGATCCGTTTCCTGAACAACACGATCTATCTCAGCCGTCAGACGGAAAACAGTGAGACCGGGGGAGGAAGCGACGCCTCTCCGGATTATATCACCTACAAGCTGGAGGATGAGAAAGGGAAGACGATCCTCAGAAAGGACCCGGGTATCGACGGGTATGCCATCATTTTCCCGGATAATATCTATATCTCGGGGGGACCGGAGGAACTGATCTCCAAGGTCGGAACGGAGGACGGATACAGGGTCCGCGTGAAGAGTTCCGTGAATAAGGATTACAGTTATCTGTTCCGGGCGGGACGGCTTTTGGATCTGTCGGAACAGATCGGTGCAACGGTCCGGGAGGCAACGATCATGCACGGGTATGTGCTGATGGGAGACGGCAGTACCATCTACCGGAGAAGAACAGGAGCTCCCTATCTGACGGTTGCGGATTCGGTGGAATATGTGAAAGCCGAAGAAGGGGATGACGGTTATACGGCGTGCCTGGTGATGGCGCTGCAGATGGCCGGGGTTTCGACCACATATGAACAGGCGGAGAAGACCCTGGAGAAACAGAGCGGAAACTGGGACCGCGCTTTTGAAGAGCTCAGCAACGGATCCGCCAGGGGACTTAATCTGTCCGGAGCGGACCTGGATACGGCAGTCCTGTTCCTGGGCGACGGGGTGCCTTTTGCCACACATATCCGGGACAGATATGTGTTCGTGGTGAGTTTCAATTCGGATGCGATCCGGTACTATGATCCGATCCAGGGGAGTGAGGTGCGTGTCGACCGGAACACCTTCCGGAATACGGTGATCAATGCGGGCAATGAATTCTACACCTATGTGGGAGAATGATAACGTTTCACCGTTTCTTCACAAATTGCACCTAACTTCTTCATAATTTCATGTTATCTTAAAGATGTTCCAAATGAAGGAATCTATACCTTCCCCCACATTTTTTCATACCTTGGACCCGCTGATTGCCCAGCGGGTCCTTTGTTTTATGCATGGCCACAGGCAGCGTTCATGCCATTCGCGGCGTCGATTTCCATTTAAAAGAAAATGAACTGCTTGCTTTGGTCGGCTGCCATCTGGTGGCGGAAGGCGTGAAGAAGTCGACGGAGTAGGAAGCGGACAAAGCCGGACGCGGACGGGAATTGCGTCAGATGAAGAATGCTCTGTGCAGAGGATGACGGGAAAGAAATGGGATGAAATCCATCCCTGAACGTGATATAATTATCTTCACCCCGGGAGAGGAGGAAAACGGTATGAAGTATCTTGACCTTGCGGAATTGATCAAAGCCCTGGTCGCAGAGACCGGGTGCAGTGTGGAAGCTGCGAGCTCTTATGTGAATACGCAGGAGCTCTACTTTGACAAAACCGGAGTAAATGTGGATCCGGATGCCCCATCTCTGGCACCGCCGGAACCTGCAGTTGTGGATGATAATGAGATGATAGCCTATATCGCGGAAAATGCAGGCATGGCAGAGACCTTTGTGCGCCGCCTGGCAGATGCCGAACTGAATTACATGGTGAAGAACGGTTTCCTCGATGAAAAGGGTGAATTTGTACCATTTGTGAAAGGCAGGACTAAGAAGTGAAGAAGGCATTTGTGACGAAGGAACAGGTGGAGAAGATCGCGGCAAGCTATCCGACACCGTTTCACATTTACGATGAGAAAGGGATTCGGGAGAATGCCCGAAGGATGCAGGATGCATTTGCATGGAATCCGGGCTTTAAGGAGTATTTCGCGGTGAAGGCGACTCCGAATCCGACGATCCTCAGGATCCTTCATGAGGAAGGCTGCGGAACGGACTGTTCGTCTCTTGCGGAGCTGATGATGTCCGAA
>CACYMQ010000084.1 GCA_902775555.1 uncultured Lachnospiraceae bacterium | reverse complement strand
ACTTCCTGTCCGGCATAGAGAATGATGCGGTAAAGAACCGGATCGTCGTCGTTGGCGGTGCGGAGTGTGATTATGATGGCTCTAAACTGGTGGGCTATAGGGAGACGGAGACCACGAATTTCGGAGGCCGGATCGACATCTACGGACCGGGGCTGAATGTGCTCTCCGATATCCCGGGAGACCGGACAGAAATGAGAAGCGGGACCAGTGAGGCGACGGCTTTCGTAACCGGCGGATGTGCCTTGGTATCCGGAATTCTCCCGTCATCTTCCATGGTCGAGGTAAAGCAGACGGTTCTGGAAAACTGCTACTATACCGTGAAGACAAAGGTGGACGATGCAACGATCGAGCGCGGTTATCTGAACCTTTACATGGCGGTGGAAGCCGCAAGGGCGAAGCGGGATTCCGGCGATCTTTCCGGTATCAGTGATAAGATGCAGAAGGAAATTGATGAGAATCAACCGAAGGGCGGAACGCTGGATCTGTCATTGGATCAGAGCTTCATGGAAGAAATAAACGACATTTCAAAAGTGAAAGGAACTGCAAAGAACGGGGATGATGAAAAACAGTTTGTATTTGATAATGACGGAAAAGTAAAGCTGGAATTGGAAGAGGGTACCTGGCACATAAGGATTGAAGCGGAAGGTTATGAGGTGATAGAGTCGGATGAAACCATAACATCGGGGAATACAACGGAGAAAAAGGGAATCGTTCTTTCTGCGCAATTAGTGGATATCCAGCTTAGTGACCTGCCTCAGAGAGAGCAGTTAATTAATCTTCTAAATGAAACTATGGTATATCCGGGATTTAAGGACAATACAGACAGGTATGGATTAGGATGGCAGATCCTGGCTCCTAATAGGGGATGGGCAGTCACTGCAAGGAAGTATTTGCCAAGTGATCCTCCGGGTTATGAACTCATTGAAGACACGAATGGAGAAGCGTCTGATCGAGTAAATCCGAAACATATAAATGGGACTGGAGATTCATGCTGGATGGGTTATAAGAAGGAAGGCGTTGAATGGATTGAAAAAAATGTGTTAAATCTCTCTCAGGAAACAATAGATAATCTTATCCATGATCAAATTGATGAGCCTAGTGGTGGGTACTATGAATATGAAGGGTATTATTATACCTGGGAGACCTATGAGGGATTTGCCGGAAGCGGAAAGCTGGATCTTGTTAGCGCAAAACGACAAGGAAACAGATATTACATCATAGGCGATAAATACTCAATGGGACGTATGGATGGATATGATGATGAGGGATACCCGACTGATTGGATGGATAATAATCGAGTGACTCCAAACCGGTATGAGTATGAGGTTGAACTAAAGACGGTTGATGGAATGACATTCTGGTCCATATATGATTGCCGTGAACCCGGCCAGGCCCCTAGTCAGGAACCTGAGGAATCATCGACAGAAGCATCGTCGGGTATTGTCCTTCAGCTTAGCGATACTTTGATGAAAAAGTTCCCGGATTATGATAAGTATCCGTTTGTTGTCACGAGTAAATCAACAAGGGAACACACGGGTTATGATGAAACGAAAGTCCCCCTTGGTGGAACATTTGATAAAAATGGAAAAATGAATGTTGATTTGCCGGTTGGACAGTATCGCATAGCCTGGGATGGGGTTGACATGAATACAACCTTTGGTGAAGAGTTTTGGATCCTTGTAACTGATGAGGATGTGAATTCACATAGTACTATTCAGTTGGCATGTGCAGCTGTCCGACCATCTACAAATGGTTCTTACATTTTCCTTTCGGACGGAAGAATTGGTCTTTGGCCTGGCTGGAGGAATGACTTCGCTGATATCGGACGGTTTACGGATATCAAATGTCTCACCGATTCGGAAGCGTCTGGGATAGTAAATAAAATGAAACAGGATAATGTGATACCGCAGTATGCTGCTGATCATCACGTGTATTCCATGGAGCTTAGTGAACTGAAAGAAGATCCTGACGTTGAACACCCCATACATTTACGGGAAGGAAAAAAGTATTACATATATCTGACAAGATTTGATTCTGATACACCCCCGGGATATATTGCAGTTCGGAGGTATGTGTTGGATGAGAACTATGGCTTTGTTGAGGGAAATGGGGATCTGATAGAAAAGTAGCACCCTGCCTTTGCAGGAGATAGGAGGGAGAAATCCCAGAGAGGTCCTGGTTGAGTTGATACCAGCCGTAAGAAGGCGCTGGCAGGAAAGCCGGACAGAATGCTGGAGGATGTGGCCTTCAGCAGGGTGAAGCTCTGCTGCACCGGTAATAAGGGCACAAAGCTCAGAAAATAGTTGTAAAACCCCGCTACGGGTGGTACAATCGTACAATCTTATTCATTTAGTAGAGTTTTGCCTGGTAAAGGAGGGTGATATCTTATGATGACGACAAATGAAATTATCAGCACGGCTGAATCCCATCTGATCCATACCTATAATCGTTACCAGATCGCTTTCGATCATGGTCAGGGAGTGTATCTCTACGATAATGACGGACGTGAGTATCTGGACTTCTGCGCAGGGATCGCCGTATTTGCGCTGGGCTACGGAAATGAGAGCTACAATAACGCGTTGAAGGCGCAGATCGACAAGATCATCCACACCTCCAATTATTACTACACAGAGCCGATGGCGAAGGCGGCGAAGCTGCTTACGGAAGCTGCAGGCATGAAGAAGGTATTCTTTACCAACAGCGGAACCGAGGCGGTAGAGGGTGCACTGAAGATTGCCAAGAAATACGGGTATCTCTCGGACGGACGGAATGATCATGAGGTGATCGCCATGGAACACAGCTTCCACGGCAGGAGCATGGGTGCGCTGTCCGTAACCGGCAATGCGCATTACAGGGAAGCCTTCGGACCGCTGATCCCGGGGATCAGGTTTGCTAACTACAATGACATAGACAGTGTAAAGGCTCTGGTGAATGACCGGACCAGCGCCATTATCCTGGAAACCGTACAGGGGGAAGGCGGGATCCGTCCTGCCGATAAAGCCTTTATTGAGGAGATCCGCAGGATCTGTGACGAGAAGGATCTTCTGCTGATCCTGGATGAGATCCAGTGTGGTATGGGACGGACCGGTACCATGTTCGCCTATGAGCAGTACGGCGTGAAGCCGGATGTGGTTACGGTGGCCAAGGCTGTTGGCTGCGGTGTTCCCCTTGGTGCATTTATGGTCAATGACAAGGCAGAAGGCATTCTTGTGCCAGGCGACCATGGCTCGACCTACGGAGGAAATCCGCTGGCCAGTGCGGCCTGTGTGAACGTGTTGGAACAGTTTAAGGAGCTGGATCTTCTGGCCCATGTTAAGGAAGTGGGAGCGTACCTCTATGGTGCGCTGGAGACGCTGAAGCAGGAGATCCCGGCCATCGTGGATCATCGTGGTCTGGGGCTGATCCAGGGGATCGAGCTTTCGGAGGATGTAAAGGCAGCGGATGTGGTGAAGAAAGCGCATGAGAACGGCCTGGTACTGATCTCGGCCGGATGCAATGTGGTTCGGTTTATCCCGCCGCTGATTGTGGAGAAGGAGCATGTGGACCGGATGATCGAGATCCTGAAGAAATGCTTCTAAGAGGGGCGAAGCCATTTCTTTGAACCTGAACTGGTAGCAGGAGGTACG
>CACYMQ010000083.1 GCA_902775555.1 uncultured Lachnospiraceae bacterium | reverse complement strand
CGCTTATGCTTAGCACATTAGTGCTATCGAACGAGAACCGACAGCTCGCCGGCAGGCGAGAGGAAGCCCCCACCTCTTCAGGTGGGGGAGGATGTCACTGTATTGCCGTAGATAAATCGATGATTCCGTTCAACCTTGATGAACGACGCCCGGAATGAATATGGGATGAAAAGGAGAGAAGCGTGAGCGTAAAGAACAGTGTGCTGGATACCGAAAACGGTTTTTTGCTTTATTTCGAGGCTAAGCTGGATGAAGGATTGGAGCAGCTGCAGACTGCGGAATATTATCCTATGCTTGACGATGCTGCAAAGCAGGATATCAGGGAAGCTGTTCTTGCAAAGGTTGATCATATTACCGGAAGCTATTGCTACAGCGTCATGGCTGATCTGCTTAAGGATGATAATCCGTTAGCCGGTTATGATCTGAAGTTCATAACAAAAGCGGAGAAGAAACGACTGTGCCCCGTGATCACACAAAAGCTGATAAACCGGGAAATCATTCCGCCTTCGCGAATGGTTTCGAATGTGGAAAAGGTGTTTGATAATGCCATTCATTTTTATGACCGGATGCTGGGTAACCTTTACCGGTACAGGAAGGAGATAAGCAATCTGCTTTTTGACGGCCGGGTTTATACGTCAGTTGCATCGATAGAGGGCTCAGGTGACACGCATAATCATGGGAAGTTTACGGCGATCATCGAAACCGATCAGGGAAAGCTCGTATATAAGCCCCGTAGCTGTGAGATTGATGTTCAGGCATATCATTTTATGAAGAAATACTTCGATGATATCATTGTCATGCCAAAGGCTTTTGCAGTTGAACAGGAATTCGGCGTTATAGAGTTTCTCACGAAGAAGATATCCGAAGGAGAAGAGGCGGCAGCCGGGTACTATTATGCATTGGGTGGTACAACGGCATTGCTCAAAACCCTTGGTTCCAAAGATATGCATTTGGAGAATCTTTTTGCATGTGACGGAAGGCTTGCGCTTATTGATATTGAAACACTTCTGTATCCCTATGTGAGACCGGGGACAGAGAGGCTGCGGGGAAGCTTCTGAATGATATCGTGACGAGAAAAAATGAAAACGGATGTTACAAGCTGGGAATAGGTGAGGACAGATCAAACAATAACGTTACACTTTTCTTCGGACTGGCCGGGATCGGATACGAACTGATCCGGTTTACGGATCCGGAATTGTTTGGAACGGTCGTATGATCAGCGGAACGGTGGTGGGACGATTGGGGACGGTTCTGGGACGCCCAGAACCGTCCCCAATCGTCCCACCCAATCGTTTCATCGGGAGGAAAATCAATGGAAGAAGCACGGTATGTCATCAGAAAGGTCGGGAAGGCGGATATTACGGATTGCGTCAGTGTGATACGACGCAGCTTCCGGACCGTGGCGGAGGAATTCGGGTTTACTGAGGAAAATGCCCCCGGATTCACTGCATTTTCAACCACGGAAGAAAAGGTTTTATACTGGATGAC
Organism: uncultured Lachnospiraceae bacterium; assembly: GCA_902775555.1. Classification (GTDB taxonomy): domain Bacteria; phylum Bacillota; class Clostridia; order Lachnospirales; family Lachnospiraceae; genus Eubacterium_Q. The sequence continues at coordinate 2,221 of CACYMQ010000083.1, read as the reverse complement.
GGAGCAGCATAGATCCATGTATGGATGCTTCAAGGAGGAGCAGCTGGTCGGTTACTATAATCTGCTTCCTACGGAGAATGGATATGAACTCGGAAGTCTCTCGGTCCTTCCGGAATACAGGCATGCGGGGATAGGAAGAATCCTCCTTACGGATGCCATGATCCGTGTTGCGGCAGAGGGTGCCGGCAGGATGGAGATCAGTATCGTGGAGGAGAATACCATCCTTCGGAAATGGTACGAGTCCATGGGCTTCCTTCATACAGGGACAAAGAAGTTTGATTTCTTCCCGTTCACTGCAGGCTACATGGAACGGGATCTTAAAGCAGGACCCCTAAGGCTTGAGAAGCTGATGATCAGCAGGGGCCATATCATACTTTGGCTGGAACAGGCTGCATCCGCTCCGCGCTTCGTCTATATTTCGGGAGAGCTGACCATGAACGGAAGGTTCTATACGGATCTGTTCCGTGAGTGGTATTGGGTCGAAAAGCCCGAGGGTTCGGTATATTTCCTGGATAATCTTACGGTTTTGGGAACGGTTACGGATGAGGAGAAGCTGCAGATCATCATCGCAGCCAATGAAAGAAATAAAGCAGATCAGGAAAATGTACAGATCGTCCATGAACCGGTCAGTTCTCCCCGGACGGTTCATGTGGCAAAAACAATCTCCCCGGGAAAGGACTCGGATGACTATCCGCAGTATGACTGCAAACGGGAGTCCGGGTACTTTTATGGCGTGTCCAGGGAATTCTCCACAAAGAATGAAGAACAGTATCAGACCATCGGGGCCTTCTGGGACGAGATGTCGGCAAAGTACGGGCTGGAAAAACTTCAGGGACTCGGATACTCGTGGACAGAGGATACCATAACCTATGCCATCGGACTGAAGGACGATATGCTCGATGATTATGATGTGGAGATCTGGCTGCCGGAAAACGGCTGGAAGGCAGTAAAAGGCAGAACGGAAGATCTCGGCCGGATCTATGACAGCATCTACAGGGATGGCAGCCTCACTTATGAGATCGAGACCTTTTCATCCGATGGGAACTGTGAGATCTGCTTCTACAGGATGGGAGATGCGTGGATGGAGGGTGGCTTCGAAGTGAAAGGGCTCCTGTTCGATACCGCAAAATGTTCAGCCTACTACCGTCCGAAGGAACCGGATAAGATCGTTCTGGCATCCAATTTCACGTATACCGGAGATTCGTCCATAAAATGGTGGGATGAAGCCAGTTACGGCATGTGTACCCATCCCTGTACGAAGGAGGAAACCGTCGATCTGTATCATATCCTGCAGGATATACCCTCGGACAAATGGCATTTCACCGGTGCCTTCCGTAATCTCAGGGTTTCGGAGGAAATAAGGCAGAAGGCCCTGGAGATCCTCAGGGACTATACAATAACCTAACTGTTCAGGATTTCCAGGATTTTTTTCTCCCGTTCCGGGAAGATCTCGTAGAAGTGCTTTCCGAATCTCAGGATGCCATTATTCTCATCGCTGATAAATTCGAAAAAGTCGTTATACAGGGTCTGCTTCGGCAAGCCGTGGGTAGAGTGTCATGTCCGTGGGAAGCATATACTGAAGTTTCCCGTCCACGTAGCAGATATCATAGATAAAATCACTATTGGAAATGATCTCCATCAGGTCAAGACAATCCAGCAGCTTATCTCCCGAAACATCCCTGCCGAGAGATGCAAGATCCACAGGATAGAGCGGCATTTCATTGGTTGGGTTGTCGGACAGGTTCAGTGTCCGGACCTTGTATCTGCCGGTATCAAAACGCCGGATATCCTCGGTAAATCCGATGATATATTTGCAATCGCCGTTCATAAACCGGGTAAAGCCATCATAAGTCGCAAAGTGTGAATTCTCATATGTGTCGTTATTCATGAGAAGCTTAAGCTGTTTGATCGTCCGGTTGACCGAATCTTCCGGCCCCTGAATGGTGCAAAATGCATAGAGATAATAAAAGTATGCCATGGACTTCAGCGGCGCTGCAAGTTCCTGCGGAATATCGAAGATATTGGACATGGGGAAATCATCCTCTTCCCTGCAGATGAGGACATTGGAGCAGGCCATCAGAGGGATGCCGTAAATCTTATTATGGATACGGCTCCGGTCGAGGATCCAGGGAAAGACCCTGCCGGTATCGATGATATCCGGAAGCACACGAAGATACCCTTCATCCACGAGGGTTGACATGACGATCGCATCATAACAATA
>CACYMQ010000082.1 GCA_902775555.1 uncultured Lachnospiraceae bacterium | reverse complement strand
TGCATTTCACTGACATTGGAAGCGCGGATCCTCTCTTCCTCCTTCTGCTTCTGCGCCTTCATCCGTCGGATCAGGATGAAAATGCATTCAAGAATTATGTAAACCACAGTCAGAAGCAGGGCATGCAGGACACTCTCTGCCGGCGTCATGTTTCTTTGGATCACTTGTTCCGAGAGAACTGACAGGAGCACGCCGCAAAGCCCGCGGACCCATGCAGGTATCTCATGCAGCAGGAAGAAAATGATACAGCCGGTCCAGCTTCCCGAAAGCCCCGCAAAGCAGATCATCAATGCAGTCTCGACCATGATCACCGGTATGGCCGGCTTCTCCTCAAACGAACGATAGGTGACCAGAATGATGAGGAGTCCCGCCGTGATGATCAGAAGCGCCGCCTCTTCTCCGAAGAAAAGACCTGCGATCAGCAGCAGCAATATAATGCAGTTGTCGAATATCGTATAGATCATGTCCTTACCGTATAGACCCCCACTCCGCTTCCTTAAATCCAGCCGACACGCATGCTATTCACCCTCGGAATAACCTTGTCCAGCCGACACGCATGCTATTCACCCTCGGTATAACCTTGTCCAACCGACTGCATGCTATTCACCCTCGGAATACCCCTGTCCAGCCGGCATGAGTGCTATTCACCCTCGGAATATCCTTCCCTCTGCACCACAGTCTCCGCCGTATCCTGTCCGTCATCCGAACGGAACTGCGTCCTGTAGAGCTCCGTATATACTCCGCCCCGGTTCACCAGTTCCTTATGGTGTCCCCGCTCCACGATCTCTCCGTCCTTCACCACCAGGATCTCGTCCGCCGCCAGAATGGTGGAAAGACGATGCGCGATCAGGATACTGGTCCGCTCTGCTATGATGGGATCGATAGCCTCCTGGATCTTGCTTTCGGAAATGGAGTCCAGCGCGGAGGTTGCCTCATCGAATACCAGCAGCGACGGATCCTTTAACAGTACCCGGGCGATGGAGATCCTCTGCTTTTCCCCGCCGGAAAGCTTCAGTCCCCGGTTTCCCACCATGGTATCCAGCCCCTTCTCCTGCTTTTCGATAAAGTCATAGATATTCGCCTTTTTGCAGGCTTCGATCATTTCCTCCTCTGTGGCGTCCTCCCTGGCATACCTGAGATTATCCCGGATAGAGCCGTTGAAGAGATAAGTCTCCTGCGACACCACGCCGATGGCATTCCGCAAATGCGTCAGGTCCTGTTTCCTTACATCGATGCCGTCGAAGAATACGGTTCCCTCATTTACGTCATAGAGCCTGGGGATCAGATTGATGATGGTACTCTTGCCGGAACCGGAGGGGCCGACGATGGCCACGCTATGACCACTTTCCAGCTTAAAGCTCACATGCTTCAGGATCTGACGTTCCTCATCATAGGAGAAGCTTACATCCCGGAATTCCACTTCGCCGTTGGATACCGCCGGTATCTCCGGATTCTCCGGATTCTCGATCTCCACCGGCATATCGAAGTATTCGAAGATACGGGTGAAGAGCGCCATGGAACGCATCCAGTCCACCTGGATATTCAGCAGACTGTTCACGGGCATATAGGTCTTGCCAAGCAGAGCAACCAGCACGGTGATATCACCCACCGTAATGGAGCTGTCATATTTCATGATCAGGATACCGCCCACCAGATAGAGCAGCATCGGTCCGATACTGGTGACGGTCTGCAGGACCACGAAGAACCATTTACCGGCCATACGCTCCTTGATATTCAGCCGAACCATCCGGTCGTTTACTTCCTCGTAACGCTTCGTCTCCTTCTCTTCCTTTCCGAAGAGCTTCACCAGAAGCTGTCCGCTGACGGACAGGGTCTCGTTCAGGATCCCGTTAACCTCATCGTTGCAGTCCTGGGCTTCCCGGGTCAGCTTCCACCGGGTCTTCCCCGCCTTCCGGGTAGGGATCACAAAAAGCGGGATCACCGCGATACCCAGCAGTGCAAGCATCCAGTTCTTCTGGAACATGGCAACCAGCGCAACCACCAAAGTAATGGAATTCGAGAGAATACTCTTGAAGGTATTCGTGATCACGGACTCCACTCCGTCGATATCACTGGTCATACGGGTGATGATGTCGCCCTGATTATTCGCGGTGAAAAAGCGTTGGGACATTTTCTGTAAATGTCGGAACATCTGATTTCGCATATCAAAGGTGATATGCTGAGCGATCCAGGTGTTGATATACGCTTCCGCAACTCCGATCAGATTTGCACCGAAGGTCATACCCAGGGATAACAGGATATAGATCACAAGCAGCCGCATGTTCTGTCCGATGAGACCTTCATCGATGATCTTTCCTGTCAGGATCGAGGGCATAAGTGCCAGTGTTGATGACAGCCCTATACATATAAGAACCAGCACGAACTGCTTCCAATATGGTTTCAGATAGGAGAATACTCTCTTCAGCAGAGCCCCCGTGATCTTCGGCTGGCTCGCCTTCTCCTCCTCTGTCATAAATCGCCCCATGGGGCCTCCTGGTCTTCCTCCCGGTGGCATAATGTTTCTCCGCCTCCTTTATTTCCTCTGTCCCTATACGACCTGCCATATTATGATGCCGGGGCAAAAACGCTTTGCTACCGGCAGATGCATCTGTATATTTCACTCTTCCCGGTCATGTGCTTCATCAGTGTATTTCACCGTTTTTAATCACATGCTGCATCAGTGCTTCGCAGCCCAGCACCACATCCTTATAGGTGGACCTGAAGTCTCCCGTGTACCAGGGATCCGCGATCCCCCGATCCAGACCCGCGAAGCTGAGCAGCGTGGAGATTTTCCCCTCCGGATCCCCGCCCGCGATCTGGAGCATGTAACGGATATTCAGCTGTTCCATACCGATCAGATAGTCAAACCGGTCATAGTCATCCTTTGTCATCTTCCGGGCGTACTTCCCATCACAGTGAAGCCCGTGCCGCGCCAGCTCCTCCCTGGCAGGCGGATAGACCGGATTTCCACGGCCTCCCCAGATCTCTTCACTGCTGGTAGCCGCGGACTCGATATAAAAATGGTCTGCAAGCCCGGCCTTCTCCACCATATCCTTCATTACGAATTCACACATGGGAGAACGGCAGATGTTGCCCCAGCATACGAACAGTATTCTTACCATTTCTTCTTACCCTTCAAAAACTTTTCTTTCCTCATGCCCAGCTTCTGGATCTCTTTATCGGCATCCTCCTGCTTCTGTATAAGTATTCAGCGTAACGCCAAAATCCGCTTCCTGATGGATTATCATGCGGACTCTCAGATAAACTGAAGCATATATATAGGAAGGCAGATCACATCTTTATCCTTTGCATAGTCCTTGGTATATACAAGATACTTCTTAAGAATTCGGTCAGAATACTTCTCACAAAAATGATCCAATGAAGCATGTTTCTTGTATCCCGAAGACTTAATCTCCAAGGGACATACCTTATTTTTTCGCGTTATCAGAAAATCCACTTCGTAGTTATGTCTGGACGAGGGATTCATGAAAGTGTGGTAAAACAGTTCATTTCCTGTTGCCGTAAGCATTTGGGCTACCACATTTTCATACAGATAGCCAAGATTAGCAGACAGCTTATCACTCAGAAGCTTCTCGTAAATCTCATTCTCGGTAAAATCCCTGTCCTTGAACATGAGCGTCGTAAATAGTCCTGTATCACAGACAAACATCTTAAACTTCGCAAGATCTATGGTTGCCGACATTCCCACATTGGGATTATCTGCGTGGTAGGAAACAAGCACTGTCTTTGAATCTTTCATCTCCGCGATCAGTTGAAGAAGATCATCCGCCCTGACATCTCTTTTCAGCGCGGTGCTCACATGATACCGACAGGTATTCTTGTTTAGCTGTGCCGGTATCGCATCAAAGAGCATGGATGCCCTCCCTGTGGAATCAATCTTTATAAAATCATCTTCATAAAGATTCAGGATATCCCGCTTTACAGAATCAACCTTTTTGAAATTATTCGTGTTAATATACGCCTCTACAGCCTGCGGCATTCCACCGACGAGCATATATAGTCTGAAATCCCGAAGTAGTTTTCTGTTTGTTTGCTGTCCAAGAGGTTTTCCCATTTCAAAAAACTGCTTTATGACATTATGGCTTGAATTGTCGCCTATCGCCCAAAGAAACTCCTCATAATCCATGGGATACATATTGATCTTCCGTTCTTCACTCGGAATAACGATATCTTTCACATTCTTCTTTATGGAAATAAGTGAGCCGGTCTCAATATAATCATACCGGTGATCCTTGACAAGATGCTTTATAGCCTGACGGGCTAACGGACATTTCTGCACTTCGTCAAAAATGATAACCGATTTTCTCTCTTTCAGATCAGCCTTATACTGAAGCTGTAGCTGAAGGAAAAGATAGTTAAGATCCGAAATATCCTCAAACAGATCTCTGGTAGCCTTGGATGCGATAGAAAAATCAATCAGTATGTAGCTTTCATACTCGTTTTTAGCAAATTCTTCAGCCACTGTAGACTTACCGATTCGTCTCGCCCCCTCGATCATAGCTGCTGTTTGTCCATCAGATTCCTTTTTCCATTCCAGAAGTGCATCATATACTTTACGCTTAAACATTACCGGCAATCTCCTTCGCATTTTCTTTTGGGCGCATCATCCCCAAAGTCGCGTTTTCTTTTGAATAAATTTAACCCAATGTCGCATTTTTGTCAAGCATAAGTACGCTTTCTCCTTTTCAAATTTTTTCCAGTCCATTTTTCGGGTTGTTTCCCTTGTTCTGATGCACAAAGCCCGGAAATCAATCCGACCTTTGTTTATTTCTTTTTACCACTGAACCTTATAGTTTTCTCCAAATGAACAGAACCCGGCGTATATAATGCCGGGTCCTGCCATAAAGCTTAATGTTTACTTCGTGTAGCCCTTCTTGTCAAAGGTATACTTCTTACCGTCGATGGTGTAGGATTTGCTCTTTGCATACCATCCATCCTTGGTTCCGTACCACCACTTTCCTCCGGTTTTAAACCAGCTGTAGTGTACCGGATCCTTCCATGCGCCGGCCTTGTTAAGCCACCAGCCCTGAACGAATTCGTTCATGGCCATGTAGCCATCCGACTTAAAGTAGTACCAGTTTCCGTTGATCATCTTCCAGGTGTTCTTCAGATAATCATTTCCGTACAGACCGAACCACCAGCCCTTGCTGTCCTTCTTCCATCCGATCACGGCCGATTTCTCATCCCATGCTCCGTTCTTACCGATATACCAGATCTTACCGGATGCATCCTTCTGATAAGCGTCCTTCAGCATATGGCCTTTCTGATCGAAGAAATACCACTTAAAGTCGATCTTCTGCCACTGGTTCTTCGGATACCAGCCGGAAGCATCTACATACTTCCAGTTTGATCCGTCCTTCTTCCAGGAACCCAGCGGCTTGTAGGTCTGCGTGCCGTCTTTATTGTACCATTTTCCGTCAACCCATTCCTTGGAATACTTCTGAGTTTCTTCCTTCTTTGCGTACGTATACGTGTAGGTTGTGTCTTTCGTAACTGCCTTCTTGGAATCCGGAGTTACATCCCAACTTCCGGCCTTGAAGTCGGCAGCAGGTTTGCTTCCTACTGCGGGGATATCACTATCCTTCAGTACCAAAGCCTTATCCTCATTCTCAAGACGGTTGAAGTAACATACGCAGGTTCTGTATCATTATGATTTTCATCTCCTGTAACCTTATACCAGACATAATAAGTTCCGGCGTTGGTTTCTGTGGGGATGGATGTGGTATATTGCTCAGTTGCTTCTGTTGCGGTGCCGAGAGCATAGTACATAGTGCCGCAGGTCGGTGTACCGGTCACGGTCACAAGTTCCTGTGCAGAGCCGGTATAGGTCAGGGTGTTCGCGGTGACGGTTGCCGCTACTGCGTTTGCCTTGTTGATGGTTACGGTCACTTCCTTGGTGGCCTGTGCGTAAGTATCGGTCTCGGAGGCGGTGACGGTGATGACCGCACTGCCCGCTTTCACGATGGTCAACGCGCCTGTGGTTTCATTCACGGTCACAGCGTCGCCGCTCTTGACCGCATAGCTCAGTGTTCCATCGCCTGAGGTGCTGGCCTCGATGCTCTTGCCAGTGTCACCGTAGGCAGCGGTCACGTTTTCAGCAGTAATCGTCTGTGTCTGCTTGGCGCTAACCGTCACTTTCGCGATACCAGTGTATGTGGTGTAGTTGTCTGCCGTCACCTGATAATAAACAGTCTTTTCTCCAACTTCAGTCTGGGTCGGGCTGGTAGTCTGATCATAGGTTCCAGCTTCCGTTCCATACTTGACAGTATAGCCCGTCGCCGGTTCCGTCACGTTGACGGTAATGCCGTGGGGCTGTCCGTCAACATACACGTTCACGTTTTCTGCGCTGACGGTCATAGCCTTGGTGTTGACGGTCACGTTCACGTCTTTGGTCGCAGCCGCGTATGTATCATTCTCCGCCGCTGTGACAGTAATAACCGCGCTGCCCGCTTTGACGATGGTCAGTGCGCCGGTATTTTCATTCACAGTCACGGCATCGCCACTCTTGACCGTATAGCTCAATGTTCCGCCGCCGGAGGTGATAGTTGCTTCAATCTTTGCATTCGTGTCGCCGTAGGTCGCGGTCACATCAGCAGCAGTGATGGTCTGCGTCGCCTTGTAGGTCGGCGTGACGGTCACGGTCAGCGTGTAGTCGTTATAGTTCGTCGCGCCGCTTACCAGTACGGTAAAGGTTTTTGATGTGTCCGTCGCCCAGTCCGAAGCCGTCCAATTCTTTGCTGCCGTGAGGACAATGCCGCTTGTGGTGTCTACAGTAAAGAACTCGGTATTGCTGTTCGTCACCGCGCCATAGCTTGCGCCATCCGGGAGCGTGTAGCTGACCGTTGCGGTCTTACCGGATGTACCTGCGATGGAAACGGATGCTGCCTGCATCGCCGTAGTCGCATCTGCCTTGCTGACCGTCACAGTCACGTCCACGTTGGAAGCGGCTTTATAGTTATCATCTCCGGCAAAGTTCGCCTTGAAGGTCGCCGCCGGGTCAACGACATTGCCGACGCTCTGCGTGCTGTCTGCCCATGTCCAGCCATCAGGCAGCGTCACATCTGCCAGTGTCTGCCCATAGGTTGCAGTCAAGCCGGTCGGTGCGGTGGGATTCACTTTTGCGATCTCATAATTCACAAAGGCGGTCTTTTCCTCCACTGTAATTTTTGCCGTATACTTGCCCGCTTCTGCAGGAGCGTCCGTTTTTTCCTCATAGGTCGTACCATCTCTACCGATGTACTTGATGTCGGTCGCGGCAATGGTCTTGCTGGTTGCAAGATTGAAAGCGTCCAACCCATCCAGTGTCGCCGCCGCGTCGCCCGTGCCACCATAGGTGGTCAGCGTGGGCGCGACAATAGTCAGCGTGATGCCATTGGTCTTATATTCGCAGTCACCATCGCCATCACAGGTTGCAGTGATAGTGTTAGCTTTTTCTCCTGTACCTATGGCATAACTCCAACTGTGGGTATGCGTCTGTTTCCACTGGGCATAGAGAGTTATGTTGCCTGTGATGTCAAAAGTTGCATCAGGCTCGTAAGGAGTTCCACTGCCATTCGCTGCCGTGTTCCAACCATCAAAGACATAATTCGTCTTGGCAAGACTACCCGTATTGCCGAGGACAGTGACAGTACTTCCGTTAAGATATGGGCTGTCGCTGTCCACTGGTACAACGCCGTCTGTGTTCCCGTTACCATTGTAAGTAACAGAATAAGCTGCCACGAGTTGTTCTTTTTGGTTCTCGCTGTCATACACAGCCTTGCAATTACTTGTGCTGGCAACGAATTTCGCACCGTCTGCCTCTGTCAGCGTATAGCCACTCCCCTGTGCAATCGTTCCGGTCAGACTATCTTTTCCTTGGTTATTCGTCAGGCGCACACTCATGGTATTTTCCGCTGTAAGTGTTCCTGTAACCTTTATCATATTGCCTGGATAAAGGCAAATGTCTTCCTCGGTACCATCATGTTTGTTACCGTCAATTACCGCACCGCCAGAGAGATTAAACGATCCCTTACCTGTGATACAAACACCGGCATATCCATTACTTCCGCTGATGTTGTTGGTAATGCTACCACCTGTCATGGTGAACACAGCCTGGATAGCAGAATATTGATAGACGCCGCCGCCTTCCTTATTAGCTCTATTCGCATCGATCAAGCCATTGGACATATTGAAATTACTACCAAAATTGCGTACGCCACCACCTGCATCAGCAGTATTCTCTTTGATTGCACCACCGGTCATATTAAACGTTACGTCGGGGCTGAGACTTACACCGCCGCCGTCAAGAAAGCAACTGTTGTTGCTGATTGTGCCGTTTTGCAGTGAGAATGATCCCCTGTACACATGCACACCACCGCCGTTACCTGATTCTACAGAATTGTTCTGAATTATAGAATCACCGGACATAGTGAAACTACCACTGTTGATCATCACTCCGCCGCCATCGCCGGCGGTAGCCTTGTTATTGCTTATGATTCCACCCGTCATGCTGAATGTCGTACCGTCAAAATACACGCCGCCGCCGTATTGGTCTGCGTTGTTTCCAGTGATCGTGCCACCGGTCATGCTGAATGTCGCACCTTCTTCGACCGCTACACCGCCGCCGTTGGTTGCCTTGTTATTTTTAATTTTGCCTCCCTGCATATTAAAAGTCGCATGGCCTTTGACGAGTACGCCACCACCTTCTTCTCCACCGCCACCGGTAATGGTGCCGGTTTTACCGGAGCTGCTGTCGGTCAGCGTCAGCGTAGAGTTATTGTTGATTATGACCGTGCTGTGGTAGCCACCACCGGTAATAGTATAACCAGCGAGATCCAGCGTGACATTGCCGGTTATCGTAACATAACCCTCGATGTTTTGAGTCAGCGTAGTATTACTGTCGATCTCTGTCACCGGCGTACGCGCAGGCGGCGCATACCCGGTGAGCGTGATAGTCTTTGGATCATCCCAATTCTCGCCATCCGCTACGGAAACGACCTCCCATGCTCTGACTATTTCGCCGTTGGCATAAGGATAACAAGGGTTATCGTCATTATCATATATATAGCCATCATAGCCGTCAATTCTCACACCGTACTCTGCATCGAACTGTTTATCTTCGGTGGATACTTCCCAACTTTCCCCCCACCCATTGGCTTGGAGTATAACCGTCATTTTTTCAGAACAATCTGCGCCTGGTTTCAAGATATCACCCGGTTGCAAATCATCATATATACTACCCGAGTATTCCTGAGCCAGCGCCGTCAACCCCATCCCCGGCATCAGCCCTACGATCATCGCCAGCGTGAGCAAAAAGCTCAGCAGCTTCCTTCCTAATTTTCGTTTTTTCTTCATGTGAAATCCTCCTTGTATTTCTTATATGACAAAAACCGCCGAACCTGACAGGGTATACTTACCCCGTCAGAATCCGACGGTTATCCATCACGAATGTTGTATTCAGTTTCAAGCGCGCCGCAAGGCGCAAAAAGGTAAACGTCAAATCACTCGCCTTCCAGTATAACCCGATTTTTGATAGACTCTAAAAAACTCGTAAAACTAGCTAGTTTTTTAAAGCCGTCAAAGGAGGT
>CACYMQ010000081.1 GCA_902775555.1 uncultured Lachnospiraceae bacterium | reverse complement strand
TGGATGCGGATGTGTATCATTTTCATGATCCCGAACTGCTGCCTTACGGCCTGAAGCTTAAGAAGCGGGGGAAGAAGGTGATCTTCGACAGCCATGAGGATGTACCCGGACAGATCATGGATAAGTACTGGATCCCCGGGGTCCTGCGGAAACTGGTTTCGGGGATCTACCAAAGATATGAGACGCATGTGGTAAAAAGGCTGGACGCCGTTGTTGCGGCAACCCCGCATATCGCAGAGAAATTTGCCGGGCGGGCGAAGCGTGTTGTCGTTGTTAATAACTATCCGAAACTGGATGATGTGATCTTTCAGGAGGGTTCATTTGATGAGAGGGATGCCGTCGTATGTTACGCAGGCGGCATTGATGAGAACCGTGGTGAGAGTATCATGAAGAATGCCATGAAGAAGGTTCCGGGGGAGCTTCAGATCGCCGGCGATCATGCGGAGGTTACGGAAGAAAATGTACGGTATATCGGCCGGCTGGACCGGGCAGGCGTAAATGAACTGTACGGAAGATCCGTGGTAGGCCTCTGTATATTGAAGCCGATCGAGAATTATTTCTATTCACAGCCGATCAAAATGTATGAATATATGGCCGCGGGGATCCCTTTTGTATGCTCGGATTTTCCCGGATGGAGAAAGGTTGCTGAGGAGAGCGGAGGCGGGATATGCGTGGATCCCGAGGATACGGATGCCATCGCCGAAGCCATCAGCGGGCTCCTTTCCGATCGTCGGAAGGCAGAGGAAATGGGACGGAAGGGACATGCCTATGTGACGGAGAACTGCACATGGGAAAAAGAAGAGGAAAAATTACTGGCATTATACCGGACACTGTAAGGAAGAGCCCGCTGACCGGCTGCATGCCCGGGATGCGGATGAAGAGGGCCCAGGACATATGAAACTGCTTATAATATCACGTGGCATCCCCACGAAGGAGAATCCCCTGAACGGGATCTTTGAAATGGATCAGGCGAGAGCATTGTCAAAGGCCGGACATGAGGTGACGCTTTTTGTTCTGGATCTTCGGTCGATCCGAAGGAGAAGAGGATTTGGCCGTTTTGAGAAAATGATCGACGGGATCCGTGTATATATCGGGTCTTATCCCATCGGCGCGGTTTCTCCCGGACTTATGGTGAAGTGCGGGAGCCGGATCCTGTTAAAAATGTATAAAAAGGTGTATTCGGGAGAGCAGAAGCCTGATATCATCCATGCCCATTTTACGGAATACGGAGGGATGGCTGCACGGCTGTCGGAGAAAACAGGGATACCGCTCGTGATCACGGAACATTCTTCGATCATGGCGGGACAGGAGGTTTCGAAGAAACTGCTGAAGACAGCGGAGAAAGCGTATACGTCTGCGGACTGTCTGATCTCTGTCAGCCGGCTTCTGGCAGATAATATCCTCCGGCTTACCGGTGTCCGCAGTGAAGTGGTTCATAATATCATAGACGGAAATGTCTTTTGCAGGAAGGACAGAACAGGACATGACGGCTTCCGTTTCATTTCGGTTTCGAATCTCAATCCCAGAAAGAGGATCGATCTTCTGATCCGGGCTTTTTCATTGATAAAGGATAAATGCCCGGAGGCGGTTCTGGATGTGGTCGGTGAAGGAGAAGAGAGACAGAAACTGGAGAAGCTTGCAGCATCCCTCAGACTGGGAGAACGTGTCACCTTTACGGGCAGGCTGACACGAAGAGAGATCGCAGACTGCTTTTCACGGGCAGATTGTTTTGTCCTGCCTTCGGAGCGGGAAACCTTCGGCGTTGTCTATGCAGAGGCCATGATGGCCGGACTTCCCGTGATCGCAACGATCTGCGGAGGACCGGAGGAGTTCGTTCCCGAAGCTGCAGGGAAGGTCGGGCATTATGATTCTCCGGATACGTTGGCGGACGTGATGGAGGAAATGTATCATACTGCCGCAGAGTATCGTCCGGCAGAGATCAGGGAATATGCGGTGACACATTTTTCTCCGGAGATCATTTCCGAAAGACTGACGGAGATCTATCGGTCGGTTCTTGATGAAAGAAATGGAGAAAAGGGTGGAGAATAGTCCATGAATCTATTGAAAACTTTCTCTAAATATGCGGTGGGATCCCTGGTCACTCTGGTGGTGGGATTCCTTTCCACCATGATACTTACCCGGTTGATCTCTACGGAGGAGATGGGAAAGTACTCCATGTTCATTACAGTAGGAGGGCTTGTATCCTCCTTCCTGTATCTGGGACTGGATCAGTCATATGTACGCTTCTATTATGATGAAGATGAACATTCGAGGGTAATGCTCCTGAAGAAATGTATGGTGTTCCCCATGCTTCTTACAGCGGGAGCATCCGTTTTGCTGCTCCTTTTCAGTGATCTTTTCTCCGAATACCTTGTGGGGGAACCGTCGTTTGTCATCACGGTTCTTTTCTGCATCTATCTTCTCGGTCTGGTGGCAGATCGCTTCCTTTTGATGAAGGTGCGGATGGCGCAGAAAGCGGTGGTGTACTCGGTTCTGAATATCCTTCGGAAACTGGCGTATCTCCTCCTGGCGATCCTGCTTTTCTATCTTGCCTTCGGCGGAAAGAGCATCACGCTGATCCTTCCGGTGACGATCGCGGAGATCGTGGTGATCCTGGGGGCGGTCTATGTTGAAAAGGACAGCTTCCGGTCAGCACGGAAAGCGCAGTCAAAGGAACTGAAGACGGACAGGGACCAGCTTCTCAGGTACGGCATTCCTTTTATTTTCTCCACTACGATCACGATCATCTTCCATTCAACGGACAAGTTCATGTTGAAGGAGCTGACGGATTATGACCAGATCGGGCTTTATACGGGAGCGCAGAACATCGTGAATCTGATCTCACAGGTACAGACGGTCTTCTCGACTTTCTGGATGCCTGTGGCATTCGAGCATTTTAATAAGGATCCCGGGGACCGGCAGTTTTATATACGGATCAACCGCCTGGTATCCTATGGTATGCTCATGCTCTTTGTGCTGGTCCTGCTCACAAAGGATATCATTATCTATTTCCTCGGTTCCGATTACAGAGATGCTTCCTTCATTTTCCCGTTCCTGGCTTTTATGCCAATCATGTACACGGTGTCGGAAACTACGGTGCTGGGGATCAATTTCATGAAGAAGTCCGGGTATCATGTATGGATCTCGCTTGCCTGTGCAGTGGCGAATATCATCGGCAACTTCTTCCTTATCACCCGGTTCGGAGCTGTGGGAGCGGCAATCTCCACCGGTATATCCTATATCCTGTTCTTTGTGCTTCGGACCATACTTGCGAACAGAGTATATCCCGTTAAATATTCCAACGGCCGCTTTGCCCTGGCGTGCGCGCTGGTTTCCGTTCTGGCGACGCTGGCATGCTTCTTCCATGTTACCTGGTGGTATCTTCTGACCGGCGTTGTGATCCTGGCCCTGATATCCCTGATCTACAGGGATGTGCTGAAGGAAGGAATATCTTTTGTAAAGAGAAGATTTCTCAATAAAAATAAAGGAAAAACGCAGTAGAAAAAAATAGTTTACATTTCTTGAAAAAAGATGTTGACATCCGTTTGATCGGATGGTAATATATAAAAGCTGTCGCACGAAAGACTACGTAAGACGGACATAAGAGCGGCGGCTTTTATATTGTTCTTTCACAATTTAATAACATGACAACCCCGAATAATTCTTTTAAAAAATTATTTTTCGGATGAAAATCCAAAACAACAGTAAGACATGGATTACGATAATCGCACAGCGATTGGATGATCTAAGGATTACAAACTTTTATTTTGCGCGTAAAATGAGCCATGCGCAGACGAACATGTCTGGCTTGCGGGAGCGTAGCTCACGGCAAGACATGATCATGTGAGGATGCATACGGCGAAGCCGCGACATCGAGCAGCGAAGCTGCGAGAGAGTCGGCATGGATCATTTGTGTAAATTTTACTTGAGAGTTTGATCCTGGCTCAGGATAAACGCTGGCGGCGTGCTTAACACATGCAAGTCGAACGGAGTATTCCTCCCGCAGATTGAAGAAGCTTGCTTC
>CACYMQ010000080.1 GCA_902775555.1 uncultured Lachnospiraceae bacterium | reverse complement strand
AATCTGATCACGGCGCATCCGGATATCATTCTGGTGACTGTGGGTTATCGGACCGGGCTCTTGGGATTTATGGATTTTTCCTCCGTTCCCGGGGGAGAGGATTTCCCGGATGCCCCGAATCTGGGGATCTGGGATCAGGTGGAAGCACTGAAATGGATCCATCGAAATATCGCGGCCTTCGGCGGAGATCCGGAGAATGTTACGATCTTCGGTGAATCGGCAGGAGGCGGAAGCGTATCGATCCTTCCTTTCATTAAGGAGGCCAAGGGCCTTTTCCACAGGGTGATCGCTGAGAGCGGTTCGGTCGCACTCACATTTTCCAAAAAAGAATGTCAGGATCTGACCGCAAAATTCCTGAAGGTGACCGGTGCGAAGAGCATGGATGATCTTGTGGCTTTGTCCGAGGATAAGCTGCAGTTCTTCAACAAAGACCTGAATGCATACAACAACTTCCCGCAGAGGGACGGGGTGCTGATCCCGGAGGATCCGTACCTGCCTTATGCCAAGGGACAGACGGCACATTGTGATCTGATGATCGGAACGAATTCCAATGAGATCAATTACTGGATCGGTGAACTGGGAGGGATCATCCCATACCGTTTCGGAATGCCGGTAAAGCTGGAGAATGATCTGAAGGATCTGGATCCGAAGAAAAAGAAGCTGGTCAAGAAGTTCATTCAAAAGAAGAAGAAAGGGCATCCGTTATGGAAGATGACGGAGTTCTATAATGAGGTGATGTTCCGGCTGCCGGCGATCCGTCAGGCGGAGGAGCATTGTAAGCATGGCGGAAAGGCCTACATGTATTACTGGAAGGTGCCCAGCACCATCCCGTTCCGCGGTGCCTGCCATGCGGTGGAGCTGGCCTATGTCTTCGGAAATCTGAAGGAGACCATTTACACCGGGCGTGAGGGACGTAAGGATATCTCGGATCTGGTGCAGAGGATGTGGGTGAATTTCGCGAAGACGGGAAATCCGTCCACGGTACCGTATCGATGGCCGAAATACGGACGGAAGTATCGTGCAACCATGATCATCGATCATAGCACGCATGTGGAAATGTCGCCGCTGGATCACGAGAGACGCATGCTTTCACCGCTTCTGGATGACCATATCAATATGTGTTATGCGGATATGAGCTACAACGTGCCCTTCGTACGCAGCGTTGTCGCTACAGGCGCTCTGGCACTGGCAGCGGTTGGAACCGCCGTGGTACGGGCGTGGAAACACTAGGGCGTAGAAAAAGGATCCCTTCGAGAAATCGGAGGGATCCTTCGTGTTGTTAGGGGATAAGATCCTTCGCTGTGCTCAGGATGACAAGTAGGCTCAGGATGACGTATGGGTGTCATTCTGAGGAGCGTAGCGACGAAGAATCTTCTATCGTATCCTTCGCATAGAGTGCTTTCAGCAACAATGGTGTCAGGATGGAACTTACGATGATCAGCAGGATCACGGCGGTGAAATACGCCGGTTCCAGCATGCCGACCTTCAGTCCGCGCTGGGCGACGATCAGGGCGACCTCGCCACGGGTCATCATGCCACAGCCAACCTTCAGGGCGTTACGCCCCTTATATCCCAGCAGTCTTGCAGTGAGTCCGCAGCCTATGATCTTCGACAGAAGTCCTACGGCCACAAAGGCGAGAGAGAACCACAGGATCGTGGTGTCCAGGGTGCGGATGTTTGTCTGTAGTCCGATACTGCAGAAGAAGACAGGTCCGAAAATGATATAGGAGTTGGTGTCCATCTTCTGCGTGATATAGTCCGAATCTCTGAGAGAGCAGAGGATCACGCCGGCTACATAGGCACCGGTGATGTCCGCTACGCCGAAATACTTGTCCGCCACATAGGAAAGGGCGAAGGCAAGGGCGATTCCAAGAATGGGGATCCGGCGGGTATGGGGATGCCGGTTGTCGTACCATTTGAACAGCTTATAGATGACGATCCCGAGGATGACGGCCAGCACGAAGAATGCCACGGTCCGAAGAAGAACACTGGGCACATCGGAATCCGGCTTCTTGAAACCAATCACCACAGTCAGTACGATGATGCCGATGACGTCATCGATGATGGCGGCACTCATGATGGTCTGCCCCAGTTCTCCGGACAGCTTTCCCATCTCCCGGAGGGTCTGTACCGTGATGCTGACGGAGGTTGCTGTAAGGATGGTCCCGATGAAGATCGCCTTGTAGAAGCTCTCACTTCCGATGGCGGAGAATCCGTAGAAGCACATATACAGCAGGGCTCCGAAGATCAGGGGGACGAATACTCCGGTACAGGCGATGATGGTGGCCTTTGCACCGGTTTTCTTCAGGTCGGAGATATTTGTCTCCAGACCGGCTGTGAACATCAGGATGATGACCCCGATCTCGGCCATACCGGCCAGAAAGTCGGAGGAGCTTACCAGGTTGAACAGGCTGGGCCCGATAAGGAGTCCGGCTATGATCTCGCCGGCTACCTGGGGAGCCTTGCATTTCCTGGCAAGAAGTCCGAAGACCTTGGCAGCGATAATGATGATCGCCAGCTGCCTGAGTATGTCTAAAGTATCCATGTTGCGCCTCGATTTCTTTACATATTTCAATATGGGGAATGTGAATGGATTCACATTCCCCATATCATAGCACTTTCACCGACAGGAAACAACTCTTTTCTGTTACATCTGTGGGTCATTTGTGGGTCATATCCGTACGTCATGTTCGCGGGTCACATCTGAGGGTCGTTTCCTCGCATCATACCTGAGGGTCATTTCCTCGTATCATATCTGAGGGTCGATTCCTCGCATCATATCTGTGGTTCGTTTCCTCGCATCATATCTGTGGCTCACATCCGTCCGTCCCGGTACATGGAGAAGCGGTCCATGGGATACTTCTCCAGATTCTCCAGCACCTTTCGGTCCTCGGCCTTTTGGAGCAGGCTTTCCCTGGCCTTGACGATCTCATTTTCGGCCTTGTGTTTGGAGGGACCTCCCAGACACCCGCCTGGGCAGAACATGCCCTCTACGAAGTCCTCCGGAAGCTTCCCGAATTTCAGGAGAGTGATGGCCTGGATACATTCCTTGCCCCCTGCGCACTTGCGGAGTTTGATGTTGTCCGTATCCACGCCCCGTTCCTTCATGCATTCGATCACGGCATTCGCCACGCCGCCGCTGGTGGCAAAGCGTTTTCCGAAAATGGTGGCTTCCTGGTAGCTGTCATCTACCGGTTCCAGTTTCACGTCACGGGAACTGAGCAGGGCTCTGAACTCGCCATAGGTTATGACGAAGTCCGCATTCCCCCGGATGGAAGGATCCCGGGACTCCGCCTTCTTGGCGATGCAGGGACCGATGAATACGGTGACGCATCCGGGATTCTCGGCCTTCAGGTAACGTGAGACCGCACACATGGGAGATACGATCTCCGATTTATTCTCTGCGAACTGCTCCGGGAACTGCTGGCGGAGCAGATTGATAAATGCGGGGCAGCAGGAGGTGGTCATCTTTCTGCCCTCCTTCAGAGCCTCCGCCCATTCTTTTGATTCATAGGCCGCCGTCATATCGGCACCGAGTCCGACCTCCACCATATCCGCAAACCCGATCTTCTTCAGGGCTGCACGGATGGATGCCATGGAGATGTCCGGACCGAACTGTCCTTCCGTAGCAGGTGCGCACATGGCGATGACCTTTTTCCCCGCCTTGATGGCACGGATGATATCCACCAGGAACACCTTCGAGCTGATGGCGCCGAAGGGGCAGTTGTGGATGCAGTGACCGCACTGGACACATTTGCTTTCATCGATCTGGCAGACACCGTACTCGTCATATGTGATCGCGCCGGTGGGGCAGGCCTTCTTGCAGGGGCGCTCCAGGTGTGCGATCGCTGAGAAAGGACAGGCCTCGGCGCATTTGCCGCACTCCCGGCATTTGGCGGGATCGATGTGAGAACGATGGTGTCCGATGGAGATCGCACCGAAATTACAGGAGCTCTGGCATGCCTTGCCCACGCAGAGGCGGCAGTTGTCCGTCACCGTATAGGAGGAAATGGGACACTCCTCGCAGGCGGGACGAAGCACCTGGATCACACTGTCCGACTGATGATCCGGATCCGCGGTGGGACAGAGCCCTTCTGCCAAACGGATCCTCTGACGGACGATCTCACGTTCCTTGTAGATACAGCATCTGTACTGCGCGATGGGGCCGGGAATGATCTTGTAGACCAGCGCATCCTTCGCCGCTTCTGTCAGGTTGTCGTCCCATGCGAGACGGGCAACTTCTTCTATCACTCTGTGTTTTAGGGATACGATCCCCTGATCATTTGTAACCATTTCAAGCCTCCGTTTTCTATGATAAGCCACCAT
>CACYMQ010000079.1 GCA_902775555.1 uncultured Lachnospiraceae bacterium | reverse complement strand
CTTTATTCTGTCTTCCCTTCTCCCACAAGCATGTCGAAGGTCACACCGTATTTCTTCGCGATATCGGATGCATAGGATGTGCCCTCCGGAGGCGCGACCGCAAGCCTGAAGGACCGGTTCCCGCCATCACTCTTAACAATAAGGGAAGCCGCCTTCTGCCCGAGATTCCCGGGCCGCCCGGAGAATTCCTCCACATCCTTTCCGAGCTTATACATATGTGTATTATAGATCGTTCTCACATTTTTTGTAAGAAGCGCCCGGATGGCGTCGCAGGCGATATAGTACCCCTCCTCAAAGGAGGTTGTGGAAAAGGTCTCATTCATCAGAACAAGGCTTTCTGCCGTTGCACCGTTGAAGATCTCCCTGAACCGGATACACTCTTCACCAAGACGTCCCAGATTCATGGTCTTATCCTCATCCGCAGGAAAATGTGTGAATATACAGTCCGCCGGCGCAAATGAAAAGGAATCCGCCGGAACAAAAACGCCGCCCTGAGCCAGTGCAAAAAGCAGTCCGATGCCCTGTGTCGAAGTCGTCTTCCCTCCCCGGTTGGCACCGGTAAGAATATAGATCGTATGATCAGTGTCAAAATCCAGATCATTACCCACAAGCTCCTTCGGGTCCGAAAGGCTGAGGGCAAGCTTGAAATTATAGAAGTTCTTCGCCCGCATCCGGTTGTCATCTCCGGTGACCGCCCCGGCCTTTGCAAACCGAAAGCCCTTCTCCTCAAGCCCTGTCAGGAACTCCGCAAGCCGGATATAGTAAAGAAATTCAGGGATCACATCCGCTATATGATATAGCGCCATATCCGCATATTTATCGAGGGTCCGCCTTAAGCTTTTGGCTATGGAATCCAGCATCTTATTCAATGTGACATCAAATTGGGCAGGTGCATTTGCCAGCCCGTCCCCCTTCGGGATCGAGGTCATGGTACTCGTCCCCACAGAGGCGAGCACCGGATGGGTATTCTTTAATATATCGGAGATGAAGCCCGCATAGCCCGGGCTGCTGTTTTTATCAACCAGACGGTAATGCATGTCCCCGTTCCACTCATTTCCCTCCCTGATCCTGTCACCGCTGATCCCATCCGCAAAGTTGCTTACGATGCCGGACTTCTTAAAGGGCTTGTTATTCACCGAAACGATCCCCATGCTGATGGCTTCAAGCCTGCTGTTAAGATTCAGTCCCAGGGTCACGCTTTGGATCTCCGAGGTTTCCATCACAAGATGCTCCAGGTCCGTCTTTAGTTCATTGAAATGTGCATCCGCGTAAACCTCATCGATATAGGCTTTAAAATCCTTCAGCCCCTTCGATCTGATCCTGGTATCGCCAAGGCACTCCTTCAGGGCATCGACGCAGGTGATATAGTCACGATACTGGCCCAGGCGATGCATCAGCAGCCATAGTCCCTCCACCTCGTCTTTGGATTTTCTTATCACACCGAACTGCCTGTTGAACTCGATCTTCTCAAACAGCTCCGCGATCCGCCCCCGGATATCCGGAAGACTCTTTACATCTTCGAAAACATCCTGCCTGTAATTCGTCACCTCAGGGTCCGGAGTCAGGTAGGACAGAATATCCGCTATGATCTCCTGTTCCTTCGGCTCGGAAGTGACCGCTTTGCAGATCACATCAAGACCAAGATCATGAAAGGCGCTGTCCTCAAGCTTCTTAAACTCCACTTCCTCCCCTCTCGGGTAGAGAAGGCTGAATTCCTTATTGCCCTTCATACTGACTCCTCCTTCTTCTTCAAGGGAACGCAGATATAGCTGACCGTATCCGCGAGGCTTCTGGGATCGGCGGAACCGGTGAGAGCGGCGGAACCGGTGGGAATGGCGGAACCGGCGGGAGTGGCAGCCGGGGGCATATACACTTCCACCAGGTAGTTTCCCGCCAGGGTGTATCCCTTCAGGGAAGGAAGCCATTCCGCCCAGATCCTTGCACTAACCTGCTGCATACTGTCGGGAAGGGGACCCCTGCAGGTAAAAAGTGCCCACAGACCGCCTGGGATCTGCCAGGTGCTGCATCCCTCCGGGATATCCTTCCAGGGCATATACAGATCCGCGATCCGGTAATCATAGTTTTTCCCGTCCATGTCCGTGCATACGCCGAACATTCCGGTCAGCCCCTTCCTGTCCTGCATCCACTCTTCCCAAAACCTCGGGACCTCCCTGTAACCGGTTTCGGCATCAAAGCTCCTTTGGATCCCCACGATCGTAAAGGGAGCCTTTTCCACAATTCTGTAATCCAGCATATTTCCGCCCTCCATAGAGACTTTGATATGCATCGGAGCAAATGAGCGCAGGACTGTTCCCGGCTCCTTCGCCTGTTTCGGAGTGATGCCATGAAAGCGTTGAAATGCCTTCGTAAAACTGTCCGGTGAATCATATCCGTATTTCAGGGCTATATCGATCACCTTGCGGTCAGAGCAGGAAAGCTCCTGGGCTGCCACCGTCATCCGGCGTGCCCGGATATATTCGCCAACGGACATTCCGCAGAGAGCGCCGAAGATACGCTGGTAATAGAAGGAAGAAAGTGCTGCCTTCCTTGCGATATCCTCTATGTCCAGCTCTTCCGTCAGGTTCTTTTCTATATGATCTATGGATTCCTGAATCCCCTCAATCCATCCTTTCATGGCGTCACCTCATCCCGGTGCAGTTCCTTTATACCACACTGTCTATTCTATATCCCGATTTTTTCTGCTCTCCCGGTCGGGTATCTCGTATCCTCCCGCCCCGGCACGCGTAATGCCCTTTTCTGGAAAAAGACATTTCTGTTTTTATGTACTATATAAGAGTGTATCACATCTTCCGCTCATGTGAATAGAGGCTTTGTGAACCAGAGCCACATAAGCGTTGATCATCTACCACAATCATTGATATAGGCCGGCAATATAGGTTCTCGTTGCAGTATATCAATCCTTGAACCCCGGATGAGCAAAAGAAAGCCGTTTCGGTAAAAATATCGTATCTGTGAAATCTTTTACGTATAGGTTTTAATGCGTTCCTGTCAGTGCAACACCATTTACATATAATGTATATCCATTGCTAATCACATTCGATGTGTCGCCGGTGAACTCTGTTACATAGCTGTCTTCCGAAAGCGTCCAGGTACTTGTGGAATCCAAAGTAACGGATACTGTACCGACTTCTGTTGAAACTGTGTCTCCTTTTGCATTTGTGATATTTCCGTCCACATACCCGGTCCATGTAGATCCATCGGTCAGATTCAGCGTAAGCGTGGAATCACTTCCAACCTTGATCGCGCCGCTGAGCTTCTGGGAGCTGGCATTCATTGTTGCAATGTTGCTTCCACCGCTCCATCCATCCGCACACACTGAGAGCAGAATATCGTCTGCATCTTCATTTGTTATAGTTACATCTGACAGAGTAATGACCGCGTTTGTATTTGTCACATGGAACACATGTCCGTTTTTGCTGGTAAGACTCCCGCCGGTCATGGTAAAACTGCTGGTACCACTGGCCGCATCGCCGGACATGGACTGATAGATCATGATCGTATCATAAAATGTCGCATTCCCATTACATTTGGTATTATTTGCTGTCAGGTCACAGTTGTTCAGCGTAATGGAATTCAATCCCTCGATGCAAACGCCTTCAGAGAGATTGGATACCAGCGTTGCATTGGAGACGGTAATATCTGCCGTCGAATAGATTGCCGGTGATCCAAGGCCGTTCGATGTATAGGTCCCTCCATCCACTGTCACTGTTCCACCGCCACGATCGGTACGGATCGCTGCGGATGACTGGCCGGAGGTTGTTACATCCAGATTGTAAGCCTGCGTCACACCACCGCCGGTTGTCATGATGCCACCGGAACCGTCTCCCGTGGTAACGATCTTTGTATCACGGATGATCAGTGTAGTTTTGTCACCCTCTGCACCATTCTGACCACTATTGCCACCGTAACAGAAAACACCATTCGCTCCTGATGCATCCGATGTGATCGTTCCTCCGGTAATGGTGGTTGTGGTTCCGTCCTTAACAAGAACTGCCGCATTCAGACCATAGAAGTTGCAGTTATCGCCACCATCCGAATCCCCGGATTTTGTTACAGTGGGATCTGTGATCGTCACGTCATCGGATGTGCTGACCAGTAAGGCGCTTTCATCGGAAGTAGAACTGGAATAGTTCTGTCCGCTCTGAGTATCGGCGGAAGAAATCATAGCAGCGCCGGAATATGTGATGTCCGAACTACTGCTTCCTCCTCCCGGTGCACCGCCGGGTCCGCCGCTTCCTCCTCCCGGTGCACCGCCGGGTCCGCCGCTTCCACCCGGTGCACCTTCCGGCGGATCTCCCGGCGGATTCCCTGGCCGCCCTTCATCTTTCGTATCAGAAGTATCACCTGTATTAGTTCCCGTAACCGTTTGTTCTGTTGAACTTGTTGAATCAGTGGATTTGTTTTCTGCACTGTTTCCGCAGGCACAGAGTCCAAGTGCCATCATTAAAGCTATAGATATTGCAAATCTTCTTTTCACTCGTGTCATAAAAACACCCCCTTTTTTGTTTAAGTACATACAGAATAATATGCACTGCTTAAACGAATCTGAAAATAGTAAAACAGTAGTTTTGGAATAAAAATAATGGAACGATTGGGGACGGTTCTGGGCGTTCCAGAACCGTCCCCAATCGTTCCAGAAATAAAGAGAAAACATTTTTTTCAAAAAATCCGATCTTTGCAAAGAAGTTGCAAAGAAAGGGTTGTTATAGTGACATCAGAAACAGGGAAACAACCCGAAAACAAAGAAAAAACCAATCAAAATATAAAAAGAAAGGCAGGTACGGATTATGAAGAAGATGAATAATACAAAGGT
>CACYMQ010000078.1 GCA_902775555.1 uncultured Lachnospiraceae bacterium | reverse complement strand
AGAAGTACACCCAGCAGTGACAGTTTCAGTGCCAGATGTTTCGGTCTCTTCTTTACCCGATAGTTTTTCTTCTCTTCACGGGAACGCTTCGGCTCGATGGGCCTGGAGCCCGGTTTTGTTACGGGAGATGTGAGATTTCCCGTATCCCCGACTGTTACCTTCGCCGTAGGACGCTCTCCCGTCGGAACCCGGCCGGAAGGATTCTGACCTGTCGGCATACCGGTGGGCATTCCTCCCTGGGGATAACCCATGCCACCCGGCATACTACTCTGTGGTGCTCCCTGTCCGGCAGGCATACCTCCCTGCGGAAAGCCATGCTCTCCTGAAACAGCTCCCCGTGCAGGGCCATATCCTGTTGGCACTCCCATCGGCAAGCTTCCCTGATCCCGTCCCTGACCGCCGATCACAGAGGTAGGACGTTCCGAAGTTGGAATCTGTCCCTGCGGGATCATCCCCTGTCCACCCTGTACATTTCCATCCATTCCTCCGGGCGGATCTATCCGCCGGGCTCCCTGTTTGGAGGGCTGCCCTGCATTTCCACGATAGCCCTCACGATACTTTGCCTGAAGCTCCGGCGCATCTTCATATCCGGTAAGGGAGCCACACACCGGGCAGATCCCCACCTGTATCTTCATCTCATATCCACATGCATTACAGTAATACATATCGAATCTCCCTCCGATACCATCGTCCGACACAAATCAATCTGATTGTATCATACCTGCTTTGAACCTACTATAACTATTCATATCTTTTTGTGCCAAAGCAGGCGGTGAACTGATCCGTATCACCGCCTGTCTTTATCCGATCCTAAGGATCATTGATACTGCTCAATCGATCAGATGATCCAGTTATGATCTTACCACAGCTTCACAGCCTTTCCTGTATCCTTCACGAAGTTGAAGAGTGCAACGCCCTTGGCGATACGGCTGATCACGATGATGAGGCCAGACACCATAACCAAAAGGAACCGGGACACGCTCCCGGTTCCTTTTGAGTAGAGTCATACGATCTTACCACAGCTTCACAGCCTTTCCTGTATCCTTCACGAAGTTGAAGAGTGCAACGCCCTTGGCGATACGGCTGATCACGATGATGAGGCCGAATGCACCCATGATCAGACCTGCGATGGCAAGGCCCTTACCGGACTTACCATGACGCTTGCAGGATACGATCCCTGTAGCACCGAATACAACTGCCAGGATGGAGTTGATCAGACCAAGTCCAACCAGCAGGAAGGAGGTCAGTACGGAAAGGATCCCGAATACCAGAGATGCTACCGCAAGTCCGGAAGTAGAAGAAGCTGATGTCGCTCTTCCCGGCATCTGCACTGCTGTCTGCCCGTAGGTTCCGCCTGCGTACTGCTGCACATTAGTTGCTGCACCTGCTGTCGCATATGCCGGCTGAGCGTATGCCGACTGAGCATATGTCTGCTGGTCATACTGGCTGTACTGTACATAATTCAGATGATCAAATGCCGTATCCATGGTTCCTTTCCCCGCTCCGGCTGCTACTGCCTGCATCTGAGGGTATCCCTGTCCTGCATATCCGTAATAGCTGTTGTTCTCATTCGTATAGTTCATCATGATCGTATCCTCCTTCAATTCACCTTTGTTTTTGTGTGTTTTTGTTCTCTCTGAGTATGTTATAGCACAGGAGGTCTGACACATTTTCTGCACAAACGAAAAGGGTATGAAAAAAGAGGACGGAATCACACCTTGCGGTGACTCCGTCCTCTCTTATGGTTGTTTATTACGGCCCCGTTCTCCGGCTGATATTGTATGTTGCTTGGCTATTTATCAAGCATGGCCCGGCGTATCGCCTCTGGCTGCCAACATTTCCCGAAGAGCGATCGTCACAAATGGTATATGGAAACAAATGGTACTCAGCCCGCTCAGCAGGTGATACCAAACGACCTTTGTATCACGGATCGCAGCTGCGACAAATGCCTGATCCGCCGTTTTCCATAGCAGGATACACATAGCGATCATCGCATAGAAGAAGAGGATCCATGCTCCCCATCTGCTCTCCGACTTCCTCTGCAGGAACAGGAGCAGGTAAACCACCAGATAGATCCCAAAGATCAGGATCTGCCCTTTATACACGCTCCATCCGACATTGTATCCATAATAGTCCTGGGAATAACTGTCATTTGTTTTGATCAGCTCCACAATACAGTCTGCAATGATCAGAGCCGGCGGAAAGAATCCCAGCCACAACCTGTCATTCTTCTTTTCACTTACAGCACATACCGCCAAAAGAAAGATAAATGCCAAAAGGATCGTGAAGATCTGGGACTTGTCATCTCCCAGTGAATTATAATCGGAATTTGTCACAGACCTTCGCCAACTGATAAATGTCAGCAGGATGACCCTGAGCAGCAGGGTCACGATCCCGATACCGGCCAGTTCCACTCCGACATGAAGGATCCTTGATACATTTCTGGAATGTCCTACGCGGAATACCACTTTCCCCGTACTTTCCGTTACCGGTTTCGGCATGATAGGCGGAATGTACGGCCTGTCATTTCCATTTCCTGTTCTCCCTCCGAAGCCGGTTGCGATGATTCCCGGAATCTGAGGAGTTCCTGCCTGGGTTCCCTGCCCCCCCGTCTGCGTAGTCCCTGTCTGCATTTCCCGGGTCCCCGGTCCCTTCATCTGAGGAGTTCCTGCCTGGGCCCCCTGACCCTTCGTCTGCGGAGTCCCTGCCCTCGGACCGGGCATCTGTGAACCCGGCATCTGCGGACCGGGGATCTGCGGACCCGGCACCTGCGGACCGGGCACCTGCGGACCGGGGATCTGCGGGCCCGGGATCTTAGGAGCCGGATCCGGCCTGATCCCCGCCATATCCACTTTCTCCCCGCAGTAAAAGCAGAACTTCGCATGATCCGGAAGCTTCTTCCCACAATTCATACAAAACATCTGCGCACCTCCTAATCTCTGCTGTTTCCACAGCTGCTGCACCAGGTGTGCGCCGCCGGATTATCCGTTCCGCAGAGAGGACACCTCCAGGTCTCCGGCGGTTTGGTACTCTCATTGATATAACTGACCTGGCCCTCCGGATCCGGACGCAGCAACAGTACGAGCAATGCGATCGGTCCCGTCAGAAGCCCGTAAAAAAACCATGTTTTTGCATATCCCTTGGTCTCTGAAACAGCATCCGTAATAAGGCCGAAGATAACAGCCAGAAAGACACCCCAGATCATCCAGACCATCCACATAGGCATAGTCCATCAACCTCCTCTTTTCGTGTCGATTTGTACAAAACAATTCTACATATTGACGCCTAAAACACTCAGCAAAATGATTGTACCACATCATGATTTGTGCTACAATATACCCACTCTCGGAATTATGAGGAGGTTCTTATTATGAGTACTACTTCAGAGATCAAAAAATGGAAAGGCAAAGACGTGATCGAGCTTGCGGCCGGAACTTATACCGCCACGATCGCTCCCTTCCTTGGAAGCAATATCATTCGGATGCAGGACTCCGCCACAGGTGTGGATTTCTTCCGTAATGATGATACCCGTACTCTTGAGGAGATCGAGGATGGACGTGTAACCTGGGGATTCCCCACACTCTATCTTCCCAATCGTCTTTCGGGCGGTATTCTGAAATGCAGTGATCATACCTATCAATTTCCTATCAATGAACCTGATTTCGGAAATGCGATCCACGGCTTCCTTCATCTTCGCGAGCATGAGATCGTTTCGGCAGAATCCACTGCAACCGCCGCGATCGCAAAGACCTCCTATACCTATGATCAGAAGGATGCCCTGTTTGAGACGTTCCCGGTAAGCTTCCGGGCTGATTTCACATTTACACTGGACTCATCCGGTATGCATTATGAATTCTCCATGACCAATCTGTCAGATGACCGCCAACTGCCCTTCGGCATGTGCAATCATACCGCCATCAAGGCCCCGTTTGTGGAAGGCTCCGATGGCATGGACACGCGTCTCTATATGCCGATCGGAGAGAAATGGGAACTGGGAAGAGATCTGTGTCCGACCCTGGACATGCTTCCTCACGGCAACCATGACCGTCAGTACCTTACAGGTTCCATCATCCCCGTGAAGCAGATCATTGACAACGATGTATTCAATACCGCCATCGGTGAGCTGGACGGCAGGGATTTCCGCGGTGCCGTGGTAACCGATGTAAAAAGCGGGGCAGAGATCATTTATGAGATCAGCGATGACTTCCTGTTCTGGGTTATCTGGAATCAGGGTGGCGAAGAGGGATATTTCTGTCCGGAACCCTGTACCTGGGTGATCAACGCGCCGAACCTCCCGATCCCGCCGGAAGAGTCCGGATACTGCGAACTGGCTCCCGGCGAATCAAAGACGGTTGTCGAGCGGATCTATGCAAGACAGGGCAAATGATTCCAAAGAAATAATCACGGAAACTGTATATACATACCGAAAGGGGCAGGAAATTCCTGCCCCTTTTGATATGTCCTCCCGGCCCACCGGCCAGGATAACATGAAGAGCTCCTGAAGACCGGATCAGCGTTCCAGGTTCCCTTCGATATTTTCATACAGCCAGTCCATGGTGATGATCTTGGACGGCGTCATATTTTCCAGCGTATCCTTATCCCCGTCCCTGGAGGCTGTCTGCTCCTGGATCACTCTTCCGTCCCTTGCACGGATCTCCCCCGAGAAGGGAGAGAACTCTCCGTTGATGATCCCCTTCTTCATGAAGCCCAGAAGCTTCTCCGTCTGATACGGAAGTCCCTTCGTACGGATATCCACCACGCCTGTGGAAAGTCCGAACCAGTAGTTCATGGCTCTCTGCTTATTTGTGGCCTCCTGCAGATTCCAGGACCCCATAAGAACGGAATGAACGATGGTGGAATAGAACTTACCCCAGTTGTAGAAGGGAGTACCCAAATGCACATCCTTCTCTTCTCCCATCATGTATACGCCGGGGCGCTCCTCCTGCCTTCCGACCGCATACTCGAAGTCCGCATAGATTTTTACTCCCTCTTCCTTCCACTTCGCCCGGAAGTCCGTAGACTGTCCCGGAAGGATGCTGATCAGGGAGATCCTGCATTCCGGATCGATCAGGGACACGCCGATGGCAAAGGCGTTCAGGTTGATGGACCGCCGGCTGTCACGATATCTGGAGAGATAACCGATCCGGCGTTCTCCCGTTACTCCTGCCCGCAGCAGCTGGTCCGCTGCCAGGATCCCCATCAGGAAGGACGCCTCATACAGTCTTCCCTGGTAACACTGGAGGGATGCCACACTTCGTCCCAGCGTACAGTTCAGAAGCTTCGTCTGGGGGAACTGGACCGCAGCCCTAAGCGTCTCCTGAAGCATGGACGGAGCAGTTGTAAATACCAGATCACATTTATCATGGATCGCATGGTGGATCGCTTCCTTAATTCCCTCATGCTGGGATGCCACATAGGCCTGTGTGACCACGTTCTTTCCGTTTACGGACTCAACGTACAGTCTGCCTGCCTCGTGGCTGTCACTCCACCGGGACGTCTCAATATCCTCATCATAAACGAATCCCACGCGAAGAGGTGAGGATTCCGTATACTTCTTCGCCTTCGGTGCAAAGAGATCCCAGAAGCTGCTCTCCTGCTTCTTGTTCTCGTCTGCCGTATCCACAAAGGACACCTGGTCCAGCGCACCGCTGACCAGAAGATCATTCTCGGTCTTCCTGATATTCGCGGCGATCAGTTCGTCCGAAGAGTCCAGGATCGTCGGCAGAGGGAAGATCGCAAGATACATGACAAATGCGTTGCTGACCGTGACAAATGCGTTGCTGACCGTATTCTCATCCGTGATCTTCAGCTGGTTTTTCATGCATTTGCTGAAGCGGAAGAAGGCCGACTTCAGATCGGCGCACAGCTCTTCCGGCCATTCATGCTCCAGATCCTGTCCCAGCAGGTTCGCCAGAAGCTTGTATCTTCCCGGCGTGCGGAGAACGATCAGAAAGTTCTTCGTCAGTCTGTAGAAATCTATGAACTCATAGTAGGCCTTCACTTCCGGGGACCCGTCATTCTCCGGAAGGATACGGATCACATCCGCCACGATGAATTCGGTTTTTCCGTAGTTGGAAACGGATACACGCTTATTTCCCTCCTGAACATAGTAATCATGCATGTACTCGTAGACCTTGATGGCGTCCCTGATCCCCTCCTGTCGGTAGGAATCATAGAGATCGCTCCATTTCTGTGAAAATTCGGTCCCTTCATCCATCAGCGGCATAAAGTTGTTCGCGAATGCATTGTTTCTCGAAATCTCCTTATTGCCCTTGATACGGCTGATGGGAAGCTCCTGCAGTCCCAGCCGGGTCTGACCGGAGGAACGTCTCTCCTGGGCATCCAGCACCGGGAGATAGGGAGATTTTCCTTCCTTCTCCGCCTTTCTTACAGCTTCCTCTGCCAGTTTCTTCGCCGCTTTGTAATCTTCTCTCACCGCATGCCCTCTTCCGTTCTACTGTACCATCTGTTGCTTTTTGATCATTTTCTTATGCTCATACATTCTTTCATCGGCTATCCGTTCCTTCTGCTCCGGATTCCCGCTTCCGCACTCATACTCTGCCATGCCG
>CACYMQ010000077.1 GCA_902775555.1 uncultured Lachnospiraceae bacterium | reverse complement strand
TTCGCCATGAGGAATCATTTCATCCAGATCACAGTTGAAATGAATCGTAGCCCGAAACAGTGCTTCATTCCCCGGGATATGACGCAACTCTGCATTTCTTATCTTCTGTATCGGTGTCCCCGGATAGAATTCACCGAACTCCACCTCATACTTCTCAGACACGATTTCAATCTTTCTCCAATCCTCCAGGGTTCCTTCGTAATAAACATCCTCAAGTCTTTCGCAATTCTTGAACGCATTTTCCTCGATCCGTTTAACACACTTGGGTATCGTGATCCTTTTCAAACCGATACAGCCTGAAAATGATTCCGTTCCAATCGTTTGCCCGTAGCGTGCCATGATAATGTCCGTAACCTGCTCATTTTCCTTAAAAACAGACGAATCAAATCCTGTGACATGCACATATTTTCCCTTATCCTTATTCAGCCGAAACGGAGACAGTTTTACAACATCAAGCACGGGGTCAACTTTGCTCACAATATAAGGCCATTCGTCCGCCCTGGAAAGCATCGCTCCCCACCCCCTTGTATATGTAATCAGCGGTGGCTCCGTATAAGGCCTGTCTCTCATAAGCTCAACATATTCGCTGTAAATCATACCTGTTCACCCCTATCATCGTCTTTTCCAATCCCCTTCTTTTCCAGATCCTCACGGATCTTCTTCATATCCTCCGATGTAATCTTTCTTGCATCATCAACAATCACGATTGCACTGATTTTCTTGATACTTCTAATAAGCTCAGAAATGTCCGCCACCTTCTCTTTTGCCATATTCGTATTATCCATATTCATCCACCTTTCTTCCGCGTCCCTGTTACAGCCAGGGCTGCATCTCTTCTTTTGCTTCTGGTATAATTCTATATCACCCGTCTGTACAAATTTGTCTCCCGTGCAAAATTGGGGACGGTGCAAAATTGGGGACAGTTCTGGACAGTCCAGAACCGTCCCCCTATTTTTCACCTCTGCTCCCACTCATCTTCCGTGATCAGCACCTCTCTCGCTTTCGTCCCGGTGTCCGGGCCTATGATTCCTTCTTCATACATTTGGTCCACAATCCTTGCAGCCCGGTTGAATCCGATTCTGTATACTCTCTGAAGGCTGCTGATGGAGACTTTGCCCTTGCTGATGGCAAAGCCGACAGCTTCGTCATAAAGGACATCCTTCTCATCCCCGCTCTGCGCAACTCCCGGAGAGACCGTCATTTTCTCGATCTCCTGTTCCGCTTCTTCCTCATAGACAACCGGCGGATTATTCTTACGGATATACTCCATAACCGCATTGGTTTCTTTCTTGGAAATGAGTGCCCCCTGTGCACGCACCGGCCCCGACACGGAATCGTCAAAGAACATATCCCCATTTCCGAGAAGCTTCTCTGCACCATTTGTCTCCATGATGACACGGGAATTCGTGGCGTTTGAAGCCTTGAGCGCCACCACCCCGGGGATATTCGCCTTAATATCCCCGTCAATGATCTTCGATGACGGTCGTTGTGTTGCCAGGATCAAATGTATCCCTGCCGCTCTGGCCTTCTGACCGATCCGCATCACAGCATCCCTGACATCTCCTCTTGAATCCATATTCAGATCTGCAAACTCATCCAGAACCACAAGGATTCTGGGAATCTCCGTCGGAGCCTGATCTTCCTGCTCCGGCAGTTCTCCGTTTTGCACTGCCTCGTTATATGCCTTAATGCTGTCCACGCCACATTTGCTGAACATGGCGTAACGTTCTTCCATCAGATTTACCACCCACTCCAGCGTCGGCCCTGCCTTCCGCTTATCCGTAACCACCGGAAGAAGCATATGCGGAATATCGTAATAAGCGCTGAACTCAACGCTTTTGGGATCAATGATGACCAGTCTCACCTCCGAAGGAGAATTCCGGTACAGAATACTGGTCAGAATGCTGTTGAGAAACACGCTTTTTCCGGATCCCGTGGTACCCGCGATCAACATATGCGGCATGTCCGCTATATCACCGACCACGGTATTCCCCTCGATATCCTCTCCGATGGTAACCCCAAGCTTCGCATCGCTCGTCTGAAACGCCTCACTCTCCAGCAGCTTCCGGAGATAGACGGTCTCTCTTTCCTGATTCTCAACCTCGATCCCG
The DNA here is from genome assembly GCA_902775555.1 of uncultured Lachnospiraceae bacterium. Classification (GTDB taxonomy): domain Bacteria; phylum Bacillota; class Clostridia; order Lachnospirales; family Lachnospiraceae; genus Eubacterium_Q. The sequence goes on along the minus strand of CACYMQ010000077.1, from coordinate 3,118 downwards.
ACCGTTGATTTTCCGGGAATAGGTGCTATGATCCGGACACTTCTGGCTGTAAGACAGGACATCAGATTGTTCGTCAGACTGCTGATCCTGCTAAGATTCACACGGGGATCCACTTCCAGTTCATATTGCGTAACCGTAGAACCATGATGCCAGTTCACCACCTCCGCCGGAATACCAAAGTTCGCCAGTGTCGATTCGATCTTGCGGGCATTGCCTTCCAACGCTTTCACATCCACCGCATGATCCTTCGGATAATCATGTAGAAGGGAAAGCGGGGGTGCATTGTAATCCGAGCGATTCCTCAGAGGATGCGTACCCCTCTTTCTTCCTCTCGGTGTTGTCATTTTACTCTTGGTCGAAGAAACATCCTGTTCCGTTGCGATCCCTTGTTCCTCTGCAACTTCCCGTACTTCTTTCACCACCTTCCGCTGTGGCCTCGACTCTCTTTCTCTTAGTTGTATCTCATCACTTTCAACGTCTGGAGTATCTTCTTCCATGACCGAAAACCCTTCGTCTTCATCGATATCCTCATCACGATTCGGTTCCACATTTTCATACTCTGCTTTCTCCCCCATCCTGAAAACCTTCAACATCCCTGCAAGGAAATGAATGAGCGAAAGCCCTGTCACCTCACCAAAGCAGATGATATAGAGCACGGAAAGAAAAATGATCGTCCCGCCAACACCGATCACGGAATAAATACATTTGAGCAAGCCACCGAACAGAACTCCCCCTCCGGTCCTCGTCTTCTCACAAATTCCATAGAATTCCTCAAACCCGATAAACTCCGTATTCTCGGCAAACTGTATCGTCATCGCCACAAGTGCCATAGCGATCCAAAACCATATCACCTTCCGATGAACCCGTCTCCCTCCGATCATTTCAAGGATCATGGAAATGAGAAGCACCGCCGGAAGGATGTACTGGATCCATCCAAAAAGTCCGAAGAGGAAGCCACTGAGTGCATTCCCAACAGCACCGCAAAAACCCAGATTGCTGAAAAAAAGGAAAACCGATAATGCGGCGATCAACAGCGTGCGGAGCATGATATCTGTTCTGTCTTTTTCTTCCTGTTTTTTCTTATTTGTCTTCATAGACACCCTTACCACCAAAGATCAAAGAAATTGTCACGCATAAGGTTAAATGCCTTATCTTTTGTCCTTTCGAACGAGTTTTATCTCACAAAGCAACTCTCTTCCCAGGAAAATTCCATATCTACCCCAATATTTCTTCTGAGATTACAATCATGAATTACCAGGTGGGCATCGTCATAGACCGGTTCTTCATCATCCATTAGGTCTTCCGACGGAGGGCCGTTATAATACCCATCCCGGTACATCATCAATATCGAATCCACCATTTGGGCATCAACAGGCAAGTCGGCCAGTACCGGCATGTGATCATCTCGAAGATCAACCTGACGTGCCACATTGGACAGAATCAGAACTGCAGCACCCGTGTACTCTGCAAGTTTTCGCATCTCCTTTGTTACTCTCATTGCCTCTCTACGACTCATAGTCATCGTTCCAATCTCATCGACGATCACAAGCTGTGGCGGGGCGGAGCATAGGCACATTTCATCCGTTATTCCTTTCATTGTCGGATATTCGTGCTGCCTAAAGTAAAGTGGTGCATCCTTAACCCTTGAATAAGCCTCATTAAAAAGGCACGTTGCGTCATTATCCACAAGATCCCGACTCCCTTTTACACCACTCATAAACTCAAGCAGACGCATCATCAGCACAAATGGAGGGCTCTGTATCGTAATATAAAACACTGGGATATTCATCCTGATCGCATTATATTCCGCAATAGATAATGCCAGGATTGTCTTTCCAACACCGGGTCTGGCTCCCAACAATCTCACTTCTCCCTTTCCCAGACTGCTCCAAGTCCATTGGTTGTCCAATACTCCAAACCCGGTTTTTATGATATCCTTCGTATCCATGAGGATATCCGTGGCCTTATCCAGTGCACGTTCCTTCTCCTGACGGAGCATATTCTCATTCTTCATAGCCAATTCACCCATACACATTTTATCAATAGCCAACATTCGTCCCTCCTACTCAACGATCTGTATCTGCTCCATTATTTATAATAACGATTGCCTGCTCCGCCTTCTCCACGGAAAGCCCTTCAAAGCAATTCGTCTTGATCAAATGTTTCCGGATTTCCTCATCAAAATCCCCAAAGACATGATCATCAAGCACAACGTATCCCTCTGCATTCCCCAGTGCATCCAGGTATCGGTGAATCCCTCTCCCCCGGTCCTGCAAAAAATAATCGTATACATGGTCATCGTAGGTCTTTCCCACGATCTGCAGCCCTTCCTTCGCCAGCATCTCATTCAAATACTGCGCATCTTCCGAGCAGCAGACAGAGACTGCCTCCCACCCTACCTTCCAGTCACTTGTGAGTATGATCAGTGCCTTCGTTTCACTCACGATCTTCGCCAGATTCTTCACCAGTTCCGTCTCGATCCCTGTGCATCCACTGGGAGCCTGCGCCTTTGTCTGTACACGATTTAGAACTCCATCCACATCAAGAAAAATCAGTTTCATCTATAAATGTCTCCTCTTATTTCTCAAACACAACTCTCCTGAATGTGTCCTTGTCTTCCAATGCCTCCTCAAGCTTCCCACTGTTCTTCAACCCGACGTAGATGGCTGCCGCCTCTGCCTGGCAGTTAATCTGCCGAGCCGGATTAAATTCAATGTCTGTAAATGCCTTATATCTGATCACTCCCTCGGCCAACTCCGGGTTCTGATGGAGCGTATTCACATACAGCCAGTCGAAGAAGTATGTGGGGGGATTGATCGGATGGTTATCTTTATATCTCTGAAACAGTGATTCTACTGTCAACCGATTTCCCTGGTCATCACCCACGGAAAGATTAAATGCACTAAGCGCAATACCCAGAGGATCATCAGACTCACTTGACACCTCCAGGATTTCATCATTTCCGGTCACTTCCCTGTAACTTCCATGCAGGCTCCGAATGCACCTCTGTTTCTGCTGGAAGGAAAACCCATTATAGAATGTAAAATCAATATTTATCCTTCTAAAAAAAGGCGCCTGTTCCATCACCTCAAAAACCGGTCGATTAGCCATATCTGTC
>CACYMQ010000076.1 GCA_902775555.1 uncultured Lachnospiraceae bacterium | reverse complement strand
AAAATACGTCTTCCCGCCGAACTCCACGATACCGCCCATCTGGATCGCACCATCGGATTTGATAAAATATTTCTTTCCTCCGACAGTGACCCAGCCGGATTCCTTTACCCATGCACCGGACTCATCCAGATAGTAAGGGATATCCTCCCAGACAACGATGGCATCCTTTACCATCTTTCCGTCTTTCCCGATATAATAGGTTCCCTGGACCCAGCGATCATAGGTCGGAACCCCTGTATCCGTTGTGAAATAGAAGTCGTCTCCGACCTGGAGCCATCCGCTTTTTACAAACAGGATGCCTGTCGAGGGTGCATGATATCCGATCCCGTCAAAGATCACGCCATCACTTACCAGCATGGCACCGGTGGGACCCATGTAATATTTCTTCTTATTTGCCACTACGATCTGGTCTTTAACCGTCTTTCCCTCTCCGTCCCGGAAATAGGTCTTTCCATCTTCTCCCGTATAGAAGCCGGATGTAGTTGTTTCCGAACCGTTATCACCAACGGAGCTGTCATCCGCAACGGCAAACCTGGCCGGTGCAGCATCTGCCACCCTGCTTTCGTCAGAAACCGAAGCGTCACCTTCCTGCTCCTCAACAGTGTCCTGTTCGATGCCGCCTTCTTCAATGCTCTGCTCTTCAACGCTCTGTTCATCGGCACTCTGTTCATCAGTACCCTGACCGTCAGCATCCTGTCCTTCAATGATCTTCCCGTCACCTGTTGATGTCTCATCATCTGACACATCTTCGGTGTCTGCAACAATTCCGACTCCTGTCTCTTCCTGTTCTACCTCAGCTGCATAGGAACCCGAGCCAACCGACAGAACCGTAGCGATTCCGGCCAGAACCAGACCATGTTTCATCCTGCTAAATCTCTTATGCATAGTTCCTTCCTTTCCTGGGGTTATATTAACTATCTTTTTATTTCGCCTTTATTCCGTCAAGGCAGATCACGCCATGGATATCCACCTGATTCTCCCGGCAGAAATCAACAACCTTATTGATTGCCCCGATCCTTGACCTGTGCATTCCTTCAACCAGGAACACATTTTTATTCTGCAAAACAGCGTCTGCCGCATCCAGATCTTCAGGGAACTTACATTCCTTCGTAAGACGAATACCGTCCTTTCCGGCAAGAGTGATCAGCTGATCGATTCCCTTCGCCTCGTTGAAATCAAGCGTCCCCACAAGCACGGCCTCCTGACAGTCCGCAGACTTCAGCAGCTCCCTCACCTGCAGATAGAGGAAGCTCGGATTTTCCGCATCCTCAGCATCCGGATACTCCATCTTCTGCAGTTTTCCGGGAATTCCCTTCTTAGCCTTCTCACGGATCGTTCCGCAGAAGCGAAGATCGAAGATATTCTTCACGTCCTTCTGATAGATCAGACGGCCGGACAGCAGGCTCTTGAAGAACAGGAACAGGATCCCGACAATGAATCCTGCGATCGCACCGACGATCGCATAGAATTTTGTGCTCTTCTTGACCGGTTTCTCAATCTCCTCAACAGCCTTCTTCTTCAGTGTCTGCCCCTGCATGACAACCTCTTGAACAGTTGCCTCTTCGGTCCCCCTATACAGCATCCAATAATATGCCTGTTGCATATAATCAAGTCGTTTATAGCATGAGTCCTCTCTGTTTCTATAATTGATCAAAGAGAGCCTATAGCTTTCAAGTGCAGAGGTTAAAGACGAATTAAAATAATTAGAACGATTGGTAGAGAATAATTCTACAGAGAACCCTGGATATGTTTGAGCTAGTTTTTTACCATAATTCAAAAACAGATCCGTAATTCGGGGAACCATATCCTTTGTTTCATCTACTTCAACAACAGTAACAACCAGCATCTCGTCATACTGATCTTTACCACCATCATTTATTCCAATAAGTTCATGAAGGCGTCTGACCTTTTCCAAATCCGAGGGATACATTTCATTAATCAGACCATCATATTCTATGTAAGCTTTCAATCCATGTACATAAGAATTAAACGCCAACAAATCTACGTCTGTCTCCTCATGCACTATATGGAACTGCAAAACCGTACTTGTGTAATTATATAAATCCGAATTGAACAACGCGGAATCATTTAAATACGCACGCCGACGCCTTCTTTCCAAGTTCCACTCATACGCTTCTAACACTTCTGATTTTGCGTCATCCGTCAGAGTAGCCTCACATTCTGCCTTTGTATATGTCCTGTCTACCACATCATCCTTGCCGAGTTCCAGCCGGGCAGCCGCTTCCTTTTCCTGCTCCTCGATCGCCTCTTTATAATTCTTATCAAGTGTCTGATTATGCCTTCTTCCACCCCAGATACCAAGTCCGGCACCAAGCAGGAAGAACAAAAGCAGAATATACCAGAATCTGAAGCAGTCAATAAACAGTTTTTTGATCGTAACACTTCTCTTATCCATGATTCCTCCTAATGCATTACTGCAACAACCGTTTTCACAAGAACCTTAAGATCATTCCAAAGCGAAAAATGATACAGCTCATGCAAATTGTGTTTCATCTTGTCCGGTAATACATACCGTATATAAATGTCATCCACAGCCATCCCCTGTTCCCGGTAGGTCTGCATGACAAGATCTTCATCCTTATATGCAACACTGGCCTCGGAAGTGACCCCCGCAGGAAGAAGGAGCGTTGCCTTCCACTCCGGCCGATAGTCATCGACGTACTTCAGCACCTCCGGCCTTGTTCCAACAAAAGTCATATCCCCTGTAAGAATATTGATGAGCTGTGGCAGTTCATCCAGCCGCATGGGGCGAAGCTTTCGTCCGACTCCCGTGATCCTCGGATCCTCGCCCACGGTAACCAGGCTGCCCCTGCTCTCTGCATCCGTCACCATTGTCCGGAATTTATAGATCCAAAACCTTCTCCCGTACTGAGTGATCCGTTCCTGCCGGAAGAAAACCGGTCCTCTGGAATCCAGTTTGATCCAGACGGCAATTCCAATCATTACCGGGAGAAGCAGGATCAGCAAAATGAATGAGGCAATTATATCAAACAGTCGTTTGATCAGCAAGCTTCCTCTTCTCCTGTACAGCCGCCTGTAATATTTCTTTATCTCCGGACACATAAGTTCCGGCGGTAACTCACTCCACCTTTTTATCATTCCTGAACCACTCCACTATATTGCCCTTTTCATCGACACGTCCCACGACTCTGGCCGGGATCCCGGCCACAAGGGCATGATCAGGGACATCAAAGGTAACAACGGCTCCTGCCGCAACCATGGCATAGGACCCTATCGTATGTCCGCACACCACTGTGGCATTCGCACCGATGGAGGCTCCCTTCTTCACCGTTGTTCTTTTGTAATTCTCTCTTCCCTTCGGGTACTCTGCCCTCGGGGTCAGATCGTTTGTGAACACACACGACGGTCCGCAGAAGACCCCGTCCTCCAGGACGACCCCTTCATAGACCGAAACATTGTTTTGCAGCTTGCAGCGGTTTCCGATCACCGCACCACCCGCCACATTTACATTCTGGCCAAGTGAGCAGTCATTGCCGATCTTTGCACCGGATTGGATATGACAGAAATGCCAGATCTTCGTACCCGTACCAATGACTGCGCCCTCATCCACATAACTGCTTTCATGCACAAAATAGTCCATAGGAAACACCTGTCCTCACACATCTTCTTTTTCTCCAAAGGTTCCGGCCATGTCCGTGCTCGCGAAATCAGCAAGCGGAAGCTTTACCGGACAGCCTTCCTTCATACTCTTATATATGGCAAGCACCAGCTCCAGTGCATTCCGTCCTGCCACTGCGTCCACATAGGGTTTTCTGTCCTGCTTTATCGCATCGATCACATCACGGAACAGACTGGTATGTCCGTTTCCATATACATTGCTGGTGGCCTCCTTCAGGCCCTTGTTTTCCATATCTGTCTCAGTCTCGTCCGCAAAGTCCCAGACATCAATATTATTTGTGGAGGTTCCTCCGATCTTTACGGTCCCCGTCTCTCCGAAGACATACATGGTCTCCTCAAGATTCTTCGGATACACATTAACGGTTCCTTCGATAGTGGCAATGGCTCCGTTCCTAAACTTTACAACCGCCATTCCCACATCCTCAGCCTCAAGGTACGGATGCTGCACCTGACGGGTAAGTCCGAACACCTCCTCAACTTCATCGCCAAAGGTCCAGCGGAGCAGATCGATTCCGTGAATACACTGATTCATCAGGGTTCCTCCGTCCTCTGCCCAGGTTCCTCTCCAGGGTGCCTGATCATAATAGGCTTTGTTTCGGTTCCACCGTACATGAATGGATCCGTGGGAGAGCCGGCCGAACCGCCCCTCCTCCAGGGCTCTTCTCATTTTCTGTACTGCCACATTAAACCGATTCTGATGGCAGGCAGAAACCTTTACGCCCTTCTCATCCGCACGGCGGATGATCTCCTCCGCATCGGCAATAGACATCGCCATGGGTTTCTCGATGACCACCGGAATCCCTCTGTCGATCACATCCAATGCGATGGATGCATGAGAGCCGCTTTCCGTAGCAATGCTCACCAGCTCTACGTCCTGTTCCTCCAGCATTTTCCGGTAATCCGTATACCGTGCAATGGAGCTGTCATTCTCCAATCCATGCTTTTCCAGAACCTCCTGCATATGGTCCGGAACGATATCACAGACAGCCACGATCTCCAACTCATTGTTGAGTGCTGCCTTAATGTGATTAGTTGATATTCTGCCACATCCTATCAGTGCGTACTTCATCGGTTTCTTTTCTCCGTCATCTGCTTTATAGTTTGAGACAAATAGATGTCCCATTATAATACCTCGATATTGTCTCTCGGTGTGATGTCCTTCATTACATTCTTGGTATCAAAGATTGCTTTCGCATGCTTCTGAACCATCGCATAATCCACATTCTTATGGGCGCAGGTGATCATGACCAGATCATACTGCTCCACTACCGAAGGTGTCAGCTCCGGAAGAGAAACTCCGCTCTCTCCATACATATTCTTAAACTCCGGAACCCAGGGGTCGAAATAATCCACATTTGCACCGACCTTCTTCAGCTCCTTATATACGCGGATCGCCGGGCTCTCTCTGTAATCATCGATATCATTCTTGTAGGATACGCCCAGCTGCAGGATCCTTGCCCCGTTGATGGCCTTCTTATGCCTGTTCAGGATGTGCATGGCACGATCCACGCAATACTCCGGCTGACCGTCGTTGATGACCATACTGTTCTCGATCAGCGTTGTATGGAACCCGTATTCTCTCGCCTTC
>CACYMQ010000075.1 GCA_902775555.1 uncultured Lachnospiraceae bacterium | reverse complement strand
CCTTCACGATACATTTCAACACATTTTCGTTTGAATTCATAACTATAGCGCATAAATATACCCTCCTTACTGGTTGTCCAGTAAAGAGGGTACATATCATTCTATGAAAGCTTCTTTTTATTTTTATCATTTTATTCACTTTATTCATTTCCCATCTCTCCTATCAATTCCGCACTTTCCACTGACTCTGCAAAGTCCGTACCTTCCGCCAGCTTCGATTTTTTCATGATCCGCTTTTTCTTCAGATAGAAGAAAAGGATCGAGAGACCGAAGGATATCGCCGTATAGATAAGGAGGATCAGAAGAAAGCCCCATCTGGTCTGCCCCAGGGTTCCTGCCGTATACCCTGCTTCCGTATAATACGAGATCAGGAATGGGTCGAGGAACCTGATAAGCGGATATCCGGGGGCATCCACACTGAAAAGAATGATGGGGGCCACGCCGGCAAAAAAGCCATAGAAGAGCCACGCCGGCAGGAAAAACGGGATGAGGAACATGAATAGCAGCGCGATCCCATAGCTTCCCACCGCCAGGATCCAGCCAAAAAATACATAGAGCGTAAGCGCCCAGATCTCAGCACCCGTGCAGTGCGCGCCCAGAATAAGGGAAAGCAGAAGGATGAAAAGCCAGGCTATGAGATAGTAGGTGAAAAGTACAGCCACACCGGCGCACCACCTGCTGATCACAAGTTTTATGCTGCCGAGCTTTCTCTCCTTTGCCTCTTCAACCAGGGTCTTGGTGAACCTCCTTCTGTACTGTGCAAAAAGCAGGATACATCCCACCGCAGGATTAAAGAATATACGGAGAAATCTCTGCATTTTGACCGTGTATATATGGTCGTTAAAGTAATCCGTTTTTGCAAGGACCGCCCAGACGATCATCCAAAGGAACAGCAATGCGGAAAGGATGATGAACCTCTTCTTTACCGCGATATGTTTTACTTCGTTTAAAATAGCCTTAATCATAATTTCCTCCTACCAGACTGTGATCCGGTCTTCCGGTGCCAGATACATACCATCCCCCGGCTGTATCCCGTACGTTTCATAAAATTCATCATCCTGCAGCCGCTGCTTTCCGCTTCTTAAAATGAAATACCAGGATCGAAAGCAGCAGCGAAACAAGAAGATAGATCAGAACCGTAGCTATGAATTCAAAGAACGGACCGGATAACCGGATCCGGGTGTATGCAACATTCGCTCCTACCTTCGGCGTAAGAAGACCGGCCATACGGTATAATCCACTGGGGTATACATTCGGGATCCGTAAGATATAGGGCGCAATAAACATCAGTGCCCCGTAGATCAGCACCGGTACAAAAGGAAACGGGATCAGATACAGAAAGAACAGAGCCAGCGAGTAGCTCGCCATGGCTGCCAGGCAGTCCAGACTCATCCGAAGGATCAGTGCCGAGATTTCTTCTGAGGAGCACCCTGCACCGAAGATAACACCGAGCAGCAGCATAAAAAGGGTCATCAGGACATAGCCTGCCATCAGGATCAGGATACCCGAGAGAAACCGGCTGAGTACGCCACAGAATCTCCTTTGCTCACGCTCCTCCACCATTTGGATCGAATACCGGATGAACTTCCGGTGATAGACACTGATGAGGAGGATGATTCCGATGGCGAGGTTGAATCCGTAAAAGATGTACCGTTCCATTCCGAAGAAGAAGGTCTGGTCATTCCAGAGTTTCACCTTCACGACGATGGTCATGATAAGCGCCCCCGGAAACGCCAGCGCCATCAGAATCATAAAGCGTTTCTTTTTTATGATATCTGTCAGATCTGCTTTGATCAATCCTGTCATGCTTCACCTCTAAAACACTCTTACCCGCTGATCCGGTTCCAGATACATTCCATCCCCGGGCTTTACGTCATAGGTCTTCTGAAATTCATCAAACTGCATCAGATCATAATTGATCCTGAGATATCCGACCAGATGTGAATCCTCCCGGATCTGCGGCAGTTCCTCTGATTTTTCCGTCAGCGTTCTCCAGACCCTGCTGAAGCTTTTAAAGAACAGATCATAATCAAAGGATTCCGAATCTCCCGCGATCATCAAGCATACCTGAAGTCCCTCAATATCCGCTATGACCTCTACACAGATCGTATCATTATCTCCGTAGCATCCGGAGCCCTCGAAGGGTTCACAGTTTGAAAAATGTTCCATGATCCGTGCATCCGCTTCTTCCCAGAGTTTTGCATCCTCTTCCGGGATCAGAAGATTCTGTCGCCCTTCCGCATCATAATAGATTCCTCCGCTGTCAAATGCATGCGAAACCTCATGCGCGGCTATGACTACATAAGAACCAAGCTTTTCTTCGTACCGGTCTGTCTTCTCACACACAGGTGCCGTAAGGATCCCCATATAGATATACATGGCATTCTGAGGCCGGTAATAGATCGCGTTGGCTTGTGTGGTAGACAGATCCCCGTTGTAAATGTCCCAGAAGGCTCTGTTGCATTTTATCCGTGTCATTTCACCCATATGCTCATACCTGAGCTTATTCAGAACTCCCAGCGCATCAAGGAAGGTTCCTCCTTCCTCTTTGGATATAAGCTCCACACCGGTGAAATCCGGGGTGTTGTCCGGCACCATCACGTGCTCTTTGATCTTGTCCAGCTTGTCGATGATCTTTTCCTTGCTCTCCTCGGAGATCCTGTCGCTTTCCCTGACCATCGTCCTGTATTTATCCTTAACCTTATGGATAAAATCCGAAGCTTCCCTATCGGTTGCCTCATCATAGTATCTGTCAATGAACACCTGATCCATGGCTGCGGTCAGCGGCGTATCCTTGATCTCCCTGAAGAACTGGAAATCCGTTGTTCGCTCCTTTGCTTTATCATTCGCATCCGTACGATCCACGCCCGATACACGGAAATGGTCAAATGCCTCCAAATCCAGGTACTTCATAGCCTTCAGGGACAGCCTCACCTTAAAGAAGGCCTTCATATCCTCCAGATTCTCCTCGGTGTAAACCTTCTTCAGTCCGTCCAGATAGGTAAGACTCCCGCAGAAGCTGTCGCACTCCCGGATGGAATAATGATCCAGCATGGTCTCCAGCGGGTAGCTGCCTGCCCGTTCCAGGACCTCCTTCCTGGAGATGACGGTTTTCCTTTCAAAATCAAGCATCGGATCCAGTGCGGTGAGCTTTGATTCAAACCGAAAGCATCCTGCCAGAAGGTCCTTACAATCCTGCTTTGAATAACCTGAGCGGTCCAGGATGTAGTTGACCCTTTCCTCTTCCTTTGCCTTGGTCTTCTGCCCTTCTTCATCTAACGTAAAATAAGAAAATGTGCTGTCCAGCGTAAATTCAGGCATCCCGATAAACAAGGCCAGGGAATCTTCCAATGCATCATTGTTCCCCGTTTCCAGGTCAAGCAGGGAGAGCGCAAAGGGGTTCTTTTCATTATCGATCATATAACCGGTAAGATCCTCCAGACTGTGGATCTCATCAATATAGCCCAGATATTCTTTCAGAGGTTCAACGCCCAGCGAATTGCGATACTCCCAGTCACAGTAGAGTCCGTCTGCCGTTCTGAGAAGCTCGATATTCTTTCCACTGATGGACGGATCATCAAGCAGGGCTCTCTTTGCTTCATCCAGATTCTTTGCAGCTTCCGGAAGGCCTCCATTCGGGTATCCGTAGGTTTTTTCCTGTGACAGAGCCCACTCATGATTAACTGCAGCTGCATAATCATCCTTCAGACTGACCCCTGCCGTAGCTTCCACATTTTCAAAAAGATCCGAATCGATCCAATCGCGGGACATGGCCCCGGAGGTAGTCGCCTTCCCGCAGCCTCCTGCGGAAAGCAGGACTGTCGCAGCGAGTATGACCGCAATCCCTTTCTTATACCTCATCTATCGTAACTCCCTTCATTTCGTGATGCCCGGATCAAAGGACATCTGTGCCGCAGTTGTTGCTCCGAAGCGCTCCATCTGTCCAGATATTTTTATAACATAGAAAAAGTGCATTGTTTCATTTCCTGCACGAACAGGCTGAAACAATGCACAAAATGATTTCCGTCTTGCCTGCTTCACATAGGGAGCAGACAGCACAGATTCAGTTACGTAGAAATCGTAAGATCAATGATTCGTTACCAGATATCCGTTAAGATCGAAATAGTACCAGGTTCCGTCAATCTTCTGTCTTCCCTTTTTTGCGATCCAGTCGGAGGTTCTGTACATCCACTTGCTGCCGTAGCGCTTCCACTTCGCTTTCTTCTTGTAAGTCCATGCGCCGTTCCTGCTCAGCCAGTAGCCGTCAACCCATTCGCCGGACGCCATGTAGCCTTTCGAATTGAAATAATACCACTCGCCGTCCACCTTCTGCCATTGACTTTTCGGGTACCAGCCTGAGGTATCCTCCAGCCACCAGCCGGTCTTATTTTTCTTCCAGGACATTTTCGGGGCATAGGTCTGTGAACCGTCGCTGTTATACCAGATGCGGTTCACCCATTCATTTTTATATACATAAATGGTCCGGCTCCGGGTACTGGTATAGGTCTTTCCGTTCAGGCTGACCGTTGCTGTGTAAGTCTTCTTCCCGGGAGCGCTGTAGGTCGCTGCCTTTGTCACTTTGCCGGTAACTCTGGCGGCTACTGTCTTCGTATGGCGGCTGTCATCCAGACAGGTAAATGTAACGCTTGCAGATGTAACCCCTTTCCAGTTCCAGGACGGCTTCCCGTATCGGTGTCCTGACCAGTCGGGGTTCACACCCGAAGCAGTAAGAGCTGCGATCACATTGTCATACGCCCTGGCCAGAGCCTTCGCCGCATCGTATACGGCATACGGATCCCTGGTATTTACTGTTTTCGCACGGTCATATGCATTCAACATCAGCTGAACCTTACCGTCCGGCTTTTTGTTATACATGGAGTAATCAATGGAGTATGCCTTATCCATCAGATCCTCAAGAAATGCATTCAGGTTGGCATCCGGAAGCGCCGGTGTTCTTTCCGGCATCCTGCGGATATTCTCTCCGGCCTGCTGCTCGTAGGCATACGCGATCTGCATCAGTTTTTCTTCATTTCCGAAGCCGGAAAACAGATAGAGACCGAGGGGCATTTCCGAAGTATACTCTCCTCCCGCGTCGGAGAATCCCATGGGCATGGAGATCTCCGGAAGACCCATGGCCGGACCGAAGATATAATCATAACCGATAGCGTTTGGTTCCCAGTTATCCGTGATCGGAAGATCCGGAACTGCGTCATAATAGGGAAGATACATCACGGCATCGATCTTATTTTCCGCCAGAACTTCCGTGATATACGCTCTTCCTTCCAGAGCCTTTTCCCAGGTGTCCAGACGCTTAAAGGAACCGATTTCCGTTGTATAGGGGTTCTCGGTCTCTTCAAAAGAATCTGCCAGTGCATTCGGATCTTCAATCCCCTGATTCAGATACGTATATGAGATATCCTTTCCGGATTTGTGCGGTTTGTCATGGCACTGAGCTTCGCATCCGGATAGCGATATTTTATGATGTATCCGGGATCCTCTTCCTCTCCGGTCTCATCATTACCGGTTTCGTCGTTTCCGGTCTCGTCATTTCCGGTCTCGTCGTTTCCGGTCTCATCATTACCGGTTTCGTCGTTTCCGGTCTCGTCATTTCCGGTCTCGTCTCCTCCGGCTTCTTCCTCAGGATACTCCGCATAGGGGTAACAGAAGGAATAATCCAGATATCCGATCCGCATTCCCTTTAGCGAATCCTTCGAAAGACTGTCCATGTAGCCATCGCCAACAAGTGCATCCGCATCCGCTTCCACAGTAAAATCATCCGCCGGATCGGTTCCCGCCATGGTTTCCAGGATCAGCGCCATATCCTCTGCAGTTCTTGCCATGGGGCCTGTGGTGTCCCGACTGGCCAGAAGAGGAACAACACCACTGATGGAGGTGATTCCCTTGGACGGCCGGATACCATAGAGATTCGAGAAGGAAGAGGGATTTCGGATGGATCCCCCCGTGTCCGTTCCAAGACCTGCTGCAGCAAAATTGCATGTTACCGCTACCGCCGTTCCTCCCGAGGAACCTGCAGATGACTTGCTCCCGTCATACGCATTATGAACCATTCCACCCAGTGTGGATTTTGAGTCCGATGCACTGAAAGCAAACTCGGACATGTTTGCCTGAGCCAGGATCACGGCGCCGGCCTCTCTCAGCTGTTTTACAACAAAGGAATCCTCGGAAGCGATCATATTTGCAAGGGCATTTGAGCCTGCCGAAGTCGCCATGCCGGCTACATCATAATTCGCCTTTACCACGATAGGAATTCCGTGCAGAGGCCCCCTTACTTTTCCCTTTCTACGCTCCGCATCAAGGGCTGCCGCATCTTTCAATGCTGCAGGATTGATACTGATGATGGAGTTCAGCTTCAGCTTCTCATCATAGGCCCTGATCCGGTCTATGTACATCTGCGTCAACTGCTCCGCCGTCACATGCCCGGCCGTCATTTCTGCCTGAAGATTGGCGATCGTCGCATCCATCAGATCGATAGTCGTGAACAGATCCTCCAGCTGCTGTGTCGCCGTTGTTTCACTGCTCACTGTCTCAGCATACACTTCTTTCTGCGGTGTGACCACCATGGTACAAAGTGCCATGGCAACCGAAATAAGAAATGCGGACGTCTTTCTTACCAGCCATCTCTTCTTCATTTTCTCCTCCTGGCGTCTGTTACTTCTTCATTAAGCTTACTGTTCCCTCTTCAGTTTCCTGTACTTGACTATATTTATGATCATAGAGACCAAAAATGCTGCAATAGCTATACTGTAAATGATGATCCGGAACGTATCCGCGCCATCATTTACACATCTTACAATCAAAAGCACAACCCAGATCACCATCAGGACAAGGTCAACGATGATCTGCGCCATTGTCGATTTCAATGCTCTTGCTCTTTCTTCCACCTTCATCTCCTCCTTCTTACATCTCTCTTTCAATTCATGATTTTTCTATGATTATTCCTTATACCACATTTGAGACGGATTTATTATTTTCCGCACGAATAGTAAAAAAATCCGCACCAAATGCACTCTTTTTCTATCGGAATATTTCCGGGACACTACTTTTCATTCAGGATCAACGAGACAGAGAATACGCCCTCCTTCGGCATGAAGGAACTGACCCCGTCATATTTCCGGGCGATACTCTGCACCGAGCTTACGCCTATCCCGTTTCCTTCGTGTTTGGTGGAACTGAATATGTCATCCTCATTACGGACCGGTTCGGTGGCGTAATTATTCTTCACCGAAAGCATAAAACTATGCTTTCCGTCCGGTGCAGTCTTATAGGTGGCCACAAGATCAATGAACCGTTCTCCCTCTACCTCCTTGCAGGCATCCGCTGCATTTTCAAGAATATTTCCGAAGATCACGGAAAGATCCTTCTTTTCGACAAATGTCTCCTCGGGGATGTCGGCTTTTACCGAAAATGGGATATTATTCTCATACGCGATTTCGGAATAATAAGCAAGCACGATATTTATGGTTTCATTCTCACAGAAGAAGATGGGCTGATCCAGGTTATTCGTCTCCGTATACTCATTGATCAGCTCATCAAGCGCGGAAATGTCACCGCTGTTCCTTATCTGTTTCAGAAACGCCACATGGTGGCGCAGATCATGTCTGGTCTTTCTCAGATTTTCAAGACGGATATTCAGGCTTTCATAGCTGAGACGTTGTATGGAATTGGCATGATTCTCAGCAAGCAGCGACAGATGCCGTTCATACAGGTTCGTTGCATTTATAATGATCCGGTAAACCAGAACAGAACCTGCATCGATAAAGAAGAGATAAAGCACATTCATGGGATCCTTGGCATTCTCCAATGTGGTTTTACCCCCGCCGTAGTAGAACTGCATCCACATCAGGTAAAAGAGGACGGGAACCAGCCACAGATACCGCCAGGCATTCCAGACCTTCTTTCCATCTCCGGTAAATGTATATGGCTCATAGGCGGAAGGCGTGGAGACAAAATCCCTGAACACGAGCCGGTAAATGACAGGAAGCACAACTATAAGAACAAGCACGATAAAGGGATGATAGGTGAAATTGTACCATTCGTTCGACTGCTCGGGGAAAAAGAAACTCTCAAGACATTTTGCCAGCATGATGATAAATGTCCCCAGATTCGATATCATGATCAGGGCAAAGGCAAGCTTGCCCGGATGATCCTTGATCGCCACATAGATGAAGATGACATCCAAAACGTTGCTGAATATAGCCCAAAATGGCCCGGTTGAACCATTCAGGAGGTATTTCCTGATCATAAAGATTGACATCTGCATGATGATCTCCAACGCCGAGATCAAAAATGTGATCGATTTTTTGAAACGCCAATGTCCCTTAAAGGAAAAAAGAATGAGTATGATGTATGGGAAGGTACAAAGGAAGGTATATAGCAGATGCCCTGCATCTTCAGCGAGATTGAAATCACTCGTCATAATTCCCGACCCTTTCTGTATAGTTAAGCTATGAGGATCTGAGGTATCTGCCTCGTGATAATGATCTGCAAGTGTACATTTATGACCCTTTGACCCTGCCATAATACTATCAGACTCTTGTCATAAAGACAAGAAAAGAACACTTCCCCGGAGAGCACAAGGAAAAGCGAAGCATTTGGTGCACGGAAATGGACAATCGGTGCATATTTTTGTCAGAGATTGAAATAAGGCTATATAATTGCCATTGTCCGATAACACAGCTAAATGGTATGATATACATATCACGAAAGGAATGGAATCCACTATGCTTGTAGCAATATGCGATGACAGCAAAACCGATGCGGAAATGATCCGATTCTCGCTTATGGATATCACCGATGAGCTGGAAACCGTTTGGTTCAGCAAAGGTACCGACCTCATAGCAAGTATAAAACAGGGAAACTTTTACACTCTTGTCTTTCAGGATATCTATCTGGAGAACGAGACAGGTATGGATATCGCAAAGGTTGTAAGGGAATTATCTCCCGAAACTGAGATCATTTTCGTTACCACGAGTCTCGATCACGCCGTTGACGCCTTCAAGGTACAGGCGGTTGATTATCTGGTGAAGCCCTGCAGCGAGGCCGATGTGGTAAAGGCCTTCGCACGTGTAAGTATGCGGATCAATAAAAGAGAATCGAATCCCGTGATGGTGAATGTCGGCAAGGAGATCCGTATATTCTACCCCGAGAAAGTCATAAGAATAGAAAGCGACCGCCATTATACCAACATTTTCCGGGCGAATCAGAAGACGGACCGTCTGCTGCTCAGCTTTTCCGAGGCTGCGGAGCTTTTCGGCCATCGTTTTATCGAGGTCCGCAGAGGTATTCTGGTCAATCCGGATTATATCGAACGGATCAGCGGCTCCGCCGTCATTCTTTCCGACGGGAGCACATATATCCTTCCCCGGGCAAAAAAAGACAGCGTGGTAGCACAGTACACACAAACCGGAAAACATTTCCTGTTTCATCTTCCGGAAGCTGTCCGATATATGCCAGATACATGTCTGAAATACTGTCATTTCTTCCATCCTTCGAAAGGTCGGACAGGATTCTTATCGCTTCCTCTCTGCGGCTCAAATGGAATAAACGCACAGCCTCACGAAATTCTGCGGCATTCCCGTATCGCTTTTCTCCCTCTTCCTCAGGCAGACAGTCCAAAACCTCATAAACAGCCTTCACTTCATTTACGCCTGCCACCTGCACTTCTCCGAGATATCTCATTTTAAGAGCATCCGGATCTGTCATGCGGTCCACCGTATCCTTCGTGATCAGCATGGCCGTATGATACTGTTTTGTAAGGGATTCCAGGCGGGAGCTTAAGTTCACCGTATCGGAAATGACGGTTCCGGAAAGCCGCTCGCTCTCTCCCACGATCCCGATCCGTGTCATTCCGGAGTGTACGCCGATACCGATACTCACATCTCCGATCCCGATCTCTTCCGCCGTGCTTTTATCCAGCACGATCTTCCGGTATAGCTCTATCCCGCATAATACGGCGTCATCCGCATTTTCGAAAAGTGCCATGACCGCATCGCCGATGTATTTATCCACAAACCCGTTATGCTCCCGGATGACAGGGCCGGCCTTGCCGTAGATCGTGTTAACGAACTCAAAGTTTTCCTTCGCAGTCATGGTCTCCGAATTAATCGAGAAAGCGCGGATGTCAAAGAACAGCACGGTAAGATCCCGGCTCCGGGCATCCCCCAGTGCCAGATCCGTAAACTTCTCCTTCCCGAGCAGTTCCCTGAATTTCTCCGGGACAAATTTATAATAGAACTTTTCGGTCCTGTCTTTTTCATTGAACATCTCCTCAAGGCTTTCCGTCATGGTATTTACCTCTGCGCAGATCTCCCCGAGCTCGTCCTTTGACCGGTAATCAACCCTTGCAGAGAAATCACCTCCGGCGATCTTATGTACGGTTCCCTTTGCCTTCTTAATGGTTCTTGTGATGTACCAGGAAGTGAACACCGTCATGACGATCAATGCCAGTACGATAAAGAAAATATAACCCGAAACCTTGATAAAAAGATCTCTTCT
>CACYMQ010000074.1 GCA_902775555.1 uncultured Lachnospiraceae bacterium | reverse complement strand
GGAATAGCCCGAACCTTACGCCTGTGGACATCGTGTAAGACTTTTGAGACGAATATCGTTGACAAAGCAGTGGTGGTTGAAGCAGGAAGCTCCGACCTCCATAGGTCGGGGTAGTTCACCAGTTTCCGGTATATACATAGTTCAGGTTCTTCTCCGCCACCAACTTCAGTCGGTAGATCAGGCCCACATCGGTCGCATCCCGGTCGGTCATATGGAATCGTGGGAAGAAACGGGACAGATGAAGCGGGATGTTCTGTCCGATCCGGTTCCCGTGGGCATCCGTCAGATCACTGATCCAGCTGCTCAGCTCCCGGATCTCCTCCGGTGTATCATTTTCTCCGGGAATGATCAGCGTAGTAAGCTCCACATGGCAGAACCGGACCGCCTCCCGGATAAAGTCCATTACCATTTTCCGGCTGCCCTGAAGGACCTCCCCGTAGTACCGGTCGGTAAATCCCTTCAGGTCGATGTTCATGGCGTGAATGTACGGCCGCAGCTCCTCCAGCACGGAGAGCTCAGCCATGCCGTTCGACACCAGCACATTCTTCATGCCTCTCTCCGTGGTGAGCCGGGCTGTATCCCGCACAAATTCGTAGGCGATCAGCGGCTCATTATAGGTAAATGCCAGACCGATGTTCCCTTTTTTCCTGTACATTTCCGCAGTATCCGCCAGCATCTCCGGAGTCATATATGCCGCATCCTCCGCGCGGTCTGCCACTTCCTCCGACCAGGATATCTCATAATTCTGGCAGAAGGGACAGCGCAGGTTGCATCCATAGCTTCCCACTGACAGGATCATGGAACCCGGATAGAACCGGTGCAGAGGTTTTTTCTCAATGGGGTCCAGCGCCAGGGCCGTCACACGCCCGTAGTTTGCAGGCACAACGCGGCCATCCCTGCAGGTCCTGACTCCGCAGAAACCGGAACCGCCCTCCGGTATCGCACAATGTCGATAGCATACCTCACATACAGCCACAGAACTCCCCCTTTCTCCCGGTACGCATGGCCCTCATCCTCCGCCGCGGTTCACCCATCCCCGCCGGATGGCAGTGCACCGGAGGGCGTGGCGAGGGGAACCATAATGTCCGTGAAGAATTCCTTTCCCTTATGATGGAAATATGCCACTCCGCCATGCTGCTCCACGGTAGATGTGATGGAACGAAGTCCGATACCGCTTCTCTTCTTTCCCGTGGAGAGATAACGTCCGTTTCTCTTGATGGGAGTTCCGTTGAAGGAGTTCACCGCCACGATATAGAAGGCGTTGTTCTTCTCCACACGAAGGGAAAGGCGGATATATCTCTCTCCCTCTTCCTGCGCCGTTCCCGCATTGATGGCATTCTCCAGAACATTTCCCACCACACTGCAAAGCTCCGTATTACTGAGGGGCATTTTCTCCGGAGGGGGAAGTTCGATCCGTAATTCCGTTTCGATCCCCCGTTTCTCCGCCATGGCTCCATAATGATTGAGAAGTGCGTTCAGCGACGTATTCGCACAGTAATTCCGGATCTCATTCTCTGGGATCGTCTTTACATATTCATTCAGATATCCGTTCAGCTCGTCCAGCTCGCCATTTTCCGCCATGACCTTGATCGTGCGGATGGTATGCTTGAAATCGTGACGGATCCGGGCATTTTCTTCGATATAGCGCTGCTGTTTCTCGTAGGCTTTCTCCTGCATCTCCATCAGGTTGTTCCGCACCCGCAGTTCGGACAGGTGCATCAGGTTTTTCAGGATATGATAGAAGATCACGCTGATCAGGATCTCCAGGGTAAATATGACCGCCTGAAGGGAGAGAAATACGCGAAAGATATTATTTACGAAAAGCGTTCTGTACTGCTGTGGAGCCATGCTGAGATTGACCAGAAGAAGGATCGCGGAGATCAGGCCCCGGATCCACCAGACAATGGGATTCTGCATCTGCTCTACCAGGAAGCTGTAGTATTTCCGGAAGAGCTGGTAGAAAAGGATCAGAACTAAGAAACTGAACAGGCTCCGGAAGAATCCGAAACGAAGGGACTCTCTGCCTGCTCCAAGGTCGATATTATACGCCGCGTCTATGGCATAGGCCAGATTTGTCGCTACGGACATCATGCATCCGAAGAAGAGAAATACGGCACAGGCCTGTGCCAGATTGGCTGCGACTGCCTTTTTATATGCAAGGAACAGAAGAAACAGTATGGGGAGAAGAACTGCATTCGGAATGACCTCAAAACGGACCACGAAGAAAGCCCCGGCGACCAGCAGACTGGAGATCAGGATCAGCATCAGGGGATAAACTCTCCTGGAATGAACCCGAAGGCTGTTTCTCATGGGCGCAAGGCACAGAAACCCCATCGGGAGCACGAAAAGCCAGGAAAGCAATAGGTTAAAGAATTGACTGAAGTCCATCGGAAGGGCTACCTCATGAATGCATGGAACGATGAACCTTGGCAAACATATAGTTCTGATAGGTCTGTTCCAGGAGTTTATGTTTCTTGACGTTGTAAGGGAGATGAACGGCATCATTGATCACACAGATCCCGTTACTGAATCTTGTGATATGATCCATATTGACCAGAGTTCCGCGGTTGATCAGAAGGAATCTTCCGTCCCCTGAGAGCTCCGCTTCCGCCTCACTGAAGGTCATGCGGCTGACATACTCATTCATTTTCGTGTCCGTGATGTGCAGATAATGCCCATTGGAACGGATCCCGATGATATCCCTGTAGTGAAGCCTGCATTCACATTTATGATCCACAAACCGGAAGTATTTCCCCTCTCCGGTCTCCTGGCGGGTGATATCATCCATCAGGCGGAAGAGCCTCTCCTGCTCCACCGGCTTGATCACATAATCATACGCATGCAGGGAAAAGGCGGAGGACATATGGTCGACGCTTGTGGTCTGGAAGACAATGACCGCATCCGGATCCGTTTCGCGGATCTGTCTTCCGATCTCCACTCCGTTTGCCCCGGACATGTAGATATCCAAAAAGATCACCGTATATTTGTATGCGGTATATGCCTCCAGAAAGCCTTCCGTTTCCTGATATGCCTCGATGGTGATCTCCGTCTGGTGAAGCGCGGCATAAGCCCGAAGAAGCTTCTCCAGCTGTTCGATATCCTTTCTGTCATCATCTATGATCGCTATATTCATCCTCTTTCCCCTTATGAAAAAGGCCGTTTTACACACTGAAACCGGCCATGAACACACTTTATCGGATGAAGTATACTATATTTTTTCTACTATGTAAATGGAAAAGGCGCATTTCGTGCCAAAAAGGTTCCGTTCGTGCCAAAAAAGCCCTTGATGCCATAACCCGGACGATTGTGAATGGCGTATTGATAATGACATGAGAAGGAGTAAAATGTGTAAGGATTGGTTCGGTTTGAACCCAAACCGGCCGACAGAGGGCGAAGGGAGCAACAATGGCATTCGGGTTTAAGATCAGAAAGATAGAAACAACACGTAAATACACGATGGAAGAGCTCTACGAAGCGATCCGGGATAAGCAGTTCAGCGCAGGACAACCGGAGCTGACAAAGCATGGAGCTACGCTTATCATCACATTTCCTCCGATTGACAGGAACAATCAGATCTGGATCTCTCCGGGGCAGATGAAGAAAGCCCCATGGAGCAAATTCATCATCACGAAGAATGAAGTGGCCGGCATGACCAGTCTCGCGGCAAATACGGCTCTCAGCGCTGTCACCAACGGATGGTCCGATCTTTCGGGATCCTTCGGAAAGAAAGCAAAAACCGCCGAGGCACTGGTGGTTGCCACATATGAAGAACTTCTGACCCTTGAGCTGTAGACCCGGTGGCTCTGACCCTTAGGTTGTAAACCGAGGGACTCATCCACATAAAGACAAGCAGACAAAAAAGAACACCCGACTGGTGTTCTTTTTTTGTCATTCTGAGGGCGCAGCCCGAAGAATCTTTAAGATCCTTCGCTCAGGATGACACCGCCTAATAAAGCGGCCATATGGGAAGATTCCTTACGATCCCATACAGCAGCAGCACCACGATGGATACCCCCACCGTCACGGAACGAAACCTCTTCCCTCTGTCAAACAGCCAGAAACCAATGGCCGTGATCCAGAAAGGAATAAGACTGAGGATCACCGGATTCCAGTAAAAAGCATCTGCCACATCCAGACGGGCAAGACTCTTCATTGCTCTGGAGATCCCGCAGCCCGGGCAGTGGATATGACCGCCGGACAGCGTTCGGACCGGGCATGGAATACCAAACCCGGTCCAAAGCGTGAGGCATAGATATGCCAGACCGGCTGCCAGACATATGAGAAGGATCTTTGTCCTCTTCCGGTGCAGTCTCAACATTTCAGCTCCTTACTATCCCTGAGCGTACTTGTTCAGCTCACTCTGCATAAGAGCGATCGCAACGGGTGCGATGAAGAACTCAAGTACCAGATACAGGACACCAAGGCTTCCGGTAGGCTCGCCATGACTTGCGCGTACCCTGTCAAGCTTCTCACCCGTGGTATATGCCCAGTAGATACCATAGATTCCGCAGGTAACGATGGTCAGCAGGATCAGCATTCCGCCGGTTGTGATCGGCGGCTCTCCGGATACTACAGCCACATCGTCATTGACCTTATACATCCAGTAGAACATATAGATCCCTAATGTAATGATGGACAGCAGAATGCAGACACCGATCGAACGTCTTTCAACTCTCATCTTGGATTCCTCCCTTTTTTAATAAAATTCCCGGCTATTATAGCACATATCCATCATAAGGAACAACCCTTTCCTTAAAAAGAATGCAAACCTCCGGCATCCCTCGCAACCTCTGATCAGCACATGCAGCCATGAAAGAAAAAAGGTGACTCCACCAGGCCGGTGAAGCCACCCATCTTCCTTCGGAGCCGGTCCACAGCTCCTGTTTTCTCATATAACGTCTCTCTTACGTTATATCATCAGGGATTTGTGCAGTATCCTTCTGCATTGAAATTGTAATCCTTGCCGTTGATGGTTACGGTTTCTTTCTTCGCATACCATCCGGAAGCATCCTTGAAGTACCATCCCTTTGCATCCTTCTTCCAGCTTCCCTTATACTTATAGGTCCATGCACCGCTCTTTCCGATCCAGTAACCCTGAACCCATTCTTCGGAAGCCATGATTCCGTCTGCATCGAAGTAATACCACTTACCGTCGATCTTAGCCCACTGCTTCTTCAGCTTCTTACCGTTGGCATCTACATAGATCCAGCTCCATTTGTTCTTCACCCATTTGGACTTTGCCGCATTTGTGCGTGCACCGTTCCCGGCGATCTTATAGCCGTTCCGGTATTCATTTGAAGCCATGTAACCCTTTGCATCGAAGTAATACATCTTTCCGTCGATCTTCTTCCATGTGTTCTTAAGATAACTCTTTGCGCCGGTCTTATACCACCAGCCCTTCTGCTCCGCTCTTTGAGAGATAATAGCCATCGCGGTATGCGTCCTTCTCGATCTGTCCGTTCTGATCGTAGTAAACCGTCGATCCGTTCACATTCTTCCATAAACTCTTCGGAGTCTCCGGCTTCACCGGCGGATTCGGTACGACAGGGGTCGGCGGAGTCGGCGGGGTCGGCGGCTCTTCCTGTGTTCCGATGGGGTTACCCTTCTCATCGGTCTCAACCAGTACGAAGTCATCCATGTATACATGATGCACATCCGAGATCCGCTCATCAAATGTTCCGAGGGATATACTGAGACTTACCAGATCATTCTGGTTGTCACCTGAGTAAACAGTCCATACATCATCTGCAGCACCGTCTCTCTGCATAACCACGCTGATCTTACGGTCTACGGTTGCCTTTGCCTTATAAGTCAGTTTGTAATAATGATCCTTTTCAAGCTTGATACCGCGCTGCTTTACCTGGATGTTCCAGTCTGCGTCTCCGCTATCCTTGATATCCACATCCAGTGCCGTATCATTTCCTGCCTTCTGTGAATCCACACCGAAGGTTGCATCACCGCTGCCGTAAACGCCTACTTCATATCCTGACAGTGCAGAGTTAAAGGAGCCGTTCTTGATAATTGCTGCTTCTACTACGGATACATTGTCCAGATAGTAGGTGCCCGGCTTTGTGAACCGGAACTGTACGTAGGAAGCATCTCTTTCCAGATTCTTATTGTTATTGAATCCGTATGTAAATGTGTCCTTTGTTTCGGACAGAAGCGGCTTATGCTCCTCACCTGCAACGATCGCCGTCATTCCGTCAGCCGCTCCGTCGGGAGTAAATGCATCAAAGCTGAACTCATAGATTCCCTTATTGATGGGGGCAAGCTCTGTCTGGGAGATGATCACCGGATCCGCTGCCGATGCACCTGCCGGAACCTCAACCTTTACCCTGAGCTGTCTTTGTCTTTCGCCGTCTACGATATCATTTGTTACGGATACCTTTGCCTTATCATCCTCTGATACTTCCCAGTATCCGAGGCGGCCTTCACCCTGGTCGAAGGAGCCGTTGTATACATAGTTGCCGTCTGCTCCTACGGACTTTTGGAACTCGTCGATGATCTCCTCACCGCCCACATGCTTGATGGATACATTTGCAATGTGTACGGGAGACGTGGAATCCTGGTTACCGAGATTGAACTCTACGCTTCCGTTGGCGTCCGTCTTCTTCTCCATTGTAAACCTATGAGTAAACTTCTGGCTTGAGGTAGTAAGATTTACCTTTGTATCCTTGAGGTAGCGGATCCAGCCGTTATCCGGTCCTTCCACTTCCGTGATCATGGTACGGGGTTCGTCTGCCCATGCTTCATAGGTCAGCTCGTATTCCCATCCCTTGATCATCGGGATACCGCCCTGCTTCAGCTGGGCACTGTAATCCTCGCTTCCCACATCCGTCTGTGCGATATGGATCGCATTATCGGAACGTGTGTAGGTTGCATTCTTATTGTCGGATTCCAGATGCAGTTCGAAGTTGTCATCCTTGGAATCCATGTCCTTCAGTTCCTGCGTAAATGTGCCGTTTACAACATAGTTTCCGGATGCATCCGGCTGTCTGTAGGATACTTCATGTACCGGAGCCTGTGCCTTTGCTTCCAGTTCCGCATAAACCGCGGGATCCTTCTGATAGACACGAACGTAATCAACGTCAAACTGCTGATTCTCCATGTCGTCTACAACTGCCTGATCCGGATAACCTACCCAGCTTCCGCCCACTGCCAGGTTCAGGATCACATAGAAATCCTGATCGAAGGGTGCGGGATAGGTAAGCTTCGTCTCTTCATTCTTGCCGGTATGCCAGTCATTTGTGGAACCCACCTTCTCACCGTCCACATACCAGGTAATGCTGTCCGGTTCCCAGTCTACTGCGTATACATGGAAGTCATTGTAGAAAGCACCTTCTGTCTTCTGCAGTTTAACCTGATTCTCCTTGTGGCTGGCCACATCATAACCATAATGGATGGTATGGTAGGAAAGCGACGTATCCTGTCCCTTAACCTCCATGATATCGATCTCACCGCACTTCGGCCACTGACCGTATTTACCTTCATCCGAAGCCATCAGCCAGAATGCCGGGAGATATCCCTGTCCTTCCGGAACCCTTGCGCGGGCTTCAAAGTAACCATAGGTGAAATCATGCTTGTTCTGTGTATTGATACGACCGGAAGTATAATTGTATGCCTTCTTTACATCAACCGTTCCCACTTCCCGGGAGAGATCCACGAACTCGATATCCGAAAGAGTCACATTTGCGGGTACGCTTGTAGCCTCATGGTCCTCGATCACTCCGAAGTTGATCTGAAGAGCAACCGTATCCGTGGATGCCTTATCGAAATCAAATTCAAAATCGATCTCATTCTCACCGACCTCAAGATCTGATATCTGTCCGCCGTACCAGCTCCAGTTGCTGGTATCCATGATGGAAACCTGAATGGCTCTCTTCACATCGGAGACTGCCTTGAAATGAACCCTATACTTGTCACCTGTTTCCAGGGAAAGACCTGCCTGCTGAACCTGTACGCCATAGTTGGCAGTTCCCGGATCCTCGATGGTTACGATGGCCTGTCCGTCCTGATAGGCGATGGAGCCGGATGCGCCTTCATTCGAAGCGTTTCCCGACCAGTTGGTGCTGTCAAAGCCATCTCCTCTGATAACCGACTGATACTGTGCTTCCTGTGCGGCCGAAGGATCGAAGAATTCAACCTCCGACAGCTGTACCGTTGCGGCTACACTTGTATCCTCATGGCCTTCGATCTTTCCGAAATTGATCTGAAGAGCAACCGTATCAGTGGATGCCTTGTTGAAATCAAAATCAAAATCGATCTCATTCTCACCGGCCTCAAGATCTGATATCTGTCCGCCGTACCACGACCAGTTGGTGGTGTCCATAACGGAGATCTGGACCGCTCTCTTCACATCGGAATGTGCTTTCAGATGGAAATGATAAGTAGTTCCCTGTGTCAGGGAAAGACCTGCCTGCTGGATCTGTACCCCGTAATTGGCGTTTCCCGGATCATCTATTTTTACGATGGCCTGTCCGTCCTTATAGGCGATGGAGCCGGATGCTCCCTCGTTTGTCGCGTTTCCGGACCAGTTGGTGTCATCGAAGCCTTCGCCTCTCAGCACGCTCTTGCCGGCCTTTGCTTCACCTGCTTCTCCTTCCTTCTTCTCTGCCTTCGGATGGATGGAGAGGATCCCGTCCTTAACCTCGATGTTCCCTTCATCCAGTTTCGTGTAGCGCTGAAGCTCGGCATTTACCCAGCCGGGCTCGTGGAGCTCCACATTCCAGTCCTTCTGATTCAGTGTTGTTCCGTCAAACTCATCGTTCCAAACCAGATGATACCCCTGATCCTTATATGCGTCCGCGATCTCATCCGTGGTTTCCGCATAGGCGGGTATGGCCGGAATGGCGAACTGTGCGGCAAGTCCCAGCGACATGAACAGCGCAAGACCCTGCTTTGCAGTTCCTCTTCTTCCTTTTGTCATATCCATGACTCCTTTCTGTAGATTTAGCTACGATCACTATGATGATTTAAATATAACCGCATTCCA
>CACYMQ010000073.1 GCA_902775555.1 uncultured Lachnospiraceae bacterium | reverse complement strand
GACATGACATTTGTGGGGACAAGACCGGAAGTGATGAAGTATGTGGATGTATACCGGCCGGAATGGAAGGCGACTTTGCTGCTTCCCGCAGGGGTAACATCCCGGGCCAGCGTCGCATATAAGGATGAAGACAGCGTCATGCAATCCTACCTGGAACAGGGTATGGAGGTGGACGATATCTATATCAGGTATATACTGCCTGAGAAAATGAAATATAATATGCTTGAATTAAAACAGTTTTCGCTATGGAATGATCTGAAGATCCTTATAAAGACCGTAGCAGCTGTATTATAGGAGGTCACATGGAAAAAAGGAGTATTGTCATCAAGAAACTGTTTATCGACTGTTTCCGGTTCTGGTATGTGGTGGCTCTTTTCTGCGTAGTGGGAGCAGCGATCGGTTATCTGGGCGGTAGAAAAATGAATCAGAAGCTTGATGATGACTATCAGAAGGCAGTGGAACAGCAAAAGAAGGATGAGGAAGAACGTCTCAAACTCGGTGAGGATGATGTGAAGGAAACCACCTACACGAAGGCGGATTGTGAAGAAAAACTGACGCCTGATTCCAAGGCCGGTGTCAGAAATGCATACACCTGGTATCTGGAGAGAAATAACCGGCAGACTTTGATGGATAATTCCATATTATATAATCTTGATCCTTACAACTACACGACGGTGAATATGCGATTCCGGATCACAGAAGAAGATGCCGGGAATAATACGATCAAATTGAACTCTTATGTGCATGAGTTGCTGAATTATGTTACATATGACGGTTTGGCTAAGGAATTGTTTTCAGCGGATAATGAAAGGTTGAAGGAATTTCGCGATTTAATATCGATCAGTGACGGGGGAAAGGATCAGTATGATGAGGTACTTGTTCTTTCCATCGTTGAAACAGATGAAACGAAAGAATCGATCGACAAGGCATCTTCCGCATTTATCAATTACGGCAGGAAATTGAATCAGTATTACCCGGGGTATTCGGTTGAACTTCTGTCAACAGACCGGACTACCCGTTATAATGCGAGCCTGGCCAGCGCAATAGAGACTCAAAGAGTAGCTTTGATAAATGATCAGAGCAGAATCGATAATATGACGAAAAAATTCAGCACTCTTCAAACTGCGTATTTCCAGATGCTGGTGAATGGAAAAGAAGAGGCGACTGTATCGGAAGTGGTTCTGCAGGGACAGACTATCAAGAAGAAGGCGGTTGAAGAGATCGAGAAGCCGGTGAAGCACAGATTGATCCTGTTTGCATTCCTGGGTGCGGCGGCCGGTGGTATCATCTGCCTGCTGATCCTGTTCTTCAAGAATATCCTTTCCGGTAAGCTTCTGTATGTAAAGGATATCAAGGAGATGCTGGGACTTCGTTTCTGCGGGACGATCCGGGAGAAGAAGAAAAACGGAATCCCCGGTATGCTTCAGAGAGCGGAGTATCCCATGGCTGAGGAGGCGGAGAATCCGAATTTCCTGTATCTTCAGATCAGGGAGATGTTAAAGGATGAGGGATGTGACAATGCTGTCATTGTGGGAACCCTTAATATCAGCGAGCTGACCGGCGTGGAGAAGATGGTCGAACTCGCAAAGAAGGACGGGATCGAACTGTCCACGGAATCCGGATTCCCCAAGGATCTGTCCTCCGCGGAGAAGGTTCTGAAGGCAAAACACATACTCCTGGTAGAGGAATTCCACAGATCCAGACTGTCTGAGATCGGTAAGATCGTGGATTTCTGCAAGGATAATAATGTAAATATTCATGGAGTGATAGGTATTGACGGAGTATAGGAAAGGATGGAAGCATGCGAAGAAAGTATAGCAGGGTAAAAAGCGGTATGATCCTGACAGGGCTGGCGACGGTGCTGTCCTTTGGAACCACTGCCTATGCGGCTGAAGAAACAGCAGATGCAACGTCAGGGGCAGAGAATTTTGTGTCCGTATCCGAAGGATCCGAAGACCCGGACGGGCAGGATGCACTTTCGGAGTTTGTACAGCAGACCTCTGAGGAAGAGAACCGGGAAACGGATGCAGTCCTGCTCGGGACCTCATCCGATGTGTCTTTGATCCGGGGCACATCCGATGAAGGGGTTCAGGAAGCGGAGACATCAACGACAGCCGGCTTTTTCACAGGAGCAGACGGAAAAACCTACTACAGAGACGAAGAAGGAAATATCGTTAAAAATCAGATCGTTGTGGTTGATAAGAAGAAGTACTTTATGGACGCAAATGGTGCCATGCTGATCTCGGATGGTGTGATCTATAACGGCATAGGGTATCATGCGCCCTCCACCGGGATCATTTACGTGAAAAGCGGATGGCTCCAGGTCGGAGACGACTTCTATTTCACAACGGATACAGGGGTTCCGACCTATGATCGCTGGGTCCAGGGGACCTATTATATCGGGAAAGACGGAAAGATGGTAAAGGATGCCATCGTTGTCTGGGAGGATATCCCCTACTATCTGGATAAGTCCGGCTGGGTCACTGTCGGAGGAAAGAAATATTTTATCAAATCCGATGGTGCGATCCAGATGGGCGGTATCGTGGAGTTCGGCGGGAAGACGTATTTTCTGGATGAGGAAGGACAGCCGCTGAAGAACCAGATCATCGCAATGAATGATAAGAAGTATTATCTCGGAACCGATGGGGTTATGCGTACAAAAAAAGGCTGGCTCAGTTTCCAGAACAAGTGGTACTACACGAAGGACGGAGGAGAGATCCTCTGTAACGATCTGGTCGTAAATGCAAAAAAGGAGAGATATTACGTTGATTCGGAAGGCGTAATGATCGCAAAGGATTTTGTGGTGATCGGAGAGAAGAAGTATTATGCTACTTCAAATGGTGCACTTCGTTCACATAAGGGCTGGATCAAACTGAATAACAAATGGTATTATACTGAAGCAGACGGATCCTTCCGGACCAATGCCCTGGTTGAAAATGCAAAGCATGAAAAGTATTATGTGGATTCCGAAGGGGTTATGCCGGTAAAGCAGATCGTCACGGTCGGCAAGAAGAAATACTACGCCGGCGCCGGTGGATTGATCCGTTCCAAAAAGGGCTGGATCAAACTGAACGGTGACTGGTACTACACGGAAGCCGGAGGAGAATTCCGGATGGATGATTTTGTGGTTCAGTCCTCCAAGATCAGCTATTACATGGGAAAAGACGGAAAGATGGCAGCGGATGCCGTTGTCCTTCATAAGGATAAGCTCTACTTCGTTCAGAAGGACGGGGTCGTAAAGATCAAGAACGGATGGATGAAGATCAAGAATCGCTGGTATTACTCTGCCGGCGGAGGAGAACTGACAAGAAACAGCATCCTGAAGTATAAAGGGAAGAATTATTATCTCAGTGATGATGGCTCCATGGCAGCAGGTGATGGTGTCATCGCAGAAGGTAAGACCTATGTTGCCGATAAGAATGGCGTCATCAAACTGAGAAAAGGCTGGGTGAAGTCCGGCGGACTCTGGTATTACTCCGATTCAAACGGAAAGGTCTTCAAGAATGTCTTCAAGAAGATCAAAGGAGTCGAGTATTATTTCGATAATGACGGAGTCATGCAGGATAATGGTTTCTTCTTCCAGGGGAAGAAAATGTATTATGCCCAGAAGGGCGGAGCAATACGGAGGAAGTTCGGCTGGCTCAAGGTGGACGGGATCTGGTATTGTTCGGATTCGAACGGTTTATTCTTCAGAAGTGTCCTGAAGACGATCCAGGGAAAACGTTACTATTTCAATGCAGACGGAAGCTGGAGAGAAACTGCGGCCTACTACGATCCGACAGCTGTTAAGGACACCAGCTGGGAAGAGATCAACGGCAGAAGATATCATCTGGACAAGAACGGCAATCCGGATTCCCTGTTTGGGATCGATGTATCGGCATGGAACGATAAGATCGATTGGGCGAAGGTAAAGGCGGACGGCGTGGATTTCGCATTTATCCGTGTCGGCGGCCGTTTCGGAAAGACCGGCGAGATCTACGATGACAGCCTTGGAGTGACCAATATCAAGGAAGCAACTGCGGTTGGCATGCCTGTAGGAGTATATTTCTTCACGCAGGCTGTTACGGTGGATGAAGCGATAGAGGAAGCAAATTACACACTGGAAAAGATCAAGGGACTGGATGTTTCACTTCCTGTTGTGATCGACTCCGAGAATATGTCCGGAGGACGCCATGGCAAGATCGATCCGAAGACCCGTACCGACATCATTAAAGCGTTCTGTGATACCGTTAAGGCGGCAGGATATGAACCCATGTATTATGCCGGAATGGCATGGTGCGTGGATGGATATGTGGATGTATCCCGGCTGACGGAGTATATGCACTGGTGCGCACAGTATTGGATCCGGAATCAGTGTGACGATTTTGGAGTTCCTTATCAGATCTGGCAGTATTCGGACAGCGGTACCGTGAACGGTATCAAAGGAAAAGTGGATTGTAATATATGGTATACCAAACACTGATCATGACAGGTGATCGACGCGAAAGTGAGGAGTAAATGAAAAGATACCTGATATTGGTACCGATCATGGTTCTTGTGCTTAGCGTATGCATTTTTACATGTGATATGACCGCATATGCGGAAACAGCAGAATCGGGTGGCATACAGCCGTCCGATTCTGTTGGTGAGCAAGTGACCGATGGCCGGGAGAAGGATGAAACCCCGGACAAAGGAACGGATAAGACGGATGATCCGGAAGCTGCGGGAGACAAAACGGAAGTTTTGGAAACTACAGGATCCGGAGATGTGGCAGGATCATCCGGCAATGACGAAAACCAGGTTGTTCAGAATGAAGAGGATGCATGGAATGCGCTGAGTGGTTCGGACGACGGTCGTGTCCCGGATGATCCGGATGATCGGGACGACGGTCGTGTCCCGGATGATCCGGATGATCGGGACGATGGTCATGTCCCGGATAATACGGATGATCGGGACGACCAGAGTGTCCTGGGTGACCCGGACAACCCGGGTGACCCGGACGATCCGGACAACCCGGGTGACCCGGACAACCCGGACAATCCGGACAACCCGGGTGACCCGGACAATCCGGACAACCCGGATGACCCGGACAACCCGGATGATCCGGATGATCCGGATGCCGAAGGCTGGCATGAGGAAGAGGACGGGTCCAGATATTATATAGAAAACGGCGAACGTTTAAAGGACATACGACGGAAGCTGGATGGCGAGTGGTGGGACTTTGATCAGGATGGTTATGCTGTCAGGGTAGAAGGGATCATTGCAGAAGTCGGAGAGTCTTCCTTTACGCCGGGAGACAGAGTCTGGTTTATGAATGTGGCGGGCGGCGGATATTATTCCGATATGCTGCTGATCGAATCGGACGGACACTGGGGACTGATAGATGCCGGTCACCGGTATGCGGATACCATCGAAGACAAGGACGGGACGATATATTCGGTTCCCTATATCGGAAGTGACGGAAGCATCGCCGGCTGCTCCTGTCAGATCGAAGGGAAGAACGGCAGGGATATCGCAGTCTATATGATCCGGACGCTGGGCGTGGATCATCTGGATATGATCATGACCACTCATTCACATTCCGATCACTGCGGAGGGATCCCGGAGATCGGTGAGATCCTTGTGGATGACGGCGGAGAGGAGCTCCGCTCCCTGATCGATGCCAACACGATCTATCTGAAAAAACCATATTATCATATCAATTCACAGCAGGATGATCTCGGCGGAGAAACACCGAGAGAGGACGGCTGGCATACGCAGGCCTTTGATTATCAGGCGATTCACGCAGTTGAGAGCCGTGGCGGCAAGGTGGTCAATCTTAATAACGGAGCGGTCACAGGGGAAGGACCCCAGACCAAACTGGACTACAGCCGTATCATGGAAGCGATGGAGAGTAACGAAGCGATCAGCCGTGTTACTTACGATCAGCGGGATATGAGCGATCATTTTGATGATTATCTGGAGTTTTATTTTGGAAATATGCAGATCCGTCTTTATAATCTGTATACGGTTTCCGGAAATACTCTGGACGATAATCCGGATTCCATCGCAGCGGTGATCAAGGTGAAGGATAAGACGCTTTTCACAGCAGGGGACCTGAATGTCATGTACAGCGTCCAGCAAAAGATCTCGAAGGCAGTGAGACAGGATTTCGGAACGATCGACTATATGAAGTCCTGCCATCATGGAGCAATCTACTCCTCCTCGGTCGAGATGCTGGATCTGCTTCAGCCGAAGGTGATGATCACTACGGGAATGGTTGCCTCAACGACAAATATGTCAACAGCAGGCGTTTATTTTGCAACCGTTCATTATTTACGGGAGAACTATAATACGGTCATTTATGAAGTGGGTGCGTCCGACAAGGCCATCGCTCTGACCTTTACGGATCAGGGGGCCGAACTTTCGGAACTGAAGGGGGCGAACGATACGGCGGAAATGGCCTCTGCCGATAAGCTCATTAACCGGGTCACAAAGGACGAAGGCTGGGTGAAATGGGTACAGGTTTATGATAATAACGGAAGACCCGCGGTTTACTATTATTTCAAGAACGGAGCTGCTCTGACCGGCTGGCAGGACATTGACGGAGACAGGTATTTTTTCCATGAAAACGGACTGACACACATCGGCTGGTATGAAGAAAACGGAAAGAAATACTTCTTTAATGTAACAGCCGACATGAAGAAAGGCTGGCTGCATTCCGGAAATATCTACTATTACTTTGATCCGGTGACCGGAGAAATGGTGACCGGCCGATGGGTCGATTATAAGAATGAAAAGTATTATATGGGATCCGACGGGATCATGTGTACCGGATTTAACATGGTGCAGGGCAAGGGTTACTTTTTTGCCACGACAGGAGAGATGTATAAGGGCTGGAAGGACATGTCCGGAGGAAGATATTATTTCGGCGAAGACGGATCCATGTCCGTAGGCTGGAAGCTGATCGGCAAGGATTATTATTTCTTCCTGGATGGTTGTATGAAGACCGGCTGGATCAATTACAGATCCGGTTGGTATTATTGCGGCAGTGACGGTGTCATGAAAGCCGGAGCGGTGAAGGTAGACGGAAAACAGTATATTTTCGGAACTGACGGGAGACTTGCGTCCAAAGGATGGAAGAAGGTCGGAACCAACTGGTATTTTGTGGGCGCGGACGGCGTGGTCAATACCGGCTGGGAGCGTATCGGCGGTAAATGGTACTTCCTGGAGAAAGACGGTGTCATGGTGACCGGTTGGAGGAAGATAGACCGTGTATGGTATTACTTCGCTCCGGCAGGAGAAATGAAGACCGGCTGGATCCGGGTTAAGAATCTGTGGTATCTGCTCTCCGAAAACGGCGCACTCTGTACCGGGTGGAAACAGATCCAAAACACATGGTATTACCTGAGTCCGAACGGAGACATGGTTTCCGGATGGAAAAAGATAAAAGGTAAGTGGTATTTCTTCAGTAAGAGCGGGGCTATGGTATGCGGCTGGAAGAAACTGAAGGGGAAATGGTACTATTTTAATGAGAACGGTGCGATGGTGACCGGTGTGGTCATCATTGGGGATACGAAGTACCGGTTCCGGAGTGACGGAGCCTGGGTAGGAAATACAAATTGATTTAGAGGACGAACAAGTGGAATTTCGAGATCTGAAAAAGCAATATGAGAAGCTGCAGGACAGGATCGATCAAAGGATTGCGGATGTGATCCGTTCGGGACGTTTTATCTCCGGACCGGAGGTTAAGGAACTGGAAGGAAAACTGGCGGAATATGTGGGCGCGAAGCATTGCATCAGCTGTGCCAACGGGACGGATGCCCTGACTCTGGCCTGCATGGCATGGAAGCTGGGGCCGGAGGATGCGGTATTTGTTCCCGATTTTACATTTTTCTCCAGCGGGGAGTCCCCGGCATCCACAGGCGCTCATATTGTTTTCGTTGATGTGGAACAGGATACGTACAATATGGATCCGGTCCGGTTGGAGGAAGCGGTAAAGCGGGTATCGGAGGAAGGAAAATACCGCCCGAGGGTTGTGGTGGCGGACAGCCGGCGGATCATGACAGGATCCGGCAGATCTGTGACAGATATGATCTGTTACTTCTGGAGGACGGAGCACAGGGCTTCGGAGGAGAGATCCGGGGGCGGAAGGCCTGTACCTTCGGTGATATTTCCACTACAAGCTTCTTTCCCGCAAAGCCTCTCGGCTGTTATGGGGATGGGGGAGCCATCTTCACAAATGATGATGAAACAGCTGCACTCATCCGCAGTCTCTGCGTCCATGGAAAGAGTGTGAGCAGTAAGTATGATAATCTGAGGCTGGGAATGAACAGCCGTCTGGATACCTTGCAGGCGGCGGTACTGCTCCCGAAGCTGGAGGCCTTTGCGGCATATGAGGTGCGTGATGTAAATCAGGTGGCGGACTGGTATCTTGAATTGCTTTCCGATGCGGGATTTGCACTTCCGGTCATTAAAGACGGATTCCTCAGCAGCTGGGCGCAGTTTACGGTTCAGATACCGGATACCCTGTCCAGGGAACAGATTCAGGGTGCCATGAAGGAAGCCGGGATTCCGACGATGGTTTACTATATGAAACCGATGCATCTGCAGGAGGCCTTCGCAGGAACCGGAAGCGAACAGGCTGATTGCCCGGTGACGGAACAGCTTTGTGAAAGAGTACTCAGCCTTCCGATCCATCCCTATATGACCAGGGAAGATGTTGAAACCGTAGTGATGAAGTTAAGGAGTATCAAGTGAGACGATCTAAGAGACTAGGGGTGATCATGGCCTCGCTGCTGATCGTGGCGTCGGCTGTGCCTACTTTGGATAATTTCATAAATCCGATCAGCTCACTGCTGAATTTCTACCGCCTGGTAGTGGTATTCCTGGCAATCCTTACGCTGATCATTTTTCGAGGAGAGGTGAGACTCTCGGGAAGGCGAAGCTTTAACCACTGGATGGGCTTTTTGCTGGTATGGGTTTTGTATGGTGTGATTTTGCTGATAGCTGCACCCTATGCGGAGCCTGACAGAGGTTCAAGAGAACTGTTCTCCATACTTTGCGGAGCGTTCTGCTTCTATATCCTTTCCAATCTGCATCTTACGAAGGATGAGATAGAAACGGTTTTACGGGTTTTGTTCTTTGTGCTGGTGGCATTGATCGTAATGGGCTTCGTGGAGATCATCACCGGACAGCATCTGCCGTCGTCGATGTTTAACGATCCGGATAATGAGGTGAAGAACCGTGTCAGTATCAATTCCGCGACGGGCTTCATGTATAATATTAATGACTTCTCATCGCTGATCACCCTGATGCTGCCGGTTGCAATCGGTCGTTTTCGCATTAAGTTCTATCGGGTTCAGCTGGACCCGGGCTGGATTCTGGTGGTTTGCGTATGGATCATTAACCGGATCAATGATGCAAATATCTGTATCATTTCAATCATAATCGGAGTCCTGCTCTACTTTATTATCTACTCGTGGAGGGACAGAAGAGGAGTTGCTCTTGTTTTTGCGGGTATTGCGTTGTTCTTTCTGATCCTGTTCCTGGTTTATTATTTTGAATTTACGAAGAAGGCGGATCTGATCTCCCGTACGGTTGATCTGGTTGAAAAATCCGAAGAAGGGGTCGGTTCCGTATACTCCAGATCGATGTTGTATAAAAACGGATTGAACGCTGGCTGGATATCGGGCTTCCTCGGACTCGGACCGGGAGGATTTCCTGCTTATTATTCCGTGAATCAATCGGACACACTGCTGATCAATCCGCATAGTCTCCTTATGGAGATACTGTCTCAGTACGGACTGATCATTCTTGCGTTGTTCCTGTTCCTGCTTATTACGCTGTTCAGAAGATCCTTTAGACTCTATCAGTATTCAAGTGATCATGATATACGGGAGTGGGGAAGGACCGGGGCGATCCTGATCGTGACGTATGTGATCTCGTCCTTCGCGTCCAGCTCGTATCTTCCCTTCAGTTTCCATTGGACGTTGCTTGCGCTGATCTGCCTTATGACGGAGATCGGACATGAAACGGAGGCGGCGAAGCATGCAGAAGAAGATACAGAGAAGAAAATGATCGGAAAGAGAGAATTGCAATATGAAGGTATGTCATCTGACTAGTGCGCATCCTCAGGAGGATATAAGAATCTTTCATAAGGAATGTGCATCTCTTGCCGCAGCGGGATATAAGACCTATCAGATCGCCTGTGGAAAGAGATATAAGAAGTTCGGAGTCCGGCAGGTGGGGATTGGAGAGCCTGCCACGGGTAGACTGAGACGGATGCTTGGTACATCGAAGAACGTCTATCGGATGGCACTCCGTGTGGATGCGGATGTGTATCATTTTCATGATCCCGAACTGCTGCCTTACGGCCTGAAGCTTAAGAAGCGGGGGAAGAAGGTGATCTTCGACAGCCATGAGG
>CACYMQ010000072.1 GCA_902775555.1 uncultured Lachnospiraceae bacterium | reverse complement strand
GAGATCATGGGAAAACTACCACGTGGTGTGACAATAACCGGGATCGATGAAGCAAGAAGCCCCGACTTCTATACAAAGTGTAAGTGGGGGTAGTTCACGTACTTATAGCAGAGGAGAAAGATGGGCGTTTACCGGCAGATCAAGGACAAGTTCATAATGAAAAATGCCCGGGAGGACTGGGCATCCTACCGTGACGGGCTGACGGATCTGGTGCTTGGGCTCCTTGAGGCTGCAGATCCGGCATCGGGCAGAGTGCTGATCATTGGCGCCGGAAGATGCAATGACATCGACCTTCGAAGACTGGCAGTCCGGGCAGAGAAGGTAATACTTCTTGATGTGGATGGGGAAGCCATGGAGGAGGCGGTTCTGGCTCTTCCGGAGGAGCTGCGGAGGAAGGTGGAATGTCAGACGGCATCGGTCACCGGGATCAGCGGGGATGATATGGATGCCTTTTGCGATGAAATGCTTTCCTTCGCCCGTGCTTCCGGAAGAGAACTGACATCGGATACGCTCCGCCGGCACCTGATGACCGGGCTTGACGGGCTGGAGGACAAGCTGGTCCGGAGTGAAGATGATCTGGGCGGCATCCTTCAGGAAGAATCGGCTGACATTTTGGTATGCAGCGGGGTGTGCAGTCAGTACTTCTCGTCCCTGTCCTTCTTTCTCCGGTCGCTCATTCACAGCCTGCAGGAGGTCCTTACGGATGTGGATGCATTGGAACAGGAAGTACACGCAAGGATCCACGGTATGGATGACATCGTTATTCCGGTCATCAACCGGGCATTCTGCAGGGCTGCACGAAAAGCCATCGTTTTTGGAAATGAATTCATGCCGGATCGACCGGTGGAAGGTGCGCACCGATGCATCGAGGATGTACGGATGCACTTACGGCCGGAGGAGACACACCTGCTGTGGGATTTCAACCGGGCGGAGGGGATTGGTTATGATATGCTGATCCAGATCTGCAGGCTGTGAAGGGGCAGCGGACAGTTTGAGATAAGGAGAGAAGAGGGTTATGGAAGTAGAAAAGATCTATTTTGACATGGACGGAGTTCTTGCGGATTTTGAACGCGGAGTCAGGGAGCTGTGTGGGATCGAACCCGCTCCCCAGGGTCCGCAGTGGAAACCGGGCTGCGATGATGCCATGTGGGTTGGGATTCAGAAGGTGGAGCATTTCTATGACCGTCTGGAGATGATCCCCGGAGCAAAGGATCTTTTTGCTTCACTTCATGAGAAATATGGGGACCGTATAGAGATACTGACCGGTATCCCGAAACCCAAGAGAAACATCCCCGACGCAGGGGCTGATAAAACCAACTGGGTTCACCGCCTGCTGGGTAAGGACATCAAGGTCAACATCGTCCTTCGGGAGCAGAAGCCGGAGTATTGCAGAAATAAAAGATGTATCCTCATCGATGATTTCGGTGAGAATATAGATGCCTGGGAGAAATGCGGAGGCACGGGAATAAAGTTCAGATCCGCGGAGGAAACAAGAAAAATACTGGAAGGAATGGGTATCTGACATTTTCCTCACGAGAGAACAGGGGAGCGAGAGGTAACTATGGCACAGGATCAACAGGAGTGGAGCTTCGCCAAAAAGGAAATGATAGACAGCCTCATGGCATTAGGCTATCCGAGAGAACTTGGTGATGAAATCGCAAAGAATCTCGGAAGTCCGAAGGCCATGTGGCGGATGACTTCGTATCTGGATAAGGTCAAACCGGAACGGGTGGAAGAGGTAGTGGATGAGATGCTCGCGATCCGGACAGAGATCGAGAGCTGGCACAGTAAGAAGGAAAGCCGGGAGGCGAATGCAAAATATAATGAGATGCTGAACAGCAGATCCTTTGAAGAATAACGGTGAGTATATGAAGATAGCTGTAATGACATTTCGGCTGCATGCACCCTGGGTGCACAGCCTTAAGGAAAAGAGGATGATCGTCAAGAGTATGGTCGCAAAGCTGCAGAACAAATTCCATGTATCTGCGGCTGAGGTGGACGAGCAGGACACCCATCAGATCCTTGTGATCGGGGTTGCGGGGATTGTATCGCATAATGCCCTGGCGGACAGCCTGATGGATGAGATATCCCGGTTCGTGGAGGATAACACGGAGGCGGAGATCCTGAATGAGATGAGGGAGATCCGATGAGGAAGGGGGAGCATCCATGTGCTGTCGATACTATATAAAAGAGACACAGGAAATGCAGGAGATCGTGAGTGACATGCTGCGTTCTTCCCTTGTGAGGAAATGGAACGAGTTATACCAGGTGAAAACCTATGGGGAGATGAGTCCTACCGACATCGTTCCGGTGATCGCTTCGAACCGGAGCCGGCAGAGAGCGGTCTTTCCGATGAAATGGGGATTTACCGGGAAAATACTTCTGATGAACGCCCGCGTGGAAACTGCTGCAGTGAAGCCGACTTTCAAGGATGCCTGGGCAAGTCACAGATGTATCGTTCCGGCGTCGTATTATTTTGAGTGGGAGCACCTGATCGGAAATAATGGAAAGACCAGGACGGGAGACAAGTATGCCATCCGGCCAAACGGAAGCAAAATGACCTGGCTTTGCGGTTTGTATCGATTTGAAAACAACCTGCCATTCTTTGTCATCCTTACCAGAGAACCGGGAGAATCGATCCGTTTCATCCATGACCGGATGCCGCTGATCCTGCCGGAGCACCTGGTGGGCGAATGGATCGATCCGGATTCGGATCCTGCGGAACTGGTCAGGGAAGCTGTGACGGATGTGGTGGCGGAGGAGGCAGTGTGACTTATGCGTTATTTTTATGAGATGTATCCAAATGCCGGAATTCATCCACAACTTGTGGACGAATTGTCTGCGTCTGAGAATCGTCAACAGTCTGTTGACG
This sequence comes from uncultured Lachnospiraceae bacterium, assembly GCA_902775555.1. Taxonomy (GTDB): domain Bacteria; phylum Bacillota; class Clostridia; order Lachnospirales; family Lachnospiraceae; genus Eubacterium_Q. Next base: position 3,372 of record CACYMQ010000072.1, on the reverse strand, counting down.
ATTTAAAAGAGATATTCCAGATCCCTTGGGGTCATCATATTCAGATAATGGGGAAGTGCAAGGGGAATCCCGGGAAAGCGCTGTTTTACGTGAAGAAAACAATCGAAAACAACTGGTCTCGGGCGGCCCTTGTGAATTTTCTTGATACGGATTTGTACGAAAGACAGGGAAAGGCGGTATCCAATTTTGATCTTACACTTCCGAAAATACAGAGTGATCTTGCTCAGGCAATTACAAAAGATCCTTATAACTTTGATTTTCTTACGATCAGCGAGAGGTACAACGAGAAAGATCTGAAGGATACGAAACTGCAAGGAACTGTAAATGAAATAATCAATAGCTAGGGAGGATAAGAGCTTGACATCAGAGCAATATGAATTCTGCCCTCGCTGTGATGCCAATCTGACATTCCAGAAGGGGTATGACAACACCCTTCCATACTGGATCTGCCGGGGCTGTGGTGAAATGCTGATCAATCCTGAGTTGGACACCGGCGACGTCATGTGGTTTTGCGATGATTGCGGTGCACTGTTGAATGTGCAGGAAGGGTTTGATGAAGGCCGGGACGAGTGGAAATGTACGGAGTGTGGTCATGTCAACGAGTTGAGCGATAAGGACGTATATGAGTCGGATGACGAGTATCAGGCGGAGATGGGAAATCCCTACAGAGGGCTGTCTGATGAGGAGATGCTAAGTTTATCCATGTACCGGGATGAAGATTTCCTGGACGAGGATAAGGGTATTATCCTTGTTCGGAATATGGAGAGCGGAAAACCTTTTGTGAAGAAGCTTCTTACCACATACGATAAAAGCATATACATGTATCTCATGGAACATCCGGTCCTGCATATGCCCCGGATCATCGGGATTCATGAGAGCAGCAACTGCCTGATCGTCATCGAAGAGTACATTGAAGGTAAAACCTTGTCGGAGATGCTTGAAGAGGCGGTCATCCCGGAGCATCAGGCCATTGATATTACTAAAAGAATCTGTAAGGTGCTGCTTCAGCTCCATACATCGGAGACTCCGATCATTCACAGGGATATCAAACCCTCAAATGTGATCCTGTCTTCGGATGGGCAGGTGTATCTCCTGGATATGAATGTGGCTAAATGGTACGATCCCGGGAAGATAGATGATACCCGTCATATGGGGACCCGATACTATGCCGCACCGGAACAGATGGGCTATGGGATGAAGGCATCCTCTCCAAAGGCAGATGTCTATGCGCTTGGAATGCTGCTGAATGTGATGATCACCGGGGAATATCCCAAGGTACGGAAGGCACCGGGAGAGATCTGGGACATCATTGAAAAGTGTATCAGCCTGGATGAGGAGAAACGATTCACGGTTGAGGAACTGATCAGGGAGCTGGATAAATTGGATAAACCGGACGGGCTGAAAAGGCTTGAAAGGAAGGAAAGGGATTAGATATGCTTCAAAAACCTACGGATGAAATGGAAGAGGCCCTTAAGGAAGTCGGGCCGGGGCAGATCGATTCGTACCTGAAGACGAACAGTCAATTTATGGTCGATGAGAACCGGGCGTTTTATTTTTACATGAAAGATGTTCTGAAACGTAAGGGCATCATGCTTAAGGATCTGTATGCGCGCATGAATGTTTCGGAAAAATATGGCGGTCAGATCCTTACCATGGAAAAGCATACACCAAATCGTGATCTCATCATCAGCTTCTGCATAGCCGGACATTTTGACTGGAATGAGACCGGAAGAGCATTGAAGCTTTACGGGTTCAATGAACTATATGCCAAGGATCCCAGGGATGCCGTGATCATGGTAGCTCTTAACAACCGGATACATGATTTTGACGAGATAGATGAGATGCTTACTCAGAAAGGCTTTGACCCGATCAGAAGAGAGTATAAGGAGTAGAAATTGTTTGGATACCCACCGTTTCGGTGGGTATTTTTTAGTTTCGACACGTATATACTTTGGTTAGAAAGATGAACCGGAAGGAGGGATGCTCGTGGAGAAAGAATATGTGGCAAGAAACAGTAAGCAGTTAGCATGGTGTCTGAAGATACTCTATCTGGAAGGTATACGGCGAAGCGAAACCACAGTTTTTGAGACGGAACGCGGGAAGTTGAATAATCGTATCATGTATGAGGCTGAGAAGGAAATCGTGGACAAGATAGAAAATATGCTGAGCGTATTTTCATCATAAGGAGAGTAAAACGGAGGATTGTTGATATGAAAAAAAGAGAGGGTCTGAGAAAACTCTATATCTGTATCCTGGCAATATCATTTCTTCTTGCAGGTTGTGGGAAGGGAAATGATGAGAATACTACCGGATCCGGGGCATCTACGGGAGCTTCGGATGAGGGTACGTCGGAAGCAGGAAAATATGATGAGATCAATAAGGCCAGGGCGGCAGATGTGGAGTCGGCCAAGCTGATCAGTGCGGCAGTATATGATGCTCTGGCAGATGAAAAGGTGTTCAATGAAGTATATGATTCTCTTGACGGGAAGATACTTGCATGGGCAAGTGAAGGACAGAGATTCGAAGACGGCGGAGCCGGACATGAAAGGTTCCTTATGGCATTGAACAACAATGAGAAGCTTGCCGGTGGAGCACCTATGCTGCAATATAAGGAGCAACTTCTCGGAACAGGGAATTTTGTCCCCGGAGGATGGGCCGTAACCTATGTTGGTGGGAAGGTGCAGGTGTATGTAGTGGGAAAGATTTATGACTGGGGAGTGAAGGATTTCACCGATAAGGTTCAGGTGTATCCGGAAACAGATGACAACTATCAGGAGAAAAAGGATACCGGGGATATCTATCGGGATGCGAAGGATGCAGATATACGCAGCGCAGGTGATATGGCGTCAAATGCTCTGGGTGCACTTGCTTCGGAAGCGGCATATAATGAAGTGAGCCTTGAGTTGAAGAATGGAACGATCCTGGCATGGGCCAAAGAAGGCGGAGAATTTGAGGACGGTGGAAGAGGATACACCAACTTCATTAAGGAGCTGAATGAATCATACAGGATAAAAGGCGGAGCCCCGAAGCTGCAGTATAAAGAGAAGATCAAGGACGGTGTGGAATTTGTTCCGGCAGGCTGGGCAGTGGCATTTCAAGATGGCAAGCCGGTGATCTATATCACAGACGGTACGTTGTCTACTGGAACCATGAATTCTGCTCCCAAGGTGGAAATGCAACCCAATGTAAGCATTTATTATAAGTAAGTGCTTAAATGAGCCCGGTATTTATGCGGTTTTCAGACTTTGATTTCTGAAAACCCGAACAGATACCGTGCAGTTTACGGCGCTCAGCGGTCGTCATTCCGTTTTAGAACGGCCGCTTTCCGGTGAAAACGGCCGCCCGTTTTTAGTGATCACACCCGAAATTATC
>CACYMQ010000071.1 GCA_902775555.1 uncultured Lachnospiraceae bacterium | reverse complement strand
TACCGTATAGCTTCCTGCTGCTGTGGGCTGCGTACTGCTGTAGGTCGAGTCAAGGGCACCCTGCTTCTTATACTCGAAGACAGCAGATGCCTTGCCGTCGGATTCCGTCTCTACCGAAGGTGCGTAGGTGTCTCCGACATAGCTGTTCGGTACTGATACGGTGGCCGTAGCAGTACTGATCTTCCTGATGGCAAAGCTTCCCTCGCAGGTAATCTCCAGATATGTATCCGTCTCCGGGATCGTCGCGCGGACCATATAGCTTCCCACCGCTGTCGGAGCCGTCGACGCGTATGCACTGTCCTCCTCATCCGCCTTCCTATATTCGAAGGTAGCAGAATCCTTACCATCGGAATCCGAATCCACCTCGGGTACGATGACTCCTCCATATTCGATATTCGCTGCAGTTACGGTTGCGGTGGTCGGCGTCTTCTTACCGATGGTGAAGGTATCGTTCACTACGATCTTCTCGTACGTCTCGGTCTCGGGGATGGTCATCCGCACCATGTAGGTCCCTGCCGCTGTCGGTTTTGTCTCCGTATAGTCCTTATCCTCTGCCGTCTCCCCTTTATACTCAAATACCGCGAGGGTCTTCCCGTCGGAAGCGGAAACCACCGCCGGATCATAACTGTCACCTATCAGGCAGTCATCGATCGTCACTGAAGCCGTGGTATCCTTCTTCTTTTTGATCTTGAAATCCCTGGTCCCGGTAAGTTCGCCGTATGTATCCGTCTCCGGAACCGTTGCGCGGACCGTGTACTCTCCGGCAGCCGTCGGAACCGTACCGCTATAGGTGCTGTCTTCCGCATCCTTTACCTTATACTCAAAGGTTGCCAGATCCTTACCGTCGGAGTCGGTTATGACCACAGGATTCGGAGTTCCTCCAACCTCGATATCCTCTACCGTTACCGTAACGGATACCAAAGTCTTCTTTATGGAAAATGTGGCTTCAACGGATGTACTGTCATACTCCGCTGTCTCCCCGATGTTCGCACGAATGGAATAGGTTCCTGCTGCAGTCGGAACTGTGGTGGAGTAGGCAGCCGGCTCGTCCGTACTCTTCTTATACTCGTACGTAACCGTACCTGTGGAATCTGTCACAAGGTTCGGAGAGATCTCCTCCCCTATGGTCACATCCGCCACGGTAAGCGTTGCCGGAGGCTTATCCTTTGCATAGGTCAGCGTGAAGTCATAATATACCTGATTTCCTGCAAGGTCCCGTACGGATAGGTAATGACCCTCTTCCTCCGTTCCCGAAGCCACATTATATGTGATGGTAGCCTTTCTTACATCCCCGTCCTTTACAACCGTGACCGGGGTTTCACCCTCGTCCACATCGATGGACTCCGCCGGATCATCCGCCAGATTCTCATCCGTGAATTCCACCACAAGGACCAGTTCCTTTGCCTTGATCTCTGCCCCATCCGAGAAGGATACCGTCTTTCCGTCCGCCTTTGCTGTAACCGTCACCGTCGGATCCGTACTGTCGAAGACAAGATCTTTAAGGTCGATGCTCTTTACCACCTGATAGTATTCGGCATCCGCATGGATCCCGGTGCTTTCATCCAGGATCCGGAAATACAGACCCTCATAGAAATTCCCTCCATTGGATTCCGGGAAGAGATCCTCCTTCGTCATAGTGATCGAAGAAGCAAATTCCCAATCCCCGATCGTGGGCTTTACCACATATCCGTCATGGGGATAGAGCAAGATACTTTCCTGTGCATAGACATCATTCATCACGCCTGAAACCGCCAGATAATCGTCTCCGGACGCTGTCTCGAGCTCCTCCAGGTCAACAGGAGTCAGCAGTTCGTACGCTTCGAAGAAGTTATCCCCGGCCGGACTTACCGCTTCCGGTGTCAGCGCATTTACCTGGAGGTAAAATGTACCGCCCTCGGATTTGATCTTTGTATGGATCCCGGTACGTACGGTTCCGATATTCATATCGTTCCCTTCCGTGATCTCGATGGTATCCTTCACCTTATATGCGCCGGAATCTAAGGTCTGGACCGCAGGAGTCAGAACCACCGTATCTGCTTCCACCGTACCGCTGTTCTTAAAGGCGGGAGAATAACCAATCCGCGGAAGTTCCGAAGCATCAAAAGCCGACATCTTCCATGTCCCGGTATTCGTCACGTTACCATAGTCGGAATTTGTACCGAGATCCAGACTTCCCACATTTACGGTTCCCGCATTCGATATCTCTCCGAAGACCGAAAGCTTTCCGCAGGTAAGGCTTCCGCCGGACTGAACCGTGAGATTACAGTCCTCATTCACGTAGACCTCCAATGAGGCATTTCCCACCGCACCGGTGATCACACATGCGCCGGAATCCCCATCATTTGTAACGATGATCTGCACCAGATCCGCTGCTTTGCAGGTTGCTCCGGAATCATCCGTGACATCGCTTCCGTCCAGGGTAACGGTCTCTCCGGCAATGGTCAGCACGCCGACCCCTTCCTCTGCCGCATCCACGCTTCTGGCCGGTCCGACCCACAGCAGACTGAGAACCATCAGGCCTGCCATCAGCAGACTGACCGTTCTGTTCCGTCTTATCCACATATGCCTTGTATGGTTTATTTCATTCATAACATTTCTCCCGAATTACCATAAACACATTTCTATCTGTGCCATTCAATTGTCACATTTTTATACACCTGTTCTTCGATCAGGGGATCCCATGCTCCGTCTTCTGTGGGTTTCAGGTCCGGTACCACCGCTTTTGCTCCCTTCGCAACGATCTGACTTGCGAACACCTTTCCATCATACACAAAGGTGACAACGAAGGGGCCGTTCAGTACCTTATCGATCTCCGCCTTCGTGATGGACAGATCCTCCGTCTCACTTGTCAGTTTTTCCAGCAGACGAAGCACATTTTCCGGAAGTTCCTCATACTTGATGTCTTTTGGCTCCGATACGTAGTCCGTCGTCTTGCCGTCATTATAGATCAGCACTTCTTTTCCCTTTTCCACAAGCACTTCCTGGTCCGACTGCGTTCCGTCGTCATACACCAGATGCGTCGCCACGGAACCCTGGAATACGGAAACCTTCGTATACTTCACACCATTCTCTTCATAGATGCAGACATAGAAGACAGTTCCTCGGACAGACATGGTGGCATTCGGCGTGTTCACCTCATAGGTGGAATCTTCGGCCAGCTTGTTCTTGATGTCATTTGTGATCCCGCCGGAGATCAGCTTCAGTTTCGTCCGGCTGCTCTTCGAATCCCCGGTGGCTTCCAGCTGAAGCTCGGTATGTTCATCCAGATAGATAAACTTATCCTCATCCGCCTTGATACAGAAGGTCCCTGTATCGAGCCGGACCCGGTCTCCAGACTCCAGCTGCATGTTCACATACGGATCGATCTCTCCGGTACCCTCCCTTGTCACAGTGGCTGATCCCTCGTAATCGTGCACCTTCAGCACCCGATAGGATTTCTCCCCCCTTCCGAGCACCAGAAAGAGTATACCTGCGATCAGCAGAAGTGCCACGGTGGCAATGATAATGATGATCTTTTTCTTCATAATCCTCTAAACCTTTTATCAGAAAACCCAATCATACGTATATCAATAATAATATAGATCCGGCAAGAAAACAATAAAAAAAGAGCCGGCTCCCTGGGTTTTGTGGAACAATAAAATGGGATCCGGCTCCTATTCCTGATCATAGTTGAGGCGGCAAAAAGATGCGATTACCCGAACACTTCCTTTGCCATATTGATGAAGTGCTCCGCTTTCTCCAGTTCAGCCTTGTCGCATGCGGCAAAAAGCAGATCCATATCAAAGAATTCCGGATGCTTTTTCCCCCAGTCTTCTTCAAAATCACGCTGGATCTCACCTTCCAGCCGGGTTTTATCCTTATCCATGGAATCTCTGTAGAAGGCATAGAAGTCCTTGCGATAGCTGTCCTCCAGCTCCTGAATCCGGTCCGTCACTTCCTGAGGAACCGATTCCATACTGCCCAGGATCGGATTCACATACATCCTCCAGCCGGTGGTTGCACCGGTTATCGTTCTGATATCTCCTGTTGTGAGTTCGTACATATCGATCCCTCCTTATGCATTATTCTCTACTACACTGTTTTCCGCGTTCTTCAGCTCCGTCAGACTGACATCATCCGTATAGAGATCATCTTCTTCATCCGTGCGGACCTCAACCTTATCGAACATGGTCAGCGCCTTACGATCTGAAGTGGAGATATACTCAACGTTCTTGGCTCCTTCACCGATGATGGTATTATAGCCCAGAAATGCAGCGTAGATCGTGGTATAATCCCTGAAACGTCCGACTTCATTCTTCCGGATAAAATCGAAGATCCGGGGGAATTTCTTCATAAGCTCCTCCGTGCGGTCCAGCATCTCTTTCTCTGTGGTGATCCTGGCATGTTCATTCAGCAGCATGGTGAACATAACCGCGCCCTTCTTCTCGCCGTAAGTCCAGCTATGGGATTTGGCCTCCTGATCCGTAGCTCCCGGCGAATCATCTCTGGCCGCGGTATAGACGCCTTTTCCGAATCGTCCGATACCATAATAGATCCTTTTTCCCTCCTTGGAGAATCCGGCCAGCTGTTTTGCCTGAGGAAGGGCATTCTTCTCTGTCCCGACAACCTTCCCATCCTCATAGATCGGAAGCGGATCGATGGAATGATAGCACAGCTTTTTATGGGGAGAATTCTCCATCTCCTTCCCATGAAATTCATCATAACCCACGATTCGCGGATCATTTCCGGACCAGCCGATGGCGTTAAAGAACTTGGAACACAGGGAATTACTCTGGTTCTTATCCACGTCCTGCTTCTTAAGCTCCTTCAGGACCTCTTCTGTCTCCATATCCAGTTTATTCATTTCTTCCGGAGTAAGCTGAATATTACCGGCAAGTGACTGGAAGACCAGCTCATAATGAGCTTTCATGGCCGCATCGACATTTCCGGCGTCGGTCTGCTCCCTCATGGCCTCAAGCGTATTCTTCTGCGCATTCAGATAATCATTTCTCTGCTTTTCCAGTTCGGTTTCCACCTTTTGGGAAAGCTGGGAAATGATGGCTTTCCGGATCTTTCCGTTGGAGGTGACCGGTGACTTTCTGGTCGTCAGGTATTTGGAACAGCTCTCCTTCAGCTGAAGAAGAAGCCCCATGCCTTCTCTGGCATCGGCACTGTCCATGACGCGGTTATAGAGCTCCAGATCCGTGGCAACATTATTGAACTCGTCGGAGTTACCTCCACGATCACTGTTCTTCAGGAAGACCTCCAGATCCTTCATGGAATAACCTGCATAGTACGCCGCGGTTTTTTCACTGCCCTTCTTCGGTGCGCGTTTCTTCAGCTCCTTCACCGAATTGGTCGTATTGGTGTGCCATGCGGACTCGATCTGTTTTTTCTTTTGCGCATGCGCCTCCATGATCTTATTCACATCGGCGTTTTTTCGATTCTCAAGCTCCTGCTTCTCGGCATTCAGGAACCTGGTGTTCATATCACGGTAGCCCAGCTGGGTATCCTGCTTCTCCAGGTTACGATTGGAGACCATCTCATACTCTTTCAATCTCCGTTCCTGTTGCTTAAATGTTTCATCACGTCCCATACGCTTTTCTCCCTGCTCCTTCCTTTATTACATCTTATGATACCGCAACCGGTATCACCCCTCGTAACGGAACATCCGGATCTTCTTCTCGACTCCCCGATCCATCAAAACCCTGATAGCTTCACGGCCTATCCCGTCTCTCATCAAAAACTGCACCCTGGCCTTCAGAGAGTACTCCGACAGAAGAACCTTCCTCAGAACGTACAGCGCATACAGCAGTGCTACATTACTTTTCGCATGGATGTATGGAACCCGGATCACATCATCCATTTCCTCCAGCAGGATCACCCCGATGACTTTTCCATGCGCCATAATGACAAGACTTCCGTCAGAGAATCTGGTTGCATCCGGATATCCATCCGGTATCTGAAGAAACTTGTCATAGTCCGAGGCCAGGATAAAGGCGCGGACCATATCCGGCGATGCCTGATCCAGCGTACCGATGCTAAAGTTCATCGGAGGTGCTTTGATCTCCTTATAGTGTTCCAGATCTCCTTCGATCAGGGAACATCCGCATTTCACCTCGGTAAATCCGTATCTCGAAAGCAGAGATTCATCTACCAGATCTTCAACTTCATAGTAAAGGATCGGTTGTTTCAGTTCTTCGGGAAGATCCGTTATGATCTCCAGAAGTTCGGCTGCCACGTCTTCTTCCTGATACCCCGGAAGAACATAGACCCTTCGAACCTGGATATACTCCATATGAATCTCGGCAGATAGTATCCCCTGTGGCAGTCCGGTCTGCTCATCACAAGCCCCGACACACGAGAACCTGCCGTTCAGAATACCGAAGATCTCCTCATTCTTCAGAACCTTTATGTATTTACCGATGCTGTCTTCCGTGATGATTTCTGTGATCATATACGTTCTCCATAAGACTATTCGTAATTCCTGCCGCACAAAAAGAAACCTGTATCTAAATGATAAACGTAAGCTGAATCCGTGTCAATATAACATAGGTGAGAACAGACGATAAAATCTTCTTTTTTTGCTTTTTATGCAACGAGGATCAACCACATTCATGGCTGATCCTCTTCCTTACTTACATCTCTGATTTCATTTTTTTATTGCATAGACTCCTTTCCCGCTTTGCCTTCGCTCCTGGCTTCCTTTACCGCTGCATGGAGTCTGTCGTTTATGAGCATTTCCAATGTCATGATCGGTTCCCTCCACTTCTCGTCATTCCGAACCTCACCGACTGCCTTTTCCAGTTCCGCCGTATACTCGTCTGTGGTTTTCCCGGTTTCGATGTAATCCAGGAACAGCTTTAGTGGTTTCGGAATATCATTCTTCGTTCCCTTGGTGTTCAGAAAGAGCTTCGTAGATTCATCCTTCAGTTGAAGCTCCGGATCCTCTAAACAACAATTTTCGAAAGTATAAATGTGTCTTCCCTGTCCAAAAGGATCATAAGTGCAAATGAAGATCACAATATTCTTCTTCAGAACGTCATAGGTTTTACCCTTTTCCAGCAAGATCATGTCCATGACATCCTGATAGTAGCGGCTTCTCTTGGGAAGGTCCTCCATATGGTAGGCCTGCATCTCGATGTTATACACTGCTTCTTCATTCTCACAGTAGACATCCAGTCTGATGCCATGGGTTCCCGCTGCTATTTCTTCCGTCTTCTCCGCTTCTATGTAACTGAGCTTCCGAATCTTCTTTCCAAGAATCCTTTCCAGGCATTTCTTCGCAAGATTCTCTCTTCGCATTACAAGGCTGAAGATAATATGATTTCTGATCGTAAGTTCCAATTTTCATCCCTCCTGTCAAGATCAAGTCATGTTTATGTCAATCTTTATCAGCCATTTCCGCAACCTTTTGTTTCAAAATGATTGGCGGTGATCTTTCCCGGAAGGAAAGCTTTTCATACGTAACATTTTGTTGCATAGAAAAATCCTTTTTTTTTATTACCGGGAGGGTCAAATACCCATCCGGCAATCAAAAAAAGGATCGCTTCGTCACGCAGAACAGCTTAGTATAAAATTGTATCTGTGACTC
>CACYMQ010000070.1 GCA_902775555.1 uncultured Lachnospiraceae bacterium | reverse complement strand
TTGCTTCCAGAATTCCCAGGTCAGATAGTTGGTATTGTTGGCCTGCGTGCTGATATGGATGGGAACCTCCGGAAGCAGTTCCTTTGCAAGCATAAGGACGCCCGGATCGGAGATCAGAAGCGCGTCAAAAGGAATTCCCCTGATCTCATGGAAATACTCCTTCAGTCCTTCAATGTCTCCGTTATGCGCATAGATATTCACGGTCAGATAGACCTTCGCCTGATGCTGATGCGCGAAAGACACGCCTTCGATCATATCCTCCGTAGTAAAATTATCAGCCTTTGCTCGAAGTCCGAATCGTCTTCCTCCCAGATAGACCGCATCCGCGCCGTAGCGGATCGCCAGTTTCAGATTCTCCAGATTTCCCGCAGGAAGAAGAAGCTCCGGTTTTTTCAGATTTATCTTATTTCCGCTCATCATATGATTCCTGTTCTCTCTTATTTTATCTATATACTTCTCGTCGGCCTGTCTAAGATCCTTCGCTTCGCTCAGGATGACACGTATCGCTCAGGATGACACATGGTGTCATTCTGAGGCCGTAAGGCCGAAGAATCTTTCTTGCGTCAGGATTCTTCGCCCCGTACAGGCAGAGAGTCGACATATGTCACCGCAACTCCGTCTCCCACAGGGAGGATTGATGTCACCAGTCCCTCTGTGTTCATAAGACGTCTCAGGTATTCCCTCATCCTGTCATGGATCGTCCGGTCCCTTTTTTCCACCAGAAAATGTGATTCCAGGATACTCCCGTCCTGAAGTACATTATCCGATACAATGACCGCTTTCTTATTCACAAGGCCGAGAATATGTGTGAGATACTCACTGTACTGCGCCTTGGCAGCATCTATGAATACGAAATCAAAACCTCCGTCGGTTTCATCTCCCACATCAGGGTTCCCATTCATTTCCACATATTGTGTATCCGGAACACCTTCACGCAAGATATTCTCGTTTTTTTCTATCCTGTCCCGTTCCATATCTTCCAGGAGCTTTGCCGCATCCCCCCGGATCACCGTGATCCTGTCATCGGCCTTCGCCCTTCGGATATTCTTCTTTGCCTCTTCCACTCTCTCCGGATCCAGTTCCAATGTCGTGATCAAAGTCTCCGGAAGAATGTCTGCCATATACAGAGCCGAATAACCCACAGCAGTCCCGACCTCCAGTATGGATCCCGGTTTATGCATAAGAAGAAGGAGCCTGAGCAGCTCCTTCGTATCCGGTCGGATGACCGGGACTCCCCGGGATACCGCATCCCGGTAGATTTCTCCCAAAAAGCCTTCTTCATCCTTCCCGTATGACATGATAAATGACCTGATCCTGTCGTAATCCATCATAAATCCCTCAACTCACCCTGCACCCAACGTATGTATGTGCGTTCGGCAAGATCCTTCGCTTCGTACTTTAAGATCCTTCGCTTCGCTCAGGATGACATATCAGTTCCGACACGATTCACTTACTGAGCGTCACTGTCACCGGCATTATCCGGGTCCTGTCATTCTTCGTTACCGCCTTCGTTTCCGCCTTCATTACCACCTTCATTACCACCTTCGTTACCGCCATCGGTTCCGTCTCCCTGATCGGCAGCTTCCGTACTGCCTTCCTCGGTGGTTGCTGTTTCTGTCGCAACCTTCCCGGTGTCTCCGATCGTCGACGGATCCCGGACATCTTCCTCACCTTCCGCAGTAGCGGCGCCTCCGGTTATGACCTTCAATATCTCATCATAGGTCATGGAGGGTGAAATGGCATATTTGCCCGGCTTGATCTCACTTCCGTATTCACCCAGTTTGATCTTCGCCATCATAACATACTTATTCTTGATCACGCCCTTGTCATACAATGTCTCCGAAACCGATTTCGTACTGAAATCCGGCTGGATCGTAACGACCACATAACTGAGATCCCCGGGGGTCTTCGCCGAGTCACTGAAGACCTCATAAGAAAGTGAATAAGCTACGGAGAATCCCCGTACGATCACAAAAATGATCAATACGTCGATCAGCAGTTCTACCGCATAAAAGAGAGCCGTTTTGATCCTGCTCTCCGTCTTGTATGCTGTTTTCATTCTGGAAGTTGCCAAAGTATTCTCCTCCCCGCACTACTCAAAGTCGATCTGAAGTCCGGCAGTCACTTCATCCAGCATCCTGCGGATCAGCCGGCTCATGGCGCTTTCAGCTCTCAGATACTCATTTACCACAGAGTTATGGAGCAGCATATCATTTTCCTCACACATCCTGTAGATCTCATCATATGGATTCCCGTCCCAGTAAGTCTGAACATCCTTATAACGATTCTTCAGATCCTTCAGCTGCTGGTATAGATCTGCATTGGAACGAAGCGCATTCTTTGCAAATACAAACCGCTTATACTCCTTCGAATCCTTCAGCAGTTCATTTAATAGTCTGGTAGCAGACAGGATATCTTCCATCCTACACCTCCGAGATGATAGGCAGTATCATAGGACTTCTCTTCGTACGTTTCCAAAGGAACTCACCGAGTTCGTCACGGATCCTGGCTTTGATCCGGGACCAGTCAATGGTATTCCTTGCCAGGCACTCCTCCAGAGTTTCCTGCACCACCATACGGCAGTCCTCCAGAAGGCTTTCCGACTCTCTCACATATACAAATCCGCGGGAAATGATATCCGGTCCCGCCAGTAACTGATTGGAACTATGCTCCAACGTCAATGCGACCACGATCAGTCCGTTCTCGGACAGATGCTGTCTGTCTCTCAGAACGATATTTCCGACATCGCCTACTCCCAGGCCATCCACCAGAACTCCCTGGGCGGAAACGGTCCCCGTAACATCGAAGGTATCCCCCGAAACAGAAAGGACATCTCCGCATTTGATCAGCTTTACATTCTTCTTTGGGATACCCATTTCCACTGCCAGTTCCGCATGACGTTTTAAATGCCGGTATTCTCCGTGCACCGGAATGGCATATTTCGGTTTTGTAAGCGCATAGATCAGCTTCAGTTCTTCCTGGCATGCATGTCCGGACACGTGTGCGTCATGGTAAATGACCTTCGCACCCTTCTGCTCCAGCTCATTGATCACACGGTAAACGGCCTTTTCATTTCCGGGAATCGGACTGGATGAGAAGATCACCACATCTCCGGGCTTTATGGATATCTTATTATGAATGGACGCTGCGATTCTGGAAAGAACCGCCATATTCTCGCCCTGGCTGCCTGTCGTTATGTAAACCAACTGTTCATCCGGATAATTCTTAGCCTCATCAATTTCGATCATGGTATTATCCGGAATGGAAAGGTAGCCGAGCTCCGAAGCTATGGAAATGACATTCACCATGCTTCTTCCCTGAACGATCACCTTTCTTTTGTACTTATATGCCGAATTGATGATCTGCTGGACACGGTCCACATTGGACGCAAAGGTTGCTATGATCATCCGGTGATCCCGGTTCTCGTCAAAGATGTGGTCAAATGTCTTACCTACGGTTTTTTCAGACGGTGTAAAGCCCTCTCTGGTCGCATTTGTGGAATCCGCCATCAGCGCAAGCACTCCGGCCTTTCCGAGTTCGGCAAATCTCTGAAGATCGATCACTCCGCCAAACACGGGTGTATAGTCCACCTTGAAATCTCCGGTATGCACCAGAACCCCGGCAGGCGTAAAGATCGCCAGCGCAGCGGAATCGGCGATGGAATGATTGGTGCGGATGAATTCCACCCGGATCGGGCCGAATTTCACCGTATCTCCATAGTTCACGACATGACGCTTAACATCATCCAGGATCCCATGCTCTTCCAGTTTGTACTCGATCAGACCCATGGTAAGCCGTGTGGCATAGATTGGCATCTGAAGCTGCTTCTCTATATACGGAATAGAGCCGATGTGATCCTCATGTCCGTGAGTGATCACCAGGCCCTTCACCTTCTTCCGGTTCTCCAGAAGATAACTGATATCCGGGATGACCAGATCGATCCCCAGCATATCATCATCCGGGAAAGAAAGACCACAGTCCACCACTATGATCGTATCATTATACTCGATCGCCGTGATATTCATTCCGATCTGTTCCAAACCGCCGAGGGGAATGATCTTCACCGGCATTTGTTTCTCTGTCACTGTTTCCTCCTAAATACACATCTGCAAGTTCCTTCGGGCCGTCCCTTAGTTTTTTCTTGCATCAAGGTACGTCTGCAATATGATGGCTGCTGCCATCTTGTCGATATGTTCCTTACGTCCGGAGTGGGCAACACCGGTCTCTTCCAGGATGCGGTCTGCTTCCATGGTGGTCAGGCGTTCATCCACCAAATGGACCGGCAGCAATGTCCGTCGTTCCAGCATTTCCTGAAAGGCGCGGGTTTCCTCTGCCCTTTCCCCTTCCGTGTTATTCATATTTTTAGGGAGACCAAGCACGATCTCTCCCACTTCTTCTTCTTTGATGATGGCTTCCAGACGTTGGATCGTCTTTCGAAACTGCGCCGGGCGTTCCCTGGTGATGGTTTCATAGGGCTGTGCCGTTACAAAAAGGGGATCCGAAAGTGCAACTCCGACTGTCTTTGTTCCATAATCCAAACCCATGATCCGCACTTCTTCTCTTCCTCCCTGTTTTTCTTCCCCGCGCCTATTCCTGTGAGCCGTAAGATCCTTCGCTTCGCTCAGGATGACAGGTCTTGCTCAGGATGACATGCTTTGCTCAGGATGACATTCCTTGCGCAGGATGACAGGTCTTGTCATTCTGAGGCGCGCAGCGACGAAGAATCTTTCCTATCAGCGACGAAGAATCCTTCCTCTCAGCAGCAAAGATCCTTTCCTATCAGCGACAAAGAATCCTCGTATTCGTGGCAAGGGCCTCAGGATGACATGCCTGCCATTCTGAGGCACCTAAACCAGGTTGATAACTCTTCAATTCTCCCGTCTGTTCTGCCTCTTCATCCGTTCATCATTCCATCCGGCCGGCATCTCATCCGGTCATTTCAGCCGGGTCTCAATGTAGTTCTCCATCAGAACCTCTATGATCTCATCGCGTTCCGCTTTCATGATCAGGCTTCTCGCTCCCCGATGACTTGTGATGTAGGTAGGATCACCGCTCATGATGTATCCAACGATCTGATTCACCGGATTATATCCTTTTTCCGAGAGCGCACCATACACCTGCTCCAGGATATCCGGGACTTCCAATGTGGTTTCCTTCACAATATCCAGATCCTGCGTATTATGGTTTGTCTCTTTATTCATAGCATCACTTCCTTTGGCTCACATACACATACTTGGTATGATTGTAATATAATCCCCCGGAAAAAGCAAGTCCCGCCGTTTCATCTGCAGACTCCGTCCGCACCTACATAATAGCCTTCAACATACTGATCCGTCACCATATAGCCCTTGGCATCGAAATAATACCATTTGCCGTCGATCTTCTGCCACTGCTTCTTCGCGTACCACTTCTTATTGCCAAACCACCATCCGGTACCGTCCTTATGCCAGCCGGCCTTCAGCTTGTACGTCCAGGCACCGCTCTTGTCCAGCCAATATCCCTTGCACCACTCCGCAGAAGCCATATATCCGTTGGCCTTGAAATAATACCACTTCCCATCGATCTTCTGCCACTGCTTCTTCGGATACCAGCCGCTGTTGTCTACGATCCACCATCCCTTCTTATCGTGTTTCCATTTCATCTTATACTTTGTGGCATAACCGTTCTTGTCGTACCAGATCCCTTTTCGCCATTCAC
Source organism: uncultured Lachnospiraceae bacterium (assembly GCA_902775555.1). Lineage (GTDB taxonomy): Bacteria > Bacillota > Clostridia > Lachnospirales > Lachnospiraceae > Eubacterium_Q. The sequence continues at coordinate 8,927 of CACYMQ010000070.1, read as the reverse complement.
TCCTGTACTTGGTCTTCACAGGTTTTCCGGTTTCCTGCCCCGGATCAGTCTTCGTTCCCTGACCTGAGCCCTGACCTGAGCCCTGACCCGAGCCCTGACCGGAACCCTGACCCGAACCCTGTGCCGGATCGTTCTTCTTCTCCACAACAATGGTAACCGGCTTACCGCCCTGCACCTCAAGTGTCTGTCCCTTATAGGTGATCACCAGCTGCTTCGAACCCTCTGTCATGGACGCATCCGAGCCACCGCCCACGAAGGAAACCGTAATGTCCTCATTCTCCTCGGTCACCGGGATCTTCTCCGTCCTTCCGTTATCATAAGTGACTATGATATAGGCGCCTGTCAGATCCAGTGCCTCACCGGGCTCGTAACTTGTCTTCGTAGGAGCGGTCACGATCGTTTCCGTGGCCTTCTTCTCCCGAACCTTTGCAGGGAAGGTCAGTTCCTTTCCTCCGTAGGAAATCGTAACTTCCTGCTCTCCCACGGTATCCAGATCAAATCCGCTGATCTCATCCGCTGTCACTTCCACGATCTCATCATAATCGCCGTTGCAGTGAACCAGAAGCTTCAATCCGCCGAAGCAGTCAAAATTCACATCCCCTTCCGGATACTCTGTTACTTCCGGGTCCGTAAGAAACTCGATGGACTGAACAACCTTTTCGATCACTTCGATGTCAAATGATACATAAGCATAATGGATCGTCCCTGCTTCTTCCGGATCCTCCTTCGAATAAAGCACAAAGACCGTATGGGTTCCCACAGTATCCGTATTGGCCGCGATACCGGTATCAATTCGGGTGTCATCACCGGTTCCCGTCACCTTCACACCTTCACGGAGCATATCCTTTGTAACCGTGATCGTCTCTTTATCGCCGTTATCATATCCCGCCTCAACTACGAGACCCGTAAGATCGATGGGCTGTGTCTCCACATAACTCAGCTTATCTGGAGCATTTATTAGGCAGATACCATCCAAAGTCCTCTGCTTTACCGTAACCGTAAATGTATTCTCGAATCCGCCGGCCTTCACAGTCACTCTCTGTATACCGTATTTCGTCGGTCTGGATACAAATCCCGTATAAACAGCGCTTTCGATCTCCGCATCGGAGAGAGGTCTTTTTTCTCCGTTATCAAGGATTTCACTGATCCGGATGCCTGTCGGATCAAGGGACTCACCCTCGATATAGACGGTCTTTCCGGGAACCCCGGTCACCTCGATCCCGCATCTCTTAACCAGTTTCATTTCCGTGGTCATGGTAACTTTCTGGGTGCGGAGTCAGCTCCACTTCGTCCGGATCCGCATTTTCATAGGTAACCACCAGCGTTCCCGTCAGATCCGACTTGTCATAGTTATAGTAGGACGTATCCGTATCCGGCTTTCCGCCCTTCCATGCGATGGATTTCAGTTTCTTATCCACAACATCAACCTGAATACTGCCTCCGGTCTTTGTTGTAACTGTCGTTCCATCCCAGGTCACATCCAGCGTCTTCACACCCTTTGTCAGTGTATCGGAAAGACCTGTCCCATCGGCAAAGGCCACCGTCAGTTTCTCATTTGCTTCTGTCAGCGGATAATGATCTGCCGTACCATTGTCATATGCAACGACCACCTCACCGCCTGCAAGATCCATGGTCTCACCCACCAGATACTGCAGCCGCTTAGGCGCAACGGCATAGATCTCACTTACCTGTTTTGCCCGTACGGTCGCATCAAAGGTGAGGAACTTTCCGCCATACGTCACCTTTACTTCATATGTGCCGATGGTATCAATGTCAAAGTCCGTAATGTCAGCCTCCGTGATGGGAACTGTCTCGTCGAAATCACAGTTATTATGTACCAGAAGAACCGCATCACTGAAGTCATCAAACGTTATATCTCCTTCAGGATACTCGGTCCTTGAAGGTGCCGTTTCAAATTCAACGGACTGTACCACCTTCTCCTGAACCTCAATGGTAAAGTAGGCGGCCACATAATGCGTCCCTGTCATCCCATTTTCTTCAAACGGTTCGGAGTATAGTACATAGACCCTATTTTCTCCTACCGTATCCGTATCGGCCTGACGTCCGAAGTCGCCCTTTGAGATATTCTCCTCTGTAAGTTCGAGATCTATCCGCAGCATATCCGGAGTTACTGTCAGTTCCTTCTCGTCTCCGTTGTCATATACTGCTTTTACTCCCAGACCGGCCATATCCAGTGGCTGTCCCTGCGCGTAGACCAGCTTCTTCGGCAAGCCCCAAAGATCCATCTCCTTCAGCTGCTTTTTACGTACATTTATGGTAAATGTGGTCTTAAATGTACCAAGGTTCACAGAGACCTCCTGATCGCCGTATGCAGGAGGCGCCTGGATCTGATCGATATAGAACAGTTTTCCGGACTCCTCTTCCGGAAGAACGCGGGAGGTCTCGTTATCCAATCTCTCAGACACTTCTATGCCTGTAAGATCCAAAGATTCTCCCTCAATGTATTTCAGTTTCTTCGGAAGCTTTGATACGAAGATCCCTGTCCTCTGTATCAGATTCATATCCACTTCAATGGTTTTCGTAACACCTGCAACCGTATAAGATACCACGATGGTCTGGGTACTGTCCTTACTGTCCACGTCAAAACCGGTGATCATGGCTTCCGTCACATCCACGGTTTCCGTCTCCCCGTTATCATAGGTTGCGATCAGCGTTCCTGCGAAATCCGACTTCTTGTAGTCATAATAGGAGGTATAGGAAGACGGGCTTCCTGTTTCCCAGGCTATGCTCTCCAGTTCACGCTCATTTACATGAACTGTCACCGTCACCTTGGTTTTATCCCCGTTAAAATCAGTGATATACCCATTCACTGAAAAGTCCACATTGGGCTCCGCATATTCAGATGCCGGAACCGTATCCCATGCCACCTCGACATCGGTCTCATCCTCGTTGGACCATTCCACATGCACAGTCTCGGGAAGAACGGGCTTCTTCTTTTGCACGGTCTCAATCTGATTCAGTTGTTCCACGCTTTTGATCGTTGCCGGAAGGACCGTAACCGTAACCGTAACCTCAAGTCCTTCAGCGCTGCCCTTCACTGTATAGTCCCCGCCGTCGATCTTTGCGTAGTCGTCATGCTTTTGCTCTTCCCAGGTGATGGAAGACGTCGTTGTATCCCCATTGGACCAGCTGATGGAAGCTTCCTCAACCAGTGCAGCAGGTGTACCACTGGGAACCGTCTTGGTCCTTTCCTTCACCGGAATTGTGGCTGTCACCGGAGTTGCCGGGTTGACATGTACGGTGATGGTGGTTTCCTGTTCATTATAGGTTCCGGTCAGTGTGTAATCCCCGCCTTCCCGCTTCATGTACTTTCGATCCGCGGTTGTCGGATCCGCATTTGCCCACTCGATCTCCTCTTCGGTCACATCCCCGTTGGACCAGGTGACCGTTGCCTTCGGATAATCAGGAACACTTCCGCTGTCGGTGGTGACCTCGGTTTGGGTGAAGGCAACATCGGTTACCGTGGCAGGATTCACATGAACCTTCTGCTCGATCGGATAATGAATCTGCCCATCATCGGTGGTAAGTACTATATAGCCGGTAAATACAACGTCTCCGCCTTCCCGTTTTTTATACTGTGCGACCGAATCCTGATCCCAGTACACATTATAATATCCGGGGGTTTGCCATTTGGAGCTGTACATCCAGGCATATCCATTTGATAAACCAACATACACTGTCACATCATCCGGCAAAGTTCCACTGTCGGTAATGAGTTCATCTGCACTGGTATAAGAGCGCAGGATCTTTGCCGCGTTGATATGAACTTTTTGTGTTATCGTAAATCCAAAAGCATCACCGGCCACATCAAATTCCCGACTGGTGAAATGCGTCAAAAGCAGGGATGTATCATATGCCTCCCATGTCGCATCCACGTCAACTGTATCTCCGTTACTCAGTGTAGCTTTTACAGTTTTTGAAAGCTGCGGTGTATGATTTGTTTCTGCATAAACCATTTCCGGATCTTCAACACCGGTAACCGTAGTCCCCTCCGGAACCACCAGGATCTTTCGTTCCACCTGCTGTGCAGAGGTTCCGGATCCAATAACTGCAGTAAGTGTCGCCTCTCCCATTCCGACAGCCGTGATCTTTCCGTCTTCCGCAACCTGTAAAACCGATTTATCCGAACTGCTCCAGGTAATGCCGTTATATACGGGGCAATCCGTAACCGTATTGGTACGTAACGTATTAAAAGTAACACTCACCAGGAGTTCGGCATTTGCACTGTCCCCGACATTTAATAGCTGCGAGCCCACTGAAATGTCCATGGATGTAACAGCCGAAACGGGAACAACCATTTTCTGTATCAATGCCTCACTCTTCTTCCCGGGGAGCGTCGTTACCTCGGTATCCTTGGAAGAATACTCTCCTGCGGTGCAGGCCCAACTGAGAGCATCATTTGTCGGATTAAAGGTAGCCGTACCGGCATATTTGTTATTCGGATTGATCAGATTGGTATAATGCCCTGCTTCCTTATCATTCTGCTCGATCCAATTCGTTTTTTCTGGAGTATTCCCATCATTGATCCATTGCTCATATGCAGATGAACTCTTGGAATTCCATGCCAGGTTTTCCCCATATCCTCCGGAAGAACCGAGATAATAAAGGAGTGCCGAGTTGCAGGAAGTTCCATCCGGTCTCACATGTGCAAGATACAGTGCGCCTTCAGCCGCCCGGGTTTTGGCCGCCTCCAGACATGCCGCGCCCAGTTTCATCTCCACATAATCACTCGGTTGAAGTTTCCTTTTCCTTGTTATCCTTTTCAGTATTTCTTCCTGTGCTGAAGTATAGTCCATTCCTTCAACGCCTATAATGATCTTATTCTCGCCGACTGTTGTGGTTGTCGTCTCCCGCACCGGCAGCTCCGCCGCCTCTGTTGTGACCTGAGGAACCACGAACCCCGAAACGCCGAAAAGCCCGGCAGTCATTGCCGTCGCCAGCGCGCCCGCTATCATCCTTATCCATAGTCTTCTCATGCTCCATCCTCCTTTGTAAGTCCGCCCCGTCTCCAAGATCAGTCAATCTATCGGGGTCAGACATCATTTTCTCCCAAATCTGCTCCATTTCTTGCAATAAAAAGAATTCACCTGGTTTTCTTTGTTCCGGGCGGAACTGTCCCGTCATAGATAAAATACTCATCCGGATCCACATCCGTATTATAATCCAGATCCATCTCTATCGCCTCTTCCCAGGTTATCGTACACTGGTCGATGAAGTCCTGGTCTGAGATCGGTATCCACACGCCATTCTCATAATGTCCGATCTCATCGATGCTTCGTTCCGAAACCCAACAATTATGATCAGCATCATAGTTAAAACAGGTATATCCCTTCCAGGCGCCCGTGGTCGGGTCATATCCGAGCGTAGAAAGCTCTGCACCGTGATAGGTATAATTGACTCCGTCATCCGGGACCCGCATGGTATAATCCTTAAATACCAACGCAGGTTGTACGTCGGTTACTGTTTCTTCAAAGGTTGCACCGGGGAAAAAATACTCCCGGTCGTTAAAGTATCTGCCGTCATACCAGGCATTTGAGATATATCCCATGGAGGTATAGCCGGAAATGGATGAATCTGCAGATCCGTTGTCGTAAATATATGAGTAAACCGGACCTCCCATCATAATAAATCCACTTGTCAGAACTGAGACATACGCCCCGTCGCCAACGGTCTGATAGACATCATTAACGGTGATCTCCTTTTGTGTGATTGCTGGATCTGAAGGCACATCCATAGAATCATAGGAGAACTGGATATCCTTCAGCGATTGCAGAGTCAGATCCTTTGCACAGTCCCCACTGCTTCCATCAAATAAGAATCTATGGATCACCTGATCCTTATTGATCCCCTGTCCATATGGACGGCCCGCCCCTCCGTAGCCTCTTGTCTCCCCATCATGGGTGATTTCTACGATCCAGTGCATGTCTGTAGCCTGCTCCAGTTTTACATTCTCATCCATCTGCTTTGCTATATAACCCATTAGTCCGGGGAAGCCTACAGAAGTCAGGAAATAGGGATACAGAGCCGTCGCAAACAGCTCCTCTGTCTGTTTTTGTCCGTACGGAGAAATACTGAAAAAATCCTGTTCCGGATAATACGCCGTGGATAATGCGTAATAGGGGCGTTCCTTTGTCTGATAGATTTCTCCATTCACGTAAGCCCCATTGTAGATTGCATCTTCATCCAACCCCGCCTGCACTGCATCCAGCGTCTCAAAGAACCCGTCCACGTCCTTAGCATAAGTAGCCAACGCATAATCAGCAGAATCAACTACCACGGGCATATCAATACGTGTATCGGTTTCCAGATACTCATACGTGTTCACAGAGTATTCCTTCAGAGTTTCGCCTGTATTAATGTCTACTTCCTCATGCTTTCCCTGTCCTGTCACCCTTCTTGCTTCAAGCCTTACGGTTCCTCCATCAACCTCTGAGCCGGCGGCAAGGTATCCGCCATGGACGCGGGCGGTATTCTTATTCTCATATAGCACATCAGGATAAAGCGTAAGTATAGGTGATATCGTACCCTTTTCTCCATATTTTGTATTATCATCTACAAACCAGAAGGAGGTCGGATCCGGATTATCCGTTTTGATCAGATAATATGTGTTCAGCGAATCAACCAATGGTACGATTTCATAATCATAGGAAGCTGCTTTTTCAATCAGAGCCTTCTCTTTCGCGTCGGTAGTGCCAAGATCAAGATGTCCGGACTTTTTCACATCGGAGGTTTTTCTCATCTTAACTCCACCCTTCACCCAGACCCCGTTCTGATCAACGGAAGATCCCTGTACCACAGAATCAGTCACGAGATAACCCTGTGCGTCAAAATAATAGCAGTAGCCGTCTATCCAGAGCCACATATGTTTCGGGTACCATTTCCCGTCCTGATACCACCATCCCTTTTTATTCTTCATCCATTTCCCAGCCTTGTATTTTGCAGACCAGACCCCGTTCTTGCCAAGCCAGCAGCCCTGTCTGTACTCTCCTGCTGACATGATGCCATTTTTATCCAAAAAATACCATTTAGAGCCCAGTTTCTTCCATCCGGTGGCCATGCTGCCGTCTGGTCTGAGATAGTACCATTTCCCGCTAATCTTCTTCCAGCCTGTCTGCATCACGCCTTTTTCATTGAAATAGTACCATTGATTCTTCCATTTCTTCCAGCCGGTGAGAACCGAATCCGCGGATATATAATAATACCATCTGCTTCCGCTCTTTATCCATCCGGTTCCGGCAGCTTCCGCCTTCAGTCCTTCCTGCATAGTGACAGACGGAAGGATCAGCGCCAGAAGAAGAACAAATGTGATAATACGATTCTTATATTTTCCTTTTTTTCTCATAAATTCCCATCCTTTTCAGTTGTGGCACTCTATCAGGAGCTAACCCACGATCACATCCGTCCTCGTCTGATTCCTGGTCTCTGGCCCGATTGATCGTGAAAAATTTCCACGTTTTGGAAATATCATTCAGAATAATAATATTGCGCCTGTTCTTGACACAAAAATGATCATTCATTAAGATATACCCATGAAACAGAAGCTGATCAAAACTAAAAATGCTTACATCTGCCTTTCGCTGATCACTCTTGCCGCAGCAACCCTTGCACTTCTGATCTCAAACGGCAGTCTTTTTCAGGTGTTCTTCTTTATGGATCCGGACGACACCGGAATGGATTTCTTTAATTCCATCGTGGAGACCGCTACCCGCCGTCCCTACGAACAGTACGGCGTGCTGTACCCTCCCCTTGCGAATCTGTTCTTTTATATCCTGACTCTTTTTATTCCAAACGATATCAAGGCCGGTTGGCCCGACAGCCATGACGGCGTAAAATTCATGGTCGGCAATCGGGAGGATCTTCGTCTCATGCAGTCTTCCATGATGCTGTTCCTGATTTTCCTGATCATAACACTTTTTATCATGGCGAAAATGATCCACGCACGTACCGGCTCGTATCTTCTTACATTCTGCCTTGTCTTTTCTGCCGGAACCCTCGCTGCCATCGAACGAGGGAATGTGATCCTTCTGGCATTTATTCTGACTTTTTATTTCGTTGAACATTACAAGGATGAAAACCGGCTCACCTCCGAGCTGGCACTCCTTGCCCTGGCCGCTGCCTTCGGTTTCAAGCTCTATCCCTGTATCTTCGGACTGCTTCTCATTAAGGATCGAAAATGGGCCGCCGCCGGAAGGTGCATTCTGTATGCGGTACTTCTCACCGTTCTTCCTACCCTTGTTTTTGAAGGTCCAAAAGCGATCTCTCTTTGGCTGGAGACAGTCTTCGGCTTCGGTGGTTTTTCAACCGATACAACCTCCACTTCCGGTCTGACCACAGCGTCAGAAGGGGCCAAGCTCTCTTCCGTTCCCTTCAGCTGGATCCTGGCGGCTGTACTCGGAGTACTTCTGCTCATCATCTTCCTTGTACGTAAAAACGGAAATCCTTTACTTCAACTGCATAATTCACAGATACTCTTCCTGATCGCTTACCTCTCGCTTCTGATAGGCGGTGGTGCCGGAGGATATAATCTCCTGTTTTTTATCATTCCGTTTCTTTCATTTTTAAGCGAAACCGATAAGCTTAACTATCGTAATTGTATCGAATTCTTACTGTATCTGGTATGCCTGCTGCCTGTCGGGATCAATGAGTTCAATGTCTGTTTCTTTATGGTTTATATCATTGGAGTCCTGATCCGGAATAGTAATGGCACGGCACAAGCGTTTTGAAAGTTTTTTCGTTTAAGATAGATTGAATTAAAAATAGTAATACCCATTTTATATGCTCAAATTATCAGCCACTTTCCGATAATATGCGTAAACGTCAAATCATACGCTGGGGTGTTTAAAAACGCCGCTTGATCAGCGGCGCTTATAACACTCCTCCGGAAGACTCTCTGCCCACGGCATGAG
>CACYMQ010000069.1 GCA_902775555.1 uncultured Lachnospiraceae bacterium | reverse complement strand
GGGGCGATGAAGCGTGCCAGAAATGTAGCGGCGCCCATCAATGCACAGCGGTTTGGGCTGCAGACTCCGTGCGCGCTGACCGGATCCTGTATGGATTGTAAGTCGCCGGATACCATTTGTTGTCAGTTCCTGATCACACGATTCTCCAGGCATCAGGGACGGATCCATGTGATCCTGGTAAATGAGGATCTGGGATTCTAAACGCTGCGGTGTGTCACCCTGAGGAGCGAAGCGGGGGTGTCATCCTGAGGAGCGAAGCGGGGGTGTCATCCTGAGGAGCGAAGCGGGGGTGTCATCCTGAGGAGCGAAGCGACGAAGGATCTTAGGACTTAGGTGAAAAGGAGAGAAGAAAATGGGATCCGTGAGATCGGTCATCTTTGATATGGACGGAGTGATCTTCGATACCGAACGTTTGTATATCGAATGCTGCAAGGCAGTATCGGATAAGTATAATATGGGAGATGATGCATTTGTGGAAGCACTCTGCCACAGGTGTATCGGTGTGACATCGAAAGTGACCCGGCAGAATATCCTGGATACCTACGGGCAGGATTTCCCGATCGATGCATATTTTGATGATTCCATGAAGATATTCATGGAGCGTTTCGGCGACGGGAAGCACCTGATCAAGCCCGGAGTTCCGGAGCTTTTTCAGTATCTGAAGGAGGAGGGCTTCCGGATCGCGCTGGCATCTTCCACGAAAACTGCGACCCTTACGAAGGAGCTGGACGATGCCGGACTGCTGCAGAATTTTGATGTGGTAGTAGGCGGGGATCAGGTGACACGGAGCAAGCCGGATCCCGATATCTTCCTCATGGCGGCAGAGAAGCTGGATGCCAGACCGGAGGAATGCTATGTACTGGAGGACTCCTTCAACGGGATCCGCGCTGCCAATGCTGCAGGCATGATCCCGGTCATGGTGCCGGATCTGCTCGCTCCCGACGATGAAATGCGGGAGAAGGCAGAGGTGATCCTGGATTCTTTATATGATGTTATAGAGTATCTGAAGGGAAAGAAGGAGAAGATATGTTTTCCAGATGGGAAAGATCATTGATCAGAGATCTCACCAGAACCCTTATGGGGGAAGATGATTACTCTCAGTCGGCGGCACAGAGAGAAGCGGAATTCGCGGATCGTATGGCGAGACAGGCGGGCGTACAGAGCCGGATGCAGACACCGTTTCAGTCGAGGACGGGTACTTCCATGGGTTATGCGGGTATACAGAACTCCGCGGAGGTCAGCGTGGCTTATGCGGTGCAATGCTCATTTTCCTATGCCGACGAAATAAATAACAGGCCCGGAAGTATCTATCCGGGAGATGAGCCGGTGCGTTTTACGGAGAGACTGCGCGCGGATTATCTTACATTTCTCGGATATCTCTATGATCCGGGGAGCGCAGACTCCATGCGTCAGATCGCCATGGTAAATGAACTGCTGGGGGCCAGAATGACTTCGCAGGTATTTCTTCGTTTCCGGGAAGAGAACAGTACGGACCCGAATCTTCTGAGGAAGGTCCCGCGTTCCCTGGTCTATTTTGCGGAGGATGATCTGGCAAATGCCTGGCAGCGGGGCACATCGGGGATCTCGCTTTCAAGATTCCTGGTGAATACATTCCGGGATCTTGGGCTGGAGTTTATAGCCTTCGGAGGTGTGAGCGAGCTGGAAGTGCAGCGGATCACCGATTACATCAATATGATGAACGACTACCTGAAGCAGAAAGGGCTTTACTATGCTGTCGACCCCATGCGGAGAGGCGGAACCGGGGATCCGAACCACGGAATGCCGGGGATGGGATACCGGACCGGCGGACAGGATGCGTCGTATGGGGCTGCAGGAGGTGCGGCAGGGATGCAGTACGGTGCGCCGGGAGCAGGCGCCGGTGGACAGAGCGGCCCGGGGATGACGCGTTACACGGCAGAGTGGAACCCGAATCCCTATCCGGATGCGAATCTGGTACGTCCCGGCGGGATCGATATGCCGGGTTACAGTAAGGAGAAAGAAAGGTCGAAGAAATCCGGATCCTCTTCGGGCAGTGACCCCTGGGGCAGTGACGGAAGAATGCAGGTAAAAAGCGACCTTGACATGGGAAGCATTACCGGCAGCTTCACGGGAGAACTGGAGCAGAGAAGGATGGAGCAGATGTCCGGACCGGTCACGGGACGGAAGCTGGGAGATAACGGACAGAGGGCGGATGCCGGGCAGGAGAGCGGCATACGTCAAAATGAGGCAGAACGACGCGAAGAGATCAGGGTGAATCCCTCTATGGTGGTACCCGGGCAGTCGGATCTGGATGGACTGATGGAGGAACTGGATCATCTGATCGGGCTGGAGGGAGTGAAGAAGAATCTGAACAATCTCATCAATGTCATTCGTATCCGGATGATCCGTGAGAAGATGGGACTCTCCGATACCAAAATGTCCCTGCACCTTGTATTTACGGGAAACCCCGGAACCGGCAAGACCACGGTGGCCAGGCTTCTTGCGAAGATCTATCAGGCGCTCGGGGCAGTAGAGAAGGGGCAGCTGGTCGAGGTGGACCGTGCGGGGCTGGTGGAAGGCTATATGGGCCAGACGGCGCAGAAGACACAGGAAGTCATAGACAGTGCCATCGGGGGTGTCCTCTTCATAGATGAGGCTTACACCCTTACGAATCAGAAGGAAGGCGGCGACTATGGTCAGGAAGCCGTGGATACGCTGCTGAAGCGGATGGAAGATGACCGGGACAGCTTCGTCGTCATTGTAGCCGGCTATACAGAGCCGATGGAAGAATTCCTGGAATCCAATCCCGGACTTCGCTCTCGTTTCAGTAAGGTGATCGAATTCGAGGATTACACGGAAGAGGAACTGCGTACCATTTTCAATCGTATGTGTGAGGATCAGGATTATCACCTGGCAGAGGATACGGAGGAGATGCTGAACCGGTATTTCCACAGAATGGTGGAAGAGAAGGACGAGAATTTCGCAAATGCGAGAGAGGTCCGCAATTACTTCGAGCGCTGTATCGAGCGCCAGGCCAACCGCCTGGTGGAAGAGGGCGTGACGGACAAGGCAGAGTTCATGACCTTCCGCGCCAGCGACCTGACGGAGGAGTAGAGAGAAGAAAATAAGATAATAAGAGAAACATAAAGCAGTCACATCCGGGGCACGGATGTGGCTGTTTTATGTTTCCTTCAGGTGGATCAGGATATCGGACACGTCACAATCAAGGATATCACATAAGGTATCCAGGGTGGTTGTGGTGATCGGAAGTCCTTTTTTCATACGATGGATCGTATTTGCGGAGATTCCTTCTTTGTAGATCTTCTTTGCTTTTTAGAGAATAATTGAACATGGAAGCAGAATATTAAACGATAATATCCTGATGATTATAGTTAGATTCCGTATATAAACAATAATATATTGATTGTAAGATTTGGGCGTGTTATAATGAGTGCCATAAGCTGCTATATGGGTTGCAAGTCGCGGTAAAATCAGAAGACAGAGACGTGGGGGAGTACCATGAAGATAGACCAGTCGCTTCAGGCAGATGTTATATATACGGAGCTTGTCAAAAGGGCACGCCAGTATCGGATCGTATATCCGATGACACAGGAAGAACTGGCTGATAAAGCCATAGTGTCTGTAGGGACGATTCGAAGATTTGAGAAGGGTGAAGATATAGGCGCGCTGAAATTGATCCGCGTGCTTCAAGCTCTGGGGCGGGCGGAAGCCATAGACCTTCTGCTCGTGGATCCGGAGGAACGCCCGAGTTATCATTTGGAAGGTGAGAAACTGCGGAAGAGAGCTGTGAGAAAAAAGACCGCCACGGAAAAAAACTGGAAATGGGGGGATGATAAATGATTCAATCAGCAGAGGTTTATCTCTGGGGGAGCAGGATCGGACTTGTGTATCAGGGAGAATCGGATCCTGTTTTTCGTTTTGAGTATGACCGGTCTTTTCAAAAGTCGGGAATAGAACTGGCTCCCTTTCAGATGCCGCTTTCCGATCGGGTTTATACATTTCCTGAATTATCAAGGAGCGAAGCATTTCGTGGTATGCCGGGTCTGCTTGCGGATTCCTTGCCGGATCGCTTCGGAAATGCCGTGATCGATCGCTGGCTTACTGCAAAAGGCAGAGAACCGGATAGTTTTACTGCGATCGAACGGTTATGTTACACCGGTACCAGAGGGATGGGGGCGTTGGAATATGTACCGGCACAGGGACCTCATTTGTCGGAACGGGATGTGGACGTACAGGAAATGGTGAAGCTGGCTTCAGAGATATTGCAGGATAGAAAGGAAGAGCACCTGGAGGCGGAGGATATGAGTCTTCTGCAGCTCCTGGAGATAGGATCGTCTGCAGGCGGTGCCAGAGCGAAGGCGGTGATCGCATGGAATGAGGCAACAGGGGAGATTCGCTCCGAGCAGATCGATGCGGGAAGCGGTTATGAATATTGGCTTCTGAAATTTGACGGAATTTCAGGAAATGGAGATCACGGCGCGAAAGATCCGAGACAATATACCCGCATCGAATATGCATACTACCTTATGGCCGGGGATCTGGGAATCCCTATGGAAGAGTGCAGGCTGTTGGAACGGGACGGACTGGCACATTTTATGACGAAGCGTTTTGACCGTAAGAATGGGAAGAAAATACATACGCAGACTTTGGCGGCGTTGGGACATTTTGATTATAATATGCCGGGCCTGTGCAGCTATGAGCAATATGCTGAATATGCGAAGAAGCTTGGAATGGGGAAAAAGGAAATGGAGCAGATCTACCGGTGTATGGTATTTGGTGACCTGAGTCGGAATTACGATGATCATGTGAAGAATTTCTCCTTCCGGATGGATCCCTCCGGAACGTGGTCGCTTGCTCCTGCATATGACCTGTGCTTTGCCTATAAGCCCGGAAACCGCTGGATCTCCGGCCATCAGATGCGGATCAACGGAAAGATGACGGATATTAAAGAAGAGGATCTGCTTGCTGCCGGAAAGACCATAGGACTTAACACAGGTTTTTGTAAGAAATGTATCGCCGGGACAAAGGATGTTCTGCGGAACTGGATGGACTATGCGGAAAGAAGCGGAATAAATGAGGCAAGGGCAGAAGAGTTGAGAAAATATCTGCTTTGTTGAACGAGGCCATAAGATTTGCCGATTTCATCCCTGAATATGGTATTTAGGCATTGTGAAAATAAGCAAACTGTAATATAATGGGGAATGGTTAGCAATGGCTGACGGGAGGTGCGTCCCGTCTATTCAAAATAGAAATACGGAGGTAGAAAAATGTTAACATCAGCTACAGAGATGCTGAAGAAGGCAGTTGAGGGCGGCTATGCAGTTGCTCAGTTCAACATCAACAACCTGGAGTGGACCAAGTCCATCCTGCTGGAGTGCGAAGAACTGAAGACACCGGTTATCCTTGGCGTATCCGAGGGTGCAGGTAAGTACATGACCGGTTTCAAGACCGTATCTGCTATGGTTAAGGCTATGGATGAGTCACTTGGGATCACTGTTCCGGTTGCTCTGCACCTGGATCATGGTTCATACGAAGGAGCAAAGGCTTGTATCGAGGCAGGCTTCACCTCCATCATGTTTGACGGATCTTCCCTTCCGCTGGAAGAGAATATCGCAAAGACCAAGGAACTGGTAGCTATCTGCAAGGAGAAGGGTATCTCTCTTGAGGCAGAGGTTGGCGGTATCGGCGGTGAGGAAGATGGCGTTACATCTGCCGGCGAGTGCGCTGATCCGGAAGAGTGTGCTGCTGTAAACGCACTGGGCGTAACCATGCTGGCATGCGGTATCGGAAATATCCACGGCAAGTATCCGGACAACTGGGCAGGACTTTCCTTCGATACACTGGAGGCTGTAAAGGCTAAGGTTGGTGATACACCGCTCGTACTTCACGGTGGTTCCGGTATCCCGGATGACCAGATCAAGAAGGCCATCTCCATGGGCGTTGCAAAGGTAAATGTAAATACAGAGTGCCAGCTGGTATTCGCAGCTGCAACCCGTAAGTACATCGAAGAAGGCAAGGATCAGCAGGGTAAGGGTTATGATCCCCGTAAGCTGCTTGCTCCCGGCGCACAGGCTATCCGCGATGAGGTTAAGGATCGCGTAGCTGTATTCGGTTCCGCAAATAAGGCGTGAAATATCTCCGGAGTTTAGATGCTCCGGGACAGGATCATAAGAAAAGAATGAGTGCATGTCATAGTTTTATGGCATGCACTTTTTTTGACACATAAACTCCTTTTCTTACAAAAACACTCCCGTCTTTTACATGGGGATCCGGAGCTGGCTGTTTTTGTTATATTCTTTTCAGGAAGGGACAAAATCAGAGCATTTGGATGTCGCATGAAGGGAGAATGGGGATGAATTATAAAAACAAGATATCATACAGGATGACCGGTATGATCCTGGCGTTTATGGTCTGCGTAGGGATCACCTGCCTGTCCGTGACGAAGGAGGTTATGGCGGCAGAGGATGATTATATCTATGTGACCGTGCAGGGCGAGGAGGAGTATATTCCCAAGGAAAAGATCCTTGCCAGGATCAATGAGATCCGTAAGGAGGCCTATGATGAGGGGATCATCAGCAAGTATACTCCGATCAAATGGTCCGAGGAGTATGAGAAAAAGGCACTTCAGAGAGCTGCCGAGGCATCGGTTTACTGGGAACATACCAGACCGGACGGAACCCCGCACAGCAAAATGGTAGGGGCAAATGGAGAAGTGAACTACTGGGAGAACCTTGCCGGTGGAGCTAATATCATGTTCGCGATCGAAATGTGGTACGGAGAAAAATCGGATTATGTAAACAAGACGGGCGGAGTGACAGGGCATTATACCACGATGCTGAATTTTGATTACATAGGGGTTGCGGGTTATGGCGTTGTTGCGGCAGAGGCCGGGAATTCCAAGGGGACGGATAAACAGGTCTCAACAGGCGGAATTGTAAAAAGAGAAGTCAAGATCTCCAGGGAGATCGCAAAAAATATTAAGCTTGAACTGACGGACAGTACATCATCCGGTGTTCTTGCGTTACAGACCGGGAACAGTCATGAGATGCATCCTATAGTGGACAGTTGGGGGCGGATCGGCATTACCGGGAAATATACAACGAGTGATCCGACGGTTGCAAATGTGGATCAAAACGGGAAGATCACTGCGCTTAAGGAAGGAAAAGCAACGATCACATTTACGTCGGGACTGGGCTCCTTCAGTGTTCAGCTCTATGTTCAGGATAAGACGGATCGGGAGGATCCATGGGCAAATTCATATGGGAGGTGGACAACCGACGATTCTTCGGACGACCGTTATTATGTGTGTAACAACATTTATTTAAAGGATGGGTGGTACAGGATCGACGGAGTATATTCCTATTTTGACAAGACAGGAAGAGCAGCCCGGGAAGAATGGGTCGACGGATACTGGCTGAACAAGGAAGGAAAGTGGGTCTACAAGCATAAAGGTACATGGAAGAAGGACAGTACAGGGTGGACATTCAGCGATGCGTCCGGTTGGATGGCGAAGAGTAAATGGATGAAGATCGACGGGGCTTCCTATTATTTTAAGGACGACGGATATATGGCTTCGAATGAGTGGATCAAGGGATATTATCTGTCGAAAAACGGGAAATGGACTTACACCTATAAAGGAAGCTGGAGAAAGACCTGCAAGGGCTGGTGGTACGGAGATACCTCCGGCTGGTATGCGAAAAATGAGACTGCCCGGATCGACGGGGTGGATTATACATTTGATAAGCAGGGATATCTGATCACGGATACCGAAGATGATTTCAGTGACGTGCCGCATAAGGAGGCTGTAAAGCCGGCCGTAGCCCCCACCTGCACGAAGCCGGGACGTACAGAGGGAAAATACTGCACGGTATGTGGGAAGGTTCTGGTTGCACAGGAGGAAATACCGGCAACCGGTCATATCTGGGACGAGGGTCTCGTGGTGAAGGAAGCAGACTATGAAGAGAACGGATTGAAAGTTTATACCTGTACTGCATGCAATGCGACAAAGGATGAAATGATACCGGCACTCCGCCATGTATGGAATGACGGTGTAGTGACAAAGGAAGCCACATGTAC
>CACYMQ010000068.1:3750-12104 GCA_902775555.1 uncultured Lachnospiraceae bacterium | reverse complement strand
CCGAATGCATCCAGCGCCTTTTTCAGTTTCCATTCCCGCTGTCTTCCATGGCCGCGCTCATTCTCTGACATGAGATAAAACCTCTCTTTCACTACTCTTAAAAGAGCAGAGACGGATATTCGCCTCTGCTCTTGTATGATGCATTATAGCACAAATCGTGTCCTGTAACAAGACCGATTTTATTCTTGATCCTGTTTCCGTTTACTCCTTTACGCCACCGAGTGCAACGCCGGCAATGATGTACTTCGATAAGAAGAAGTACATAACAAGGAGCGGGATAACTGTTGTAAACAGTCCGCAATAGATAAGACCCCAGTCACGATCCTTATCATTCGCCTTCAGCGAAGACACATACATGGGCATGGTCTGCTTTGTACGCTCTGTTGCAAGGATGATCGACGGCGTATACAGGTTGTTCCAGCTTGCTACGAATCCGAAGATGGCCTGTGTAGCCATAGCCGGCTTCAGCAGCGGAAGCACAATCCGGTTGAAGGTCGCGAACTCGGATGAACCGTCGATACGCGCCGCTTCCACGATTTCCAGGGAAAGACCTGTCTCCATATACTGTTTCATGAAGTAAACAGTGGTCGGAGCTGCGATCGAGGGGATGATCATCGGCCAGAATGTACCGTACATACCGGTCAGCTGGCAGATATTTACGAAACCTACGATAGATACCTGTGTCGGGATCATCATGATCGCGTAAATGAAAGCCCATACGAACTTCTTACCCTTGAAATTATATGCGGTAACCGCATATGCTGTCAGAGATCCGAAATAGATCTGCAGGATCGTTGCCGGAACGGTGATGATGAGGGAGTTCAGCATAGCCTGAAGCACATTCACACCACTGGTCTTAGCACCGGACTCCAGAAGTCCCTTAAAGTTTGTGATGAACTCTCCACCCGGGATCACTTTCAGACCGGATGTGATATCACTGGACTTCAAAGTGGAGTTTACGATCAAAATATAAAACGGAAAGATTGAAACGAAACAGAGCAAGATACAGATGATATAACGTCCGATCTTCCTGTGATTTAATCCTTTAATTTCCTGATCCATACGCTCACCTACCTCCCGTCCTTAGATTTTTCCTGTGTAACCTTATAGAATACAAGGCTGACTGCCATGGTTACAACAAAAAGTACGATTGAATAGGCTGCTGCACGACCCATGTTCTGTGTCGCACCGGCGGTCGTATACTTCTTGATCAGCATCATAACCGTCGTGGTAGAGTTGATGGATGCTCCGCTTCCAAGCTTAACGATAGGTCCACCATCATTAAACAGCTGCGGAATATCGAACATCTGCAAACCACCGATCGCGGATGTAACCAGAGTATACTGCAGGATCGGCTTCAACAGCGGCAGTGTGATCTTGAAGAACTGCTGCTTGGAGTTTGCTCCGTCCACCATCGCTGCCTCGTACAGAGCCGGGTTGATACCCAGGATACCTGCCGTGAGGACGATCATGGTATTACCATACCACATCCAGAACTGGATGAAGGCGATGATGATAAGGGATGCCCATCCTGATCGTAGGATACCATTGTCACCTGCCATGCCCCAACTTCGTAGCAAGGTTGTGAATGGTCCGTTTGTTTCAAACAAACTGTAAAAAAGCACGGCGATCGTAGCGGCCGTAATGATATTCGGCATATACATGATAACCTTATATGCACCGGTTCCCTTCAGATGATAACGAACATCCGTGAACCATGCTGCAAGAAGCAGCGCAAGCAGAATCTGAGGAATAAAGTTCAGGATCCACAGAACTGCAGTAACTCCCAACGCCTTCCAGACTTCGCCGTCACCATCCGATCCGAATACATAATGACTGAAGTTACCAAAACCGGTCTCTTCGATTATGTTACGTCCGTTCTTAGCCGAAAAAATCAGGGAATTATAGAAGGTGTAAAGCAGCGGATACAACTGAAATACGAAGAATACAAGGAAGAACGGAACTATGAACAGAAGTCCGTATTTTCCGTGCTCCACTGTTTTTTGCTTTTTCAATTGATAACCTCCTCCCTTATTTTGGTTTTCATAAGACACGCACCAGCACATCGAGTGCTGATGCGTGCATTACTTATCTCATATTAAGATAATTTTTTAGTATTCGACTTACTCAGCCGGGATACCAAGTACAGTGTTGGACTGGCTCTTAACGTAGTCAATAGCCTCGTCAACAGACTTATATGTACCAGCGATGTATCCGTTAGCTGCATCAGAGATGAATGCTTCGTAGTTCTTATCCTGGTATGTTACAGCACCCTGCTGTACGTTCTTAGCTGCATCAGCCCATGTACCATAGGGGTTCTGTCCGCCAAGGAACTTAACGCCGTTGTTGTCAGCAGCGATCTCGCCACCAACAAGTCTGTCGTTAGCTGCGCTGTTGGAAACAGCATCACCAGTCTTGTTTGTGATCTGAACACCGATCTCAGGATCGCATGCCAGCTCATAGCAGATGTAAGCAGCGAGCTCCGGATTCGGAGTATCCTTACCTACAGATACATAGGTACCACCCCAGTAATAAGACTGAGGACCTACGCAAGCGCCCCAGGAACCATCGGTAGCACCGTTACCCTGGAATACGCCGATCATCCACGGGCAAGCGAAGTAGCAGAATACATCTCCGCCATCCTTCATGGACTCAGCCCACTTACCATCCCACATCTCTGTGTTGTTGGTGTAACCACCGTCAGCCAGCTTCTTAGCTGTCTCGATGTAAGTCTTGATTGTGTCATCCGGCTTGAATGTTTCCTTACCATCAGCACCTACAGCTACCCACGGCTCTGTATGAGCATTGATGATTGCATAGTAAACATCCTTCGGTCCGGAAACGATCTTGTAACCCTTAGCCTTCAGCTCATCAGCTGCAGCGAAGAAGGAATCCCAATCCTTGATCTTCTCCTGAACAGCTGCCGGATCATCAGTTCCGAATACATCCTTAGCGATAGCTCTGTTGTAGAATACAGAACCAGCTGTGGACTGCCATGTAACTGCCTTGATCTCGCCGTTGAAGTTAGCGAAGTCCTTAGCATACTGATATGTATCCTTGAACATATCATCTGTGAAGCCGATGGTCTTCAGGTCAAGTGTCTTTGTGTCATCCTCTGTCCAGTACTTTGCAGAACCGATATCAGCAGGAATCAGAGACGGATACTTGTCAGACTTGAAAGCAGCATCGATGAGGTCAAGAGATTCCTCAGAAGCAACACCGAGGTTGACGTACTCAACGTACGGCTTCAGCTCCGGATTAGCCTCAAGAACAACATTCAGCTTCTTCTGGAAGTCATCATCCCAGGAATAAGCATAGATCTTCTTGGAATCATCCCATCCTGATACGTCCGGCTTAGGAATACCTGCAGAAGGTGCAGGAGCATCTGTCTTAGCCTCTGTCTGTGCCTCAGACTTAGCGTCTGTCTTAGTCTCTGTCTTAGCCTCTGACTTAGCAGCAGTTGTTGCATCGCCAGAAGGTGCTGCGGTTGTGCTGTCGCTCTTCTTGTCACCACAAGCTACCATGGAAAGACCCATAGCAAGTGTCAGAGAAAGAGCAAGTGCCTTTTTGAACTTCTTCACAAAAAAACCCTCCTTTAAAGTGTTTTTGACTTTTCGTTTCCCGTCATCACGAACCTTTTCACGTCCTCCATCCATCATCAAGAGCCCGAGACACTTAACTCCGAGCTTCGGAAGCGAAGCCGGATCGTTCCAACGTTCTGCCGATAAGTCACTTCGTGCCGCTGATTATTTTTTGCGCACGAATGATAATAGTATTTATCGCAGTCTCCTGCGACATGTAGTCATTATAGGACATATTAAACAATATTGCAACTGTTTTTTTCCGTTTTGCGGTTTTTTTTGTACAGATTTGACAAAAGTGTTACAATTCCGACTCAAGTATGTTAAAATAGCGGGAGTAATAAAGAGACTAGAGGATATCCGTATGGCAAAAAAGAAATCACATTCAAAGAACAGGAGCGGAAACCGGAATCCCGCCTCCGCCAGGCCCACAGACAGGGATAACACGAAAAAAATACCGGACGTCCCCGATGAAAAGGGCACCGGACCGGATACCGGAAGTAAAGACGGGGAGCCCTCCGAACAGATCCGTACCGAAGCCCCCCGCCCCAGGACCGTTGCCGGTCAGGTGATCGATGATACTCCGATCAGGGACGAAGACAGCACCTACCGTGAGGACAATCTGGAAATGAAGGGTATGTCCCACCGTGAGCGCCGGGCTATAAAAAAAGAAAGGATCCAAAAGGAGCTGGAAGGGAAGACCCGCATGGAGAAGGTATCCTATCTTCTCTACTACTACAAGACTCCCCTGATCCTCACCGCCGGTGCCGTTATCATCATCACGCTGCTTGCGGTATCCATCATTATCAATAAGCGGCCCGTGGGTCTCTCCGCCGCATTTATCAATGTTCCTTCCGACAGGGAAGTCACCGAGGATGTCTTTAATGACTATCTTGCCCATACCGGGCTGAACTACGATACCTCCGTCAAACTGAACGCCCAGGCCAGACTTGACCTGGATACGGCTGACGAGGTATACCGGAATGATCCGTATGATTATTCTCTGACCCAGTTTCCGGTGCTTTGCAGCTCCGACTTCTTCGACGTGGTGATCACCGATAAAACAGGCCTGGATTTCTGCAGCTACAGCAATATCATCTTCGATCCGGAGATCATCATATCCCCCGATACGGTCCTCGCCCTTCGGGATCATGAAGCAAAAGCGAAAGACTCCGCCGGAACGGAATACTTCTATGCATATGACATCACGGATACGAAATTCGCCAAAAGCCTGAACTTCGGGACCCGGCTCTACCTCTGCTTCCCCGGCCGTGCGGACGGGAACAAGGAAAATGCGGAGCGGTTCCTCCGATATCTTTACGGACTTGAGAATAAAACCGAATAGCTCAGCACAGCCACCCGAAGCACCGGGCCAAAAAGGAAATGACCGGCCGGATCCCGAAAGGGATCCGCGCCGGTCATTTACATTTCCGTCCGATCTGTCTAATCGTCGGAACGATCCATATTCATGATCATACGTTTTCTTGCAAGTTCATCGCTTGCCAGATATTCATCGTAGGTCGTCTGCTTATCGATCATACCGGTTGCGGTAAGCTCGATGATGCGGTTTGCCGTTGTCTGGATAAACTGGTGATCCTGGCAGGCGAAAAGCACAACCCCGGGGAATTTGATAAGTGCGTTATTCAGCGAGGTGATGGACTCCATGTCCAGATGGTTCGTGGGCTCGTCCAGGATCAGGCAGTTCGTGCCCATGATCATCAGCTTCGAGAAGAGGCATCGAACCCTCTCTCCTCCGGACAGGACCTTCAGCTTCTTTACGCCGTCATCACCGGCGAAGAGCATTCTTCCGAGGAATCCGCGGACATAGGTCGCGTCCTTCTCATCCGAGTACTGTGTCAGCCAGTCCACGATGATCAGATCGTTATCAAACTCCTTGGTATTATCCTTCGGGAAATAACCCTGGGAAGTGGTAACACCCCATTTGTAATTTCCTTCATCCGGCTCTTCTTCCCCCGCAAGGATCTTGAAAAGCATCGTGGTTGCAAGCACATTCGGGCCGACAAATGCGATCTTGTCCTCACGGCCCACGGTAAAGCTGATATTATCCAGCAGCTTCACGCCGTCCACGGTCTTGGAGATATTGTGAACCTCCAGTACCTCATTTCCGATCTCTCTCTTGGGGCGGAAATCGATGTAGGGGTACTTTCTGCTGGAGGGACGGATCTCCTCCAGCTGGATCTTCTCCAACGCCTTCTTACGGGAGGTCGCCTGCTTGGATTTGGAAGCATTCGCGGAGAACCGGGCGATAAATTCCTTCAGTTCCTTGATCTGCTCCTCTTTCTTCTTATTCGCTTCCTTCATCTGACGGATCATCAGCTGACTGGACTCATACCAGAAATCATAATTTCCCGCATAGACCTGGATCTTGCCGTAATCCAGATCGGCGATATGCGTGCAGACCCGGTTCAGGAAGTAACGGTCGTGGCTTACCACGATGACCGTATTCTCGAAGTCGATCAGGAAATCCTCCAGCCATGCGATCGCATCCAGATCCAGATGGTTGGTCGGCTCGTCCAGGAGCAGATTGTCGGGATTTCCGAAAAGTGCCTGTGCCAGCAGGACCTTCACCTTGATATTGTCATCCAGGCCTGCCATGTCGGCATAATGGTACTCCGTATCAACGCCCAGACCGTTCAGGAGGGAAGCCGCATCGCTCTCCGCATTCCAGCCATCCATCTCCGCAAACTCCGCTTCCAGCTCGGAGGCCCGGATCCCGTCCTCATCGGAGAAGTCCTCCTTCATGTAGATCGCATCCTTCTCCTTCATGATGTCATAGAGCCGTTTATTGCCCATGATCACGGTATCCATTACGTTATAATCGTCATATTTGAAGTGATCCTGCTCCAGAATGGACAGTCTCTCACCGGGATCCATGGTGACATCACCGCCGGTGGTCTCCAGCTGTCCGGAAAGGATCCGTAAGAATGTCGACTTACCGGCACCGTTTGCGCCGATCAGGCCGTAACAGTTACCCGGAGAAAATGTGATATTAACCTCCTCAAAGAGAGCTTTCTTTCCGAATCGGAGGGATACATTATTTGCACTGATCATTTGTCTTTCTTCCTCATTTCATTTTTACTTTCGGCAGG
The DNA here is from genome assembly GCA_902775555.1 of uncultured Lachnospiraceae bacterium. GTDB lineage: Bacteria > Bacillota > Clostridia > Lachnospirales > Lachnospiraceae > Eubacterium_Q. Next base: position 5,413 of record CACYMQ010000068.1, on the reverse strand, counting down.
TCTTCGTCCCGCTGTCTTTCCTGCCGGACGGACGGCTTTCTTCTCCGCCCCGGCACGTGTTGTTTTCGCTCCCGCTGCCGCCTTCCGGGCAGATGCCTTTCTTGCAGCCGCTTTATGCTGCGGCCTTTTTGCTTTGTCCTTCCCCTTCTTTTCCGCCTTCTCACTCTTCTTTGCCTGTTTTTCCGACCGGGGTTCATAAGCCGGAAGCTCATCGATCAGTTTCTCGATCAGGCGTTTCTTACTGAACATGTCATAACCCAGGAGGTAGATCAGTGCCATTTTATTCAGATACGGATCCTCTCCCCCGGGGAACTTCTTCTCTACCAGGGCAGCAGCCTTGGCCGCACCGGCCTCGATATTGAAATACTGGGGTTTTTCCAGTTCATAGATGGCATCATAGATCTCGGTCATTTTGGCTTTATCCACCGCCCCGTCGGACATGGGAGCAAGGATCTTCTGGATGTCACCGATGGGCAGCACATTTTTCAGGTAATAAATGTAGATCAGAAGAATGATGTGCTCCTTGGAGTAGCGCTTCTTCTCCGGTGGCGGGATCAGACGGTTCTTGGTGTAATTGTTGATCATGGTCTTGGTAAGCACCTTATCATCGGCATTTCTCTTATTGCCGGACAGATGCTGATCCATGAAGCTCGTCACCTGATCCATATACAGTTCTATATCAGGGATATCCTCGGGGACGATGAAATCCAGGCGGATCATTTCCCGTATTTCCCTTTTCAGCCTGAGCAGCTGTTCATCCATAAGACGGTTCCTCCTTCATGAAAGGTCATTCTCCGGCCTCTTCTTCCGATTTGTCGGATTGGGGCTTCACTATTACTTCCACACGCTCTACCCGGTTTTTCTCCACGTGCTTTACCTTGAGATAAACCTGTTCATTCTCCACCTCGTCGCCCTCATCCGGCAGCCGGTCCAGCAGTTCGATCACAAGTCCGCCCAGCGAATCATAATGGTCACTGTGTAACGGTGTCCCGATGGCATCCGAGAGGTCATCCAGCTTCACGGCACCGTCGACACTGTAATGGTCCTCCGACAGTCTTTTGATCCATTCCGCTTCTCCTTCATCATATTCATCCCGGATCTCACCGACGATCTCCTCGATCAGGTCCTCCATGGTGATAAGTCCCGCGGTGATCCCATACTCGTCCAGCACGATACACATGGTAGCCGAAGATGTCTTCATATCCTTGAAGATCTCGGCGGTACGCTGGTATTCATAGACATATACCGGTCTGCGCATCACTTTCTCCGCGGTGGCATTCTCTCTTCCGTGCTTCTCCGCGTAAAGGATCATATCCTTCACATGCAGGATTCCCACGATATGATCCCTGCTTTCCCTGTAAACCGGGAACCGGGAATAATTCTCGGATTCCAGCAGCTGCAGCAGCGTGTTGTAATCCGCCGTGATCTCGGCACAGACCATATCCGCCCGGGGGATCATGATATCCTTGGAAACCGCGTCTCCGAAGTCCACCACATTTGTGATCATCTTCTGCTCTTCTTCCTCGATCACGCCCTCTTCCTGACTGACATCCACGATCTTACGAAGTTCCGATTCCGTCATCTGATCCGGATTTCTGTCAGGATCGATACGAAAGAGCAGGAAGAGCCCCCTGGAAATGATATTCAGGAACCAGATCACGGG
>CACYMQ010000068.1:2695-3728 GCA_902775555.1 uncultured Lachnospiraceae bacterium | reverse complement strand
CCGATCAGGACCGTTGTAAGAAGTCGTGTCGGATCCTCTCTCAGGTGAAGGACTCTTGCCGCCCTTTTCCCTTTCTTGCCGCCCTCGTCCGCCAGAGCTCTCAGTTTATTCAGATTTACCGTAGTCAGAGCCGTCTCCGCCGAAGAGAAGACTCCCGACAGGATCAGCAGCAGGATCAGGATCACCAGCTGTATCACGGAATCAGAGTCCATTTAAGACGTTCACTCCTTTTTATCCAGGCCAAGCCGTTCAAATACCATATCATAGCTTCCGTTCCCATAGATCATGGAACGGTTGACGCGACTGATGGTCGCTGTAGATGCACCCGTTTCCTTCGCTATCTCAATATAGGTCTTATTCTCATGCAGCATTTTTGCCACGGCAAAACGCTGTGCAATGGAAACCACTTCATTCGTGGTGCAGACATCCCCGAAGAAACTGTAGAATTCCTCTTTGTTCTCAAGACTCATGATCGCATCGAAGAACGTATCCACCGTTTCGGTCCGAATCGTTTTCTCCATTTCTCCCCCCCAGGTATCGAACCTTCGATCTACTATGCTTTCGGCTCTCTTCTAACCCAGACAGCCACCGCGGCACGGTTTACATAAAATTCACCGAAACCTTCCCCGTCGATCTTGATGTTGTACTTGGCGTTGCCCATGACATCCGAGAAATGCGCCCCTGCAAACTGTCTGCCGATATACATCCTCTTGGTACCGCCCTTTCCATCGGAAATGACCACCGCCAGGCCGGAATCCTTATGCTCCGGATCTCCCTCCCGGGTCCAGCCGATGCAGTCCGGATCGTCAAAATAGTCATGCTGCGGTCCGTAGGCCTTCTGCTTCCGCACCTTCAGCAGCTTATCCAGCATGGTCTTCTCTGCTTTGATCTTGTCATGGGGGATTCCCTTATAGTCCCCATAGAACACACATGGGTATCCGTCTCTTCTGAGAAGGATCAGCGCGTAGGCCAGCGGCTTAAACCATTCGGGGATCCAGGATTCCAGAGCCTGTCCCGGCTGCGTATCATGATT
>CACYMQ010000068.1:0-2665 GCA_902775555.1 uncultured Lachnospiraceae bacterium | reverse complement strand
CGGCACAATGATACAGATTGTAATGAAGGGGAACATCAAAGAGCGATGCCTCGCTGTTGACGGCACCCAGGTAATCCTCCAGCACCTTTACATCTCCGTTCCAGTACTCTCCTACCGCAAAAAGCTCTTTGCCCGTGCGTCTTCTGACCTCTGTCAGGAAATCACGATAGAAAGAGGAGGGAATATGCTTCACTGCATCCAGGCGGAATCCGTCCACATCCGTGGTCTGTACGTACCATACCGCCCAGTTCACCAGTTCCTCATAAACCTCTTTATTTGAGAAATCTATGTCCGCGCCCATGAGATAGTCATAGTTGCCGTTTTCGGAATCCACTTCCTCATTCCATTCCTTGCCGGCAAAACGGAACAAAGCATGCTTTGCGCGCTTCTGATCCCAGTCGATCCCGTCAAAATGCTTCCAGTTCCATTTGAAATCGGAATACTTTCCCTTTCTTCCCGGGAAAGTGAACTTGGTCCATGCACCGATGACCTTGTCCTCTCCCACCATCTGATAGCGGCTGTTCTCATTGAACTCGGCAGCGTGAACACGCTCCACCTCATCCGCCCCCAGCTTATGATTCAGGACCACGTCAGCATACACATTGATCCCGTCCTTCTGCAGTTTCCCGATGGCATCGAGATAATCCTTCCTGGTACCGTACTTTGTCCGTACGCTTCCCTTCTGGCGGAATTCCCCCAGATCGTACAGGTCATATACGCCGTAGCCGGTATCATCTTTTCCGGCCGCGCCTTTATATGCAGGCGGAAGCCATACAGCGGTGATCCCCGCTGTTTTCAGTTTTGCGGCATCCTCTGCCAGCTGCTTCCAAAGTTTCCCGTCCGACGGGAGGTACCACTCAAAATACTGCATTAATGTTCCGTTCTCAACCATAACTGTCTCCTTCTTGAACAACCGGCAGAAACCCTTGCCGGAGTATTGGCCATATTCTTCGATATTATATCAAAGTTTCCTATGGTTTGGCAAGAAGTCTGTATCGATCCCCGCAGCCGGGGCATAACAGGACCTCTTCTCCTCTCGCACTTGTTCCTGCTTTCCTACTATGTTATAATCTCGTTTGTGACGCAGGAGACAAAAGGAAAGATGAAGGCACAGGTGACACATGAAATTCGGCGAAGATAAAAAGATAAAAGCCGTGATACGGAAGCTCGGAAGGGACATCCTGGTAACGGAGTCCTTTCAGTCCGAGGTAAACTATATCCAGCACGGCGAGATCGACTGCTACGAGCATTCTCTGGCAGTCACCTATATGAGCGTTTATCTTGCCCGGAAGCTGAAGCTGCATGTGGATCTCCGCAGCGTGGTCCGGGGCGCTCTTCTCCATGATTATTTCCTGTACGACTGGCATGATGATGTCGCCTGGCATCGACTCCACGGCTATCATCACGCACGTACATCTTTGATCACTGCATGCCGTGACTTTCCCATGAACCGGACAGAAAAGCAGATCATCTTCCGGCACATGTTCCCACTGAACATAAGCCGTTTCCCCAACAGCAGGGAGGTTGCACTGGTCTGTATCGCAGACAAGATCTGTGCCACCATGGAAACCATTCACAGAAAGCGTTATGACCCGGTGCTGTATGAGGGGCTGCGCCTGCCGGTGGAAAAAACCATGTCGGAAAGGGGTGGCCGCTGGCCATCGATACTCAGGAGGGATGAAATATGTCATATGCAAGCGCAGGAGAAATAAACAGGGAGATCCACAAACTGGCACGTCTCTGTACCGAGAATAACCAGATCGATCCGGAGCTCTACGATGTGTACCACGTAAAAAAAGGATTGCGTGAACCCAACGGAAAGGGAGTCCTTACGGGACTGACCGAGATCTCCACCGTGAACGGTATGAAGGAGCAGGACGGACAGCTCGTCCCCATCGAAGGGGAGCTCTACTACCGCGGGATCAATATCTACGATCTGGTAAAGGGCTTTACGGAGGACCATCGTTTTGGTTACGAAGAGACCGTATATCTGCTTCTCTTCGGAAAGCTCCCCGACACCGAGGAACTGGCGCACTGGAACCGGCTGGTCTCCCACGCGAGAAGACTCCCGGATGATTTTGTAGAGGACGTGGTACTGAAATCTCCCAACAAGGATATCATGAACGCCATGGCCCGTTCGATCCTGGCTCTGAATTCCTATGACCGGAATCCGGATGACCTGTCCATCCCGAATGTGCTTCGCCAGTCCATCAAGCTCATCGCAAATGTACCGATGATCGCCGCATATTCCTATCTTTCCTACAGACATTATATGCAGAACCGGGGGCTTTACATCCACAATCCGAAACCGGAGCTGTCCACAGCGGAGAATCTGCTCCGGATCATGCGGCAGGACAAAAAGTTCACACCCCTGGAGGCGCAGCTGCTGGATATCGCACTGGTGCTCCACGCAGAGCACGGTGGCGGCAACAATTCCACCTTCACCACACATGTCGTCACATCCTCCGGCACCGATACCTACTCCTCCGTAGCCGCATCCCTCTGCTCCCTGAAAGGGCCGAAGCACGGCGGCGCCAACATCAAAGCCAAGAAAATGTTCGATGAGCTGAAGAAGGAAGTAAAGGACTGGAACGATGACGAAGAGATCTCCGCTTATCTCCTCCGGATCCTTCGCAAGGAAGCCTTCGACAAATCCGGTCTGATC
>CACYMQ010000067.1 GCA_902775555.1 uncultured Lachnospiraceae bacterium | reverse complement strand
TGTCATAACCAGGCGATAGCCGTCCATATCCACAGCTCCTGTATTTCCTTCTGTCTGAGCCGCTTCACCGGTGGAAGCCTCATTCGCGCCTGCTTCCGTAGTCACCGCGGATCCCTGGTCCGAAGATGTCACGGATTTGCGGTAGACACTCCTCACACTCTTTCCATCTGTACCAACGTTATCGTTCGTACCGACGATCCCGTCCGGATCCAGGAATACCCAGTCAGCCTCCCCCTTCGGGAATGAAATATCCGCAGTTCCGTCCTCATGGTTCTCCAGAATATACGGATATTCCAAAGCAGAACCGCCGACATCTTTTGCCTCTTTTACAACTGCTTCTTCAGCGGCACGCGCCACCAGTCGTCCTTCCTCCTCATATACGATGACGGGAAGTTCGATCTCGGCAACCGTCAGCTCCTGCCCGGCCACGTCACCGGAGCGGGTAAATATGACATTTGTAAGCCCTGCAATATTCGGACTGATGAGAAACCCGGCTTTCCCTTTCTTCTCTTCACCCTGTCGGCTGACCGAGAGCATATCCGTGTTCTCCACCTTAACATTCCATGTCAGGTCCTCCGTCTTGCTGCCGTCCAGATTTACCTTGAGTTTTTCTCCATCCTCTGCCAATGTGATCGGATAGCCGGAATCCGCAAGAAGCTTCTCACGATCCTGTTCCTTATCCCTTGTCAGGAAAAGGATCAGAAGAAGGATCGCAATGACCGCCAATATGGGAATTGCAACAATAAGCTTTCGTTTCATATTAGTACTCCGGTGTTTTATAATCTGCTCCCGATTCTACATCTTTCTTTGTGTTTGAATAATTAAGCGTCGCCGTCGTCTCCGTATAGACCGTTCCTTTCGTGGTCCGATAGCTTAGGCCTCCCCTGCTTGTCACCTCAACAAGTGAGATCTCCTGAACTCCGCCGAAGTATTTCTTTTGCCCGTCCAGAGCGACGACCCCATCTATACTGTTTTTATTCACAGCTGAATTAATGAGGAGCACACCTGTATCCTTCCGGTTGTAACCAAGAAAGGCTACCGCATCCTTCCGGTTCTCGATCCTGCTGGAGGAATCCATTTTCGTCAGAGTCGTCACAAATAACCCGTAATTGATCAGGCTGGATCCGCCGCTCAGCAGAAGATTCGGCTTCAAAGCACTAAGCGGTACACTTGGGGCACCGAACTTGGCGTCACTTCCCAAACAGAAGAGTTTTCCTCCGGGCATGACGATGATATCGCCGCCCTGTCCGCTCTTCGCCTTGGTGCATTCGATCCGGCCTTCCTTCGTTACCCCGAAGGGCGATACACAACCGCCTTCTTTTATGATGATCGTTCCGCCCTGATTGATGATCGTTCCGTTGTTGATGAAATTTCCTTCGATAGAAAGGACGCCGCCTTCCTCGATCTCGATCTTTGATCCTTCAGGCAGAACAACGCCTTCGGCCTTCGCTTCATTTCCATCTACATCCAGATATGAAGTATCCTTAAGGATCAGGGTCTCTCCCTTTCCAACCTTCGTAGTTCCGCCTGCGCCGGAGGTCGGATCACCTCCCTCTCCCTTGATGGAAGCGAAGACATGCGGTTTTCCGATGTACCAGGAAAAAATGTGATTGACCGAAGGATCCTTTTTGGACAGGATCGTCCTGATCATTCTGGTAGCCGATTCCCGTGCATTGGGAACGCCTCCGGTATCATAACAATTATGTACATCCTCCTGCGTCAGGAGATATGAGAAAGCAAGATTTACAAGATATCCGTTTTTTTCTGCAAGGAAATTAAATCCACCATCCTCGCTCAGCATGACCCACTTATCCCCGGCAGAATCCCCCAGGAAAGGATATAATCCGAAGAAGGAAATGTCGTTGGAGTAATCCACTTTTTCATTGTCAAATACCGGATATGTAGACTTATTGTCAGCGGCCTGATACGTCCTTTCATCCATTTTGGTATCTTCATCTTTGTCCCGATCCTCCGCCGACGCCGGTCCGATCCTTCTATACAGCGTGAGTTCCTCTGCATGATCTCTCAGGCGGAATCCGACGGAATTTGTACCGTAACCCGTAGTCACAAAAGTATCCGTACCATTCAGATTCTTTCCGATACTGTTGTAGGACATATCTGCGCTGTTTCCCTTAGCGGAAGGCCTGGCCAGTGCGATCTGCATGGTTGCATGTTCGTATCCGTCCGAATTGATCCCTTCCTCGAAAAATGCACTCTGGACCCCACGATTCACCGGACTGAAATAGGGCACTCCCATGGGCGTTCCTGAAGTAAAGAACCTGTCCATGCCGAATACTTCCTTCTGATCATTTAAAGCTTTCGATTCTTCATCCAGTTTGATATAGTAATGCAATTTATAATCGAATGCGCCGGTTACAGTAAATCCTCCTCCCGCCTTTCCTTCATTCAGCGACTTGTAAATTGCCTGAAGTTTTGCAGGATCCTTGTCTCCCAGATAATTATAACTCGTCGTGTACTGGAGCATATCCTCTCCGTAAAAGATGTGATCCTTATCATCATAGGTTGAGATAAATCCCGTGGGTTCAAGGTTTGAATTATGGATCACCAGCATGGAGGCATAGTATGGCCTATAATTGCCGGCTTCATCCTTCCACTTAAAATGCTGCTTGTAATTGGATGGGGTCACCTTCGTCCATTCCCAGAACACGATCCGTCCATGATCATCCTTAAGAAGTTTGGAGGTCACATCCTTTGAGGGCTCCTGACCTTTGCCCTGCTCCGAGGCCTTCTCTGTTGACTTCTCCTGACCTTTATTCTCCGTTCCGTCCGCATATACAGACCTTCCCTGCATCAGGGGAACAGAAAAAAGAAATGCTGCTGCCAGAAGCATCGCCGATAAACGGCGTCTCTTATGGAATTGTATATGTTTCTTTCTCATATGCTATATCTCTCTTCATAGGGTATCACGATCAGGAAGGGCATATATGACAGATCCTGTATTCGGTTCTTTCGTGCTTGGATCACGCACTGGGTACCTGCTGTTGCATCGCCGGTCTTGTCATCTTCCGGAGATTGCGGATATTTGCCCTGCGCTTCTCCTCCTGTGCCATTCTCTTGGCATTCTTACGGATATATTTCTTCTGGAGTTTACGGATGTCGTCGATGGTGAATTCTTCCCCTGCCTTAATGGCCTTCATCCCGGCTATCACGATACTCTGCGTCAACTCCTGTTTTGCCACATTATCCAGATCCTGTTTGGACGGACGAAGATCTCTGTCCAGCCGGTCCGATGTCCTCTTATAGGGATGACCGGGCCGTATGCGGATCGTCTTCTCCAGCGTATCCATACGGTTCATATAGAACAGAGTCTGTACCACTACTCCACCCAGGACCTCCTTTAACTGCGGATTCTTGGAACCTGCATGATGCAGTCCGTCCAGGGTTTCCTGCATATCCTGCATTTTCTCCTGACACTTCTTCTGCATCTCTTCTTTCTTGCGCTTAAGTTCCTTCTCATACATGTCTTCACGCATCTTTGAGATGGAACGTTGGATCTCCTTCAGGCCCAGGATCCTTTGCTGTTCTTTCTTTGTAGGCTTTGCGCCGCTGGCCTTCAGACGTTCATTCTCGGCCTTCTCGTACATCTCTGTTGCCTTATATGCGCGCATGGTAAGAAGCTCGTACTTCTCCATCTCTTCCTTGGACAGCTGCGTTCTGCCTGCGATCTGCTGCATGAACTCGTCCAGAAGCTGGAGATGTCTTCGAACCAGTTTATACTCCTTGGATTTGGTGTCGATCTCCCGCGTCATGGCGCGAAGAGCATGAACCTCCTTCTGCTGTTTATCCAGAAGGGTCCCTTCGATATCCTTCTGTTCATTAACCGTGCCTTTAAAGGGGTTTCTCTCCTCTTTTTTTTCATCCGGCTTTTTCGCGTCTGCTTTCTTTCCCTGTGCCGGCACCGCGGGTGCTTTCTTCTCCGCATCATTTGCTTCTTTTTGCTGATTCTGGCGAATTTCTTCCTCTATCCGGTCCTGTTCGTCCTTCTGACGACGATATTCCTCTTCCTCCTGCTCCAGCTGACGACGACGTTCCTGAAGTTCACTCAGCTTTGTGGCAGTATTCAGTTCATTCTCCTCCGGTTCATCCAGATCGCCGTATTCATACTTTACGTTCTTGGGATCAAGGTCGATGTCCTCTTCCGGTTCTTCTTCTATTTCTTCTTCCTTTTTCTTCGCCTCTTCTTTTGCTTCCTCTTTGTTTGGATTCAGCTGTTCAGGCTTCGGTTCTTCTATGATGTCCTCTGCTTCCTTCTCCCGGTCCTTGTCCTTCTCTTCTTCCTTCTCTTCGGCCTTTTCCAGGTCTTTTCCTTTCTCTGCTTCCTTCTCCGGTGCTTTCTCTTCTTCGTTTACCGGATTCTCCTTCCCGTTCTTTTCCCGGGCCTCCTCCTGCTTCTTCTGGAAGTCCATTATCCGGGCATCGATATCCTTCCTTTGAGGTTTCAGTTTCGCATCTGCATCCTCTTTGGCCGGCTTTGCTCCCTCGTTGGTATCATCCAGGATGACAGGTTCATGTTCATTCACATCCGCTTCGACCTCCGGATCGATCTCCTGGTTCGGTTCAGTATAATTGGCTTCCGGATTATTGACTTTATATTCCTTTCTTCTTTTTGGCATAATAAATCTCCTTAACTAATCTAAGAACCTTTTCACTTTAAGTACATTCATTCCATCCCGGTATTCGTAGGATACCTCATCCATCATTTTCTTCACCAGATGGATCCCAAATCCCCCTTCGTGCTCTACAAACTGCTTACCGGTGACATCAACCGCTTCCTTCTTCAGCGGATCAAAAGGAATTCCGGAATCTGTAAACTGCAACAGTATATAGGTCTCATGCTCCACGACCCGACAACTGATCCATGTCTCCGCATGGTCCGGTCTGTATGCATAGGAACAGATATTGATAAAGATCTCCTCCACTGCAAGCCGGATCTCCGAGCATACTTTTTCATTAAATCCACAGTGTACCAGATGTTCGTAGATGAAGTCCTGTACCGGAAAGAGTGCATCCGAGACCGCATCCACCTTAATATAATCTGCTCCTCTCTCTATATGAAATTCGGTTTCGATCGGACCACCGCCCAAGTGGAATACTTCCACGGCAGCCTGTTCTGTCTTTTTCTCCATATTCAACCTCCGGACAGGTTCTGTCCGAACTCCATATGAGAACCTCAGGTTACTTCTCAGCCGCTTCGTTGATCTCTCTGGCTTCCTTCTCTTCCCTTGCCTTCTCTCGTCGTTCCTTTGCCTCTTCCCTGATCTTCTTCCGGGAATCTTTTTTCTCCTTCTTCTCTTCCTGCTTTCCTTCCTTTTTTTCGCTCGCCGCCCGGACCAGGAAAGAAGCCGTCGCCTTTTCAAACTTTCTCATGGCAAAGAATGCCGCCAGCCTTGATGTAAGGCATCTCGCTGTAAAAGCAGAGAGCTGAAGCTTTCCCTCATCATTTTCATAGAAAGCCAAAACCACCGGATAAAAGATATATGTCTTGATCAGACAACCATATACCTTCTCTCTGGAAAGAAATATGATCCCCCTTCCGATGGATCTAAAGACCTTTTCCGTATCATAAACGGCACGGGTCTTATTTCTCCCTGTTTCATAATATCGATTTACATGTGTGACTCCCAGGGTTCTGAGCTTCGTGGCACCATCTGAAGGCCCCCAACTGACCCCCACATCCTCGACGACCACATATCTGCCTTCCTGATCCACCATGATATGACCCAGAAGTACCTGATAGGCTTCCATCAATATGGGATTGTTTCTGCTCCTTTTCGTTAACACTTTCTCTTCCCCCGCGGATCACCGTATGTTAAGCAAACCTGCCAGACCGGTCATTTCAAAGACCTCCATCACATTATCATTCATATTCGTGACTGCCAGTTTTCCGCCTTTTTTGAACAACCGGAGATAGAGATTCCGAATGGTGCGAAGGCCGGCGCTTGATATGTAATTCAGGTTTTCCATATTCAGGGTAATACTATCAAACCTGTCTGCCAGCTGCGCGAATAACTCATCTGCATCCTTCGCAGTCCTGGTATCCAGATCTCCGGATAGAAGGAGTTCTCCTTCCGTTCCCCGATTAACCAACTTCACATCCATCGTTCGAATCTATGCTCCTCTTTTCTTCTTCATACGATCCCGGATATAACCGCTCAGATCATCCAGCGTGATCTCCATGACCATATCTCCGTTTTCCTTCATCTGCTCATCCAGATCCATATTGGAATACTCTTCTGCCGCTTCCGCCAGAAGTTCCGCAAACAGGAATGGCGTATGCTCAAAGTCATCATCCTCGTCATAATCCGCCTCCAGATCGTCCTCAAGTTCTGCCATCAATTCATCTTCCAAATCGTCCAGACCATCATCCGAAGGACTCCTGAATTCCATATCCATATCTATGTCTCCATCCAGATCGGCATCATAATCAAAGTCTTCTTCATCCAGATCCGTGTCAAAGTCTTCCTCATCCGGATCCGCATCAAAGTCATCCTCTTCATCCAGATCCGCATCAAAGTCATCCTCTTCGTTCAGATCCGCATCAAAGTCTTCTTCATCCAGATCCAGGTCGAAGGCATCCTCGTCTCCTTCATCCGAATCAGAGCCGAAGGCATCTCCCTGCTCATCGTCCAGATCCGTGTCGTAATCCTCTTCCGGATCATCATAGAAGTCATCGCCCAGATCCAGATCCTCGTCTTCGACATCTTCATCCAGATCTGTATCAAAGTCTCCCTGCAGATCCGTATCTAAGTCTTCATCCAGATCTGTATCGTAGTCTTCCTCCGGATCATCATAGAAGTCATCGCCCAAATCCAGATCCTCATCCTCGACACCCTTATCCGGATTCAGCTCGTAGTCCTCATCTTCGTCCGGATTCAGCTCGTAGTCCTCATCCGTATCATATGTTCCGCGGGAACCGGTCTTAAGGCCTGCCTGTACAGCTGCACCGGGTACCGTCCCATAGCTTCTTTCGGATTCTGCAGCATCCGAAGCTCCGGATACGTCGGGGGCATAGGAAAGATTTGCTCCTGCCATTCCCGCACCTACTGAGATCCATTTCAGTTTCTCCAAAAGCTCCTGCTCCATTTCCGCGCGAAGCGTCTTACGGAATTCATCCAGTTTTGCCTCCAGCTGCTCCTCTGTATACAGAGTACCGCCTGTCTCACCGGATCGCATGCCCATAGACCCGCTGCCGGAACTGTCCTTCAGCGTGGTCGGACCATTGCCGGAACCGGTCTTCCATGTGGTGGACGAACCGCTGCCGGAGCTGTTCTTCCAGGCAGCCATCGGAACCTCGGCTCTGTCTGCCTCTTCTGCAGATATCTCCGTCAGACGGAGTCCGCCGAAGGTCTGAACGGAAGGCTCCGGAGCCGGTTGCTCCACTGCCGGAGGTATTTCTTCTTCCTCCACTTCCTCCAGACGGATCCCACCGTAATTCCTCAACATCGGTTCTTCTTCCTGATCCGGATCCGTGCTGTCTTCCTCCGTGAACCGGATACCGCCGAACCGCCCTGTGGCAAGCTCATACTCCCGGCGGTTCACATTTTCCTCAGCAGCGATCAGCTTATCCACAGCGCTGACGCGGCTGCTGCCTTTACCTGTTTCCTCTTCGGGATCCTCCTCACCATCATGCTCACCGGGTAAAACCTCCGTGAAGTTGAGGGTGCTTTTCTTTTCTTCGATCCCTGGGTGTTCCGCTTCGTATATGATCCTTTCATCGAAGTTCTCATCATGTGTGGATCTGCTGTTGGCAATAAATTCTTCCCATACCTCCTGCCCTTCTTCATCGGAGAAGTATACGCTCTCGTAATCCATCTTCTCGAACATATCCACAAACAACTGCGGAACTTCCACCTGGAAGGAGGAACGTGAGGAGGGACTCATAATGGCAAAGGCCTGACCTCTTTTGGCACTGAGGATGTCCTCCTGCTCCTGTTCATTGATCCCGCCGGCTTTCTCATAGAGACGGCAGAGATCATCCATGTCATTCGGTGCCAGACCGAAGACGAAGCTGTACTGACATGCATTAATGATGGCGGTGGATTTCCGCGCGATCTCTTCACTTCCCACAAAGTCTTTGATATTCTGGGTAATGACGATCTGCATACCATTGTATTTTCGGATACGTTTTGCCAGCTGGAACATGAAGTCCAGCGCTACCGGGAATTTCGCATCGATGAAGACATGCGCCTCATCGATCACGACTACGACCTTCCGGTTCAGATTGTACTTCAGGTTGTAATCCCGGTTTTTGATGATCTCATTGTCAATATACTTAAGTACCAGCAGCATCTGGGCATTTGCGATGGTGGAGTTCCGGTTTGCCAGCAGTGACTGGAAGTTGAATACCGAGAAGTTCTCATCCGTGGTAATGGTGGACGGGCCATTCCAGATATTTGCATTCCTGCCGCCGGTGGAGAACTTGGAGATGTAGTTCACCAGG
>CACYMQ010000066.1 GCA_902775555.1 uncultured Lachnospiraceae bacterium | reverse complement strand
GGTTATGTTCACACGCATAATAGAACAGGGAGTATATGAAATCATCGTTGATGTTCAGATCTTCCCTTGGGAGAAAGTCAAGGATGAATGTGGGCTCATGTGCTGCCAGATGTAAGCGCATATCATCTATGACGTCTTTATATCTTTCGGCGAAATCACTGTCCTCCAGATTGTAACCGGAACTGAGGACGCCACCTTCCAGTTCGTCCGCGGCGTATACCCGGGATGGGTTGAAGAACAGGACGAATGCGATCATCAGAGCGATCGGTATAATCAAAGAACACAGGGTAGCCGTCCTCTCGCCTTGCTTCATGGGATTTTTCTCGTTCATAAGCATGCTCCTTCCACATATTTGATGTATATAGAAATAGAAATGCATATCCTGATATTTTATGACACATATTATACTATTGATGGTATGCTCCCTCAACAGAAAATTGATTCAGTTCCCTAAAAGACGGAAAGCCTTACGGATCCCGTCATCCTGCATGCGATCCGGAGCGTCTGTAAAAGTGTGCATTGTGTGAATTCTGGGATTTGTCGGTTGCGAATCCTGCACATTTTGTTATATAATGACTCTGTATAATCTTTTGATACGTAATACAGTCCGAACGTATTTCGACAGGAAAGCCTTTCGTTCCGAAACGAAGGTGACCTTAATACAAAAGAAATCACATTATCCGATGGATCAGATCGCAGGTGAGAGAGCAGTCCGATCCTCCAGGTTTCATATCACACATGTGATATGCAGGAAGGAGACAATATGGAAAATAATCAGGAGCACAGGGTTCCCCGGTGGAATCGGTTTTGGAACCGCATGCGCGGTGATATCGGCGTCCGCAAGGTACACGGCAGAAGGAACCGCGGTTTCTCTCTGGTGGAGCTGATCATCGTGATCGCCATCATGGCGATCCTTGCGGCAGGTATTGCCCCGGCGCTGATCCGCTATATCAACAAGGCCCGTAAGGCGGATGATATCGCACTTGCCGATACCGTCGGAAAGACATTCCAGGCCGCAGTGACCAGTGAAGAGGATCTCTATGATCTGGTTGCTTCCTGTGCCAAGAATACCAATCCGGCCAACCGCCACACCTACCGTATCATTACCTGGTGTGCATGTCCGAAGGGAACCGTTCCGAGCTCATTCCATCTTGCGACCATCTATCAGCAGATCAATGGAAAGAACATTTCCGGTGATCTGCAGGCAGCGTATGAGACGAAGATGGAAGAACTCCTGGGAGCCAGCAAGGCACCCTTGAAGTTCTTTGTCAAGAACAAGCTGGACTGCATGGCCATCGCCACGGACAGTAACGGCAATCTTTCTGTCTGGGTAGGCGGCATCCATGGTGCCGACGGATGGATCGACTCCGACGGAGTCATTCCGAACACAGGTCAGATGTACATGCTTTGGCCCGAGGTGTCCTCCGCGTACAACGAGCTGTCAACTCCGAGCGATGCATTATCGAACACAAGAAAATAGTATCTATTAATGGGGAAGGTAAAGAAACATGAACATGTTCAGACAGTTAATCGACAAGCTTAAGAGCAGCCCGAAGACCATTGTATTTACGGAAGGCGTGGATTCCCGGATCCTGGAGGCATCCTCCCGGCTCCTGGCCAGCAGCTTTCTGACACCGATCCTGATCGGAAAACCGGACGAGATCTACGAAAGTGCAGAGGAAAGCGGTTTCAACATCCGCGGTGCAAATATCATCGATCCGGAGAACTTTGAGGATTTCGATAAAATGGTGGAGGTCTTCCTGGAACTCCGGCGTGAAAAGGGTGCAACCGAAGAAGAGGCCCGCACGCTGCTGAGACAGAATAACTACTTCGGGACCATGCTGGTCAAGATGGGGTATGCAGACTGCCTGCTGGGCGGTGCGACCTATTCCACTGCAGACACGGTACGACCCGCGCTTCAGCTGATCAAGACCAAGCCGGGGAACAAGATCGTATCCTCCTGCTTCATCCTGGTCCGTCCCGGTGCAACCGGTAAGAATGAAGTACTGGCCATGGGCGACTGCAGCATCAATATCAAGCCGAACGAGGACCAGCTGGTGGAGATCGCACAGGAGACCATCAAATGTGCGCAGATCTTCGGTATCGATCCCCAGGTAGCCTTCCTCTCCTATTCCACGGACGGAAGCGGAACCGGAGAGGATGTGGACAAGATGCGGAATGCAGCGAAGAAGACGAAGATCAAGAATCCGGAGATCCCCATCGACGGCGAGATGCAGTTCGATGCTGCCGTATCTCCCTCTGTAGCAAGCAAGAAATTCCCCACCTCCCAGGTGGCAGGTCATGCAAATGTATTCATTTTTCCCGACATCAATGCCGGAAATATCGGATACAAGATCGCACAGCGTATGGGTAACTTCGAGGCGTATGGACCGATCCTGCTCGGCCTCAATTCTCCCATCAACGACCTCTCCCGCGGATGTACCGCAACCGAGGTTTACTCTATGGCGATCATCACAGCCTCATTTGCCTGATATCCCTCCAGGGGCCGGCAGAACAAAGGCAACCCGCAGTATCTGTCACCGGCACATATCCTATGAACCATAGAAATCATATGAGACGGTCTGTGGCATATATGCCCGCGGAACGTCTCATTTTAATCTAAGATTAATCTTTCTCCAAAGATTCATTCATATTCCTTTGTTAGGATAGCATCAGATCAAAAATGAATCCAAGGAGATACAGAGATGGAGAATAACAATAAGAAATCAATGGATGAATTCGATAAGATCGATAAATTGAAACAGCGTGCAGGTGTCAGCTATGCGGAAGCCGGTGAAGCGCTTCGTGCATGTGACGGTGATCTGCTGGATGCGATGGTCTATCTGGAGCGCCAGGGCAAGGTGAACACCCCCGAACAGCCCTCCTACTCCACATCCTCCGAGGAACAGACCTCTTATGAAAATGTACCGGAGGCTGTCGAGCGAAGCCGCACGGAGAACAGCGATCCTTCCTTTGGCGAGCAGCTGGGGCATTTGCTGAAGACCGCACTCCAGAAGAGTCTGGACAACTTCCTGGTGGTATCCCACAGAGGAGAAGAAAAATTCCGGGTTCCGATCCTGGTGCTGATCCTTGCGTTCCTCTTCTTCAATGTCTTTGCGGTCATCGTGCTCGTTGTTTCACTCTTCTTCGATGTACGATACAACTTCACGGGCAAGGATGATCTCTCCTCCGTCAATAAAGTGATGGATGAAGCCGGAGCGAAGGCTACGGACTGGATGAACGAGAGCTACAGACAGAGCCATCGGAACAACGCATCCGAAGCCGACCGGCAGAGAGAAAGGGCAGAACGCCGCGCAGATCATTTCGCCGAGAAGGCAGAACGCCGTGCAGACCATTTTGCCGAGAAGGCAGAACGCCGTGCAGACCGCTACGCCGAAAAGGCAGAGAAGCGGAAGGAATACTGGGAGAACAAATCGAAGGAATGGGCCGATAAGGCTGCAAATAAGTTTGGGGACAGTAAGAACGACTCCGCTCCGGAGGACGAAGCTCCCCATGAACCCCTGAAGACTTATGCAAGTCAGGAAATCGAAGAACTTACAAAGAAGTACGATGATACCGATAAAGACGGAAAAAAGTAACAAATGACCCACCGAACCGCCGGGGGACCGAAAGGCCTGAAGGCGGTTCCGGTAATGTAAGGAAGCGGATCCCCGACCATTGCGGGGTCCTGTAGAAAAGGAGAACAAATGCAGAGGAACATTTTAGTCGTTGAGGATGAAGAGAAACTGGCACGTTTCGTGGAACTGGAGCTTCGGCATGAAGGCTACGAAGTCATGAAATGCGGCAATGGCCGTGATGCACTCGATATCGCCGAAAAAGGCGGTTTCGATCTGATCCTTTTGGATATCATGCTCCCGGGGCTGAACGGACTCGAAGTCCTTCGACGTCTCCGGACCTCCTCCGATGTACCGGTCATCCTTCTCACCGCGAGAGATGCGGTAATGGATAAGGTATCCGGACTGGATGCGGGAGCCTCCGACTATATTACAAAGCCCTTTGCCATAGAAGAACTGCTGGCCAGGATCCGCGTAGTTCTCCGGAATGCAGAGAAGGAGATCACCTCCTCCGCTCCGTCATCAGAGCCGGAGAAAAACGGCAAACAGGCTGACGGCTCCTATCGTTGGAACCAGTTGACTCTGGATATGCCCCGACGGGAGGTACGCTATAACGGACAGTTGATCGACCTCACCAACCGCGAGTTCCTGATGCTCGAGACCCTGCTCTCCAATATGGATATCGTTCTTCCAAGAGACACCCTGCTGGAGCGTGTCTGCGGCTATGACTATCTGGGAGAGACAAATATCGTAGACGTATACATCCGTCACATCCGCGCAAAGATCGACGAGGTCTTCGACGTCCGTATGATCCAGACCGTACGCGGTGTCGGATACGTGATCAAGTCCGAGGGGTGACAATACCGTGTCATTCTGAGGAGCGTAGCAGCCCGTGTCATTCTGAGGAGCGCAGCCCCCTTGTCATTCTGAGGAGCGTAGCGACGAAGAATCTTGCAAGATCCTTCGCTTCGCTCAGGATGACATGCTTCGCTCAGGATGACATGCTTCGCTCAGGATGACATGCTCCGCTCAGGATGACATGCTTACCCAAAAAATACACAGAAAAGGAGGTCCTTATGGCAGCACCGGCACGTAAAGAACAGATGGAAGACCAGCCGCTTCGCCGCATGAATTCCATAACCAGAAAATTACATCATCAGCTCTTTCATACCAAGCTCTCCATGTTCATCAGCTTTGATCTGCTGATCACCCTCCTTCTCTTCTTCATCTGGGTGTTGGATACGGAGTTCCGTACCGTCGGAGAATTCAACATCCATAATACCCGCACATTTGCAAGTAACAGCGGCTTCTGGGGGATCGAGTATATCATCAGTGACGAGAACGGAAATGTCCTGGCTCACGAGAATTTCAGCCGGATCCTCTTCTTTATCCTGGTGCTTCTCGGTGCGCTGATCATCGTGGAGATCGTATCCGTTGCCATACGCTGGCACGGAGAGTCCAAGAAGATCCGCCGGGCCATGAACCCCATTAATGAGATCGCACTGAAGGCCGACGCCATGAGCCGGATGTCCTTCACCGACGCCATTTACGGAACCGAGGGTGCTTCTACGGAAGAATCCTACCATCGTCTGGAAGAGGCGATCCGGGAGCTGAATCCCGATCAGGAATCCATGCCGTCCCTTGGCGATACCGAACTGCAGGGGATCGAAGCCGCCATGAACAACCTGCTCCGAAGGATGCATGAAAGCTACCAGCAGCAGGCCCGCTTCGTAAATGATGCATCACACGAACTTCGTACCCCCATCGCCGTGATCCAGGGTTATGCAAATATGCTGGACCGCTGGGGCCGGGAAGACGAATCCGTATTAAATGAGTCCATTACCGCCATCACCCATGAGGCGGACCACATGAATCAGCTGGTGGAGCAGCTTCTGTTCCTCGCCCGGGGTGATTCCGGCCGAACGAAACTGAAGCAGGAGCCCATCAATCTGCCGGAACTCATGGAAGAGATCTACGAAGAATCTCTTATGATCGATGAAAAGCATCCATATCGTATGAAGCGGTCCAAAAGGGACATCACCATCATCGGTGATCCCATGTTGCTGAAGCAGTCCGTACGGATCCTTATCGATAATGCCGCAAAATATACCAAGGTAGGGGATGACATCACACTCTCCGTAGGTATCACCGAGAAAAACGAGCCCTATCTTCAAGTACAGGACAGCGGGATCGGCATGGCGGAATCGGATGTGGAGCATATGTTTGAACGCTTCTACCGTTCCGATGAAGCCCGCGAGATCAAGGGAACCGGCCTGGGGCTTGCCATAGCAAAATGGATCGTCGACCGGCACAAGGGACATTTCGAGATCCTGTCCCGTACCGAGCTGGGAACCCGGATCCGCCTGGTCCTTCCGGTGGACTGCATTACGGAGCTGGGCAGCTCCTCCCCAAAGAAAGAGCAGGAGGATCCTTCTGAAGAAGCAAATGAAACCGGTGCATCCGATATCGATGCATCCACCGGGCATAAAGCCGCTGACCCGGAGTATACGGATCCCGGCGCTGTCGATCCGAAGACTGTCGATCCGAAGACTGTCGATCCGAAGGCTCATGAAACCGGCACTTCCGGTTCCACAGAAAAAAAGGTTGCATCCCACTGAGGGACGCAGCCTTTTTTCTTATCATCGGAACATTTTACCGTTCTATCCTATACAGCTTAGAAGATCTCGATCAGTTCCTTGGACTCGGTTTCATTTTCCTTCTTCACATTCAGGGAAAGGACACCGTTCTCAAATGTAGCCTTGATGCTGTCCTTCTTGATGTTGTAGCCTACATAGAAGTTTCTCTTCAGCTTTCCGTAATGGCGCTCCTTACGGATGTACTTGCCGCCATCATCCTTCTCTTCCTTCTTTTCGCTATGTTCTGCGGAGATCTTCAGATAACCATCCTCCAGCTCAACCTTTACCTCTTCCTTCGTGAATCCCGGAAGCTCCAGATCCAGCTCATAATGGTCATCATATTCCTTAACGTCCGCTGCCATCCTTCCGATGGTCTCGGGTACTTCCTTCTCCTTCTCCAGGTTGCAGGGATAACCCATCAGCTCATTCATCAGATCATCCATCACTGTTCCTTTAAAAATATTCGGGTATAACATAACTCATCGCTCCTTTCATTCTATGCAGCCCTTACGGAACCGCCTGTCGTACATCTTTCTGATGTATTTTTTCTCTTGTTGAGTATGTTATACCATTTCTGTTAGCACTCGTCAAGTATGAGTGCTAACAAATATTGTGAACATTTTGTGTCCTCAAGTTTTGAATTTGACGAACCCAAAAAAAGGTTGTACTCTGATTTTACAGTTTTATTTTATGGAGGATATTAGGTATGAGAAAGAAATTAGTGATCCTCGGAGCGATCCTTGTACTTGGTACGGCTACTCTTCTCACCGGCTGTGGCGGCGAAAAGACCGTAGGCGACCAGGAGATCGAACTTGCAAAGAACCTGAAGGATAAGGCACGGGATGCCGTAGACCAGGCGGAGAAGACCAATCCGGACGACCTCCTGAACAAAATTCCGTAGAACTTACGTAGATCTCACGTAGAGCTTACGTAGAACTTACGTAGAGCTATTGTTCCCACATCTGACGTATACGTTCCTTCTTCCCGTTCTCTACTTTGCCGAAGGAAGTCCGAACAGACGCTCCGTATTCTCTCTTGCACATCGTATCAGCTCATCCTCCGGGATCTGCATATACCCTGCAAGCGTACGGGCCACGTAGACGATATTTTCCGGGACATTGGTGTGACCCACCAGTCCCGGTACATTTCGTGGGATCAGATAAGGCGCATCCGTCTCCAGAAGGATCCGGTCCTTCGGGATCTCCGATACCGCATCCCTCAGTTCTCCGGCTCTCCTGTCATCTGCGATCCATCCGGTGATCCCGATGGAGAAGCCCATGGAGAGATACATGCTGACGGTCTTTCTGTTCCCCGTAAAGCAATGCACCACCGATCGTTCCGCAACCTTCGGAGCACTTCGGAATACTGTGGCGAAGTCTTCCGCCGCATCTCTTTCATGCAGAAACATAGGCGCATTTAACTCTTCTGCCAGCTCAACGAACCGTTCCAGGGTCCGCAGCTGGTTTTCTTTTTTGCTGAACATCCGGTTATAATCGAGACCACACTCCCCCACCGCCACGATCCTGGGATTCTCCAGATACTGGCGCCGGATCTCCTGCAAAGTATCTTCCGTAAAATGATCCGCATTGTGGGGATGGAGTCCCGCCGTCCCGTAAACCGTCACCTCCGGATGCGCCTGCAGATATGCTTCGATCTTCCGGTTGTCTTCCGGATCCGAACCGGTCAGAATGCATGCGACATCCTGCTCCCGGGCCCGCTGAAGCACCTTCTCCGGATGCTTAAACTGGGCACAGAAGAGATTCAGTCCGATATCATAATATTTGATCTCATTCACTTTCATTCCCTCATTTCACTAAAAAATGCGCGGGCACAAGGTCCGCACATTCTTTCCATACATGGGCGTTCCCGCCACGATACACGCAGGGGTAAGATCCTTCGCTTCGCTCAGGATGACAATGTGGCTTCGCTCAGGATGACAAGGCGTCTTGCCACGATCCTACAGGAACTCCCCCTCGACCTTCAGCCAATCCACCGTAAGCTCGGCAGGATCCAGCCGGCCTTCCTTTATATCAAGGAACATTTCCGCAAGTTCTTCATCTGTCATGGTCCGGATATGATCTCCCCTTGTGATGATCACCGGACGATCATTCTTGGCATCATCTGCCAGTCCGTCCAGATCACTTTCCGTTACATGGTACATTTCCATCAGCACATAACGCATCTCCATGAGTCTTCCATACATATTCTCCAGCGTAACAAATGCGTGGGGATTCTCCAGGCTCTCCAGATAATTGTGATACATTACACGGTAACGGATCTTGTACAGATTCAGTGCCTGCTCAAAGCTCATCGTTTCAGCCATTCCATATTCCTCCTGTGTTCTCTTCTATCATATGCCTT
>CACYMQ010000065.1 GCA_902775555.1 uncultured Lachnospiraceae bacterium | reverse complement strand
GTAATCCATGTCTTACTGTTGTTTTGGATTTTCATCCGAAAAATAATTTTTAAAAGAATTTTTCGGGGTTGTCATGTTATTAAATTGTGAAAGAACAATATAAAAGCCGCCGCTCTTATGTCCGTCTTACGTAGTCTTTCGTGCGACAGCTTTTACATATTACCACCGTGATCCGGGTATGTCAACAACTTTTTTTATTTTTTTTCGAAGTGCGATCTTATGTAAATTGAATCCCGTATTTACGGCCTTTCTGCTTCGGTCCGATCCGTTTTTACATCTGATCCGTTTTGCTTCCGGACCATCAGTTTTCTTCTGCCAGCGCCGCATTCACGTCCTTCTCCATATTTGAAATAACCGCGGCAAGCTCCTCTTCCGTCAGAACCTTCTGATCCCCGTTCTTTTCCTTCAGATATTCCTTTATCTTTCCCAGGCATTTCTTCACCAGGGTATCATGCGGATCAACAGGATATTCCTTCAATTCCGATTCCACCTCACTCCATACCCTGTAGGGATCCTGTCCTCCAAGAAACAGAACACTGTTGTTTTTCTCATTCAGTTCACCATTTGAAAGTCTCTTCATCACCTCTTTATTATTGATCGATGAACCTTTCGTATTGGCTATCCGGACTCCGATCTCAGGATCACAGATCAGTTCATACAGGAAAAATGCACTAAGTTCCGGATTCGGTGTGTCTTTTCCAATGGAATAGTAAACATCTCCCCAGTAAAATGCCGAGGGGCCTTTTATCACGCCCCAGCCTCCATTGGTGGAAGCCGCACTCTGCATGGTCCTGAGCTGGGAAGGATTTCTAAAGTACAAAAAGGCCTTTCCCTGGGGCTTCATGTCATCGGTCCATTCTGCCGATCCCTGCTTTGTGCCGTTTGTGTATCCGTTTACATCCAGATAATTATACAATCCTGCATAATTCATAATACTGGAATCCGCACGAAAAACCGTTTTCCCGTTTTCATTGTAGAACCAGGGTTCCGTCCGGCTGTTTATAATGGGTAGATAGATCTCATCTATGGAAGACACGATCTTATAACCATGCCCGGATAATTCTTCCGCCGCAGTCCGGAAGGATGCCCAGTCCGATAGTTTTTCCTGAACCAGTTCCGGGTCATCGGATCCGAAAACCTCGGAAGCTATTTTCCGGTTGTAGAATACACATCCTCCGTTTGTACATAAGGAGACCGACTTCAGGCTGTTGCTTCCGTCAGAACTGTACTGCATGGACATATTGTAACAGTTTGATAAAACCTTTTCATCGAATCCCAGAGTCTTCAGATCCATGATCCTCGGATCATCCAGCCATACACCGGAGTCCTTTGTTTCTGCCGCGATGATCGAGGGATAGGCATCCTTCTGATCCAGCAATCTTCCAATCTCTTTTGTCGTTTCAGCCGTAGTTCCCTTGATGGATCTGTACTCGATATAGGGAGTATATTCGGGAAAACGTTCCAGGAACACCTTCATCTCATCCCGAAAGCTGTCATTCCAGTAGTATATGTATATCTTATTCTTCTCTGTCCAGCCCGTGGGGTCCGGTTTACTTACCGCATACGTCTTCCCGGGATCCTCTTTCACTGATCCTCCTGCATTGCCGGAAACATTCCCCCCTTTGTCCCGGTTCATAAAGGCAATCATGCATATGCATACAAGCACTGCCGCGACCGCTGCCGTGATCAGGATCACCTTCATGCGGCGGGTCATTCCTGCCTTTGCGGAACTCTCTTTTATATCATTCCTTCGCCCGGTCTTCTCTCTGCTGTCCTCCTTCCCTGCAGCCGATTTCCTTTCCATCTTCTCTGTTCCATCGGAGAGATAGTCATCCCTCATTTCCTTTATGTTTTGATACCGGTCTTCGGCATTGACCGACATTGCTTTCAGGATCACCCGCTCCATGGTGACACTGATATCCGGATTCAGTTCTCCCGGAGGCTTTAAATGATCCTCCATCATGCGGTCCACCGAATCCTCAGGTCTTACACCGGTCATCATATGATAGATCATCGCGCCAAAAGCATATATGTCCGTCCATGGTCCGATCCTTCCGTTCTTTGAGTATTGCTCAACAGGAGCATAACCCGCCTTCAGGATCACAGAGCCCGACCTGAGCTCCGCCTTCGTGGCCTGCCGGGCCGCACCGAAATCCAGGAGCTTTATTGTATTATCACTGCATATAAATACATTATCGGGTGCTATATCCCTATGCACGACACCTGCAGTATGGATCGTCTCAAGTGTATCCATCAGGGTAAAGATCACATTGACCGCCATGCTCTCTTCCACACGGCCTCCATGGCTGTCCATATATCCCTTTAGTGTATTCCCCTGAAGGTACTCCATGATCATATAGGCCGTATTATTCGCTTCAAAGAAATCAAAGACCGACACAACATTCTTGCAGTCCGTGAAACGGCTCAGTTCTCTCGCTTCCCGAAGGAACCGGTTCTTGCCCCGTTCAAACTCCTCGACCTGATCATCGACAAAAACACTGACCTTCCTGTCGACAGTCCGGTTGACAAGTCCGTTCGGATAATACTCCTTAATGGCGATATTCTTTTCCAGAAGGGTATCCCATGCGAAATAGGTTATACCAAAGCCTCCGATGCCTATCACGGACTTTATTTCATATCTGTTTTGCAGCAGATGCTGTTGTGGCAATACCACATCATTATTCGTAACCATCTTACCTCCTGTTCAGGTGTTCAGCTATTCCAAAAGTGTCCTTTGCCGGTATCAGGTTTTCGAACACAGTTTACACTTTGCTACTCTGCAGGGATACCATATTCCGTCTCGGACTGCTTCCTGATATAATCGATTGCTTCCTTTACGCTCTTATATGTCCCGGCATTATATCCGGTGGCAGCATCAAGGATAAATCGATCATAATATTTATCCACATAAGTGACTGCATCCTGCCGGATCCCCGGAGCCGCTTCGGCCCATGTGGCGTACGGGTTCTGCCCGCCCAGGAATCTGACCCCGTTATTATCCTTTGCAATCTCACCATTGTTCAGTCTTGCATTTGCCTCAATGTTATTTACCGCATCCCCGGTCTGATTAGTGATCTTGACAGCTATGTCAGGATCACAGGTGAGTTCATAAAGAATAAATGCACAAAGCTCGGGATTGGGTGTATCTTTACCGACAGACACATATGTACCGCCCCAGTAATAAGAATCCGGCCCTACACATGCGCCCCACGCGCCATCGGACGCGCCGTTTCCCTGGAATACACTGATCATCCATGGGCAGGCAAAATAACAGAATACATTTCCGCCGTTCTTCATGGACCCGAACCATTCTGCGCTCCATAATGACGTTCCGTTGGTATAATTGCCGTCAGACAGTTTTTTTGAGATATTTAAATATGTCTCGATCGTATCATCCGGTTTAAATACCGGATCACCGTTTGATTTAACCTGAACCCAGGGATCAGAATGCGTATTGATAACCGCATAATATATATCATCCGGTCCGGATACGATCTTATACCCCTTTGACTTCAGTTCATCTGCGGCAGCAAAGAAGGAATCCCAATCCTTAAGTTTGTCCTGAATGACCGCAGGAGCATCCGTTCCGAAAACCCACTGAGCTATGGCACGATTATAAAATACGGATCCCGCCGTATTCTGCCAGGTAACAGCCTTGATCTGACCGTTAAACTTCCCAAAATCCCTCGCATACTTATATGAATTGGCAAGTGTTGCATCCGTAAAACCGATGGAACGAAGATCTAATGTTTTAGAGTCATCCTCTATCCAGTATTTCGCAGAACTGATATCTGCCGGTATAAGGGACGGGTATCTGTCTGTTGCAAATGCACTGTCTATTATCGCAAGAGACTCCTCAGAAGATACACCCAGATTAATGTACTCAACATAGGGTTTTATCTCAGGAAAAGAATCAAGTACAACGTTCAGTTTTCTCTGAAAGTCATCATCCCAGGAATATGCATATATTTTTTTCGAAGCATCCCAGCCGGATATATCAAGAGCAAAATCTCCCTTACCGACCACTATCGACTTATTCTCAGATGCTTTTACGGCTGTAGTCGCTTCTGTAACCGGCTTTGCCGTTGTATTCTCTGTTTTTTTCGTGGTTGTTTTCGTAGTTGTATCCGATGTCACAGCCGATTGCGTATTTGAACTTCCGGACGCGGCTCCCGTTACAGCTCCCCCTCCTGAACTCCCGCTTCCGCTGTTTCTTCCCAGCATGACAAAAATAAGGATCCCGACCAATAAAACCGCAACCGGTATCGTTATCATCAGAACCTTCTTATAGTTGAAGGTTTTCTGTCCTTGATTGCCGCTTTGCGGATATACGGGTCGCTGATTCGGATTACGGCTTTGCGGATACCCCTGTTGCTGATTCGGATTGCGGCCTGAGGGCGGTACCGCAGCCCCCGTATACGATATGCCCACCGTATCTGGCACTGTCGGAATACTCTCGTCCGGGATCATATTCTGATTTGCGGCAACAACGGTTCTGTCATCCGTTCCACCTGATAAGCCGGTGAGATAATCCTGTCTCATTTCATTGATCGTCTGATAACGGTCTTCCGCGCGGACCGCCATCGCCTTTAGGATCACCTTCTCCATAGCCGGATTGATCTGCGGATTATACTGACGGGGTGAAGGAAGCTGATCCCCTAATGTACGCTCGACAGAATCTACCGGTCGGACTCCGGTCATCATGTGATAGATCATTGCACCAAATGCATAGATATCCGTCCACGGACCGATCTTCCCGGACTTGGTATACTGTTCTACTGGCGCATATCCCGGTTTCAGGATCACGGAAGCCGACTTCATTTCACCCGTCATGGCCTGCTTCGCCGCACCGAAGTCCAAAAGCTTTACCGTATTATCCGAGCAGATATATACATTATCCGGCGCGATATCTCTATGGATAACGCCTGCCGAATGCACGATCTCCAAAGTGTCCATCAACGTGAAAATGACATTGATGGCCATGCTTTCCTCGATCCGTCCGCCTTTCTGCTCCATATAATTCTTCAAGGTTGTTCCCTGAAGATATTCCATGACCATATATGCCGTGTTATTTGCCTCAAAGAAATCAAAGACCGACACAACATTTTTACAGTTGGAAAACCGGGTCAGTTCCCTGGCTTCCCGAAGGAAGCGCTCTTTCCCCTGCTGATACTCATCGGACTGTTCCTGAAGATATACCTCGATCTTCCGATTCTCCGTACGGCTTACCAGGCCATTTGGAAAATACTCCTTGATGGCAGTATTCTTTTCAAGAACCGTATCCCAGGCTAGATATGTGATCCCAAATCCTCCTGCTCCGATTATCGCTTTGATCTCATACCGGTTCTGCAACAGAGAATTTAACGGCAGCGCCATTGCATTATTTGCTATCATTGTGATCCCCCTTATCTATGGATATCCCTGTTATCGTACTGTCACCATGCGCCTCCGCCTCCGCCTCCGGAGCCGCCTCCTGAGAAGCCTCCGCCGCCTCCGCCTCCGGAGCCGCCGTGTCGCGGTTTCCATGGTCCGGTCCATAAAGCCTCCGAAGGTATACGGATCATACCTGCCCACATACCAGTCAGGAGCCTCTGTCAGGATCGATTCGAACTTACTGATCCATTTATCGGACACTCCCAGTACATACGTGTAGGGAAGTATATGATAGAAATACTGAGGATCCTCCTGTACCAGCATTTCCAGCTGCTGCTTCTCCGCCACCTCCAGGAAATTCCGGAAGCCCCGGAGTCGTCCCAGCATCCTGCTTCCGTAGGGCGTACGTTTCGGCAGAAATATGAAGCAGATCACGATCCCGATACAGCAGCCGATGCCCACCAGGAACCCGATCAGATGGATCTTATCCTCCAAAAGAAGCGGTATGATGAGTCCGATCATGGGTGCAGCTCCAAAGGCGATGCCGAAGATACATCCAAAGAAGATTGTGGAACAGCCTCCCTTTCTTTTTACGGAATCACCCTTCCCTTTCCCGCTGAAAATGGTCGAGAACATAATACCGAATCCGATCAGCGGGAACAGCGTGGCCCATAACATATCCGGTTCTTCGTATGTCAGGACCGACGGAACACAGATAAGCACAAAGGATGCGATTGCCATCAGGCAGAGCACCAGGCCCTTCCAGGAGCTTTGCTTCTCGAAGACTCTGGCGGTATTTTTCTTATTGGCCACATTCGCCAGGATCTGATTCTTGGTCACATAGAATTCATTATAGAGATCTCCGGAGGTCACTTCCACTTTGGAACCCTTGAAAAGACCTTTCATGAACTTTCTTTCATTTTCATCATTTCCGTCATAGTCCTTCAGTTTATGGATCCGGAAGCCTTTCTTCTTTCCGATCAGCTTCTTCTCTTCCGTTTCTTCTATGGACAGATACCCTTTATCCGCCAGGTAGATCAACAGAGAGACCACATCCGTTCCATCTGCACTTCCTTTGTAGAGGAAGCCTGCCTCCAGGCTGTTGATCCCGTCCGGAGGATAGAACTCCACGGTTTCCACCACGATATCATCCTTGCCGTATTTTCTCCATATGATGATCGCAATGATCAGAAAGAGTACCGGCAGGGAGAAGCAGACAGCATCCAGTGCCCGATTCTCAAATCCCGCTCCCACAAAATACCCTTCCGGCAGTTCGCATCGTACCGTAAAGGCTTCTCCCGGATACAGGACCGTATTCAGTTTTCCCGTGATCGTCCTGCCCTTTACGGTATATTCCACCGCCTCTGTCTGCACCGTTCCGGCAGGGCCGTAAGAGAATCCCAGCTTCGTCGCGTCAAACTCCTTCGGCAGCTCTATGGTAAATGTAATGCCGCCGATGGGCGCTTCCCATCCGGTCCCGATCAGGTTATAGTACAGTTCGTCCTTCTGATCCAGGGGGTCTTTTCCGATATTGTAATTGTACCGGATCACATAGGTGACGTCTCCTGTCACAGTGGTGGAGGCAGAACCGATCCGGACGTTCAGCATATCCCCGTCCTTTTCCGTTTCGTAAGGATGGTCCACGGAGATATCCTTGATCTTCACATGATTTCTGCTTTCTGTCCCGTCCTGGCGCCGCACTTCATTACGAAGCGGAAGCTTCCTGTAGATCCCATGCTTCGGTTCATTGAAATATACCGTAATGGTCTCCGTCATATCAAAGGTATTATTCTCATTGACCACCATATGGATATCATATCCCTTTATGAGATAATCCTCCTGAAGATCCTGCTCAGTGAAACCATTTTCTTCTTCCGTGTCGGCCGACGAAGCTGCCTCTACAGCATCCGGAAGACACATCATAAGCACTGCTGCCAGTAGCAGCAGTAAAAAGAGCATCCTGTATTTTCTCTCACCTGATCCCATCCTGCTACCCCTCTACATTTTCACTCCCACATCCGTCCTTTGGAGTTCCGTTGCCTCAAACATGGGTTTGGACCGGAAGCCGAACATCCCTGCGAAAAGATTTCCGGGAAATGTTTCAACCTTCGTGTTGAACATCCGAACACATCCGTTATAGTATTTGCGGGACTGTGCGATCTCATCCTCCACCTGAAAGAGGTCCCTGCTGAGCTGCAGGAAATTCTCACTGGACTTCAGTTCCGGATATCCTTCCGACACCGCAAGGATCTGTCCCAGTCCTTTTGTAAGATCCGTATTCAGCTTCAGCTTATCCGGTTCCGACAGGCTTCCGTACTCCCTCGCCCGAAGCTCCGTCACCTTCCGGATCGTCTCCTTCTCATGCGCCGCATAGGCCTTAACTACATCTACAAGCTTCGGTATCAGTTCCCACCGTTTTACAAGATACACATCCATGGTGGAAAAGGCTTCCTCTGTCTTTGTTCTGAGTTTGACCAGTTTGTTGTAATTTGCGATGGTCAGGATGAGCAGCAGGAGTACGACCGCTCCCACTCCGATCAATATAGCAGTTCCCATGTTACAGCCACTCCTTTACACCTATTCCTTTACACTTACTCTCTGCATTACGGGCCGGATCATCTTCGTTTCTCTTCATAAAGCAATTCATC
Source organism: uncultured Lachnospiraceae bacterium (assembly GCA_902775555.1). GTDB lineage: Bacteria > Bacillota > Clostridia > Lachnospirales > Lachnospiraceae > Eubacterium_Q. Next base: position 6,461 of record CACYMQ010000065.1, on the reverse strand, counting down.
CGCCACTTCGATCACCGATTCCAGATCCTCACCTTTCTTCACCTTTGTCACTCCGATACTTACCTTCAGTTCGTAGGGACTGGAAGCCTCAGTGTTCAGGTGATCCAGGCACTCATGGATCCTGGTCTGCAGCTGTCGGATCTCAAGTTCCCCATCCTTCCGGTCTGCCCATGCCAGCACCACAAATTCATCTCCGCCGTATCGTGCGATACTGCTCCTCTTTCGATACTCCCGGCATCCCATACGCAGAGCATCCGAGATCCGTACCAGTGCCGCATCACCTTCTATATGACCGTAAGTATCATTGATGGATTTAAACCGATTTGCATCCACGATCATCAGATACAGTTCCTGTTCGTCTTCTCTGTCATCGGCCCACTGCTTAAACCTGTACGCCAGCTGCTTTCTGTTATTCAACATGGTCAGCGGATCAAGAGAGATCACCTGATCCGTCCAGGAAAGATACAGGAGCAGTGTTGCAAGTGACAGAGTGGCGCATGCAAGCGGAAGCTGCGGATAGATAAACTGAAGGATCCCGGCACCTGCAGGTGCCAGCGGGAAGAGCGACAACATGATGAGCTGCTTCCTCTTCGCAAATTTCTCCTTTTGAAAGATTCCGAGAAATGCCCGGAAACAGGTAAAAAATACATAACAATACGGAAGCAGATATTGCAGGATGAACAGCGGTCCGCGCCGATAGATCCCGGTATCATCCACATAGAAAAGGATTCCCGTAAATGTATTCACGAGAAGAAGGCCTGCCATAAGCCAGACCAGAAAAGACGAAAGCCGAACACTTCTTCTGTTCTCCACAAAGCGCGATTCCTGAATGTGTTCAAAATAGACGAACCAATAATAACACATCAGTGTAGTCGAGAAGAAATAAACCGTCTTCGTCAACATGATCACAACCGGGCCGCCCGGAAATAACCCCTCCTTGCCCATGACATAGATCGTATCCGAAAGGAAGAAGCATATCTCTGCGCCAATAGACATGGCGAAATTTCTCTGAGCCACCATTTTGGAAAGTCCATGGGTCTTAAACCCGATGATACCTATCAAAATGATGGCGACCAGATTGATCTCCATATATAGAATTGCATAAAGCATTTCGGGATTCATCTCTCCCTATCTCTCCACATGCACATTTACATCCTTGCCGTAGGAAATTGTATACTCTACTTCGATCTTCTTTTTTTCATTCGGTCCGATCTTCATTTCCCAGCCGGCGATACCGGTCTCCGGGTCGATCGTCGCATCGGAAGTCTCTTTTACGTCGATCTTGATCTCCTCGTCCTCCGTCACCGGGATATTATCGAGTATCGTAAGTTCCGCATCCGACTCCAGCTCATTTCTGATCTCAATGGAATACTTCTCTTTCTCAGTGATCCTTTTCGTGACGATATTCCTGTCCCTCTTGGATTCCAGCACCTTTCTGACACCGGTGATCCCTTCGAAGGCTGAGAAACAGATCCCTCCTCTGAATAAAGAAAACTCCCGCAGGGGACTCGTCCGGAGAAATTCATCATCCAGATAGACCTCGACAGTGCCCTTGTCGCTTCTGATCATCTCATTTTCGAAATACTCTCCGACCTCCTTCGATTCAAAGAACAGAAAGGCTTTTTTCGCTCCCCGTGGCGTAAGAAGATACTTTTTCTTAGCGGAAAAAATCCTGTTTTCCAGAATAACCGTCCGTTCTCCGGCGGATTCTACAGAGATCGTTTCCTTAAGTGAAAACTCCCGGCTCTGCTTATAATCTGACCATTCCTCATCATACGATGCCTTCTCTATCACCGCCTCACGAAGCAGATCCTCATCGAATGACATTGCAAGTGCAGGAGCTTCCATAGGTTCCATGGTCGGCATGGTCGGCATATCAAATCTCCGCGCACCTGCTTCTCTGAAAACCGGATTCAGAGTTATAGCCCCGGCAGTAAGAACATATTTCGATATGGAAGGCCAGTCTGATTTATCAACCCCTGTCGAAACCACGACCTTCACTTCCTTCAGATTCAGAGATGAAGATATGACAGCACACAGACCGATCTGCACTTCATCTTTCTTCGTATATCCGGTAATACGATACAGCGGTCTCCACCGAACGGCGGATGTGATGTAACTGACAACCAGCGTGCACTTTCCTCCGGAATAAGGCCGGATGCGGAGCTTTAATCCCTTGATGGAATCAGGGTGGGCCGCTTCTTCCCTCTTTTTCTCTACCTGATCCATCTTTTTCTCAAGTTCAGCCAGGGCTTTTTCCGCTTCTTCCTGTCTCCTGGAAAAATCTTCGATGGATGTACTGTCCCGGATCGCTTTTTCCATATAGGCTTTTAGATTGGCGATCCTTCGCTCAAGAGCTTCATACTCTCTTTCCACTCCTTTATCCCCGCCAAAGGATGCATCAAAATCGACAAATGTATAATTTGTGTATTTTACCCCGTCTGATCGGATGGAGAGACTGCCCTCTCTTATATCATCGGCGAAGCCGATCAGCAGCAGCTCTTCCTCACCTTCCGGCAGTGTACATTCGGCAACTGCCGTGACCCGGGCAGAATCCCCGAACACCCGGATCTCTCTGTATTTCAGCGCGAATGCCCTGTCATTCGGATTCAATATCTCAAAGCTGCTGTTGTATTTGCGATTTACATTTCCCTGCCCGAAAAAATCAAAATCCGATCCCATCTTTGTCTTCGGATCATCAAATAACGATCGATCAGATCCCGGATTACAATGCGGGCACTTATTAAATGCATCTCCATCATAAAAATGTCCATTGGCGCATCTTTGAAGATTCATATGCATCCCCCTTCCGTATTCATCACATTTCCCGGCGGTCAGATGGCACCTGCCGTTGATCCGACACCTTCACTTCCCCGGTCAGTCGGCATTGAAAGATCTGACTACCTCTTCAACGATCTTCACTTCTTCATCTGTGATCGGTTCTTCCGTACTCATGTATATATATACCAGCGTTCCGTTTACCAATGTTGCATACCGCCTTTGATGATTGTTCATCGTAACATCAAAGCACACAAAATCATATTTGCCTGTATTTAACCATTGATAATCGCTGATCCCAAATGAACCAACCAGCGCGTCAGCCAGAGTCTTCCTGTCCGCCTCACTACATTTTCTGAAATCGCCGCCCTCATATCCGTCCGATTTAACCTTTACGTAGATCTTCCGGTCATCTTCTAACAATTGATGTTCTCTGGGTACTGCGATGATATCATTAAAGTCTAACGCTTCCAGATATTGTCTCAGTTTCTCCTCCGAAAGCCCGCTCCTTTTTACAAGTTCATCATCAAAGTCTTCGGCATCTTTCTGATATACATCATATGTTTCCGGGAAGGTCACATGCTTTTTCCCACCGTCGAATTCGTATTCCACCCCGCCGGTCTGTCCTGCGGAACCCGAAGCAGCCGTTGAAGACTGTTCGGTATCTGCATCCGGATTCTTTGTATCATCTGCGCGTTGTATATTGAAAACGATCTGATCAAAGTCCTCAAAGTAGGTATACTTTGAAGACTCGGACTGTTGAAAGAACAGGACAAGTGCCGTTTGGTTTTCTTTATCAACCAATGCATAGATCCTGCTCAAAACCGGAATGGCAGCCAATGTGTATGTGGCATCTATTCTTAACCCGATCATTCCGTTTATCTGAACCTTCTCGGTTGATAATATCTTTGCGTCTGTCGCCATCGACTCCAGCGTGGATTTCGTACTTTCCTGAAACTCACTGATAATCTCCTCATCCTTGTAAAGAGCTACCGATGGATATGACTTCTCATTGATCGTCAGACACACAACGGAAATGTCGGTTCCGGAAGAATTCATTTCCGGATAATAGGTATACGAGTTCTGCTGTTTCATCTGATCGCCCATATATTCGGGCATACTATAGCTATGTGTGTATATGATCTCTGTCTTATTTGTGGACAGATCAAACCCATTCTTTGCTGTTTTCCCTTTTACATGATCATATACTGTTTCTCCGCTCCCGGAAGTTCCGGTTACCGCAGGTGTCTCCGTTGAATCCGCTCCCACGGTTTTTGAATCTGTCGTATCCGTTCCCGCCGCTTTTGACTCCGTCGTCAGAGCCGGTACGACCGCATCCTCCTTCGTCTGTTCTTCCACAGCCTGATCAGACGAAGATGATGTATCATCCTTTTGGGATCTTCCCCGGACGATCAAAACCGAAACCACCGTAACCGCAATAAGGAACACCGCAGCGACTATGATACTGATGATCAGGGTTTTATTCTTTTTCTTTGGTGCAGGTTCTGGCGGACGTATATCCACCGGTCCCGTCCGAAACTGACCATTGTTTGTATCCGTCGAATTATCCGTCCCGCAATAAGGACATATGCTTATATACGGATTTATTTCCGCATTACACCCTTTACATTTCATATCTGTCGCCTCTCCAAAGTAGATTCCGCATCATCAATCGTCTATCACAAAAGGAACCGCCTGCAGGACCAACTGATTATGTTCATCAATGATCTTTGAAAGCTGCATCCTGAGAATCGGCCTATTGCTGTCCGAAGAATCGTCTTCACTCCATACTGCCTTTCCCACGATCACATCATTCAGATAAAACGCAATGGTATTCATATATTCATACGCAGTCATCACACCGCCCAGATCATATGTTCCTACCCCTTTATAGCCAATGTCCAGCTTCATCTCCTGCGCATTTGAAGATATAATGGTTCTCGTATCTCCAAATACCATCTTATTATCCTTCCCTTTATAACACTCCCAACTGTGCTTGGGTGAGAAAATATACACATTTCCCTGATAATTCTTCTTTTCACCGATCATTGCCACACTCTCATTGGTAGCAGTTCTGATATACTCGTATGTCCGTTCATTATCCACGGTTTTTGCGTACGCATTGAACTCCACTGCTTCACCCTGCAACCCGGCAGCACATTTTTCACTGATAGATGTCCATGACTCAGAGTCCTCGTCATTGTCCGTTTTCTTTCTTCCGCATGAACAGATAAATACCCGATCCGGATTATGCTTTCCACAGCAGGTACAAATCCATCTCTTTTCCCTCCGATATGGTTTTATGTTCTCATCAGGCAGCCGGAGCGCACTTACGGGCGAAGGAGTTTCTATATATTCCCGCGGACCCGATTCCTTCGCAGTACACAGTATCACGGCAAAAATGATAAGAATGACAAAATATACCGCCCACAATGATCCCGATCTGATAAAAGGATTTCGGGTAGCACCGATCAGAGAAAACAGTTGAACTATCGCACCGACTATATACCAACCCCATGCATCCGAATGCTTTCTTCGAACTGCGGCAACGATCATACAAGTAAGCATGATACCATAATACCCTATATAAAAAGCCATAATTAAGTCCTCCCCTTTGTTGTAAATGATAAGTCGATTCTTATGATCCTTCAGCCTTCTCTTCCCTGCTCTTCTTCCTGTCCTTTATCCCGAAATGGATCGCACCTTCCGGACATACTGCCCTGCATCTTCCGCACTGGATGCACTCATGGTCACACACCTTTTTCACGTCCATCTTACATGCCCTAACACATGCATTGCAATGCGTGCACCTGTCCGGATCCACCCTGATCCCAAAGAAGGAGATGGGATTGAAGAGCGAATAGACAGCTCCCAGAGGACACAGAAATCTGCAGAACGCCCTGTAACAGAAAATGCACAGCACCAGAATGATCACCAGGATATAAACCTTCCATGAGAAAAGGAATCCGATCATCTCCCTGAGGAGTTCATTTTCAAGTACCAACGGGATCCCCGCTTCCAGCGTTCCGGCGGGACAGATATACTTACAGAAACCGGGCACCAGGTGTACCAGCGGGACCAGGATCACGAAGACCACAAGGATCACATATTTCAGGTAGGAAAATGCCCTGGTCACTTTATTCTTTTTGATCTTGGGCGTGGGGATCTTATGAAGCAGATCCTGCAGGAAACCAAAGGGACATAAAAACCCGCAGATGAACCTTCCCAGCAGCAGTCCCATAAGGATCAGAAACCCAAGAATATAGTAGGGAAATCGATATCGGGAAGAAAGGAGCCCGCTCTGAAGGCTGCCCAAAGGGCATGCAGCCACAGCTCCCGGGCAGGAATAACAATTCAGCCCCGGCACACACAGCCCCTTGCTGCTCCCCTGATAGATCGAACCCTCGGCATATCCGCCGATATTACAGTTATAAAGCACTGCAGCGATCAGCTGGATCAGCGGTCTTTTGGAATGTCTCACTTTTCTCTCATCTGCATTCTTCATCGTCCGTTCAGCCTATCCCGATACATTCATAGCAGATCATGATGGCTTTCATCATGACATCATGAAACCCATCCTGCAACAGTCCGGTCACCAGCAGGATGGTGCCTGCAGCAAAGATCCCGCCCTGTATGATCCTTTTCTTCGGCTCTGTCATCTGACACCTCTTATTTCCTGCATT
>CACYMQ010000064.1 GCA_902775555.1 uncultured Lachnospiraceae bacterium | reverse complement strand
CGGACTGTGCAGCCCGCATGCAGAGAAAGAAAGACGGACAGCCCATGAGATTCCTTCTGACCATCGGAGGGGCAGGGGCCCAGGGGGAGATCTTCCGAAGTATCATCAAGGCGCTTATGCCCCGCATCCGCAGGAAGGAAGTGGCACTCTACGTAAATGTGGGGGATTACCGGGAAGTGTGGGATAAACTGGTAACCGCTATCCACGGACTGGACAGAGTCAGCCGGGAGCATTTTGACGACTGGGATGCAACAAAGGCATTTGCCGAAAAGGCCCTGACGGACCGGGTCGTAGGTGTACATGCCTTCTATCACAAAAATATATTTGAGGCGGTTTATGCAACGAATCTGCTCATGAGAAGCGCAGATGTGCTGGTGACCAAGCCCAGCGAGCTGTCCTTCTACCCCGTGCCGAAGCTCTTCATCAAGCGTGTGGGCGGACATGAACAGTGGGGTGCGATCCATTCCGCAGAGATCGGAGACGGAACGCTGGAGTTGCAGGATATCCCGCATGTGATCCAGGCTTTGGAGCTCTTTGTAGAAGAGGAAAGCCTGCTGAGGGGGATGTGCGACTGCATCGTGGCAAATAAGAAAATGGGGATATACGACGGTGCATACAAAGCAGTTGAACTGGCTATGAGGATGAAGGGCGAGTCATAGGGCAGAGCTTTCCGATTGTTATTACAAGGAGGCTCATAAGGTTCTGACTTAAGAGAGGAGAAGCGTATGCAGTTACATTTTAAAGAAAAACTGGCCTATGGTCTCGGGGCTGTGGGCAAGGATATGGTCTATATGCTTTCGGCCAGTTATATCCTGTATTACTATCAGGATATCATGGGCGTGTCAGCGGTTGCGATGGGCGTGATCCTTCTGGTTGCCCGGATATTCGATGCATTTAACGATCCCATCATGGGGGTTGTGGTAGCTAAGACGAAGACCCGCTGGGGGAAGTTCCGCCCCTGGCTGATGATCGGTACCCTCACCAATGCGGTGATCCTGTTCCTGATGTTTTCCGCACCTCCCTCAATGGACGGCGGCGGGCTCGTCGCGTATGCGGCGATCACCTATATCCTCTGGGGTGTGACCTATACCATGATGGATATTCCGTACTGGTCCATGATCCCGGCCTTCACGAAGGGCGGAAGAGAGAGAGAAGGACTCACAACCATCGCGCGTTCCTGTGCCGGTGTCGGATCTGCTCTTGTTACGATCTTCACCATGATGATCGTGCATATCCTCGGCGGTGACGGAACGGAAGGCGAACGTGTGGGATTCCGCTGGTTTGCGCTGGCTGTGGCCGTGATCTTTATCGTATTTATCTTCATTACCTGTATCTCCATCAAGGAAAGATCCACGGTGCAGATGGAGTCACCGTCTGTAGGGCAGATGTTTAAGGCCCTGATCAAAAATGATCAGGCGATGACCATCGTTATCGCGATCGTCCTGATCAATACGGCGATCTACATCACATCCAACCTGGTGATCTACTTCTTTAAATATGATTTCGGCGGTGAGACCTGGTTCAACAGCTATACGTTCTTCAACATGTTCGGTGGTGCGATCCAGATCATTTCCATGATGGTATTCTACCCCTTACTTCGTAAGAAAACGTCGAATACGAAGATCTTCTACATTACCCTGATGAGTGCCATCATCGGTTATGCGGCGCTGTTCGGAATCGCATTTATCGGTATGTCAAATGTATTTATTCTTTTCATCCCGGGATTCTTCATCTTCGCTGCAAATGGCGTGCTGCAGGTCCTGACTACGGTCTTTCTGGCAAATACCGTGGACTATGGGGAGCTGAAGAACGGACGCAGGGACGAATCAGTGATCTTCTCCATGCAGACCTTCGTGGTGAAGCTGGCATCGGGCGTGGCAGCATTTGTGGCAGCGCTTTGTCTGTCGATCAACTCCCTTTCCAATGAAGCTACAACGGAGAAGGACCAGGTGATCGATTTTGCGGCAAATGTATCGACGGGCGCGAAAATGGGCCTCCGGATGACCATGACGATCATCCCCATTATCGGTCTCTTCATCGCTATCCTGGTATTTAAGAAGAAGTTCATCCTGACGGATGAGAAGGTGGAAGAGCTGGCGGCTGAGATCGCAAAGAAGAGAGAAGCAGAAAGAGCAGCGGCCGGACCGGAAGTAATACCGGAGAAGAAGAGAAGGAGACATAAAGACTAGGGACTGAGCAAAGACAGAATAAGGGATCCACAGCCGTTGGACTCACGGCCTGAAGTGTAGGAATAGAGCACCGGTGATCCGACGGCATGCCCCAAAGAGGGCTTCGTTGGATTGCCGGTTTTACGTTTGTCCGGGACAGACACGGAATATGGAGGGACGGGATGATCAGAAAGATAAGAAATGAGCTCTTCGTTCTGGATACAAGAAAGACCACGTATGCATTTCACGTACTTCCTACGGGACAGCTGGAGCATCTCTACTACGGGAAGCGTATCACCATTACGGACAGTGGAGCCGGTCTGGTGGAGCGCCATGCCTTTCAGCCGGGGACAGTATGTACATATAATGACGAAGAGAAGAGATACTCGCTGGAGGATATGCGCCTGGAGTATTCCTCTGTGGGAAAGGGAGACCTTCGGGAGCCTTCTGTGGTGATCCGTCATGCTGACGGAGCCCGTACTTCGGATTTTGTATTTATGGGCGCGGAACTTTCGGAAGGGACTGTACCTCTTCCGGGGCTTCCTACCGCTTATGATTCCGAAGAGGAACTGCGGAGGAGAGCAGCCGGGACGGAAGATGACGAGACGGATGAAAGCGGGACCGGGGGTGAGGCAGTCGGAAGCGGGACCGGGGGTGAGGCAGTCGGAAGCGGAACCGGGGAAGCGTCAGGCGGAAGCGGACCCGTGGAAGCGTCAGGCGGAAGCGGACCCGTGGGTGTCAGTTCGTTGATCCGGGACGGAGCAGAGGCAGTATCCCGGGCGGTCACTGCCGGCAGGGAGAAAGCCGCAAGGATCGCGGCGGCTGAGCATATCCACGCCCAGACCCTGGCAGTGACATTGTATGACCATGCCTACGATATGGAACTGGTCCTGAACTACACGGTCTTTCCGGAATGCGATGTTATCACCCGGTCGGCTGTTCTCCGGAACTGCAGCAAGTCTGCGGTGAGCATCGAAAGACTTATGAGTCTCAGTCTGGATATGGATGCCGGTCCATATGTTATGTCAACCTTCAACGGGGCGTGGGTAAGAGAAATGCATCGGACGGATACCGCTCTCGGAGCCGGAAAACTGGTGAATGCCACGACCTCGGGCATTTCCTCCAATCGGGCGAATCCCTTTGTGATGCTGTCCGATCCGCATACAACGGAGGATCACGGGGAGGTCTATGCATTTAATCTGATCTACAGTGGGAATCATTATGAGGCAGCGGAAGTGAGTCCCTTCGGTAAGCTTCGGTTTATGACCGGGATCAATCCGGAGGGCTTCTCCTGGAAACTGAGACCGAAGGAGTCCTTTGCAGCACCGGAAGCGGTGATGACCTACTCCGACCGGGGCTTTAATGAAATGAGCCAGCAGATGCATCATTTCGTAAGGGAGCACATCGTAAGGGGCGAGTGGAAGAACCGCCCGCGCCCGATCCTGCTGAACAGCTGGGAGGCCTCCTATTTCAAGATCGATGAGGGGAAGCTCCTGAAGCTGGCAAAGGCCGGACGGGATGTGGGGATCGAGCTTTTTGTGATGGATGACGGCTGGTTCGGTGACCGGTCGGATGACAGCAAGGCGCTGGGAGACTGGGACGTGAACCGGAAGAAGCTTCCCGGCGGTATCGAAGGCCTGGCTGCGAAGATCCGGCGTCTGGGCATGGATTTCGGTCTATGGGTAGAGCCGGAAATGATCAGCGTGAACAGCGATCTCTATCGAAAGCATCCGGACTGGGCGCTTCAGATACCGGATCATTTGCACTCCGAAGGGAGAAATCAGCGGTTCCTGGATCTGACGCGGACCGATGTGCAGGATCATATCATAGAGAAGATGACACAGGTTTTCAGAAGCAGAGGAGTATCCTATGTCAAATGGGATATGAACCGGACCATGACCGATGTGTACTCTGCTTCCCTTCCGCCGGAACAGCAGAGTGAGGTGGGACATCGTTATATCCTGGGGTTATACAGGGTGATGGAGGAGCTGACAAGGCGTTTCCCGAAGATCCTCTTTGAAGGCTGCGCCTCCGGAGGAAACCGGTTTGATCTGGGGATCCTGTCCTACTTCCCGCAGATCTGGGCGAGCGATGACAGTGATGCAGTGGCCAGGACCGAGATCCAGACCGGCTACAGTTACGGATATCCCCTCAGCACAGTGACCGCACATGTTTCGGACGTGCCGAACCATCAGACACTGCGAAGGACACCGCTTGCCACACGTTTTCATATTGCAGCCTTCGGCGTGCTGGGATATGAGTGCAACATTTGCGATATGAAGAAGGAAGAACGGGAGGAACTGGCACGACAGATCGCATTTTATAAGGAATGGCGGGACACCTTCTTCCATGGACGGTTCTATCGCGGAAGATCCGTGGGAGTGGGAGACGGCATGGGCGGACTTGGATGTGGTGGGAACGGAGCAACCTTCAGCGTACTCGCTCCAGGCAGCGGAAATGTGACCGAGTGGACGGTGGTGGCTCCGGACGGAAAAAGGGCCGTGGGAATGCTGCTGTCACTTCTTACCCGGCCGAATGTGCAGACGGAGGTCTATCATGCCAAGGGACTTCTGCCGGATGTGAGATATCATTTCCGGAATGTGAAAAAGCAGTATAATATAAAGGAGTTTGGCAGTCTGGTGAATACAGTGGCACCCATTCATGTAAAGCCGGATTCCTTCGTGCACAATGTGCTTGCGAAGAAGGTGAAGATGGGCGGGGAGACCGAGGATATGGTTCTGTACGGCGATACCCTGATGGAGGCCGGTGTCCATCTGGCACAGGCATTTTCCGGGACGGGATACTCGGAGGAGGTACGACATATGCCGGACTTCGCATCCCGGATCTATACCATGGAAAAAGAATAATGTATATTGAGAAGTGGACCGATTTCGATTAAAATAGCAGTAGTTGAGACCTATGATCGGTTAGGACATCGGAGAAGGAGGATTGAAATGAAGACAGAAGTGATCAAGATCGACAGTCAGGGGAATAGCATTGAGAGGGCCGTCACAATGACGGAGGAGCTTGCGGAAAACAGCGGCCTGGACCGTAAGCAGTGCCTGCATCTTCGCCTCCTGGCAGAGGAATTACTCGGGATGATCCGCAGTATCGCAGGCGAAGTAGATGCAGAGTTCTATGTGGTAAAGGAAGATCGGAATTATCAACTGATCCTGGAATCGGAAATGGAGATCACGAAGGAGAGGAAGAAAAACTTTCTGATCGCCTCCACTCAGGGCGTGAATTCAGCGGCAAAAGGATTTATGGGTTCCCTTCGCGATTTTATCGCCACAGCCCTGCTTCCCAGTGAGGAAAGCCCCTCCGGGTTGTCTATGGGTCTGATGAGCTTTGGCGCTCCGGGCGGTTACGGATCGGACGGATCCTATAACTGGTCCATGACACAGTACGCCGATGCGGTGAAACATGAGGACGGCTCCGCTGCAAAGGAGGCGTGGGATCAGCTGGAGAAGTCCATCGTTGCCAGCATCGCGGATGATGTGAGTGTCTATATCAAGAATCCTCACGTTAAGATGGTGATCACAAAAAAATTCTGATCCCGGCTTCCGGCCGGAAATGTCCGGATGACCGTATCCTGTCTGTTTGAGACATACATACCGAAAGGGGAAATCATGGCATCATCGTATCTGCCTTCGGAGCCGAAGGCAAAGAGGAAAATCAGATACAATGCACCGGTCACACTCACATTTGCATTTATATCCCTGGCTGCGCTTGGGCTGGGGTATATCACAAATGGATGGACGACGGAGAACCTTTTCTCGGTATATCGTTCCAATTTCAGTTTCTTCTGGGTTGTCCGGCTCTTCGGTCATACCCTGGGGCATGCAAACTGGGCGCATTTTGTATCCAATATGACCCTGTTTCTTCTCCTCGGCCCTGTGTTGGAAGAGAAGTACGGATCGAAGAATCTGCTGGAAATGATGGGGATCGCCTCCGTGGTGGCTGCCATATTCCAGATGATCTTCTTCTCAAATGTGTCACTGCTCGGGGCAAGCGGTCTGGTATTCATGATGATCATCCTTACATCAGCGGTCAATATCAGGGAGGGTGGAATTCCCCTGACCATGATACTGGTGATCCTGATCTACCTTGGTACCGAGGTGTGGGATGCCTTCACGGCCCATGACAATATCTCACATCTGACCCATATCCTGGGCGGTGTGTGCGGCGCGGTCTTCGGGTTTCTCTACGCGAAGGATCCGAAGCTGAAGGACAGTATGCCGGTATAAGACAGAGCGTTCTCCGGTTGGCGGAAAGCAGAAGAAAGGGTGGTTCCCGGTTGGCGGGACCGCCCTTTTTGATTGCGAGGGATGGATGGGGGTGGATGAACGGGCTTGATGGACGGATGGATGGGAAGGGGAATATCTTTCGGTCCTTGCAGCGGGGAGAGGGATGTGGTAGGATGTAAAAAGACAAGTTACAGACAAGTTGCAGGCGACCGCATACAGGAGAGGAAATATATGCAGGATACAGACAACATGAGGGAAAAGAAATACAGCGGGATCGAAGCGGAGCTTCGGGAGTGGGTATTCTCGGATCAGTGCAATCCGGGAGACAGGCTCCCTTCGGAAAATGTTCTGGCGGCCCGTTATAAGGTCAGCCGGCAGACCGTCAGGAAAGCGCTGGAGGGACTGGAACGGGAAGGCTATATCTATGCGGTTCACGGCAGCGGGAGATACATCTCCGAACGACTGCTCCACCGGAAGAAGTCCGGAAATATCGCAGTTGTCATGACCTACCTTTCGGATTATATCTTCCCGAAAGTGATCAGCGGCATCGACGAGGTGCTGTCTTCCAACGGATACGACCTTATCCTGAAGCATACCAATAATTCACGGCACGGGGAGATCAGCTGTCTGACCGAGCTTTTGGAGAAGGACATCGACGGGATCATCATCGAGCCGAGCAAGAGCAATCTGTACTGCAGGCATACGGAGCTTTTTGAGAAAATGGAGAAGTATGAGATCCCCTACGTATTCATTCAGGGAGAGTACGAAGCGATGGCGGACCGGCCGCATGTGCTGATGAATGATGAACAGGGCAGCTTTCTTCTGACCCGGCATCTGATCGACCTGGGACACCGGGAGATCTACGGGATCTTCAAGAGTGATGACAGCCAGGGACAGAAGCGGCATAACGGATATGCCCGTGCGCTGGCAGAGGCGGGGATCCCCTATGATCCGTCCCGTGTCATCTGGTTTTATACCGAAGACCGGAAGGTTCATCCCTATACCGGCCTGCAGAGGATCATCCGCAGCGGAAAGCCCGTGGATGCGGTCGTCTGCTATAACGATCAGATCGCGCGGCATGTGATACGGGCGATCCGTGAGACCGGGAAAAGAGTGCCGGAGGACATTTCCGTAACCGGATATGATAACCTGGAAAGCAGTTCGGATGACGGGATGCATCTTACGACCATCGTTCATCCCAAGGAGGAGCTGGGACGGCTTGCTGCGGAAATGCTGCTGCATATGATCCGGGGAGAGAATACGGAGCAAAGGATCGTGATCGAACCGGAGCTGCTGGTGCGGGAATCCACGCGGCAAAGAAGACGGCAAGAATATCATACAGGATAAAAACAACTTGCGTAGTTGTACATACAAGTTCCATGATTATGCTATGGGGTAAAACAACGGCATATCATGGAACTTTTCTTTATGCCGGACTATATGAGAAGGGGGTGCTTTTCTTTGAAGAAGAAGGACTATCAGTTCTGGTTCTGTACCGGTTCCCAGGATCTGTATGGGGACGAGGTTCTGCAGCATGTCGCTGCACATTCCGCAGAGATCGTGGATACACTGAATGCATCCGGTGTACTGCCGTACAAGGTGGTATGGAAGCCGGTGCTCATCACCAATCAGCTGATCCGTGAAACATTTAACAAAGCAAATGAAGACGAGTGCTGTGCAGGAGTCATCACCTGGATGCATACCTTTTCGCCTGCCAAGTCCTGGATCCTGGGACTTCAGGAGTATCGGAAACCGCTGCTCCACCTGCACACGCAGTATAATGAGGAGCTGCCTTACGATACCATCGACATGGATTTCATGAACGAGAATCAGGCGGCACACGGTGACCGGGAGTACGGTCACATCGTCAGCCGCATGCGGATCGAGAGGAAGGTCGTGGTGGGCTTCTGGAAGGACCGTGTCGTACAGGAGAAGATCGCAACCTGGATGCGGACTGCAGTAGGCGTGATCGAGTCCAGTCATATCCGTGTCATGCGCGTGGCAGACAATATGCGAAATGTGGCAGTGACCGAGGGTGACAAGGTTGAAGCGCAGATCAAATTCGGCTGGGAGGTAGACGCCTATCCGGTAAATGAGATCGCCGACAGCGTGGCTGCCGTGTCCGGATCGGATGTGAACGCCCTGATGGACGAATATGAAAGTAAATACAGCTTCGAGACCGAGGGAAGAGATCCGGAGGAATTCCGGAAACACGTGGCGGTTCAGGCACGGATCGAGCTTGGCTTCGAGCGGTTCCTGGAGGAGAAGGACTATCAGGCCATTGTGACGCATTTCGGAGACCTGGGGGCCCTGAAGCAGCTGCCCGGTCTCGCGATACAGAGACTGATGGAAAAGGGTTACGGCTTCGGCGCGGAGGGCGACTGGAAGGTTGCAGCCATGGTCCGGCTGATGAAGATCATGACAGAGGGTATGCCGGATGCAAAGGGTACCTCCATGATGGAGGACTATACCTACAATCTGGTGCGCGGAAAGGAGGGGATCCTGGAGGCACACATGCTGGAGATCTGTCCGTCCATCGCCGACGGCCCTGTCTCCGTACGGGTGAAACCGCTTTCCATGGGCAGGAGAGAGGATCCCGCACGTCTGGTATTTACCGCAAAGGAAGGGCCGGGGATCGCAGTTTCCCTGGTGGATCTCGGAAACCGCTTCCGTCTGATCATCAATGATGTGGAATGCAGGAAGACGGAACGTCCCATGCCGGAGCTGCCGGTGGCCACAGCCTTTTGGACACCGAAGCCGGATCTTTATACGGGAGCGGAAGCATGGATCCTGGCAGGAGGCGCGCATCATACCGCATTTACCT
>CACYMQ010000063.1 GCA_902775555.1 uncultured Lachnospiraceae bacterium | reverse complement strand
ACGCATCCAAATGTCTTCGATAACAAAACTGCCTGCTCCTGATTGGGATAGAGACGAAATTTGAACGCTTTGTTGGCCATATCATGCTCACCTCTGTATCATTTCTTCTCTTTGCCGCTATCTTTCCTTCGGTTCTTCTGCCCCTGGCTTTCGATATACTTCCGGATTACCTCGATCGGTGCGCCACCCGTGGTAAGCAGGCAGAAACTCTGGCTCCAGAAATACTCTTCCCATAATTTTTTCCTGATCTCCGGGAACTCCTTCTTCAACAACCTGCTGCTCGCACTTTTATATGCGTTTATGAATTTACTGATGAATGTGTACATGATCGGCATCATGATTCCATTCCTCAAGGGAAATGTTATATCGGGGAGCGATATACTCAAATATCTCTTTCGCCCTGTTTGATATTGGTTTATTGAAAACTCTTCTCCGATACTTTACAACCAGAACAAGATGATAGTGAAGCAAAAATACTGAATGTGCATTGTTGTCTAAATCCATATATATTATACCTCTATAGAAAAAATCGACTGATTACATTATAGCACATTTTCATGTAATTGTCATGTGAACATTCAGCAAATTTGTGCGCAATTCATCCCCCACCTTAGAGGAGGGGGTCTTCTTGATGAGAGAGGATAAATATATAGGCTATTTTACAATTCGCGGTCGACGCCGGAACGCACGTTCGATATAGTAGTATATCGATCATTGAAAAGATAAGGGGTTGCTTTCTAAATATCCTTGAATAGCGTAAAATCTTAAAGGTATATAGGCCGAAACCTAACAAAGGCCATATATTTTTATTGTATCATATATATCATCCCGGATACCACTCTTTCTGAAATTCTTCTTCCTTTTTTTTCATTAGGTTGAAAAAAGGCCGGTGTATTCCTTCACCGACCGAAAAAATCATGGTGTCTGCTGTTGCTTTCTCTTTGGTCACCAGGTTGCAATGTCTTCCCGGGATAAGAGCTCTGAAAAAGGCTCTGAAAAACGTGCCTTTACCCGTAGTTTATGTTATGATGGGGGTAGTTATTATCCCTGTATCACAGGAATCAGGAGAGATGAAAGGGTCAGTTATATGAAATGTACGGTATGTGGATTTGATGTTCCGGAAGGTGCTTCGATCTGCCCGGTCTGCGGGATGAAGGCAGCTGCGTCGAAGCCGGAAGTAAGAATGGCAGAAAATGAGAGGCAGGAAGCCATGTCCCCGGGGAATAAATACTCCATGGCAGGCGGTGTTACTGCTGCGTCGAACCCCTTTGGAATGGATCCCTCGAATCAGGAAGCACGGGCTGCACAGGAAGAAGCCCGCAGACAGATGGAGATGGACGCCCGAATTCTGGATGAGCCGGGAGCTGGCCAGCCTCCCTATGAACAGCAGCAACGCCCGCTTGATCTGTCGGCCTTTGATTCCGGACTCAAGCCCTTTGGCGGAATAAGCGGAACAAGCGGCGCAAGACCGAGAACTCCTTCGAACAACAATAAAATCCTGGTCATCGTCACGTGCGCAGTTCTCGTTGTCGTTCTGGCTGTCATCGCACTGTGGAGAGCCGGCGTCTTCGACGGTCATAAGATGAACGGCACCTACACCTTTGAAAGGGCGGAAGCCTTCGGAAGGGCCTATTCACCGGAAGAACTGCAGCAAATGGGCACAGATGTGAGGAATTTTCAGCTGACGATCAAGGGCGGAAAAGCAACCGTTCGTCTGATGGGAAGGACCGGAACGTCAAGCATATCCTTCGATGATGGCAAAGTAGTTCTCACGGAAGGAGACAGCAAAATGTATGGTACCTACAATGAAACGGAAGGAACCATTTCTATAGATGTAACAGGGCTCACCCTCGTATTCAAACGACAGTGAGCCCCAGACCGCCGAGCAGCCAGATCATATGATTAACCAGTGTCCTTCCCTTAAGTAACGGAAATCCCCGAAGCTTCTCTGCCCCGATAGGTAAAACTCAGCATGGTAATATCATCAAACTGAGGAGCCTCACCGGCAAAGGAATCAACCAGTTTCATTGCGGTATGATGATCCCTCCGAAATACTCCGGCACGCCATTGCTGTCGTTTAAGACAAACCCCCTCGGTTTCAGAGTCACATAAGTCCCATCTGTTCTGCGGGCACGATAACTGATCGAGTATAACACGGAATTTCCTTGTAAAACTGATTTAACCACTTCCAGATATCTACCTACATCATCCGGATGAATATTGTACTCCCATATCTTTTCGACCTGATACATATATTCGGATGGGAGTCCGAAGTCATTGACCAGGGAAAGCGACCACCGGGAAAATTCATATTTCAGATCCGTCAGAAATATATATCCGTCTCCCGCTACCGTATACAATGCCCCGAAGATACTGTCAAGCTTTCGTCTTCTTGCATCCGGAATGCCGATATTCCCCAGAGGTCTCCTTACATTTTCCGTCCGTCTTCCGATTTTCAGTTCACTTTTATTCAGATACATCTTTGCATCTGCACGTTCATATACTTCATAAAAGCTTTTATCTATATCCGGATCATACACCGACATTCCGCATGCCAGAACCGGTCCGGATCGCATGCGGTCATTCTCTTCAGACTCCTTCTTCAGCTTGTTCAGAAGAGATTTACGTCTTATATAATCTTCACCGGAAAGGATCACTGCAAACTCGTCTCCTCCGACCCGGTACACAGCACTGTTCTCATAAACATCACATATCATGCGACACGCCCGCTGAATCGATTCGTCTCCGAAGTAGTGCCCTCTTGTATCATTGATCAGCTTCAGATCATTGATATCACACATGACAACACCAAATTCCAGATCCGTATTTCCGCTGCTCATCTTATCTTCGATCTCATTAACATATTCCGAAAAAGCATTCTTATTTTTGACCCCTGTCAGTTCATCAAGCCTGGCCAGACGTTCAACGGATGAGATCAGCGCCTCCTGTTCCTCTCTTTCCAGGAACTCACGTTCAATATTCTTTATACAACCCAATATATGCTTACCATCCTCACACATAACACTGAAATGGCATACATGTTTGACCTGACCGCCCAGTATAAATCTGCACACGATCAGACTGGAGTTATTCTCCGACAACTTCTCCAGAAGCGCCTCCTTATCGATCAGTTGCAGAACATATTCCATGTCATCCGGATGCACGACACTCCTTGCCTGTTCCGAAAGAAATGCAAAAAAATCCGTCCCCTGCTCCGGAAGGTTCATCTCATCCAGCATCTGCGAATGAAAAAACTCCCTAAAATGATCGGATTCTATATCCACATAATACATACTGTCAAATTGTTTTGCCAGTATCGTTGCAACCTGCCCAAATGCCCCCTGATCAATATTCATATAAATATCTCCCTTCATTCATTCGTTTCAACAGATCATCATCTTTCATTGCAAAACCCATATCCTCGGACAACTGCACATAGTCCTCCGGTTTCGGATCAGTTTCGGCTGAGTCCTTCGAATTCGATATTCTTATTGTTAGTCTCATTGTATCATAAAGAAAAGGCATCTGCCATATCAAAGTAGGATCCGTTACTCAGCAAGTGCTTCCAACAGCGGACGGATAGAGGCCCGGTCTGTCCAGTCTCCTGCCTCGTCCTCCCCTACAGACATCATGGCTTCTTCCCATACCTCGTAGTCGGAAGGGTCCTTCTTTGCCACCATCTTCCGCAGCATCCTGCAAAGAGTGCGGTCCTTAAATGTCATATTCTTCATATCAAATCCACCGCGGAAGTAGAAACAGGGAATCCCTTCCAGTTTATCGGTAAAGATCCTTCCCCTCAGTTCGTCGAAGAACTTTTGATCGAAGGGAGATGCCCCGCAGCAGTAGGTGAATATCCTCTTCCCGGTCATCCGGTCGATATGCTTCTTCAGAAAGGCGAAGGCAGGTACTCCGGAGGCATAAACTCCTCCACCGATGATGACCGTATCGTAATCCTGCAGCATTTTTATGCTGACCTTATCTACATCGATGCACTGAAATCCGGTCTCTTCTGCGATCCAGTGAGCATATTTACGTGCAGATCCGTATTTGGATCTGTAGATTATGATCCCTTTCATTTTGTCACTCCTTCCTCTGTGAGGCCCCGCAGATTTTTTTCGATCTCCATGATCGTCCGGATCGTGGTTTTGATATCCTTCTCCGGGATCCCGTTAAACATATTCTTCATGATATCGATACTCATCTCATCATTTTTCTCACAGAATTCCATGCAGTGATCCGTCAGATGGATACGCTGTTTTCTTTTGTCCTTTTCATCCGGCCGGAACGTGATGAATTCCTTCTTCTCCAGCTTAAGCAGGAGCTGCTTCACATTCTGATGGGAACTGCCGACGATCTCGGATAATTCACCGATGGTCGGCGGTTTCTTACACAGGTTGACACAGATGATCAGAAAGAACTGTTTCCAGCTGATTTCCCGCATGGCACTGTCAGCCATGGCCTGGAACCGGTTTTCAAATGCACTGATAAGCCCCAGCAGGTAGTACCCCGGAGGTATCTCGGAAAAATTCATCTGCTGCGCAGCATCTTCCAGTTTCATATCCTGTTCTCTCCTTTCCAAAAAAAATATGTAACACATTACATATATAATGTAACATATTACATATTTCCTGTCAACCGGCCCATAGTCAATATAGTAAGTCTCAGTCAATACCAGTCATGCTTTTCATCTCGATCCAACAGGGAGATCTGCTTCATTTCATCTTCTGTCAGTTCAAACCCGAACAGATTGAGGTTCTCTTTTATATGATCCGGATTTCCTGACCCCGGTATTACCACGATACCTCTTTGCAGATCCCACCGCAAAATGACCTGTGCAGATGATACTCCGTAAGTTCTTCCACATACCAGTTTGACAGACCTATAGACCGTATCTTTCCCTTTTCCACATATTTTTCCATCGTCTTGTATGCTTCCACATCTCCTTTTCCGGGATGGTGCAAAAGCATCATGTCGATGTATCCGATATCAAGCTTTTCAAGTCCCATGATAGGCATTTTATAACCGCTGTTAAGCATGACTGATCTGTCTTCTAAATCAAAGGATCGCGCAGCATCTGAAGCCGTCTTTGCTCCAACACTTAACCCGATCGTAACGTCACCGTTTCCGAATGTATCTTCAAGCTCCTTTTCATCAAGTCCCGTAATCCTTCCCAGCCTCGTATATGCCCAGGAATTAGAACCGTAAAATATGACGATCTGGTTTCCTGAATAAAGCACAATGTCACCCGGACTCGTAGTCGTCTGACTGTCATTCCGCGGAAGAGAGGTACCAATACTTCCGACCTGCTCAAATCCCCCATACATAGCCATATCGATCGTCATTCCGGATCCGGCAAGCCCTTTGAGTGCATCCACGCTCTCGTTGTCTTCCCATTCAACAGAAAATCTTTTGTCTCCGACCGAAAGAATCAACTCATCCATGACTACTACCTCTTCCTTTGATTCTTCTTGTTCCGGCATTCCATCGCTGCCCTTCTCCTGCGAAGCAGTCAGAGCCTTCTCTTCTGTTTCTTTGGAAATTTCTTCCTGCCCACTCGTTGAAACCGCACTATCGTTTGGTGTTCTCCCTGCACATGCTGAAATCGCAAACATCATTATGATCGCACAAATAACGCTCTTTGCTCTTTTCATTCATCCATCCGCCTTTATTTTAAATGCTCACTCATGAAACTCTCTATTTTATCAAACGGGATATAATCTTTGTCTCCGCCGTCATACAGATCTGTGTGTACAGCATCAGGGATGATCATCAGCTCCTTGTTGTCCGCATATTTGCTGTCCTTTGTCATATCAGCATAGGCATCCTTTGAGAAGTAACACGAATGTGCCTTTTCTCCGTGGATAAGAAGCACTGCACTTCTGATCTCGTTGCTGTATTTAAGAATCGGCTGGTTCATGAAAGACTCGCACCCGATGACGTTCCATCCACCGTTGGAATTAAGACTTCTCTTATGATATCCTCTGTCAGTTTTGTAGTAGTCATAGTAGTCCTTAACAAAGAACGGTGCATCCTCCGGAAGCGGATCAACCACACCCCCGCCAAGCTTATACTCACCCGACTTCAGATCCTCCAGCCTCTCGGCACACATGGCTTTCTTCTTCTCATAGCGCGCTTCTTCACTGTCCTCACTGTCGAAATAACCCTTTGCATTCACCCTGGTCATATCATACATGGTGGACGCCACGGTTGCCTTTATTCTCGTATCAAGCGCCGCAGTATTGACTGCCATTCCTCCCCATCCGCAGATTCCGAGAATACCAATTCTTTCAGGATCGACCTTATCATTCAGGGAAAGGAAATCAACTGCCGCCATAAAGTCCTCGGTATTGATATCCGGAGAGGCCATATATCTGACATTCCCGCCACTCTCTCCGGTAAAAGAAGGATCAAAGGCAATTGTAAGGAATCCTCTCTCCGCCATGTTCTGCGCATACAATCCACTGCATTGCTCCTTCACTGCGCCAAAGGGACCGCATACCGCGATGGCGGGAAGCTTACCTTCTTTGTCTTTGGGAACATACATATCCGCTGCAAGTGTGACGCCGTAACGATTTACGAAGGTCACCTTGCTATGTTCCACCTTACTGCTTTGGGGAAATGTTTTATCCCATTCAGTTACCAGTACCAGTTCTTCCTTTTTGATCATGATATGTGTCCTCCAATCTCTTGCTATATTTGTCTTCCGGCTTCCTTCTGTGCCTGTCGTATCAGATAGTCCATCCGTTATACCTCGTATTCTCATTTTATTCCCTTGACGAATTCTTCGCTAATGAATAAAATGAATATCGTGATATTCCAAAATAGAATATCACGCAGCAATGCGACGCATTTTTGAGTGTACTGCAGAAACAGAAAGGAACACCATGGAGATCAAAAGCCTGCGATACTTCCTTGCCATCGCAAGAGAAGAGAATATGACAAAAGCTGCGGACATCCTTCATGTCACGCAGCCTACGCTTTCAAAAACATTAAAATCACTTGAAGATGAACTTGGGAAAAAGCTGTTCACACGCCACAGTTTCAGTATATCCCTTACAGATGAAGGGATGCTTCTTCGTGACCGTGCGGAAGACCTTATCGCAATGGCTGACCGGATCGAACAGGAATTCATCACCCTGGATGACATCACAGGCGGTGATATCTACTTCGGACTGGCCGAAAGCTATCAGATCCGGTACCTTGCGAAGGAAATCCGTAAGTTAAAAAAGCGTTATCCCGGCTTTACTTACCACATCACAAGCGGTGATACCGAACAGGTAACGGAGAAGCTTGATAAGGGGCTTCTTGATTTTGCGGTTTTGTGTGAAAAGCCAAACACGGCGAAATACGACTATGTCAAATTCCCGGAAGCTGATATATGGGGAGCTGTCATGCCTGCAGACCATCCTCTTGCCGCAAAGAAATCCGTCAAGGTAAAGGACCTCATCGGGCAGCCGCTCTTCTGCTCTGAACAGAGCTGGAACAATGAAATACCGGAATGGGCCGGTGATGATTTTGAAAGACTTCATCTTGAAGGTTCATTCCGCCTGTCTTATAACGGATCTCTTTTTGCAAGGGAAGGTCTCGGAATTCTCCTGACCTTTAAGCATTTGGTCGAATGCTCAGATGAGAATGGTCTGGTATTTCGTCCATTATCTCCGAAGCAGACATCAGAGCTATACTTAATCTGGCATAAATTCCCATCCTTTATGCCTATAGCCGAAAAATTTCTTGCCGGGATCAGGACATCCTTCCAATGACCAAGCCGTGGAACGATTGGGGACGGTTCTGGGACGCCCAGAACCGTCCCCAATCGTTCCCTCTCGTCTCTATTTTGGAAATGACATTCTCGGATTTATATGATAAAATCAGGAAGGCCCGTGAGCATGAGGTGACGGGAACCGCAGGAAATACATACGCATTATAATCAGATTCTGTAAGAGATTTGTAAATATCGGTGTATTATCATATGTCCGAAACAAAGAAAAAAATAGTTTGATTTGACAGGAGACGAATATGAATACAAGGAAATGGCTGAAAAGAGGACTGACAGGAGTCCTTGCAATGACAATGGCACTGGGAATGGCGGCATGCGGCAGCAGCTCCGGACAGACAGGCGAATCCTCTGATTCAAGCAAAGGGCGTGCAGATGTTACCGGAAAAATCATGATCTATACTTCCATGTATGATGATATCATCGAAAATATGAAGGTGGAACTGAAGAAGGAATTCCCGAATCTGGAGGTGGACTTCTTTCAGGGGGGAACCGGCACCTTACAGTCCAAGGTGGCAGCGGAGAAGGATTCCGGAAAACTTGGTTGTGATATCCTGATGGTAGCTGAACAGTCCTACGCCATGGAGCTGAAGGAGCAGAGCATGCTGCATCCCCATATCTTCCCGGATGCGGACAAGCTCGCTTTCGAATATGATAAGGAAGGCTACTGGTATCCGGTACGTTCTTTGAACATGGTTCTGGCCTATAATCCGGAGAAATACAAGGAAGCCGAAGTACCGCATACCATGAAGGATTTTGCGGAGGATGAGAAATATAAAGGGGATCTCTCCATGACTGATCCTCTGACCTCGGGTTCCTCCTACTGCTCGATGGTCGGTCTGATGGATAAGTATGGCGACGGTTACTTCAAGTCTCTCGGACATCAGGATGTGACCCTCGAATCCGGAGCAAATGCGATTGCAAAGCTGGAAACCGGCGAGATACGGTCTGCCATGATCCTTGAAGAGTCCATCCTGAAGAAGCAGGAAGAAGAACAGTCCCCGCTGACCGTGATCTATCCGGAGGACGGATCCGTACCCGTTCCTTCTCCCATCATGATCGT
Organism: uncultured Lachnospiraceae bacterium; assembly: GCA_902775555.1. Taxonomy (GTDB): domain Bacteria; phylum Bacillota; class Clostridia; order Lachnospirales; family Lachnospiraceae; genus Eubacterium_Q. The sequence continues at coordinate 5,974 of CACYMQ010000063.1, read as the reverse complement.
CGACGCAAAGTACAGTGCAAATAATAATATCAGGGCTGCGGAAGCGCTGCAGGAGTATTTCCTATCCCCTGCCGGACAGAGGCTGATCATCAAGGGATGGATGTACGGCGTTCGGACGGATATGGAAGAACACCCCTACCATTCAAAGACACTCACCGAGATGATGAAGAATACGATTCCTGTGGATTATGAAAAGTGTCTGAAACAGCGTGATGCGATCCGCGCGCTGATCCAGAAAGAGATCAAAAACTGACAGGATCTGTTGCAGAATAACTCCTGAGAAAGGGAAGAACATGGAACCGGAAATGAAATCAAAGCGTCTGCATTTGGATGCCAAATGGATTTTTATCCTGCTTATTTCAGCATTTCTTCTGGTATTCCTTGTCTTCCCTTTATTATATCTGCTCTTTCGGGCATTCTTTACGGACGGTTCCTTCTCCCTGGAGGCTGTGAAAAGGATCTACAGCTATTCCCTGAACTGGAACTGTATCCTGAACACCCTGCTTACTGCGTCCCTGTCCACTGTCCTCGGCCTGCTGATCGCCTTTCCGCTGGCCTGGCTGGTGACCCGGACGAATCTTTATGGGCGGAGATTCTTTCATGGAGTCTTTCTGCTGACCTATCTGGTTCCTCCCTTCGTGGGCGCCATGGCCTGGATACGGTTACTAAACCCGAAGGTCGGTACGGTCAACAAGGTCCTGGAAGAACTGTTCGGGCTTTCGGAAGCGCCATTTAATATCTATACCATTGGCGGAATGGTCTGGGTACTTACGACATTTTACTATCCCATTGCTTATATCATTCTCTGCCGTGCGCTGGAGCATATGGACACCTCTCTGGAGGAGGCCGCACGGATCTCAGGGGCCTCCGGGCGAAAAACCTTTTTCACCGTTACGCTGCCCATGCTGCTGCCTTCCATCGGAGCTTCAGCCATTTTGGTCTTTGTAGCCGCAGCGTCCTGTTTCGGTATCCCTTCCATCATCGGAACACCGGGTAAGATCTATACCGTGACGACCAGGATCTCGGAATATGTAGCTACGGGCACGCCCCAGGGTCTGACCGACGCCACGGTGATCTCCGCCTTTCTGCTTTTACTCTCGCTGATCCTACTCTTTACTATGAATGTTGTGATGGGTAGGAAAGATCGTATTACCGTAAGCGGCAAATCTGTTCGGTCCAACACCATCGATCTTCGAAAATGGCGGATCCCCATGACCATTTTTGCTTCTCTCTTTGCGGTCATCGTTGTTCTGATCCCGTTTCTTTCGATCGTTACAACATCCTTTAAACAGGACATGGGAAAATCCCTTTTTGCTGAAGGGAATCTGACATTCCGGTTCTGGCAGAATATCTTTACCCGCTCCACCATCGTTAAGTCCGCGTTGAACAGTCTTCTTACCGCGGGACTTGCAGCTACGCTGGGTATGATCATCTGCGTGATCATGGCCTACATGCTGAAAAGGACCGGGGTGAAAGGTCGCAGGATCCCCGACTTCCTGATCGCCCTGGGCTCCGGGACGCCGAGTATAGTGATCGCACTTTCCCTGATCATGTCCATGTCGGGACGATTTGGAATCAATATCTACAACACACTGATCATTCTGGTGGTTGCATACATGACGAAATATATGATGATGGGGATGAGGACCATGGTGTCCGGATTCTCCCAGATTGGGTCCGTACTGGAGGAAGCGGCGGCTGTATCGGGAGCCGGGTGGTCCCGCCGGATGAAAGATGTGGTACTTCCCATGCTTTTGCCGTCCATCGCAGGCGGCTGGTTCCTCATCTTCATACCATCCCTCTATGAGCTGACGATGTCCAACATCCTGTACAGCACCAATACCATGACTCTTGGCGTGGAGCTTTTCCTGTATCAGGTAAACAGCAGTCAGCAGACGGCTTCTGCCCTGGCCTGCTGTATCCTGCTTCTGGTCACGCTCCTGTATCTCATCATGCGGAAACTGACGAAGGGGAAGTTGTCGGTCTGAAGGCCCGGACCGAAAGAGACGCAGGCCCTGAATAAGGAACAGATATCATTCGGAGTAAAAATATGTCAGAAATCAAACTCGTACAAATCAGAAAAAGCTTTGGCAAAGTGGAAGTGCTGAAGGAATTCACGGAAACCTTTGGGGATGGGGAATTCATCACCCTGCTGGGGCCTTCCGGCTGTGGGAAAACCACCCTTCTCCGCCTGATCGCCGGTTTTGAACGGCCGACCTACGGGGAGATATGGATTGACGGAACGGCGGTGAGCACAGCAGAGACCTTTATCCCGCCGGAGGAGCGGGGCCTCGGGATGGTATTCCAGTCCTACGCGGTCTGGCCCCATATGAATGTATTCAAAAATGTTGCCTATCCCCTGAAGCTGCGTAAGCTTTCGAAGGAAATGATCCGCGAGAAGACGGAACATATGCTGGAGATCGTTCATATGCGGGATCTAGCCGACCGCATGCCGGATGAACTGTCAGGCGGACAGCAGCAGCGTGTGGCCCTGGCCCGGGCTCTGGTGGCTGAGCCGAAGGTACTGCTTCTGGATGAGCCGCTGTCGAATCTGGACGCAAAACTCCGTGACAGTATGCGAAGGGAGATCAAGGACCTTCAGAAGCGACTCGGGATCAGCATTATATACGTAACACACGATCAGAACGAGGCCCTGACAATGTCCAACCGGGTTATCGTAATGAATGAAGGTGTGATCCAACAGACAGGCACCCCCATGGAGATCTTCCAAAAACCTGCAAATGATTTTGTAGATCAGTTCGTGGGGCAGGTGATCCGCAACCAGCTGGCAGATATCGCATCCTTTACGAAAATATCAGCGAGGTGAATGTGGAAGAAAAAGGAAGTCATAACGATTGGGGACGGTGTAACGATTGGGGACGGTTCTGGGCGTCCCAGAACCGTCCCCAATCGTTACACCGTCCCCAATCGTTCCACCGTTACACACCCTTGTTTACTCCAGCTTCAACCACACGGCGGGTCTTACACCCATTTGCGTCTTATAGAAGGACTTTCCTTCGTCATGGATATTTCCGTAAATATCCACATACATGGCGTTCGTCCCGTTCTTCGCAATATCCGCCAGCCACCAGGGCGCAACATAGCCGTTCTTTGTCCAGGTAAGGCCTTCATCTCTGGCGGCTTTCGTCGTTTCCGCCACCCGCTGATGCGGCTTCGGCATATAGCGCAGTACATCATCCCTTGTGAGAAGGAAGATCAGATCATTTTTCACAAGGATATCCTCGTACGCTTCCTCCTCTGTTCTGTGAATATAATAGGTGTAGGCCTCCCGGTCGGAAATATCCCAGTTTTCATTTCCCGCACCCTTCTTTCCACATAACAGCTTCCGTTCTTTTTCCTTAAGCCCATAGGTATAAAAATCATAATTGAGCAGCCGGCACAGTTCCGAGTCCTTCCACTGACTCACATCCTCCGAGAAATGATAGGTGTCACTGTTCATCACATACTCGGAAACCAGAAGAATGTGGTCTCCCTCCTTATCCATCACCAGCCAGGGCATCGGTTCCATTTCACGCTTTTCATAATCCAGATACCACTCTCCAAAATACACCCGATCCCCTACGGAAGCCTCCTTAAGCAGGTCGATTTCTTCGTTTACCCGGATGATATTCCTGTCAATGTACCGGTACAGCGCGATGCCCTCGGTGATGAGCATAGCGGTAAAGGCAAGGATGAAGGCAATCTTGATCTTGTTTACCACGCTCCTGTTCCGCAGCTTTTGCTGACGTATCCGGATGGAAGTGTCATCCGTAAATATTGGCGCTTTGAAGGATAAAATGATCGACGAATTCTGTTTGCAGAAATCTATGATCAACCGGTCCACCTTTGCAAGTCCCCAGGCCATTACGATGGAAAAAGCGTAGGTATAGAGAAGATAGAGGAAATCCGGCATCTTAAATCTTTCCCCGGTGTACAGCATCCACCGTAACACGCCGTGAATAAGATATAGTTCCAAACTGATCCCGCTGAGGAATGTGAGTATCCGGTTTCTGAAAGTGACCTTCAGATTGATCAGACAAAGGAGGAAAATAAATATCCCGCAGAGGACGATCTGCATAACCAGTGTAAAGAATTTCCCGGGATATCCGGGGTGATACTTCCACTCCTGATAATATCCAAAGTTATTTAGTACCAGCTCCTCTAAAAAGAACCAGCCGATAAAGAGAAATATGGCAGCCGGGAGAAGGATCCTGTACTTTTCCTTCATCACCCGCTTGATCCTCTCCTCATTTTTAGCGATAAGGATACCCAGGATAAAGATCAGGGTGGTGTTGTACCACCATTCTCCCATGAACCAGTGACCATTTACCGCGGTGGTATCGTGGCCGAGGAAAAGGCTCAGTATCACCAAGAGTATGGCAAAGACGGTAAGCTTGATCAGCGCCGCGCGCTCCGATCCCGGCTTTCTGAAACAGAAATAAAAGGCGATATATAAAATGATCAGCTCCACGATGAACCAGGCGTTATTGTTCAGCAGCGTGATGCCGAAAAGGGATGTGAACACATGCCGGGTCTCATAGATCCTGCCATAGGAAACCGTGCACAGATAAAGGATATTCGTGACCATAAAGGGGATCAGGAGCTTCGGCATCCTCTTTCTGAAGAAGCTGCCAAGATACCCTTCCTTTGTCTTGTAACTCTTATACAAACCGAATCCTGAGAAGAAAAAGAAGATGGATGTGAACAGGATCCCCAGGGAATTCCATATGGTTATGGGGCCCTTCGGCTCTGCGCCGTAATCCGTGATGACCTGCACGGAATGATGCAGAATGATCATCAGTGCCGCAAAGACCTGTATGGCCTTCGCCTGATCCAAACCCCAGGCTTCTTCACTGAATTCACCCTTTTTGTCGACACCGGCGTGCAGCAAAAAGACGACCATGATCCCCAACGGAAATATCAGAAGCAACCAATCCATCAAAGAATCCTACCCCTTTCATCTCGAGTTAAAACAGTTCAGTTACGATTTAGTACCATGTTTCGTTCTTTCATTTTTGCTTTTCCGGTAAAAGACGAATCCATCCTCATTTTTATGATACGATATCCTGGAACGATTGGGGACGGTTCTGGGCGTCCCAGAACCGTCCCCAATCGTTCCAGGATCAATCCCTCCGATATATTACCGATACATGTGTTATCCCGTTTGCTTCATCAAGATATTCTCTGTCAAATTGCATCCCGATAGCCTCCGCTGTCCTTATAGAAGCTGCATTTGTATATTTACAATAGGAATATAGCGCAGGGTAATCTGTATTCTTAAACGCCCAATCCCGTACTGCTGATGCAGCTTCCTTTGCATAGCCCTTGCACTGGCAGCTGCGACGGATGTGGTATCCGATCTCCGGAAGCATTTCTCCATCTATTTCCTGCAACGTCAGCCCACAGTCGCCGATCACTTCACCCGTATCCTTCAAGCATACCGCCCACAGTCCAAAACCATCCTTACAGTATCGCTCCATGTTCCGCTTTATCCAATCACGGACTTTACTTTCATCAAAGGCATGCGGATAATGCTGCATAGTGTCAGGATCCGCAATGATCTGATACAAGGCATCAAAATCTCCAATGTTCATTTTCCGCAGAAACAGCCTTTCAGTTTCCACTATTCTCTCTTTTGCAGACATGACTCTCTCCAAACCGCTAATAATCATTAGCCATAGTATAGCTAATGATTATTAGCATGTCAAGCTGTTTCTGAAAATGCAAAAGGAACCCCGATCCATCAATCCGCTGCTGGTGAACCGGGGCTCCTTTGGTAAATGGGGGAAGGTTTTAGGGTGTACATTTCTTTTGTACACGTTAATATTATCACACGCTTTGTCACACTCCATCATTATTTCTCTGCATTATTTACTTCCTTTGAATGACACGTTGAAAAAAGTTTCATCTGCTTCAACAATCCCTGTCAAATAGGCTTTCTCTGTCAGTTCACCTAGAGCATCCAATATCTTGT
>CACYMQ010000062.1 GCA_902775555.1 uncultured Lachnospiraceae bacterium | reverse complement strand
AACATAGCGTTATGCATCAACATTTACAAACCTCTTTGAAGATCCCGGCTTCAAAATAATAAATTCATTATAACATAATGAAGTGCAATATGGTATGATTAAAGAGGCGTCTTATAAAGAAATGGGACGATTGGGGACGGTTCTGGGACGACCAGAACCGTCCCCAATCGTCCCAGCACCGTCCCCAATCGTCCCACCCCGATCGTTCCAGATAGTCTATGGATTCTGCGGATTGTCTATGGTAGAATGGAAATGAGTTGACTTAAAAGTGTAAAAGCGACTACGATATGTTACAGCACGTGGACAGGGGAGGAGAACGGAAAATGAAAGGATTCTGCGAAAAAAAATTCGCGTCGATGTTTATATCAGGGACATTTACAAAGGCCGTGATGTATCTCATGCTATTGAGTGACAGCATTATTGCGGGTTATTTTATCGGGGAATCAGGGGTTGCGGCGATCAACGCCATCACTCCGGTGACGGGTATCGTAACCTTCTTTGGGGATCTGGTATCGACAGGTGTCGGTATCGTTTTCTCGAGGGAAGTTGGAGCAATGAGGAAAAAAAGGGCAGACGAGATCTATGGACAGGGACTGATCATAAGCGTTTCCATCGGACTGATCTCTGCACTTGCGATCTTACTCTTCCAAAATGTATATTTCAGTGCAAACGGCATCACGGGGGAGATTTTGGATAACGCGCTTAAGTATTATCGCTTCCTTCCGATCAATGCTTTTCTGACCATCGTGATCTTCTATATGGAGCAGATGGTATACAGTGATGGAGATGAATTCTGTAATAATCTCTGTTATGTATTCCAGATTGGCGGAAATGTGGTCCTTTCCATCATACTTGCTAAATTCTACGGAATGACCGGTATCATCTTAGGTTCAGTTATCGGAAACGGACTTGGGATCCTGGTATGCTGCTGGCATTTCTTCCGAAAAGGAAATACGCTTCATTTTGTATGGCACCTGTCATTTAAGGATTTTCTGCTTACATCCCGTTACAGTATCGTGGACTCCTCAGTGTATCTGTGCTGGGCTTTGATGGACTATGTGATGATCGGATTTGTATCCAGCCGCTATGGTGATCCGGGCCTTATCACACTCTCTGTAGTCGTCAGTCTGATCGAATTCAGCGTCGTTATGGACGGAGTAGGTATGGCGATGCAGCCACTCATGGGTACCTATTACGGGGAGAAGAATCATAAACTCATAAAAAGGGTCATGCGGGCCGGGATAAAAGCTGCGCTCATAGAAGGAGTGATAGCGACCATACTGATCTGGATATTCTCAAAACAGTTCTGTGGGCTTTTCGGGATCACCGGCGGAGCTACTCTTGAACCATCGATCACAGCGATCCGGATCGTATCTCTTGGTTTTACCTTCTGCAGTGCGGTTTCTCTTATGACATCGTATTATATGCTGATCGACCGGATCGGTATGGCGACATGCTTCGCATGTATGCAGAACGGGCTGCTCTATATCCTTCTTCCGATAGCGGGAGCTTTGCTCTTTGGTATAAATGGTATGTGGGCAGGATTCGTCATAGCTCCGTTTTTGACCCTTGGCTTATCCTTACTGTTCGTGCATCTGAAGTTCGGAAAGGATGATTTCCCATATCTGTTAAAGGATATGGATTCGGAAATCGAGGTTATGGACGATACGCTTTCGGTTGCTTCTTCAGCCATCCTGTCGGAGCGGGTCTCGGATAGTCTGGTTGCTCATGATTTCTCTCGGGATGAGGCGAACCATGCAGCTCTTTTTGTCGAAGAGATCGGTCTTACCATTCTTGAGAAGAATAAGAAGGCGAAGAAGCCGGTGCTGATCGAGCTTTCGCTTTTCTATGAAGGAGACTCGGTTCTGATCGTAGAACGTGACTCGGGAGATCTCTTTGATCTTACGGATTCCTACAGCCAGGTGAAAGGACTCAGCAGCTTTATCCTGACCGGACTGATGAAAGCCCATGACGAGAAGAAATATCTGGTAACCACCGGATATAACCGAAATATGATCCGTTTTGCCAGGGGATCAGCTGGGGGAGAAGAGCCTGTTGACCCCGGCATCATAATATGAGAAAGTCATTATTCGGGGGAGAATGCAATGAACGTATATGATTTTGATGGGACGATTTTCTACACGGATTGTACAATTAAATTTGCATTTTGGTGTATGCACAGGCATCCAAAGCTGTATTTCACATACTTTCCAAAGGTAATGTTCAATCTGGCTGAGTATAAAAGTGGGAAGATCCAAAATCATCTCATGCAGAGAAAGCTGTTCAGTTTTCTCACCATGGTGGATGATTTTGATGTGCAGATCGAAAAGTTCTGGAACAAATATGAAAAAAGGATATCTGCATGGTATCTGGCACAGAAAAAACCGGATGATCTTATTATCAGCGCATCTCCGACCTGTATCATCGAACCGATTGCAAAAAGGCTGGGCGTTCAGTTCATGGCTTCGGAATACGACCGTGAATATGGAGTGTTCCTGGACAATCTGATGTATGCGAAGGAAAAAGCCAAATATATCACGGATCACGGATTTCCGATCATTGAGAATTTCTATTCGGATTCCCTTGCGGATACACCGCTTGCTCTACTGGCGGACCATGCACATCTGGTGACCAAAAGGGCAACAACGGTGGTTGACTGGCCTGACCTGAATGATCCCAAGATTATGGAGAAGATACAAAAAAAGGTCGATACGGGTTGGGAGATTCACCTAAAGGAAAAGACGATCAAAGTTAAAGACAGGGCAAGAATGGACAGGGAGAATCAACGGAAAGAGGACAACTAGATGTATATAATCATTTATGATTTCGGAACAAGCAGTGTAAAGACCTGTTTGTTTAAAATTAATGAAGATATACGGTTAGTAGCAGATGCAAATTCCGACTATGGGATCTACATTTCCGATGACGGAGGCGCTGAGCAGGATGTGGAGGAATGGTGGGAGGCACTTTGCCGCACCACACGGTCACTTTTTGAGGTCTCGGATGTGAAACCGCAGGAGATCGAGGGTCTGGCCTTCTGTTCCCAGATACAGGGAACTGTAATGGTGGATGAGCATGCAAATGCCCTCCGGCGTCCGATGAACTATCTGGATCAGAAGGGCTATAAGGAGTATAAGGAATGCATGGGAAGGGGCCTGATCAAGGTCTCCGGCTGCAGTCTGTATAAGCTGGCCAGAAATCTTAAGGTAAATTACGCCGGCTCCGTCAGCGCCAAGGATCCGGTCTGGAAATATAAATGGGTTGAAAACCACGAACCCGATGTATTTAAAAGAATCTACAAGTGGCTGGATATCAGTGACTATCTGGTTGCCCGATGTACCGGAAGGATCATAAGAACGGCGGACACCGCTTTTGCAACATTTCTTTATGATACAAGGAAGGGCAGGGAAGGCTGGAACACGGGGCTGCTTAAGATGTACGGCGTAAAACCGGAGCATATGCCGGAGATCATCGATAGCACGGATATCGCAGGCCACCTGACGGAAAAGGCGGCGAAGGAGCTTGGACTGGTGAAGGATATACCGGTTTTCGGAGGGGGAGGAGATACGACCTTCGTGAATATCGGCGCAGGATGCACCAGACCGGGAGATACCCACATATACATTGGAACCTCCGGATGGGTATCCACATTCATGAATTATCAGACGGTTGACCTAAAATCCATGATCACCGGGGTCTTATCCGCAAAGCACGGATATTTCAATTATTATGCGGAATTGGAAACGGCAGGAAAATGTGCGGAATGGGCCATAAGGCATCTGGCACTTGATGATATCGGTATATATCTGATAAAAAACCATGACGATTATGAGCAAAAGATCATAGGGATCTATGATTATATAACCAGAGAAGTGGACAAAGTGCCGGCAGGAGCAAATGGTGTTATCTTTACTCCATGGCTTCACGGAAACCGCTGTCCATTTGAGGATTCGAATGCTGCGGGGATTTTCTTCAATATCAGGATAGAGAATAATAAGATGGATATGATCCGTGCGGTTTTCGAGGGAATCTGTTATCACCTGCGATGGCTGCTGGAAGCTTCGGAAAGGAAGGTTAAGACCTCCGATCCGATCCGGTTTGTGGGCGGAGGGGCCCTGTCGCCGGTTATCTGCAGGATGCTGGCGGATATTACCGGTCGAAGGATAGAGACCGTAGAGCATGCGCAGGAAACAGGAGCTGTAGGAACTGCGCTTGTTGTTGCCGCAGGCATCAAAGGGGAGGATGTACTGGAAATGGCCCGGAGGCTTGTGAAGGTAACTCATACCTATGATCCGGATCCGGGGACCAAAGAAGCATATGAACGCAATTATAAGGTGTTCAAAAAAATCTATAAATCAAATGCGTCGAATTTCAGAGACATGGCGAAATAAGTGTTGACCCCGCCCCGGGAGGCGGGGTTTATGCTGTAATGGTATGTATGGAAAGCCCGTTACGCTTACAGTAATCCTCAGCGTAGGAGCCTTCGGTAACGGTCACAGTCAGATCATCGCATCCTTCAAAGATGCCGTCTCCCATTTCCCGAACACTTTCAGGTATCCGGATACGCTTCAGGTTTCGGCAATAACCGAAGACCCTCGATCCGATACTTTCAACTCCATCGGGTAGTGAAAGGTCTGTTAAGCCGAGACAGTTATAGAAAGCCACATTCTCGATCCGCTTCAGGCTCTTCGGAAGATTGATTTTGCTGAGAGCATAGCATAAAAAGAATGCGCCATGCCCAATGGCAGTCAGTCCCTCCGGCAAATGAACGGATTCAAGCATTTTGCAGCCTCCGAAGGTATAGGTTTTAATCTCATTGATCTGTTTCGGGATCGTGATGCGGCGTAGTCTTTCGCAGTCTCTGAAAGCCCATCTTTCAATGACCATAAGGCCGTCCGGCATATTTATCTCCAGCAGCCAACTGTCATTGCGAAATGCCCCGATCCCAATATACTCAATGCTTTCAGGCAAATGAACCGTGTGCAGCCCGCGACACTCCCGAAAAGCCTGACCTCCGATCCTTATCACGCCTTCAGGTATTGTCACTTCATGAAGAGAAGAATGTCCTCGAAATGCCCCTTCACGTATCCTGGTAATACGATATCCGTCAATTTCTTCGGGAATGGAAAGAGTATACAGGTTTTCCCGGAATCGTCGGATTTCTGCCGTTCCATCCTCAAGAATTGTATACGCATTTCTTTTATGATCACCGAATCGGTATATTTTCATATCCCGGGTTTCCGGGGTGGGCGCATATCTGCCAATATATATATCCTTCATACATTTCGCTCCTTCTGTCAAATCACCGGCAGGGAACTATCCGTTGGTTCATAGTTCAGGGACAAATTGCGGAATGCTGTATGCTCACTATGTCAAGTCAATAAAAATTATAACATAAATCTGAGCCGTAAAAAAACCGATGTTTGGGGGCGTCGCCCTTCATTGTGTTTGTTGCACCCCGATGGAGGGTCTCCGTCTTTTATGTAAGGCCCGGGTATGATATAATCTGAAAGGCTATGTGAACTATGAAATAGGGGAGAGAAATGCAATGATCAACAGAGAAGACATGCTGGAACTGACCCGCAGGATGACGCCGGCAAGGAACTGCTTCAGCAGGATCGCAGGGGCATATATGGATGAAGAGGGGTATGATCACAGTACCTTCAATCTGCATTTTCGGAAGCTTTCCGTTGCGGAACAGAAGAGGAATCTGGATATGGCTAAAACGATCCCCATTGCGAGGACAAATGAGCAACTGAAGGAGTATAGTTTTCCGGAAGGGGAAGCAAGAAGAAAAGGTATGTGGCCGCTCCTTTCAGCGATCAAACAGGACGGGATGAAGGATGATGCTCTGCTCAGTGTATTTTATGAGATCATGGGGGAGAGCTATCGGACGGATAGGACGTATTGCATTTTCATGTTTTACGGTTCGTATGACGTACCGGTCAAGGCGAAGGACAATGAATGGATGGAAGGCTCGGAGGAGGTCTATGACTTCCTGGTCTGCGCCGTTGCTCCGACAGACGAAGAGGATGAACCGGGAGAACCGGAGTTTGGCTTCCTGTTCCCGGCCTTCAAGGACAGGAGCAGAGACACGGACCGGATCAACATCTTTCATGCAGCCCCGGACCGGGAACAAACGGCGGTTATAAGGAAGATCCTGGGCGGATGATCAGGCAATCGAAGAGATCATGGAAACGAGAACATTTTTTTCTTTGTAAAGAACTTGTAAATATCGGTTTGATATAGTGTCCTCAACAACAAAAACAAAAGCTCCTCAGAATACAGGCGATGAGAGAAAAGCACTGAGAACATGAGAGCGAAAGATAAAAAGGAGGACAAAAATATGCCGAATAACATGAGAGAATTTGAGAAGATCGCAAACCTGGGTGTTGAGGAGCGTAAGAATCTGGAAGCAAGGTTCCTGGATCAGAAGAGTTTTTCCGCTATGGGAAAGGAAGAAAAGGTCACACTGATCAAGGAGTATATGTACCTTCAGGGTAAGGAAGAGAAGGGCTTTACAAAGGACAAGAACTTCTCCCTGTACGGAGAAGTAAAGCACGGAGATGCTTTCCATAAGGCAGAGAACATGGTGGATACCATGGCTGAGAATATGAAGAACGGTGCTGACTGCCTGACAGAGCTGAAGAGCGGTCATGTAAAGACATTCTTCTACGGAGAGACGATCTTCGGTGATACAAAGAAGAAGGGCCTTGAGGAATATGCGCAGGCTCTGAAGAACGGAACTGCAAAGAACCTTCGCCTCGGATGGGAAGAGGATGCAAGGAACAAGGAGCAGGCTAAGATCGAGCAGGAACAGCGCCTGAAGAAAGAACGTGAGGAGAGCAGCCGCAGGGAAGAGATCCGCCGTAACGAGGAAGCAGCCCGCCGCGACCGGGAAGAAAAGGTACGTAAGGAGCTTCGTGAGCAGGAGGAGAAAGCCCGTCAGGAGCGCTGGGAGCAGGAGATCGTTGAGAAGGTAACAAGACAGGAAGCCGAAGAGGCAGAGCGGATCCGGGTAGAGCAGGAGAAGGAAGAGCTTAAGCGTGAGTATTACAAGAAAGTAGAAGAGAAGGAAAAGGACCGGGAAGCAGAGAAGGCAAAGGAGAAGGCTGCTTACGAAAAGCAGCAGAAGATCTGGAAAGAGCAGGACGAAGCAGAGAAGAAGGAGCAGGCAGAAAGACAGAAGCGGCAGGAAGAGAGAGACAGGAAGTTCGCAGCAGACGAGGCGAAGAAGAGAGTGGACGAGAAGCGCCGTATGGCAGAGATCGAGAAGACGCTTCGCGGCAAAGTACCCGGAGAAGCTGATATCCGCCTTATGGAAGAGTACCTGGAGCTGAAGGGAAGAGCAGATGAAAATTATGATCCGAAGACCATGAGTTCTGCGCTTCGCCGTGGAACCAGAGGAAATACAGAACTTCGCCGTGCCCTGAACCTTATTATTGATACGGCAGAATCCGGCAAGGAAGCCCTTCAGATGCTGAACCATGACTATATCAGGAACATGGCTTACAGAGGAATGGGTAATATCTGGGATCAGAAGGTAGTGACGAAAGAAGAAAGAAAGCGTCAGCGTGAGAGCTTTGAGAAGCCGATCCTGGACAAGCTTCAGAATGAGTACAAAAATGCGTTGAAGGATAAGCAGGTAGAGAAGGTTGCTGCCATTGAGAATAAGCTGAAGCAGCTCGAGAACATCAATGTTGAAGCTGAGAAGCATACGACCCGTCAGAAGCAGAACACCATGCTTCAGGAGGTTCAGGCAGGAAAGAAGAAGCTGAATGCCGATGATTCTTCCACAACACTCAGGGGTATGCTGAAAAGCATCGAGGCAGCAAAGGTCGGTGTCCTTTGGGGAAGCGGTGAGTATGACAGGGCATGTGATGCGCTGAAGGCACTGGAGACCTCCTGCAAGAAGTGGCTGGATACACAGGCAGACGGACCGTCTCCGGAAAAAGGAATTAAAGAGCAGGAGCAGATGAGAAAAGATATCGTGACTGCAAGGGCACGGATCCTGAGATATTTTAACCGTAAGCGCGATCAGGGGAAAATGAAGGGGAATGACCTTACCTCCAGGACAGATGCCAAGGGCGTAAAGCGTATCAGCCTGATGAAGGAAGCAGATCAGCTTCTTGAGAAGATGGCCCTGAATCTGGATGGTCAGGATCTCAGCCTTCCGATGGAGAAGCAGAGTGCAGCAGATCTGATCGCACCCGCCAACGAGAAGCAGGCAAGAAAGCAGATGGACGGACTGGTTCAGCGCGGTGCCGAGCAGCTTAGCCGTTTTGAAGCAAGAACTGCAGAACTGGGTGTTGCTTCCCTGGTATTCGAGGAAATGCTCAGCGGAAAGCTTGGTGATGAATTCCGGATCAAGATCAACGGTAAGGATGATTTCAAGAAGGTGATCAAGAGCATCGCAAATTCAAAGGCAGTCAAGGATGCATTTCCGAAGAAAGTAACCGGAAATATGGTAAAGGAACTGATTTCCGCAGATAGTATCCGCAGGATCGCAAAGAGCGTTACCAAAGAAATGACCCCGAAGCAGATCGCACCCAAAAAGCAGGTGAAAATGTTCAAGCCGGCTGCAATGTAACGAAACAGCGACAGAAGATCATCGATCAAAAAGGGACGGTTTCCGTCCCTTTTTTCGTGACAGGATGTGGCTGCGATGTTTCAAAATCCCATTGTATTTTCAGGGCCTGATGTGTAAAATGGATACAGCAAATTGTTCGGATAAAATCCGGGAGTTGTGTTCAATAGGAAAATGAGGAGGAGCGAACATGGGATTTTTCGACAAATTTAAGGGTGGTTCGGATAGTGGTGCCAAGGCAAAAGGAGCCGGCATGGGCTATGCGAGTGTAACAAATGTGAAGCAGTTTACCAATGAGGATCTGCTGGAGAAACTCTCCGGGGTTCAGGTATCCTTCGGTACACCGATCATGGGAGATGTGGGTGGAACTCCTTCGGTCGTGTATAAGAAGGTTACAGATGAGCATGATGTATTTGTGCGTGTAAATAAGGACAAGATCATCATGGGTAAGGTCGGGACGGACGGCGTCAGCAGCGCATCCAGCGCCTTCAGCATGGGACTGGACATGATGTTCGGCGGCAAGAGTGAAAGTACGGCAAAGGCGGACCGCGCAGTTGATGAGTTGATGAAGGTCGTTCAGAAGCTGGAGTCCGGTGAGGAAGTGTCTCAGACGGAAGAAGCTGCGCCCGCAAATACCGGAACCGGTGATGCGGAAGCTCTGTTCATGAAGCAGAAGCTCACCCTTTCCAATAAGTTTGATATATTCGATCACAATGAGGAGACGATATATCACGTGGACGGAGATCTGACAGGACTCAGCTACTCCATCAAGAGGAACGGGGAAGAAGTGCTGAAGATCAAAAAGAAGATGGTTGCGGTTATGCCTTCCTACACGATTGAGAAGGATAAGTCTGAGATCGGTAAGCTGAAGAAAAAGATGAAGTTTACGAATCCGGAGGTGAGCGGAACCATTAACGGTAAGGAACTGGTGATCGTCGGGGATCTTCTGGGATATGACTTTGATATACAGCTGGGTGGGGCGACCATCGGCCATGTGGATAAGGACATGGGCCACTGGACCGATTGCTTCCGCATCCGGATATTTGATTCCTCGGCCCGTGATATCATGGTAGCCATGGCAATCATCTGTGATAATGTGGTGGACCAGGACAATAAGTGACATTCACGATTAGAGACCGTGATCTACCTCGGAGTATAACCATATAATGCGAGTAACCCCCGCCCGGAGGCGGGGGTCTTCTTATGTGGGATCAGACAAGTATGACGCACTTCTCGTTATATCCGGCAGGGCAGGGACGAACAACATATCGTACATTGGAGATTTCCGGAAAGGACACCCTGGACAGACTGTGCGAGTTAATTTTGGAGGAAATTCACATTTAAAACAGACATCCCCGTGCATCAGGTGTCCCTTACTTGCTGTGCAGTTTTGTCAAAAATTATAAAAAGTGACAAAACTGTTCTTGATGCCAGCAACGTCATGCTGTATAGTATAGATGCAGTTACGTCATTTATTTAGAAAAGTGACAAAACTGCAATATGCTGAAGGAGGTGGCAGGGATGAACGAACAAAATCGAATCACAATCTTCTTGAAAGAAAACCCGTCGTTTACCACAAAGGATTTTGTTGGGATGGTAAAAGAATCCCAGGCAGCTTATTCGGACCGGAAGGCATA
>CACYMQ010000061.1 GCA_902775555.1 uncultured Lachnospiraceae bacterium | reverse complement strand
GTGGAACCGAAACCTCCGGCTCCGCGCTCTGTATCGGACAGCTCGTCAGCCTCCTGAAACACTCCCATGATATAAGGAGTGATCACGAGCTGGGCAATCCGTTCACCCGGTTCTATGGAAGCGTCCTGCGGAGAGTGATTGTGCAGGGCAACCAGAACCTCGCCACGATAATCTGAGTCTATCACACCGACCTTATTTGCGGGGGCAAGCCCCTTCTTACTGGCCAGACCGCTTCTGGCATAGATGAGCCCGGCATAGCCCTCGGGAAGTTCCATGGACAGTCCGGTAGGCACCAGAACGGTTTCGCCTGAATGGATCACAACAGCGCTGTCGACGCAGGCATAAAGATCTGCACCGGCAGCGTTAATAGACCCGTAAGTCGGGATCGCGGCATTGGGTTTCAAACGTTTGATATTCACAGGTATCTGCTTAACCATAAAAGTTCCCTTCGTCTTTCCAGAGAACGACCTCTCCGGCTGCTCTGGATTTTGGTATGTCGATGATCCGCTGGTTGGAAGAACCCCGGAAACGGAGCTTCAGGTCGAGCTTGTCGATCTCGAACTTCCCATCCACCAGTACATCAAAGTGCCGGAAAAGCTCCTTGGTCACCGGCCACCTCTTCATCATATCACAGATCACGTCTTTTTCATAGTCATAACCGGTATAACACCAGATGGTTTTTTGGGGATACCGTTCCTTCACCTGCTCGATCAGGGGAAGAAGCCCCTTCTGGTTCACAAATTCCAGCGGTTCACCCCCCAGCAGTGTCAGCCCGCGGATGTGGTCGGGAGCCAGTGCCTCCAGGATCTCATCGATGGTTTCCTGTGTAAATGTGCTTCCGAAATTAAAATCCCAGGCCTCTTCATTGAAACACCCCTTACAGTGGTGGTTGCAGCCTGAGACAAAAAGTGACACGCGGACACCCGGGCCGTTTGCAATGTCGTGTTTTTTGATGGTTGCGTATCGCATAACTATACCCCTTCTATCTATGTGAAAACGGCCGACCGACATTTTGCCGGCCGGCCTATGGGAAAAATTATATGTTGGATTCTCTTTACAGATGCAGCACCCTGGACTTGATCTCCTTGGTCTTACCTACGTTCCAGAAGTTCTCACCGAGGTAACCGCAGGTACGGCGGGTAACGGTCATCTTTGCATGATTCTTGTTGTGGCACTGCGGGCACTCCCACTCGTTGTCATCATTGATCTGAATCTCTCCGTCATAACCGCAGATGTGGCAGTAATCGGATTTCGTGTTGAACTCCGCATACTGGATATTGTCATAGATGAAGCGAACCATCTCAGCCAGAGCATCCAGATTGTTTGCCATATTCGGAATCTCCACGTAGGAGATGCATCCGCCGGAGGAAATGGGCTGGAACTGTGCCTCAAACTTGAACTTCGTGAAGGCATCGATATCCTCACGCACATCCACATGATAGGAGTTGGTGTAATATCCCTTGTCGGTAACATCCGGGATGGTACCGAAGCGGGCCTTGTCGATCCGGGCGAAACGATAGCAGAGGGACTCTGCCGGAGTTCCATACAGACCGAAGGCGATTCCCGTATCGGCCTTCCACTGATCACATGCCTCACGCAGACGCTTCATGACACGCATCGCGAAATCAAAGCCCTTCTCGGAGGTGTGGCTCTCGCCGGTCATCAGTTTCGTCAGCTCATACAGACCGATATAGCCGAGGGAAATAGTGGAATAACCGTTCATCAGATACTTATCGATCTTCTCGCCCTTCTCAAGCCTTGCGATGGCACCATACTGCCAGTGGATCGGAGATACATCACTGGTCACGCCCATCAGCGCATTGTGACGGCACATCAGAGCTTCGTAGCAGAGCTGCAGACGCTCGTCGAAGATCTTCCAGAAGACATCCTCATCCCCATGCGCAATGATACCCATCTGGGGAAGGTTCAGGGATACAACGCCCTGGTTGAAACGTCCCTCGAACTTGTAATTTCCGTCCTTGTCCTGCCAGGGAGACAGGAAGCTGCGGCAGCCCATGGGTGAGAATACATTTCCTTCATAATTCTCACGCATTTTCTTAGCGGAAATGTAATCCGGATACATCCGCTTAGCGGAGCATTTAACTGCCATTTCCGTGATATAATCGTATTTTCCACCGGAGAGATTGTTGCACTCATCCAGCACATAAACCAGCTTCGGGAAAGCAGGAGTCACATAAACCCCGACCTCGTTCTTGATGCCTTCCAGACGCTGACGGAGCACCTCCATGATGATCCGTGCGTTCTCCTCGATGTACTCGTCATTCGGATCCAGATGAAGGAAGAGCGTAACGAAGGGGGACTGGCCATTGGTTGTCATCAGGGTGTTGATCTGATACTGCATGGTCTGCACACCGCTCTTCAGCTCGTCGTTCAGGCGCTCCTGGATCATGGCCTCGAGTGTATCGTCATCCACCTTGCCGGAGAAGTTCTCCTCGAAGATCTTCCTGTATTTCTCATAGCTCTTGCGGAGATATTTGCCCAGATGGATCATGTCCACGGACTGTCCGCCATACTGGGAGGAAGCCACGGATGCGATGATCTGTGTGGTAACCGTGCAGGCTACCTGGAAGCTCTTCGGGCTCTCGATCAGCTTGCCGTTCATTACGGTTCCGTTATCCAGCATGTCGCCGATATTGATGAGGCAGCAGTTGAAGATCGGCTGCAGGAAATAATCTGCATCATGGAAATGCAGTACGCCCTCATCATGTGCTTTGGAGATCTTCTCCGGAAGCAGGATACGGCGGGTCAGGTCCTTGGAGACCTCACCTGCGATCAGATCACGCTGTGTGGAAGCAACTGTGGCGTTCTTGTTGGAGTTCTCCTCCATAACGTCCTTGTTGCTGTTCTTGATCAGACTGAGAATGGACTCGTCGGTGGTATTTGCCTTACGGACCAGCTCACGTGTATAGCGGTAAATGATGTAGGTCTTTGCCAGGATATACTTCCCGTCCTCCATCAGTTCCTGCTCAATGATATCCTGGATGTCTTCCACCAGGATCCGTTTTCTCTTTTTGTTCTCAATGCCCTGAACGATCTCCTCGATCTTGGCATCCGTCACCTTCTCCTCGGGCTCCACCTCGGCATTTGCTTTCTGGATAGCAACTACGATCTTGCTACGGTCAAAATCAACGATATGACCATCCCTTTTTACTACCTTCATCCCAAATCTCTCCTCTACCAAAGTCTAAACAGGTTATTATAAGGCGATTCTTTTCACTGAATCGCCTGCAAGAACAGATTATAGCACCGTTGACCGGCTTTGTAAACCCCTTAAATACTAAATATTGTCGATTTATGTCTACTAAAACACTACATATTGTGTTGAAAGGAGGGCGAAAAAATGAGAAAATGACGGAAATCCGTGCTTTTTTGACCTTTTCAGGCGCCGGTCCTGGTGGAATTTCCATGAAGAATTGTAAAATTCTCTTTCCATTTTAACAGCATTATGATATAACGTTGTAGTGTCCGGAGCAAGATGGGTCCGGAGACATACTAATAGGTAGAAAGAGAGCAGATATCCATGAGAGGAAAGAAATTACAGCTTCTGCTGGTTGGCTGCATGGGGCTTTCGCTTCTTGCAGGCTGCGGGAAGTCTTCGAATCCGGCGGAGGCCATGAAGGAGAGCTATTCGCAGTACGTAGATCTCGGAGACTATAAGGCGATCAAGTATACACCGACCGAGACACCGGTAACTTCCGAGCAGGTGGATGCCAGGGTAAATCAGCTGGTGACACAGAACGGAACGAAGATCGAGAAGAAGTCCGGCGTTGCACTTAAGGGCGACACCGTAAATATCGATTATGTGGGAACGGTCGACGGCGTTGAATTCCAAGGAGGAACCACAGGCGGCAAGGGTACCGAGATCACCCTTGGCTCCAGCGGTTATGTCGATAACTTCGATGAGCAGATCGAGGGACACAGCCCCGGTGAAACATTTGACGTAAAGGTTACCTTCCCGGAAGATTACGGAAAGGAAGAACTGAACGGAAAGCCGGCAGTCTTCAAGACGACACTGAACTTCATCGTGTCCACCGAATATCCCGAACTTACGGATGCCTTCGTGGCTGAGAAGACCGAGTATAAGACGGTCGAGGAATATCGCGCATCGGTTCAGGCGGAAATGGTGAAGGACCAGGCGGAGCAGGATAAGGAGACAGACAAGACCGCTCTGATGGACCAGATGATGGAGACATCGGCGGTGAAGCAGTATTCCCAGGCGGAGCTGGAGAACCAGACCAAGCGTCTGACCGACCAGATGAAGAGTACCGCATCGGCCTACGGAATGGAGTTGAACCAGTATCTGATGGCCATCGGATACGACGCCGACAAGTTTCAGGAAGAGATCCGGACGGCAGTGGAGAAGTATACCAAGAGAAAGATGATCATCTGTGCCATTGCCGAGAAGGAAGATATCAATGTCTCAAAGGCAGAGGCGGATGCCAAGATCCAGGAGCTGCTGAAGTCCACAGGGCTTTCGGATGTAAAGGATCTGAACTCCCGTACCGGTTACTCGGATCAGGATTACTACTATATGATCCTTGAGGAGAAGGTGGTTGATTTCGTCTACAGCAACGCGGATCCGAAGAAGACGGGAAGTGAGCCTACGACGATCGTAGACACGACCGAAGGCGGAACGGAATCCAAGACTGAGGCCAAGACCGAGGCTCAGACAGAAAGCAAGACAGAGAACAAGACAGAAAGCCAGACGGAGAGTAAGAGCGAAAACTGATTTTTCTGTTGACAATACCACATCGTGGTGTTATCATATCATAGCGACGTTTCGGAAGGAACGTCCTAAGCAGCTGTGGCGGAATTGGCATACGCGCATGATTCAGGTTCATGTCCGCATTACGCGGGTTCGGGTTCAAGTCCCGTCAGCTGCACTCGCATACAGGTCTCATAAGAGGCTTACCATATAAGAAAGGGAAGACGGTATGGCTGAAGAGAAGAAGAATATCCTTACTTATGAAGGCTTGAAGAAGCTGGAGGATGAACTTCAGAACCTGAAGGTGGTTCGCCGCCGTGAGGTTGCTCAGAAGATCAAGGAAGCCAGAGAACAGGGCGACTTGTCAGAGAACGCTGAGTATGATGCAGCCAGAGACGAGCAGCGCGAGATCGAGAACCGGATCGCAGAGATCGATAAGATCCTGAAGAACGCTGTAGTTCATGAAGAGGATACCCAGAATTCCGAGACCATCAATTTTGGATGCACAGTGACCTATGAGGATATGGAGACCCATGAGAACTTCACCTACAAGCTGGTAGGTTCCACCGAGTCGAATATCCTGGAGGGCAAGATCTCAAATGAGTCACCCATCGGCTCCAAGCTGATCGGTTCCAAGGTTGGACAGGTCATCACCGTGGAGACTCCCAATGGAACCCTTAATTACAAGATCACGGATATGAGATATTCGGATTAAGGTTCTGTCTTAACTGCAAAGCGAAAGTACATAGGGATGCCTGAGGCATCCCTATTTTTTATCAAAGATATCCCTTAAGGGAAATGGAAAAGGAGTGGGACTATGGCTGAAGAGAAGAATCAGAAGAAGGGACAGGCACCTCAGCAGGATCTGAATCAGCTGCTCAAGGTGCGCCGAGAGAAGCTGGCCGAGCTGCAGGAAGCGGGACAGGATCCCTTCGTGATCACGAAATACGACGTGACATGTCATACAGCGGAGGCAAAGGAAGCATTTGACGCAAAGTGGCCGAAGCCGGCTGAGGGGGAGGAAGCTCCCGAGATCCCCGAAGAGGATCGGTTGAATATCTCCATCGCCGGACGTCTCATGTCCAAGCGTGTCATGGGTAAGGCATCCTTCGGAAATCTGCAGGATCTGAAAGGAAATATCCAACTGTATGTGACCCGGGATGAACTGGGAGAGGATGCATATAAGGCATTCAAGCGGATGGACATCGGTGATATCGTGGGTGTTAAGGGATACGTATTCCGGACAAAGACCGGCGAGATCTCCGTTCATGCAAAGGAAGTGACACGGAGAAGTTCCACGGCCTTACCAATACCGATATCCGTTATCGTCAGAGATATGTGGATCTCATCATGAATCCGGAAGTAAAGGATACCTTCGTAAAGCGTTCGAAGATCATTTCCTGTATCCGTCGTTTCCTGGATGAGCAGGGCTTCATGGAGGTGGAGACCCCCATGCTGGTGTCCAATCCGGGCGGTGCGGCTGCACGTCCCTTCGAGACACATTTTAATGCGCTGGATGAGGACCTGAAGCTCCGTATATCCCTGGAGCTGTATCTGAAGCGTCTGATCGTCGGCGGCATGGAGCGGGTTTATGAGATCGGCCGCGTATTCCGGAACGAGGGTGTGGATACCCGTCACAACCCGGAATTCACGCTGATGGAGCTGTATCAGGCATATACCGACTATCACGGCATGATGGATCTGACGGAGGCTATGTACCGTCATATCGCAGAGGAGGTTTTGGGAACCACGAAGATCACCTATCAGGGTGTGGAAATGGATCTGGGCAAGCCCTTCGAGCGGATCACCATGGTAGATGCAGTGAAGAAGTATTCCGGCGTGGACTGGAATACCGTTGCGGATGACGATGCAGCAAGGGCTCTGGCGAAGGAGCATCATATCGAATTTGAGGGCTTCCATAAGAAGGGTGATATCCTGAACCTCTTCTTTGAGACTTACGTAGAGGAGCATCTGATTCAGCCGACCTTCGTTATGGATCATCCCATCGAGATCTCACCGCTGTAGAGCGTTTCGAGTTCTTCATGAACGGCTGGGAGATGGCAAATGCCTACTCCGAGCTGAACGACCCCATCGACCAGCGTGAGCGCTTCGCCGCACAGGATGCACTGGCTGATGCCGGTGATGATGAGGCACAGCATACGGATGAGGACTTCCTGAACGCCCTGGAGGTAGGTATGCCCCCGACCGGCGGTATCGGATATGGTATTGACCGTCTGGTGATGATCATGACGGACAGTCCGGCGATCAGAGATGTGTTGTTGTTCCCGACGCTCAAGTCGTTGGACAAGTAAATCCATTGTAATACAAGGGTTTGCGGGCACTTTACTGCGCTAAAGTACTACATTTAGTACTACAAAAATGCGTCATTGTGTGCACGGTTTTGCACGGGAAATGAAGTACTGTAGAAGGATATAAGAGGAACCTGACAAAGGGAGCTCTTTCTAAAGACAATGTTTTTAGAAAGAGCTCCCATTTTTTTGTGTAATGGTCGTAACTCGTTAACAAAGATTTACAGCGAAAAGGAGACTATCATGCTGAAGTGTAATACTACAGATCATTTCATAAAAGCAATGCATTTGTAGAGATTTATACTTGATTAAAATTTGCAAATGTAATAATATTGTATAAGCGAATGATTCGGAAAGAAGAATAAATATGACGATTGGTGAAAGAGTATTACAACTTGTTTATGACAGAGGGATGACTCAAAAGGAATTCTCTGAAAAGACCGGTATACCCCAGAGTACGATGAGCAGTTGGAAAGGGAAGAAACAGAATCCGTCCATTGATAAGTTAAAAGTCATATGCGATACGTTAGAGGTGGATCCATACTACTTAGTGTCCGGATCCGAGAGTAATGAATCATTGAACAACGATTATCTGACGGTATACCGGAAAGATGAAGAATATGAGATCCTGGTTGAATACAGGAAAATGAACCGGGATTGCAGAAACCGGCTTTTGGGATACATTTATGCTTTGAATGAAAAAAAGAAATGATATTTTTTTGCTTCACAATTCGACAAATCGAAAATATCATATGAGCGATTATTGTACTACTGGTACAATGACAAGTAATTATATGGAAATAAAAATGATAAGGAGAACTGTCCTTATTAGGAAAAGATGGTATTGATATCCCCAAGATTCTACGCGGTTGGTTAGTTACGGTGAGGGAATTCTGGGAGAAGATTCCAATGGTAGAAATGTGATAGGTGGTGATAAGAGTGGGTACGAATTACTACTTGTTCATAAAGAATAAAAAGGTAGCCAGAGATAATTTCGCTGAGGTAGATGAATATGGAAATGTAGACCCGGAGTATGAAATTGTCGATGAGCCTGAGCTGGGATACAAAATTCATTTGAATAAGTGTAGCTACGGATGGAGACCATTATTCCAGATACATAAAGCTTTTCGGTCATTTTCGGAGATGGAAAGCTTTTATAAGAAATATGCAAAGGACTTGAGGATTTTTGATGAATACGGCGAGGAATTCTCGTGGGATGGCTATAAGCAGAAAATGATAGATCATGCAGGTCGAAAGCCGGAACCTGAAAAATGGGTTTATGGAGAAGAAAAAGTATTTGGTGACGGAAGGAAATACCTTCATACAGAAAGCTGTGATCCTGAAGAAGCTGATATATGGATTCCTTTTGATCATCTGGAATATACCAGAACGCAGAAAGAAGCGGCGTTAAGGTTAAATTGCCATGTCAGAGCGTTGCATGATGAGGGGGATTTTTATAGTCATAATGATGACGAGTATCCTTTTGACTGGTCTAATGGAGAATTTTGTTAGGAGGTGAGGCAGGTGCGGTACTATATTGCGGATCTGCATTTTTGTCACAGCAATTTGAATCAACGTATGGATCGGCGTGGATTTGAAAGCAGCGAGGCCATGAATGAGTACATGATCAAGCAGTGGAATTCCAGAGTTAGTCCAGGTGATGAGGTTGTTATTCTTGGTGACTTCTGCCTGTCGAGAGATATAGCGGAGGTGAATACTCTGCTCAACAGACTTATGGGAAAGAAGTATCTTATCATAGGTAACCATGACAGATATCTGGAGAATCGGGAGTTTGACCAAAGAGCTTTTAAATGGATCGAGCATTACAAGGAACTGAATGATAACAAACGCAAGATCATTCTCTCACATTATCCGATCATGTGTTATAACGGTCAGTATCGAAGGAACGGAGAGGGCGAGCCAAAGGTATATATGCTTTATGGGCATGTTCATAATACCTTCGATGAATATCTGGTGAACGAGCACATGAAGCAGCTTGGACAATACAAGAGACCGGTGCGTGGATTCACAGAAATGGTCGGAATCCCGTGTCAGATGATCAATTGCTTTTGTATGTTTTCGGATTATGTTCCGCTGACGTTGGATGAGTGGATCCTGCTGGACAAAAAGCGAAGGGTAAAGATTTCTATTTCTGATTATGAGGTTTCTGAAGAGACAGAAGAAGAGGATTGATGTATGGTGCGCCGACATCTTAATCCGGAGGTGGTGTGAAAATCAGATAGGGTCCACCTTTCGGGCCTTGCCGTAACAGTCGGATATACAGATTGTTTGGAGGTACAATCAGAATCCAAGGAGGTAATTCGATGAACAAGAACATACAGGTGGGAGAGAATATGTTTGTGCTTCCAATAGATATGGATAACAGAACTGTAGAAGATATTGCCAGGGAAGCGGCGTTAAGGATTGTTGATGTATGTGATCAGGTTGCTAAACAGCGCGGGATTGATATGAAGGAAGATGAAAGAAATCCGGGAGAACAAGAGTGAGAGTTACTGGTTACACGGAATGGAGAGAGGGATCCAAGATAGATGATTTCAACATTGTATGAGCCGTTCCGGCATTGGTCGGAAAATGGCAGTGTATATATTTTATTTGACCTGCATTTTGCAGACAGTGATTGCAAATTGATGGATCCGAATTGGATCACACCGGAAGAGCAGCTGGAGATCATTAATAATGTGGTCTTTAAGGGTGATACCTTTGTTTGTCTCGGCGATGTTGGAAATCCTAAGTATGTGTCCATGATCAAAGCGTGGAAGAAAATACTTCTCTTGGGAAATCACGATGCGAGAGGGGCTTATAAGGATCTGTTTGACGAGGTTTATTCGGGCCCGCTGTTTATCTCAGATAAGATTCTGTTGTCGCATGAGCCGGTGTATGGATTGCCGTGGTGTTTGAATATTCATGGGCATGATCACAACGGGATGGAGGCTTATCACGAAGGATGCAAGCATATCAATCTTGCGGCGAATGTTTGCGGATATACGCCGGTCAATCTCGGAAAAATTATCAAGGATGGAGTGCTAGCGGATATCGAGAGCATTCACAGAATGACAATTGACAGGGCTGTGGAGAAGAAACAGATGAAGGAAGAGTTAAAGGAGTGATATAGAAATGAGAAAGTTAGCGAGTATACAGAGAATATGGCAGATAGCGCCGATCGAAGGGGCAGACAGGATAGAGCTGGCGAATGTTCTTGGCTGGCAGTGTGTTGTGAACAAGGGACAGTTCCAGCCGATGGAGCTGGCTGTATATTTTGAGATCGACAGTTTTCTGCCGATACGGGATGAGTTTGAATTTATGAGGACATCCAGCTATCGGAAGACAGATATCATGGGAGAGGGATTCCGGTTGAGGACTATGCGTTTCCGTGGACAGATATCTCAGGGGCTTCTGCTTCCGATCAGCCAGTTCCCGGAGATTCCTGCGGATGTGGAGCTTGGGACGGATGTAACAGAGATTCTGGGCGTGAGAAAGTGGGAGATCGAGGAGAAGGTTACTACCGGTGGAACTGTGATAGGGACACTTCCGATCGATGTGCCGCACACGGATGAGACTCGTGTACAGGCGGAACCGGATCTGATCGGGGATTTCGCAGGGCTGGAGTATTACATTACGACTAAGATGGATGGATCCTCTCATTCTGTATCGCTGGATGAGGAAGGGTTCCATGTGACCGGACACAACTATGAATACAAGGATGACGGTAAGAGCGCATTCTATGATCTGGTTAAGCGTGAGAATATAGAAAGCAGACTTCGGAAGTATTACGAGGAAAACGGTCTGCACTTACTGACCATACAGGGAGAATTATGTGCTCCCGGGATCCAGCAGAACAGACTGAAGCTGGCTAGACCGGAGTGGTATGTGTTTACGATCCGTATCGATGGAAAGAGAGTTGGGTTAAAGAAAATGCAGGAGATCTGCGAAGCACTAAATTTACAGATGGTTCCGGTAGAGGAGATTGGGACAGATTTGACTTCCAAGTATCCGACGGTGGAGGCGTTGCTTGAAAGAGCGGACGGCGAATATCCGAAGGGAGGAAAAAAGGAAGGTATCGTGATACGTCCTACGGAGCCGGTATTCAGTGAGAGGATCAGCGCGGCACTTTCTATGAAGGTGGTAAGCAATAAGTATCTTCTGAAGAATGAGGTGTAAGTCTATGGTTTTTGACGAATTAGATAAGAAAATGCGGATATATGAGCAGTCGCTTGATCAAATCCTGCTTCCGGAAACATATATGGTTGCAAGGCTTGATGGGAGGGGATTTACTCGGCTGACCAAGGAAATATGCAAGTTTGAAGCACCGTTTGATGTACGGTTCAGGGATATGATGGTCCATACAGTAGAAGCTCTGATGGATTGTGGATTCAGGATCGTATATGCATTTACAGAAAGTGATGAGATTTCTCTGCTGTTTGATGTTTCAGAGGATGCTTTTGGCAGGAAGGTAAGGAAGTATAATTCCACATTGGCGGGAGAGGCAAGTGCAGTGTTTTCTCTTGAACTTGGCAGGGTCGCAACCTTTGATTGCAGAATGGTGCCGCTTCCGACTGTTGAAAGAGTACAGGATTATTTTCGATGGAGGCAGGAGGATGCGAATAGAAATGCACTGAATTCACATTGTTATTGGATGCTTAGAAAAGAGGAAAAATCCGTACACGCTGCAACGAAGGAATTGGAAGGAAAAGGAGTAAGCTTCAAAAATGAGCTACTGTTTTCCAGGGGGATTAATTACAATGATCTCCCTTCCTGGCAGAAGCGCGGAATTGGATTCTGGTATGAGGAGTATGACAAGGAAGGATATAATCCGATGACGGAAGAAAAGGTTCTGACGAAAAGGAATCGTGTCCATGTGGAATATGAACTACCTATTGGAGATGAATACGGGAACAAGATATCTGATTTAATGAAAGGGTGAGTGCGGTGATCTACGTTACCGGAGATTGTCATCAGAATTTTGAACGGTTTAATGCCAGCATATTCCCTGAGCAGAAGGATATGACAAAAGATGATTATGTCATCATCTGCGGAGATTTCGGCGGAGTTTGGAATAAAGACGAAGAAAGCAAGGAAGAGACGATGCTTATGGACTGGCTGGATTGCAAGTTCTTTACAACACTGTTTGTTGATGGCAATCATGAGAATTTTGACAGACTATATGAATATCCGGTGGAGGAATGGCATGGCGGAAAAGTCCATAAGATCCGCCCGTCGGTAATCCACCTTATGCGTGGGCAAGTATTCGATATTGAAGGAGCGAGTTTTTTTACCTTTGGTGGTGCTACAAGTCATGACATTGATGGCGGTATCCTAGAGCCAGATGATCCTGATTTTAAGAAAAAAAGGAAGAAGCTAAACAAAGGGATACTGCCGTATCGGATCAATCATGTGAGCTGCTTTCTGAGCTTGATACTCAGATCAAGGTATCCAATGCGACAACCTTCATAGAGATATAAGCATTATTGCCTGCAACACGAAAACTCCAAACCCGGTTTCCCTGTAACAGGGTTACGTTACAAGTATTCCAATACTGAAAATATTGGATGAGATTCAGAATGGTGCAGTGGGTAGCACATCAGCCCTACAAGCTGAAAGTCGCAGGTTCGAACCCTGCTTCTGAATCCCCATGACGGGGATAAAGGTCAGGCCGCGCCTAATGTCGGCCTCCAACTATCAACCGTTTTCTGTTTTGGATGAACCATGAATTATGAATGGTCAATGGTTACTCTCTTTAAGCGTAAATCGAGAACTGCTAACGATATTATAGGCATAGAGATATGCTGAAAACCGTGGTAAAGGTTTTGGACGCTAAACCGGTTGGCCCGGAGTTATCCTCATGGCTGTGTTGTAGGCTTTTTTTGGTGATTGTTATGGGTTTGGAAAAAGCTATACAGCATGGAAAAGAACACCGTAAGCCCTTTGGAAAGGGATATGGAAATTTTGCAAAGTCAATAGATATGAGCTGCCGCAACCACGGCGGATGTCCCTGGTGTGAGGGTAATAGGACATACAAGTATCGTAAGCGCATGGAAGGAACTCGTTTTTTATACCACGAGTATAATGACAGCTAGAAAACTTTTGGAAGATGAAGGGCTTTTCGATATTTACGGTTCCGTATGCATATGTTGATCATTTCTCGTATCTTGCCGATAATCTATTTGTGCAGAGAAAAATAACGATGAAATTTAAGGGTGAATTCGAGAAGGAGGGATCACCGTACAGAAGTCGTGTCACTCACAGATACATGCGAAGCGCGGTGATTATTTGGGAGAACGGGGCTGATCGCACGTACCCTAGGGGGGCGCCGAAATCTCTACAGTTAAGGCTCCCAGGGAACGGCGCGGGGGTCTCGCGTGCAAAATCACGAAATGGAAGACGGGGGTATATAGAACATTACAAAAATCGAAATGTGCCGAAATGTTTGATATCTAACAGAAATTTAGATAAGGCAAAAACGGCGATTTTAGGAACATCTAAAATCGGAGAAAGGCTTGTAAATACTTGAAATTCCAAAATTTAGATGTGGACAATTTGCAGGATAGTGGTATACTTAACTTGAATTTAGATAGACCATTTTTCTCGAAGGGAGTGACCACACAGTGAATGATATGAAGCTGAAGAGGATTACGATCCAGAATTTTAAGTCTTTATATGATGTCTCGTTTGAGCCTGGGCGTGTAAATGTATTCATAGGAGCCAATGGTTCAGGCAAGTCTTCCGTTCTGGAAGCGATAGGTGTGCTCAGCGCGGCAATGACCGACAGAGTAAATACAGTCAGCCTTCAGCGGAAGGGCGTTAGACTTAGCACATCCGCACTGTACAAATCCAAGTTCCTGTCAATTGAGAAAGAATCGAAGACGGTTGACTTTTCGGTAGGATGGGAGCTGGCAGGACATGATTACGAATACCTGAATCATATGACCGTTCCGGGAGATGACGATTCATGGAAATACTTTGCGGAAAGCGTGACATGTGATGGGACCTCTGTTTATGGAAGAAGCAACAGGAGCAGCGCGCAGTTAAATAACAAGATTGGTTACTTTACGATATCGGAAGCTTTGTCTGCAAATGAGTATGCCACTGCAGCAAAATATATTGGAGATTATGGAATATATCAGCCGGATACTTTGACACTCAGAGGTACGGTTGCAGATCCGGTTCAGACAAATCCAATCGGACTGAATGGAGGACGTCTTGCGGAGGCAATTCAGGATCTTCTTCACGAAGAGGGAGAGGATGCCATGTTTGGCTCGATGTTTATGGAAGATATGCTTGAATTAATCGATTGGGCATCGGATTTCAAAGTAAGTAAGCCGAAAAAGACGATCCTGAATCCGGGTGTACCTACCACACAGGAGATCATTGAGTTCAGAGACAAGTATTTGAAGGATACAGCATCTTTTACAGGATATGATGCCAGCGAGGGTGCTCTGTATGTTCTTTTTATGCTGGCACTCGCAATGCATGAAAAGGCTCCTAAGATGTTTGCCATAGACAGTTTTGATCATGCAATGAATCCGAGGTTAGCGAGAAAGGTTGCAGAAGTTTTCAGTAGAAAGATTATTGAAGAAAATAAGACTGTGTTCATGACTACCCATAATCCGTTAGTGCTTGATGGCTTGGATCTTTCCAACGATGATATTAGGCTGTTTACGACTGACAGGAACAAGCAGGGACATGTGGAAGTACGGCGTGTACAAGTCTCTGAAAAACTGTTAAAGATGAATCAGCCGCTGTCGAGACTTTGGATCAACGGAGTGTTGGGAGGTGTCCCGGAGCTGTTATGAAAAAAGTGATAGGAATTGTTTCGGAGGGGCCGACGGATTATCTGGTCCTGAAGGCAGTTATTGATAAGATCACAGGAGAAGAAAACAGGTATCTCTCGCTGCAACCGGAACCGGATATGCTTGGCCGTTATGGAAACGGTTGGAAAGGCGTCTGGAGATGGTGTAAAGAAACGGAATCAATCGGGATGCTTATGCAGGAGGTACAACCGAGCATTGATGCAATCGTGATCCAGATGGATGGCGATGTGGTTCGGAAGGAAAAAGAAGTTCATTGCCTATGTGAGACAACTATTTGTGATGACAAGGGCAAGGTCTTCCCTTTGTATTGTGAGAAAACAACTGATAAAACATGCCCTGTGGAGATTCCCTGCATGAGCCACGAAAAAGGGATTGATGCAATGATGAGCCATGGGAAGCAGGTATTAGAATCAGAGCTTGAAAATGAGGATATGACTAATATCGCCATTACAATCCCCTGCGATAGTACGGATGCATGGGTAGTGGCGGCGTATGATGAGCTGGATGACGTTGAAATGTTCACAGACCCCTGGGACAGGATCATAGCGAAGGGAAAGTATTATCACGGCATTAGGGTTCGAGGCAGCAAAAAGAGTACGAATACATATCAGCTATTTTCAGGGAAGGTTGCGGAATGTTGGAATGCGGTTACAGAAAAGTGCAGATCCGCTGAGATACTCGAACAGGAGGTCAGGAGAATCCTGATGTAGGGTTTTACTCGAAGAAATTAACAACGGAAAATCCGTTGTTAAATATGAAATCAGGTGCATTATGTGGTCAAATTGAAAATTATCTACGGTAAATCCGTTTTTAAATTTTGGAAGAAGTAAATGGCATAGAAGGTGCTATTGATTTAGATAAGGCAAAAAAGGCAAAATCGCGGTATCTAAAATCACGATGAAACCCGAAAATAAAGGAAAGTAGAAAATTTAGATAGGTACTTTTTGAGAAAATGGATCTCTTCGGGGGTCCTTTTTTGATACAGAAATTTGAAGAAGGGAGGGATTCCGATGGCGGGAAGAAAGCCAAAGCCGACAGCTCTGAAGAAGCTGGAGGGCAATCCAGGAAAAAGAAAAATTAATACGAAGGAGCCGATGCCAGAAAAAGGAATGCCGGGAAGCCTTTAGATGACGGAGAACCTTCTGGTGAAGTGATCCGGTGGTATCGTGTTAGAAAGACATGGGCGTACAGCAAGTCACAGAAGGGAGCCTATAAGATTCTGGATAATGCGAAGCAATGCGCTGATCAGAATCCGGGGTATAAGGTGTTCGATGCTGATGGGAAGGTTGTATATGAGCCGAAGGCGGCAGAGCCTGAGGTAAAAGTGCCGTTTCTTGTTAGAGTCAGTGTGCCGGATCTCAACATAAGAACCGGTCCCGGTACAGATTATCCGAGGACTGGAATGTTTACCGGAATCGGAACCTTTACGATTATGGAGGTTAAGGATGGAAAGGGTTCCTCAGAAGGCAGGGGAAGGCTAAAGAGCGGAGCGGGATGGATCGCGCTGTCGCTGGTGAAGAGAGTTTAATATATTTTAAGGGTGAGCCCGCGGTTGTCTGATGGAATGTCGGATGGCTGCGGGCTTGTTGTTGTTCTAGGGTTTGACAAAGCAGATGGATAAAAGTAGAATAAGGAAAACAATTCTAAATCATTATATCTAGAAGCTCTTCTTTTTATGCTCTCCCAACTGACAACAGATTTACTCCATCGTTGATGGGGTATTCGATTGTATGGAGCGCAGCTGTTTGATATAATTGTATCATTCACCGGCGTATCCCCCGGAGCGGAATTCGCCAGTAATCCGGAAAGGGGAATCATTGATCAGAATGACAAGGAGAAGGAATGCCATGCAGGATAAGGAGAGGTTTTTCCGGGATGCGGAGGATCCGGAGAAGGCGTGGATCGCTGCAAATGAAGCGATGTTTTATAAAAGACAGCATAAAAGTTTTATCATGCTTATGATCCTGTTCGCATTTTGTCTGACGATGGGAATCCTCGGTTTATTCTTTCCCATGGGTCTGGGGCGATGCTTTTGTATAGTTATGATCCCGATCAGTATCATCATGCTGGTCATTATGGCTATCGGTATGTGGACGGCGAAACGGCAGCTTGTGAAGGTCAGGAACGGTGACTACGGTGTTCAGAATGTC
>CACYMQ010000060.1 GCA_902775555.1 uncultured Lachnospiraceae bacterium | reverse complement strand
CCGAGCTCCGTCCGGATCTGGCCTGCAAAGAGATTTGCCCTCTGCTCCTTATCTGCGATAAAGAATATGGTATCTCCCACCTTTAATCCGGCCTGAGACCGAAGCTCTTCCTTCAGTTCATCCGGAATGAACTTATCGATGGGGCCCTTATAGCTTCCATCCTCAAGGACCTCCAGATAGCCCAGTCCTCCCATGCCGATACCCTGTGCAAATTTCAGCATCTTTTCATGCTGGCCCTTGGAGAGCTTCTTCGGAACATTGATGGCACGGACAGTCTTCCCGTGGAACGGCTTAAAGGTACACTTCTGGAAGAAGTCGGTAAGATCGATGATCCGGAGAGGATTTCGAAGATCCGGTTTGTCGGTACCGAACTCCAGCATCGCCTGCTTGTAGCTGATGATGGGATACGGTGCTTCGGTCACGGTATATCCTTCGGGGGCAAACTCCTTAAATGTAGCGGAGAGTACCTCTTCTCCCACACGGAATACATCTTCCTGGG
Organism: uncultured Lachnospiraceae bacterium; assembly: GCA_902775555.1. Taxonomy (GTDB): domain Bacteria; phylum Bacillota; class Clostridia; order Lachnospirales; family Lachnospiraceae; genus Eubacterium_Q. Next base: position 16,039 of record CACYMQ010000060.1, on the reverse strand, counting down.
TAGCAAAGCTCATTTCGAAATCCAGCTGGTAGAACTCCCCCGGAGAACGGTCCGCTCTTGCATCCTCATCACGGAAGCAGGGAGCGATCTGGAAATACTTATCAAATCCGGATACCATCAGCAGCTGCTTGTACTGCTGCGGTGCCTGGGGCAGAGCGTAGAACTTGCCCTTGTAGCGACGGGAAGGTACGATATAGTCTCTCGCACCCTCCGGTGAAGAGGCACAGAGGATCGGAGTCTGGATCTCTACAAATCCCATCTCCTCCATCTTTCTTCTCAGGAAGCTGATGACCTTGGAACGGAACAGGATATTATCCTTCACCTTCTCATTTCGAAGATCCAGATAACGATACTTCAGACGTACTTCCTCCCGAACCTCTTTGGAGGTCATGATCTCAAACGGCAGCTGGGTATATACCTTGCCCAGGATGTCGATGGAATGTGCCTCCAGCTCTATGGTACCCGTAGGGATCCTGGGATTATAGGTTTCCTCGTCCCGGTGTTCTACCACACCTTCTACGGAGATCGCCTGCTCACGGGTGATCCCTTCAAGGAGCGTGGTATCCCGAAGCACCACCTGCATCACTCCATACATATCTCTGAGATCTACGAAGGATACCCCTCCGTGATCCCGGATATTCTCCACCCAGCCGGCAAGACGTACATTCTTTCCCACATCCTGCTCACTCATTTTGTCGATGGTTTTGTCTCTGTACATTTTTCTTTATCCTTTCGTTATACATAAGAAAATCCCGAGGCTGAATAAAGCCTCGGGACGATAGTTTACCGTGGTGCCACCCGAATTCGGTGTCCTTCCCGGACATCCGCACTCTTCCGACGTAACGTGTCTCATACGGGTCATCCTACTCTTCCTTCAGATCACCGGCTCCGGAGTGTTCCGCTCTCCTAAGGTGTCTCATCGCAGCTTCCAGTCCATGACCGCGACTCCCTGTCAGTCCTTTTAAGGAGCAGTCTCCTTCTCCGCCTTTATATACCAGGTGCCATTATATACTAATTCTCAGAAAGAAACAAGTCTTACTTGTAAAAATGATGTCCGCATCCATCCGTAAACATATAGGATCTTCCGCAGAATGTACTTCTCTTGGAAAGGCTGTGGAAGAAAAGTGCTCCCTGTGCGGTATCACCATGTGTCAGTACGTAGTTTACCGCATCCACAGTACTCTGATCGATCTGTGTACGTCCGTAAGCGAACTGGCTGGGTGCTGTGATCACCTTGTACGGTGTATCGGCAAAGTAAGGATCCGCAACGCGGTTCAGGATTACGGATGCTACATGTGTCTTGCTCCAGAAATCACAGTCTCTTGTCTCTGTCTCTACGCAGCGGCACATATAATAAATATCCAGACTGCTGAGCTGAGACCATCTCTCGATATTCTTCAGCTGTTCCTCGGTGATCTCGATCTCGGAACCTTCCGGGTTCTTGCATTCACCATCATCTCCAAAGAAGTAATACAGGTCCTTTACCTTCTGGCTTCCGCTGGCCATCTTACCGTCGCCGTCAAACCAGTACCAGCCTTCCTTATAAAGAAGCCAGCCGACTCTCATATTTCCTCCCTTATTGAAGAAATACCATTCATCGCCGATCTTTTTCCATCCGGTCTGCATGGAACCGTTGCGCTTAAAGCTGTACCAGTGCTTGCCGACCTTCTTCCAGCCTACAGCCATGGCGCCCGTGTCCTCTGTAAGGTAGTACCACTGATCACCGCTCTTCAGCCAGCCGGTCTGCATAAGACCGTCTTCATCCATGAAGTACCACTTCTTTCCGGACTTCTGCCATCCGGTCTTCAGGGATCCGCCCTTTGCGAACAGGTACCAGCCATCGCCGATCTCCTTCCAGCCTCTGACCATGATACCGTTCTCGTCCATGTAATACTTTTTGTTATTATCCGATACCCAGTCAGATACGACCTTCTGTCCCTCCTCATCATAGAAGGACCACTTATTATCTGTCTGTACCCAGCCTGAAAGCTTCTCCCGGGTTTCATCAGCTGCTGTTTCCTCTGCAGATGTCTCAGCATCGTCTTCCGCTGCTGTCTGATCTTCGTCTTCTGCTGCAGTCTTGCCGTCATCTTCTGCTGCAGTCTTGTCGTCATCTTCTGCTGCAGTCTTGTCGTCATCTTCTGCTGCAGTCTTGTCGTCATCTTCCGCTGCAGTCTTGTCGTCATCTTCTGCTGCAGTCTTGTCGTCATCTTCTGCTGCAGTCTTGTCAGCGTCGTCTGCTGTCTCATCATTTGTAACAACGGTCTTGTCGTCGTTTACGTTGTCTACAGCATCGACTGCATCAACATCTGTTTCTCCGGCGATCACCTGCTCACCGGTTACAGTTGTCTGATTCTCATCTTCTGTTATTTCTTCTGCGTGAGATACGATCTGGGGCGTGAAAAAGATCACTGCAATGAAGCTAAGGATCACTACAAGCGATTTCTTTCTTGTCTTCATCTCTTTTCTCCTCTTTTCTTTCCTTGTTCTGGTCCTGTCAGGTTTCTATCCGCCTGGCAGATCATCTTTCTATCCACTTCGGGCATTATTCCCCGATGTGTTTCAGAATTGTATCACCCTTTTAAAATATTGTCAAGATTTTATTAAGGAATTGTTACATTATTATTGTAAACTAATCACAAAAACACTACATCTGGTATGCAAGCCCGGTTGCAGCACAAATCATACAGAGAATTTTTACATTTCTTTTTAACATATTCTTTTTTCGACACAAAAAAAGAAGACGATCCCGAATGGATCCGGGATCGTCTTCTTTCTGTCAGCTCCTGTTTTCGCAGGCTTCTTTTATTGTCTTTATCATTGCATCCAGTTTCTCCCGGGTCATACCCGGGTACACTCCGATCCAGAAGCTGTTCTTCATGATCCGGTCGGTCTCCGTAAGGTCTCCGTAGATCCGATAGGCATCTGTACCTCGGATCGTATCAAAGCACGGATGAAGCGTAAGATTTCCGCTGAAGAGTAACCGTGTCTGTATATTTCTGTCCTCCAGATATCTCGTAACCGCATTTCTGGAAAGCCCTGTCTCCGAACGCACTGTTATCAGGAATCCAAACCATGAGGGTTCGGAATCCGGCTCGGGTTCGGGCAGGATCAGGCGATCCTGAAGCCCGGCAAGTCCGTCCTTCAGATACTGCCAGTTCTCTCTCCTCTTACGGATAAATTCCGGGAATTTACGAAGCTGTTCCACTCCGATCGCCGCCTGCAGATCCGTTACCTTTAGGTTATAACCGAAATGACTGTATACATATTTATGATCATAGCCCTGCGGAAGTTCGCCGAACTGCCCGTCAAACCGGTGTCCGCACAGATTGTCCCGCCCGGAAGGGCATACACAGTCCCTGCCCCAGTCCCGCATGGAGAGCAGGATCCGGTTCAACAGCGGATCGTCGGTATAGACGGCGCCACCCTCTCCCATTGTCATATGATGCGGCGGGTAGAAGGAAGATGTTCCGATATTTCCCCAGGTCCCTGTATATTTCGTCACACCGTCAATCGTAACCTTTGTTCCGAGCGCATCACAGTTATCCTCGATCAGCCACAATCCGTGTTTGTCACAGAACTCTTTCACCCTTCGGACAGAGAAGGGATTCCCGAGTGTATGCGCGATCATGACCGCTTTGGTCCTGTCCGAAAGAGCTCCCTCCAGTTTTGTTACATCGATATTATACTGAGGCACCGTAACATCCACAAAGACCGGCACTGCTCCATACTGCAGGATCGGACTTACGGTTGTGGGAAATCCACAGGCAACCGTGATGACCTCATCCCCCCGCCGAACCTGTCTTTCTCCAAGCAGCGGCGAAGTCAGCGCCATAAATGCAAGAAGATTTGCCGAGGAACCGCTGTTTACCAGATGTACATGCTTCACTCCGATCCATTCGGCGAATTCACGTTCCATCTGATCGGCAAACCGTCCGGTAGTGAGCCAGAAATCCAGCATCGCATCCGTAAGCGAAAGCATTTCCTTTTCATCATAAACACGGGAAGCATAGGCGATCCGGTCGCCGTCCTGATAAGGCTTCTCCTGTTCCGGTTTCTTGATCTCTTCATAATACTGCGCCACCAGTTCCCTGATCTTACGGCGAAGCTCCTGTTCTCTTGTCTCTCCCATTGTTACTCCTTATTCGACACCTTCCCCGGTCTGCCGGGAACTGTCGGAAAGAAATGCCTCGATCTCCCGGTTCATTTCCGCCTCGACATCGCCTCCTGCCGCATATACCCTGGTCCAGGCCACCGTCTCCTCCAGTGCGCGGTCGATATTCCATACAGGCTTCCACCCGAAGGTTTTACGCGCAAGACTGCAATCCAGTTTTAAGAAGGTTGCTTCATGAGGGCCGATGTTACCTACATCTTCCCATGACAGATCGGGCTCACCCTCATTTCCGGAGGCATTCCATGCCCTGCAGAAACGGGTGACCAGATCTCCCGTGGTCACGCAGTCCGTATCCTCCGGCCCGATATTGTAAGCCCCGGCCAGCGAAGGATCCAGAGCCTGAGCCCGAAGGATGGTAAGATACATAAATAACGGCTCCAGCACGTGCTGGAAGGGACGAATGGAGTACGGATTCCGCACCCGTATACTCTCCTTCGCCATAGCCGCTCTCACACTGTCCGGAATGATCCGGTCACGGGCGAAATCGCCGCCGCCTATCACATTTCCGGCACGTGCCGTAGATACAGCCACGCCCTGCTCCCTCAGAAACGAGTTTACATAACTATGCGTCACAAGCTCCGAACAGGACTTCGAGTTGGAATACGGATCAAATCCGTCCAATGGCTCATCCTCCCGGAAGGCCTCGCCCCGTTCTTCGTTTTTATAAACCTTATCCGTGGTGACATTCAGAAACGATCTCACGGACGGAGTCATACGTACTGCCTCACAGATATTTACCGTTCCCATAACATTGGTCTCGTAGGTATACCTGGGCTGTTCATAAGAGGTCCGTACGATGGGCTGTGCAGCCATATGCAGCACCAGATCCGGCTGCATTCCCTGTATCACGGCGCGAAGGCACTCATAGTCACGTATGTCTGCGATCACGGAGATCAGACTTCCGTCCCCTTCCGCGGACTTCGCAGCCATCGGATACAGTGCTTCCTCTTCCGGTGCCAGCGAATATCCGGTGATCTTCGCACCTGCCAACGCCAGGATCCTGCATAACCAACTGCCCTTGAAACCGGTATGTCCGGTCACAAGGATCTTTTTATTTCTGAAGAATTCCAATTCCTGTTTCGTCATCTGATCTCCTCTGTCTGCCCGAATACCTTCCCACACGATCGAACGGGCCGGAAATACTCATCGTAGTCCGTCAGTTCCATTTCATCCACGGGGCTTTTCCGGTCTCGATCATATGCTCCAAAAGGTCATGCTCCCTTTTTGTATCCATGCACTGCCAGAAACCATCATATTCGTAAGCATTCAGTTCGCGGTCTTTTGCAAGCTGCCTCATGGGCTTCTGCTCAAAGACCGTACTGTCATCCTCAAGATAATCGAAGATCTTCGGTTCCAATACCATATAGCCGCCGTTGATACGGGCGGAGTCCGTCTCCTCTTTCTCTCGGAAAGACGTGATCAGCTTGGAATCCTGTTCCACCTCCAGCACTCCGAATCTCTGCCCGAACCGGATAGCCGTAATGGTTGCGATCTTCCCCTGCTCCCGATGGAACTCCAGCAATTCATTCATATCCACGGTGCAGACCGCATCACCATAGGTCAGCATGAAGGTCTCATTTCCCACATACTTCTGTACACGCCGGATACGTCCGCCGGTCATGGTATCAAGCCCCGTATCCACAATGGTCACCTTCCATGGTTCCGCCACATTATTATGAACCGTCATCCGGTTCTCATCGGTGAAATCAAATGTTACATCACTGTTGTGCAGATAATAATTTGCAAACCATTCCTTGATGATATGCTGCTTATATCCCGCACAGATCACAAAGTCATTGAACCCGTGGTAGGAGTATTCCTTCATGATATGCCACAGGATCGGCTTCCCGCCGATCTCGATCATCGGCTTCGGCCGAAGGTGGCTCTCTTCACTGATACGGGTACCGTAACCACCCGCAAGAATAACAACCTTCATATACAGATACCTCGCTCCATTTCTGCCCCAATGTTTTTGAAAAGATCCTTCGCTTCGCTCAGGATGACAGATCCGTCCGGCTCTTCCCGGATGGCAGATCCGTCCGGTTCTTCCCGGATGACAGATTCGTCCTACATCTTACGGATCCGCTCCATGGCTTCTACAGAGTTCTCGTAGGTTCCGAAAGCGGTCAGGCGGAAATATCCTTCTCCGCTGGGGCCGAAGCCCGAGCCGGGCGTACCTACCACATTTGCCTTCTCAAGAAGGTAATCGAAGAAGTCCCAGGAGGTCATACCCTCCGGTACCTGTAACCAGATGTACGGTGCGTTGACACCGCCGGATACGGTATAGCCCGCAGCTTTGAGTCCGTCGTAGATCACCTTCGCATTCTTCATGTAATAAGCGATCTGCTCCCTGGTCTGACGTTGTCCCTCATCGGAATATACAGCTTCGCCCGCACGCTGAATGATGTACGGAGCACCGTTGAACTTGGTTCCGTGACGACGTGCCCAGAGACTGTGCAGGGACACTCCGTCAGCATCCTTAAGGTCCTTCGGGATCACGGTATAACCGAGACGCGTTCCGGTAAAGCCGGCATTCTTGGAGAAGCTGCGAAGCTCAATGGCACAGGTTCTCGCGCCTTCACACTCATAGATGGAGTGCGGAACGCCTTCTTCACTGATATATGCCTCATAAGCAGCATCGTAGACGATCACTGCATGATTCTTATTTGCATAATCCACCCACTCCTGCAGCTGTGCCTTGGAGATCGTGGAACCGGTAGGATTATTCGGGAAGCAGAGATAGATCAGATCCGGTACTTCCGCCGGAAGCTCGGGTGCATACCCGTTTGCTGCCGTACAGGGCATGTAGATCACATCGCTCCAGAGACCTGTTGCCTCGTCATAGGTTCCCGTACGTCCTGCCATAACATTTGTATCTACATAAACGGGATAAACCGGATCGCATACTGCGATCCTTGTATTCTTTGTAAAGATCTCCTGGATATTTGCGGAATCGCTCTTGGCGCCGTCGGACACAAAGATCTCATCTGCAGCGATGTCCGTACCCAGGGGACGGAACACCTTCTCAGCGATGGTGGTCCGAAGGAAATCATATCCCAGATCCGGGGCATACCCACGGAAGGTAGCACCATCCGCCATCTCATCCGTTGCCTTGTGGATCGCTTCGATCACTGCCGGGCAGAGGGGCTGTGTCACATCCCCGATACCGAGCCGGATGATCTTCTTATCCGGATTGGCTTCCGTGAAGGCAGCCACCTTCTTTGCTATAGTAGAAAATAAATAACTTCCGGGAAGTTTCAGATAATCTTCATTTGCGTGGATCATATTTATCACTCCTGTCTTACATAATATCTATGACGCCGCAAGGATGATCAGCATCATATCAATACATTCTAACATAAACCCTCGTTCTCTTCAATCATTCTGTCAGGGATACACGGCATCACAGCTTCACATCGTCTCCCGGATCCGTACCTCTCCACTGCAGGGCATCACGGCGCCTCCGTAGATCACCTCACCCACCGAGTCAGTCACGATGACCCCTGACTTCGGATTTCTGACAGAAGCCAGGTCTCCCCGGATATCCGCCTCCACATCCGAATACTCAAACGCCAGATCACAACCGGCCATGGTACAGTTCACCAGTTTCAGATCCCTGCAGTAACAGAGCGGCTGGGTACCGGTGATCTCACAGTTCTCCAGAGTAAGCCCCTCCGAGAACCAACCCAGATACTCGCCCTTTACCACGGAATTCCTCACCGTCACATGCTTACTGTGCCAGAAGGCATCCTTTGTATCCAGGACGGAATCCGAGATCTCCAGATTCTCCATATACTGGAAGGAGTACTTCCCCCGCATCTTCACATTGCGAAGCTGTACATCTCTGCTGTCCAGGAAGAGATATTCTCCCGATATGTCGGAATCTTCCAGCAGGATATCTCTGCTCTTCCATCCGAATTCCGTGGAATCTATGGTACACCCCCGAAGATGTACATCCGCACACTCCCGGACTGCCTTCACGCCCTTCAGCGTGCTGTCGAAGATCCTTCCGTCCTCTGCATACCATAACGCTGCCCGGGCGGTCTCCGTCATCCTTGCACGTTCCAGATAGAATTCCTTCACATGCCAAAGCGGATACCGCAGGGCAAAGCAGCTGTCCAGGACCCGGATAAATACAGCCTCCTTCAGGGCAGATTCTCCGTCCGCCGGTCCCTCGAAGCGGCAGTTCACCACCTCTGCATCCTCCAGATGATACAGCGCCCGCTCCTCGTCCATAATCCGGTTTTCAATTCTTTGTTTCATAAGCCGGAGCCCTCCTTTGCAGCTATGGGGTATCTCCTTCATAATACTCAATGGTCGTATTACGCGAGATTGGGAAATAGTAGATCTGGTTGACCGGATCCACCATGTAGATCTCAGTGACCGTACATTTGGTCCTCAGAGTCTGGCTCCAGAGCGCATTTTCCGAGGAGGTATCCCCCCAGAACACGCCCATATGGCAGTCTCCTGTCCCCCATACCGGTGCCAGGTACATAATATCCCCCTTGTGTGCCTTTCCACTTTGGAGAAGAGCCCTGGCCGACCGGAACACGTCATACCGTACATAGCCCTTAGTGGCCAGGTTCAGGTAATTGTCTCCGTTGCCGTAGCCCATATATCTGCCCATGGCGGACACGCGGTCCAGATCGCCGCCGGAATAGTAAACCAGGCTTGAGATAAACCCGGTACAGTTCATGGAACTCTCTTCTCCGTATTCGCCGTACGGTCGGATCAGTTCCTCCGGATGTCCGGAGTGATACTTCAGGCTTGTATAATTGGTCTTGAAATAATAATCCGTATGATGGCTTGTCATCCAATCATAGATTCCCGGACATTTCAGGTACATGTCGATGGTCGGCTTACCCACGATACGGGCGCCTGTACTGTCCATATAGTATTTTTCCTTATCCACCTTGATATAATCATCATGCACGAACTTTCCGTCGCTGTCGGAATAATACCATCGTTTATTCCAATGGAACCAACCCTCGGACTTCCGGAGTTTTCCGTCTTTATCCGCGAAGTACAGGTCTCCGTTGTAATAGTAGAAATCATCCGTAACGATCTTTCCGTCGGCACCGACATAACAGAGCGCTCCGTCTTTACTGATCTGGCGTTCTTTTGCCATCGATCCGTTCGTTTCTCCGTAATACCAGGTTCCGTTTATCTCCGTCCATCCCGTGGTGATCTCCAGCTTCCCGTCCTTATCTGCCTGATACAGTTTCCCTTCGATCTGGAATGTCCGGTCCGTCACCAGAACTCCTTCCTGATTCAGGAAATATTCCGCTCCGCCTTCCGTGATCCTGCGGTTTCTCACGACTTTTCCTTCGGAATCTCCGTAGTACCTTTTACCTCCGATCTCCACCCAGCCCGTCTGAGTGGTAAGGATTCCAAACTTCGATATCTCATAGAGTCCGTCAGTGATGATCCGTTTCTCCGCCACCGCAAGTACGCCGTCCGCATCCAGATAATAGGAATTCCCTCTCCAGGAAATGATCTGATCCTTCAGGGGCTGTCCGTCTGCTCCGGTATGATAGCTTTTCCCCTTCGCCAGCTTCCAACTGCCTTCCTCCGGATTCCCGCCCGTAGCGGGGAATTCGAATTCCCATGGCAGAAAAGATGGTCCGTATCCACTCTCGTCTGTTCTTTCAACCGCCTGTACGGAGCCGGAGTTCTCGCCGGTCTTCACCTCCGTTGACTTTGCTTCCGTCGTTCTCTTCTCAGTGCTCTTTGCCTCGGTCGACTTCGCTTCCGTCGTTCTCTTCTCAGTGGTCGACTTCGCTTCCGTCGTTCTCTTCTCAGTGCTCTTTGCCTCGGTCGACTTCGCTTCCGTCGTTCTCTTCTCAGTGCTCTTTGCCTCGGTCGACTTTGCTTCTGTCGTTCTCTTCTCCGTGCTCTTTGCCTCGGTCGACTTCGCTTCCGTCGTTCTCGTCTCCGTGGTCTTGGCTTCCGTCGTTCCCGTCTCCGTCACCGACACTTCTGCCGATCTTACACCTGTTTCCGTAGTTCCCGCAATCTCATCACCGGACGGACGCAGTACCCCCACGACGCAGTATCCTATGATCCCGACAAGAACCAGGATCACTGCACCCCAGATGATGAAGAATACTTTTTTTGCCCATGGACTATGGCCCATAATCAATCCCTTCTTTTATCGCTATACTGACCACCATTTGAACGCTCTGCTGAAGACCCATACCGAGGTTCAGGGTGTACTCCCTGTATAATAAACCGTTTCATGGTTTGCCGAGATCGGAAACCGGTAGATCTTCGCAATGGGGTCTACCATGAATATCTCCGTAACAGTGCATTTTGCAGCCAAGGTCTGACTCCAGAACCGATCATCCCCCGGAGTATCTCCCCAGAACACTCCCATATGGCAGTCCGCGCCTGTCCCCCATGCCGGAGAAAGATAGAGGATATCCCCCTTGTGGACCTTTCCGCTTTCCAGCATGGCCTTTACCGACGGAAATGTGTCACATTCCACGATGTCCCTGGTCCCAAGCTTCAGGAAATTATCGGCATTCGCATATTTTCCGTAATTCCCCATAGCCGAAACGCGGTCCAGATCCCCGCCGGAATAATAGACCAGACTGGCGATGAACCCCGTGCAGTTCATACCGCACTGCCGGGCTCCGTATTCCCCAAATGGTCGGATCAGCACCTCCGGCTGACTCTCATTTCCCACCAATCCCCGGTATCTGGTCTTAAAATAATAATCCGTATGATGCGAAGTCATCCAACCGTAAATATCGTTACATTTCAGGTACTGATCGATGGTCGGCTTCCCGATGATACGGGCACCTGTATGATCCAGATAGTATTTCTCCGTCTCACTGTCCACGTACTGATCCCGAAGGAACCTTCCGTCACTGTCGGAATAATACCAACGATCCTTCCAGTGAAACCAGCCATCCTGCTTCCGCGGCGCGCCGTTTTGATCCGCAAAATACAGTTCATTTTCATAAGTATAAAAATCCGAGCACACCATGTGCCCGTCCAAAGCCAGAAAGCAGGTGACACCATCCTTCTCTGTCCTGCAGTTCTTTTTCAGTTTTCCTCCCGTATCGGCAAAGTACCAGCTGCCGTCGGATTGAACCCAGCCCCTGGCATCACTCAGCACGCCCTCCGGATCCGCCTGATACACATGTTCTCCGAAAATGACGATCCGGTCTTTAAGAAGGCCCCCGTTCTTATCCAGACAGAATTCCTTCCCGTTTTCCCGGATCTTCCGGTCACAGAATAAGGTTCCGTCCGTATCTGCATAATATGTCTTTCCATCCACTTCCTGCCATCCGGTAACGATCGAAAGACTTCCGTCATCCGCACTATGGTAGATCGATCCGTCCTTGATAAAATTCTCTGATACGATCAGCTGTCCGTCAGCTGCAAAACCGTAGTTCTTTCCATCCAGCGTCACGATCCGGTCTCTGATAAGGCGGCCGTCAGAACCTGCATAAAAGGACTTCTCTCCTGCCCGGATCCATTTGTCATAAACCGGGTTTCCCTCTGCGTCACAGTATACCGAATCATCCTGAGGGATCAACTGTGTTTTCTCCACATTTTTCTCTTTTGACAGAACAAAGGAGTAGATTGCGATCCCGGTAAGAGCGAGTAAGGAAATACAAAAAAAGAACATTACGATCCATTTTGATTTATGTCTGTATCCCTTCTTCATTCCCTCATTCACCTCATGACAAGATCACTACAACAGTATAGTAAAAAACCCGGACAGTTTCAACCGTCCGGGTATCTTTCTTCTTACTCAACTACGTAAGGGATCAATGCAAGCTGACGAGCACGCTTAACTGCAACAGTAAGTGCTCTCTGATGCTTTGCACAGTTGCCTGTGATCCTTCTGGGAAGGATCTTTCCACGCTCGGAAATGTACTTCCGAACCAGATTTGCATCCTTATAATCGATTACCTGATTCTCATCAGCACAGAATACACATACTTTCTTACGTCTGCGCATAGGTCTTCTTCTCATAGGAGCAGCATCCTTCTGCTCTGTCTTATTGTAAGGCATATCTTTCCTCCTCTTTTACTTAAACGGCAGGTCATTCTCGATGCCTTCCGGAATGCTCATAAAATCATCCGGACTTGCATTCTGAGGCGCCGGTGAGCTACTTGGCTGATAACCGCCCTGGCTCTGCTGCGAAGCAGCCTTGGACTCTGCGAACTCAATCTCTTCAGCGATGATCTGTACAGAATATACTTTCTCGCCGTTCTTATTTGTATAATTGTCATTCTGAACCCGGCCGGCTACAACGACCTTTGTACCCTGCTTCAGATACTTCTCAACAAATTCGCCGAGTTTTCCAAATGCAGTACAGTTAAAGAAATCTGCCGTTGCTTCATTTCCGTCCTGGCCATTGCTGCGGTTGAATCTCCGATCGACTGCGATGGAGAAACGTCCGATCGCCATCTGATCACCATTCCTGGACTGTGTGTAACGCACTTCAGGGTCTCTGGTCAGACGCCCCATTAAAAATACCTTGTTCATAGGAAACCTCCGTTCTATTCAGCGTCCGGTTTCACTACAAGAAAACGAATGACATGATCCTGGATCCGGAGCTTTGCCTCAAGCTTTGCAGGCATATCTGCCGGAGCATCGAACTGGATGAAGTAGTAGAAGCCTTCCTTCATGTCCTGAATCTCGTAAGCCATTCTCTTACGGCCCTGATCATCAATATTGGTGATGGTTCCGCCATATCTCTCGATCCGGCTCTTAACCTTCTCAAGAACAGCTTCTTTTGCGTCATCATCAATTCTTGTACTGATAACCAACGCGAGTTCGTACTTGTTCATTTCCGCTTACCTCCTTTTGGTCTAGTGGCCCCTGCTGTCTGCAGGAGCAAAGAGTTTAACTATCACAGAGTTCGATAATAACATATCGAACTCTGAAAATCAAGGAAAAATATTTTGTTTTTTCGACCCGTTCCAAGGGCCTGCAGCCGGACTATTTATAGATCACAACCTTCGTTCCAATGGGGATCGTATCATAGATCCATTTTGCATCATCCAGCTTCATACGGATACATCCGTGAGAAGAAGGAGTCCCCATGGTGTAATCCGCGCATACCTTCGGCGAATCACCCATATTATAAGGAGATGAATGGAACAGGTACTCTCCTCCGATAAATCCGGTTGCCCACCAGCAGCGGTAGCCAAAGCTGTCGAAATAGGACGTGCGCATCGTCGTCCTGTATTCTCCTTCCGGTGTCGGATGATTACTGGTTCCTGTCGAACAGCTGAATTCCTTCTCCGGGAGCCAATTGTCCTTTGAACCCTTAAATACGTATGTCTTCTGTTCCTTCAGATTAACAAGGATCAGGTACGAGGATGTACTTGAATATCCCTGAGCCTTCGATACGGAAGAATTCAGATTGATCACACCGTCCGCACCTGCATAGTAAGTTTCACCCTTAACCGTAAAACTCTGATTTGCATACAGTTCACCGGAGGCCTTTGCATAATAATACTTCGTATTACTGATCTTGACCCATCCGGTCTTCATCTTTCCGTCCGCACCGAGATAATACAGCTTATTCTTGTCCTTTATCGTTGTTTCCCGGCTATAGATACCCTTTGTCTTGGCATAATACCAGCTGCCCTTATATTTGAACCATCCGGTAGCCTTCTTCATTTCCCCGTTTGCATTGAAGAAACGAAGTTTTCCATCCGACTCCGCAAAGCCGGTAGCCATGGCAGCATCATCTCCGAGATAATAAGCCTTGGAGCCTTCCCAGCGAATGGAATTCCGGCGAAGCACTCCGCCCTTATTTCCGTAATACCATTTCCCGTTATACTTCACCCAGCCTGCGGATGTTTTAACCTTACCCTCGGAGTTGAAGTAATAATACTTTCCGTTTACCTTGTAGACGCCGCTTGTAAGCTTTCCGTCATCACCGACATAATACATGGTCGCACCCTTGCCGACAGATGCATTCCGACGGATCAGTCCGCCTTTTTCAGCGTAGTACCATGTACCGTCCACCAGAACCCATCCGGACTTCTTCTTCCCTTCTCCATCATCATCGAAGAAACGAAGCTTCCCATTCACTGTATAAAGACCGCCTGTCAGAGCACCATCCTCACCGGCATAATACACCTTATCACCGGACCAGATGGCTTCATTTCTGCGCACCTTGCCGCCCTTATTTACAAAATACCAATTATTGTTGTATTTCACCCAGCCATTGGTCGGTTTAAACTCACCACTGCCCAGCGCATAGTAGATCTCACCGTCGGAACCGTAGATCAGACCTGTCTTCATCGCGCCATCCGGCGCTACGTAATAACTCTTTCCTCCGCTGGTAATGACCTGATCTCGGACCACACGGCTCTCAGAGTTTACATAATACCAAATCTCGTTTACCTTTACCCACTTCTCGCTCTTCAGCAAAGCACCATCGGATGCAGCATAAACAAACTCATCGCCTGCCCAGAATAAACCGACAGCCATAACGCCCTCGGAATCCAGGTAATATGTCCCGGAAGGGATCGTAACAAACTGTCCCTTCAGCACACGGCCTGTTTCGTCGGTACGATACCATTTTCCTTCGATCTCGCACCAGGCATTCACGATCGGTTCATCAGAAGCATTCCGGATATAGGTAACACCTGCATCATCATAAAAATGATCACCCTCCGCCGCAAAAGCATTTCCTGCCGGCATGAGTATCATCATGAAAAATATGATCATCACAGATGCCACGATCCATCTGTTTAAACTAAATCTTGTCCTCATAAAAAACCATCCTTAATAATAGGTTATAAAACAATAAAGCGAAAGAAGGGATACTTACCCAATCTTTCATCCTCTAAAGATAGCACAATGGTTTAACACCCGCAAGTGATTTAATCAAAAGTTCACGCTTTTCAGCACTTTACATAAAATGAGAAAACAGGAAGCCCCAAAATCTGAAAATATAGCAAAAACGAGAATATCAGACAATAAAAAAAGTGCCCAGAGCAAGGTACAAGGAGGGGCCCATGCGCAGCATGGGAAGATCCCTTGTATCCGAGCGCAGCGAGGACGCATTTTGCGAAGCAAAATCAAGACTTGCGAAGCAAGGCTTGCAAAATCGCAAAGCGATTTTGGCGCCGGGCGAACTAGCAAGAAATTAAAAAACCTCACGAATACGTGAGGTAAAAAAAAGTGCCCAGAGCCGAGTAGCGGGGACAGGATTTGAACCTGTGACCTTCGGGTTATGAGCCCGACGAGCTTCCGAGCTGCTCCACCCCGCGTCATTAAGATTGATCATAATGATCAAGTGGGCGGAGGTGGATTCGAACCACCGAAGCAATTTGCAGCAGATTTACAGTCTGTCCCCTTTGGCCACTCGGGAATCCGCCCATTCAAAACTATTCAGTTTTGATTTGCCTTATGACTAAGACAAAGCCGATGATCGGACTCGAACCGATAACCTGCTGATTACAAATCAGCTGCTCTGCCAATTGAGCCACATCGGCATAAAAGTGGGACCTATAGGGCTCGAACCTATGACCCTCTGCTTGTAAGGCAGATGCTCTCCCAGCTGAGCTAAGATCCCTTATTCTGTTTATCAAGTCATATCGTTTTGATAAACAAAACGACCCAGACGGGACTTGAACCCGTGACCTCCGCCGTGACAGGGCGGCGCTCTAACCAACTGAGCCACTGGGCCGTGCGAGTTATCGCAAAGAGCATGTGCTCTTTGAAAACTTCATACGCGACTTCTACATTATAACCATTTTCCTATTACCTGACAAGTAATTTTTTTCTACGAATCAAACCTGATCATTCGTGCTTTTAGGAAAAGCCCTCGACCTATT
The DNA here is from genome assembly GCA_902775555.1 of uncultured Lachnospiraceae bacterium. GTDB lineage: Bacteria > Bacillota > Clostridia > Lachnospirales > Lachnospiraceae > Eubacterium_Q. The sequence continues at coordinate 46 of CACYMQ010000060.1, read as the reverse complement.
AGTACACATCCGCTCCATGTGTCGCCACACTTCCACTCTGTGCCTA
>CACYMQ010000059.1 GCA_902775555.1 uncultured Lachnospiraceae bacterium | reverse complement strand
ATTTTTCCTCATCACTCATTTCATTGTACCCGGGACAGATGGTATCTGATTCCGTCGGAAAGGAAATATTCACCTTGCTGAACTCCTTCATCATCCTTGAAACCGTTTGGGCGAACCAGGTATTCATTTCCCAGAGATCCTTATCGCAATAACCCTTCCGGCCACGTTGAATGAAGAATTTGATGCTCTGACATCCTCGAGATATCAATCCCCATTTTCCAAAGAGCCTTCCGAATATAGACATATTTCTTATCCCTCCATCCGCATTAATCATAACCAAAAAAACAAAGCATTCCCGCGTCTTGATTTAGTAATTTATGCGCTTCCGGGCTCCTTGACAACATTGTGCTATCTCCTTCATCTCTTCCAGACTCAATGTGACATCCCGCCGTTCACAAAATTCTTTCACAAACCTAAGCAGTGTCTCTTCGCCAACGGGTTCGGACAATCCGAAACGAAATACATCTTCCACTCCGTCATTTACACTTCCACAACAGGTTTCTTCTGCATCTCCATCCGTTGGAACCTTATCCCTGCGTATGGGAGAGAGCTTCGCGCAAGTTCCGGATCAAGAAAGTCAAATTCCTTCAGCATTTCCTCCGTTGTTCTGAAATACCGAGGCGCCTTTCGACGCATCTCATTTGACAACACTGTTTCACCTTCAGCAACATGTATTTTTAACTTCTTCCCCTCACGAACATCCCAGCCTGGAGCCGAATACCCTTCATGAATAATCGCCTGATATACTGCATCCTCCGGATCAAGAAAATGCACATCCCCGACAGCAACCACCGGTTTTCCAAATTCCTCTCCAAGAGCGATAATCTCTCTGATTGTTTTCTTCCATTCCTCACGGGCTCCGGGCCACTGAGCCTCAGTTCGGATCGGATGAACAACTCTGCCAAAGGGCTGAATTTCCAGATAATCAAATAGTTCAACGATTCGCGCTATCTCATCATCATCCGCCCCCGCCGATAATGCATCATAGAGCTGTCCCAAGTCCGTTCCGGATCCAAGAAGAAGTCCCTCCCGGTGCTTTAGTATCTGACTCACGGGAATTGAAGCATGATGTTTCGAAATCAAGCCATATAGATTATCAAGACCCACTTCATTCTTTACCAGGATTGTTGATCCACGAAATACACGGGCATATCTTGTATAATTCGTCTCTTCGTGTCCCATCCGATTTATTTCATCAGCCGAGCTTATTCCTTTTCTCTTCATAATGCGAAGGAGATATCGGAATTCACTGGCAATCTCTTTTGAAACCCAAAATGGACCATCCGTATCGAAGAATTCCTCCCCGAAGCGATAATCCAACGTATCCAGTTGGCTTATGTCCATGTCCGGAAAAAGAATCGGACGAAGAAAGTCAGTATATACTATCGCAAAAGAGCAGGGAATATTCATGTTTTCACAATTTCTTATGAGAAATCCAGCTACTCTTTCATTTTCTTCCGTTACCAGGATCGCTCCCTTGGCAAACTCCAAAAAATCAGGAAGAACACTCTCGATGGTCGGCAAATCCCGGACCATGTCATTTGTGATTTTCGACAGTACTTCAGCATAATCAGGAATCTCCACTTCCGGATTCACAAGCCGGGTAAAGCATCCGATTTCATTACCGGATGCATCCATCCTCACAGCATCAATCCCGATGATCCTGCAGTCCTTAACAGAATAACCTGTTGTAGCCATATAGAACGCAACATATTCCTGTTTTTCGTCGAAAAACACTCCCTGTCCATTTAAGATTATATCCCTCTGATCATCCATAAAATGCGCCTCAACACCATAGATCACCTTGAAATCGGGATCATCTGCAACTTCCCGGTGTGCATCCGGAAAAGCCTGAACGACCAAATGATCAGTAACTGCCAAAGCATTCATCCCCCAAGCCTTTGCCCGTCGGATTGCTTCGCTGATATCGAGGATGCCATCTTCTGCTGAGTAATTCGTGTGCAGGCGAAGTTCTACTCGTTTTTTCTGTGCTTCATCGATTCGAATTCTTTTTTCCATCAGTTCACCTCATGAAATTTTCTGACCTCCAGCCCCATCTTCACCGCATAATCAATGGTCTTCTGCGTCCCGCCGGGTGCACCGGTGGACACCGCGATCAACCGGCTGGCATGATCAACCATCCAGTCATTTCTCTTAAGAAATGCCGCCTTGCCCGGATACCTGGAAATAACATGCACTTCGAAAGCTGCCTTTCGGGTGTTAAGAAATATCTGTTCCCATTCATCCTTCCAGCCCTTATCCATGCCCTCAAATGCAACCGCCGCGATGATCCGGACAGGGTTTCCTTCCTTTTTCAGCTTTAATAAGATCTCGGCAGCCCAAAGATCCACTCCACGCTGCATCCCGGTAATAAAGTCCGTATAACCATCAGCCACTGCCTGCCGGATCTGCTCCTCCAGCCATTCCTTCACCTGCGCCTCCGGTGCATCCAGTTTTTCCGGCCGGTGACCGGTAAATGTACATGCGTGTTTGATATCAATGTTCGTCATTCCAGTACCTCCCATCTTTTGTGGCATGTCTGTCCGTTGTTCATTTGTGCTTTTCGATACGCTTCTTCGTTCAACTGTCTCAGTTTCAGTACTTCCTCCCATGAAACTGAAATTCCAGATGCTCTGCACATTCGGTAATACACCAGGATATTCGGCGTGTAGAAAGGATTCTCCCATACTGCACGGTCATCCTTGCCCAGTAATCTTAAAATCGCAGCCGCAATCGCCGGACTTCTCGAATCTCCACCATCGCAGCAGATAAAGAGATCCGTGATCCTCGTAATCGAGCTATCCAGAGAATAGAGGAAGGAAAGGATTGTATCTGCATGTTGGGGTTGCATTGCTCCCTCGTCATTCACATCGATCGTATCCAGGAAGCTCACCGCACAGAAGTCATCTGCAAAAAGGGCTTTCACAAGTCTCGACACTCTGCTGGAGCATAGGATCAATGCGGGGAATTCATACTGAGCCAACATATCCTCAGTTAGTCCCTTTATCGGATAAATATGGATACGGTAATCTTCCATTCGGTATGGCTTAAGATCCAGTTTTCTACCTGTAAGATATGACCTCATACGCTGTAATTGAATGTCCAGACAATCTATCGCTCTAAGGAATGAATCATTTACCGCACCATTTACCACCACGCGCTCGACCTGAAAATCAATCCCCATAGCAAATGCACTTCCGTCCAGAATCCTGTCCATCTGCAGATGTTCCATGACCTTATCCCTTGCCTTCTCCGGAAAATCGGGAGACAGCGGATTATCCGACACCTTAAGATCGCATACAATGGATCCGCACTGTTTATTCTCCAAGCCAATCTCAATTACATGCTTCGCTATCTTCGAATCCTTATTTCGCATTTCAGAGAGAACCGTGAAACCGTTCTCCTTTGTATACCACTCACACTCTCGAATAAAATCATTCCATGTCGATGTGATCGGATTCTCCAGTTCCTCGCCCGGACCGGACAACGGTTCATTGATCAATTTGATTGGAATTCGCTCGGTCATATCACGAAACAACGATTTATCGTATTCGATTCCCTCCATCACCTTAGAACCTTCATAAATGATCGGGTGCAGGTACACAGTAAAACGAATCAGATTTCCATCCGGAAGCATATCTGTCTCAACCATAGTTATAAGAGCATTTTTATCCATGTTAATCATCCTTTTGATTTCCTCTACTATGACAAACACTTTCACTACCACAGTCCATTATGTTATCTGCGTCATAATACCTCCCATCTTCTGTGACTTGTCTTTCCGTTGTTCCTTTGGGCTTCTCTATAAGCTTCGTCACTGACCTGTCGCAGTTTCAGTACATCCTCCCATGAAACTGTAATCCCAAACGCCCTGCACATCTGGTAGTACACCAGAATATTCGGCGTATAGAACGGATTCTCCCATACTGCCCGGTCATCCTTGCCGAGTAATCTTAAAATCGTAGCCGCTATTGCCGGACTTCTCGAATCACCACCATCGCCACAGATAAATAGATCTGTAATCTTCTTTGGTAAGCTGCCCAAAGTATAGAAAAAAGAAAGAATTACATCAGCATGCTGGGGTTGCATGGCCCCCGCTTTATTCGCATCAATTAAATCAAGGAAACTGACTGCGCAGAAATCGTCTGCAAAAAGGGCTTTCACCAGCCGTGATGCCCAGCTGGAACAAATGATCAATGCCGGGAGTTCATACTGATCTAACATATCCTCAGTAAGCCCTTTTATCGAACAAATATGGATTCGGCAACCATCCAACCAACATGGTATTCCTATCGGAAGCATATCATGCTTAAACGCGGTCACTAGCGCATTTCTCTCCCTTTTTTTCATCCTTATTCTACCGATGCTCTTCGCTATACCGTTCGTCTTCAGCGTCTTTCTCTCCATATTTTTTATCCTCCTTCTACGCCAAATATACACGGCTTCGTCGGACATTTTTGTCACATTCTCTGCTAAATATTGCCTTACCGATGTCTGCTGTATCGGATGATCCTATCGTCCTCCTCCTTGATTCGTGCGTATTCTCCCCATACTTCTATATAACGCCGATAGGATTCCCTATCTTCTTTTGGCGGTTTCAAGTGCAGCACCGCAATGATACGATTCACTTCCTTCTGCTGTTTCCATTTTCCTTTCCACGTTGGGTGGTTCTCATCTTTTCCAAACAAATTATTCTCTCTATGCCACATATTCCTCCTCCGCCTCCTTGATTCATCTATAATCAATTCTACACGGAAGAATGCGACATATTTGTCTCACTCAGAACAAAAAAAAGAACAGGCTACACACCATCATGTAGCCTGTTCGGTCTTTAAAACTTCATAAAAATCCATATTGATATCCTCTCCGATTTTAAATATATAATCCAAACATAAACTCTATCGCGATTCGATACTATTTGCGGTTACAGTTTTATCTTATCATTAAACTTGTATATATTTCTACGAATTTTGTAACAGATCATGCTCCTTCATAAGCTGCCTTAATAATATCATCGATCCCGGCCTCCTCGATGGATACATCTTTGATCGATCCGGTCCGGGAAAGGTCTGCAATGATTTCCGCCGCCGTAACCTCCGCTTTCAAGAACCTGTACTTAGCTATGTTTCCTTCATGTTCGATCATTTCACACTTTTCATGCTCCGGTGCAGACTCGTCATAGTACTCGACAACCAGCGTTTTATACGGAGCAATCCTGTCGGCGATCTCCTTCAGATTACCATCTTCCATCATGACACCATGATTGATGATGATCAACCGTTCGCAAAGTTCCTGTATGTCGCCCAGATCATGCGTTGTCAGAATGACCGTGGTATTTCTGACACTATTGATCTCTTTTATGAACTTGCGAAGGGAATACTTGGAGGAAACATCCAGACCGATCGTGGGCTCATCAAGAAAGAGGACCTTGGGAGAATGCAGCATAGAGGCAACAAGATCTCCCTTTACTCTCTGCCCAAGGGACATCTGTCGCACCGGTTTGCCCATAATCTCCTTGATCCCAAGGATCTCATCCATAACATCGAGGGTCTGATCATAGTCCTTTTGATCGATCTGATAAATGTGCTTCAATAGTTCAAAGCTTTCCTGCAAACGCAGATCCCAGTTCAGCTGCGACCTCTGTCCGAAAACAACGCCGATATTTCTCACGACCTCTTTTCTGTATCTGGTAATATCCCTGCCATCGATCAGGACACTGCCCTTAGTCGGAGTAAGAATCCCGGACATCATTTTGATCGTGGTACTCTTTCCGGCGCCATTTGGGCCGATGAATCCCACAATCTCGCCGGGATCGATATGAAATGACAGATCCTTTACCGCATGAACGGGTATATGTTCTCTCTTTACAAGCCCTTTCAGCGCGCCTTTCAGTCCGCCGTCCTTCTTCTTCAGAATATAGTCTTTGCATAGGTTTTGAACATCTATCATAATCAATTTCCCGCACTTTCATATTTTTTAAGTCCGGCTTTAAAATAAGCCCCCGCCAGAAGCATCACCGCGATGCCGATCAGCAGCGTGACCAAGGGAACCGGCAAAGCCTCACCTATCCCGACCTCGATCCCGAGAAGCGAGGATACCGGATAAAAGGATACCCATCCCACCGGGATCAGGTATGTCAGTATGAACTGCAAACTCTCCGGATACATGGAGATGGGATACATGGTCGTCTTATCCATGATCTCCTGGGTATACTGTCCGAAATCCACAGCATTTCTCGTATGGAATGAAGTGCTGCCGATCAGGATGTATATTCCTCCACGTATCAGCGTTGCTCCGATCAACATGATGATCACCGAGATCACAAAAAGAAATGTCACCTTGATCTCACATTTGATACATCCGTAAATAAATACTATGATTCCCGGGATCAGATCCGTAATGCCAAAGATATTGATATTGGAAAAGAAAAACTGATACAGAACACCAAGAGGTCTGGTCAGATATCTGTCAAATTCCCCCTCGATCACGTACCACCCCATGAACCAGCCCTGGACGAAGAATATCATCGAAAGCGCGTGAGAGATCACCGACAATCCGTATAAGAATGCAAGCTGGCCGTAATTCCATCCATTGATCTCACCAAAGGATTCGACAACGAACCTGATGATGGCAAAGCCCATGATAAACTGCAGTGGATTTGAGATCAGCCAGCCTGCAATACTTGATGGGTATTCGATGATCGTCATGAATGCCATTTTTATCGATTGCCATGTAACATCAAGGTAATGGCACAGCGTACGAAACATTTTCATCATGATCATCCTCCCTGCACCATAACTTTTCTTGTCGCCCTGTTCTGAACATAATAAAAAAGAACAGACAGCGCGATCAGCCACAGGAACTGTATCTTCATCTGCGCTATGTGCTCGACCCAATCTCCTCTGCCGATATAGATGCTCAGCGGTAATTGGTAGATATATACAAACGGAAGGGCGTTAAGTACATTTGCCACACCCTCCGGGAAAAACCATACCGGAATGATGCTTCCGGACAGGAGTCTGATCAGGTGCTTCTTGACCTGGAGCAATGCGGAAATATTCATCGTCCTGAAGGCGATCATCCCGAACAACGCGGCAAGCAGCCAGTTGATCAGGAACGACTCCATGACCGAGAGAATAAACAGCGGAAGCGCGCGGATATCAGCCATAACCGGTGCTTTGATCATGAGGGATCCGATCAGGAGTATGGGGATCATATTTTGAAAGATCAAAGCGATAATACTCCCGATATCTTCCGCAAAATACATCCCGAATAGATTGACCGGCCTGATCATATCTGTGGCCACGGTTCCCTTTGCGACACTTTGCTCAATCCTTCGCTCCACATTTGTTATGAGAAGCACCGACAGCGCGGATGAAATGACTATGTATGTAAGCATGCTTTGCGCATCAACATCACCGACCATACTCTGATCCTTATACAGCGCTTTCCAAAAATAAGCCGACGTTATCATGATGATCGTCTGCATGATAATGTTTCCATATACATTGAACTCATATGTCATACTCTTTATAATTTGAGTTTTGATGATATAGATATACTTCATTACTTTCACCTTTTGTTCGGTATTTATCATTCACGATCTAAAGCCGGTATCCATTATAGCTAATAAACGTTAGCCTGTCAAGAATTACGACGTATGTATGATTGATATATCCAAATGTCGTATAGACGGAAACAGGACCGGTGACTGGTTTCATCCAATCTCCGATCCTGTGGTATGTATAAGTGCATGCAATTCTGCGGAACTCTATTTAAAAAGTAAGATAGCGAACATCATACAAAAGTATGGCGGGACAATACTTGTTGATTTTAACGTTAGCGTTTGGGACGATTGGGGACGGTTCTGGGCGTCCCAGAACCGTCCCCAATCGTCCCAGATCCGTCCCCGATCGTTACGACTTTTCTATTTTTCTATTTTCCTATTACCTTTGCCTTTACGTTCGGCTTTGCCTTCACCTTCGGTGCTGCCTTGGGCTCGCGCTGTGCTTTTGCGTTCGCTGCTCTCCCTGCACCATAATCTTCGGTAAATGTTTCGATATTGATCCTGTCGGCAGGATCACGCTTCGCGTTAATCTCGTTGAGCAGTCTATTAACTCTGGCTTTGAGGAAGGGATTTGCCTTAACCGCGATGGCCAATGCATCCATGGCATTTCGGAAACGTTCCTTCCCCTTCTCTGTTCCTCTCAGAGATTCCTTACCTTTGATGTATTTGCCGACGGCCTCCACAACGATGATATTCGCATTCCGATACGCCTTCGGTACCTCTGCCGGATCCATTCCCGCCGTCTTCGACGGAAGCATCCCGGCTGCCCGGATAGCCTCTCCCAGCGCCTTGAACTCCGGACTTCTTCCCTCGGTAGTCATCATGCTGTCAGCCAGCGTCTTCATCTCGTTTGCGTAGGTTTTCCTCTGTGCTTTCGGAACCTGGTAGAGCTTTCTTCTGACCAGTTCTCCGGTCTTCAGTGCTTCCTCAACGCTATCCAGACAATGATGCAGCAATGCTTTATCATCGTTCAACTTATCCAGCGTATAAATCTTCTGCATATGCTCACTGACCTTACTGATCGACTTCTCATTGAATCTGACATTGGCCTTTTTCAGTGCTCCTGCCGCAAGGACCAGGGACAGGTACTTTATCATCAGCTCATCCGGGACTGCGAGAGTCGGATCCGTAAAGCGCTGCATATAATCATCATACTTATCCGCATCCGTTTTTACCGGAGCAGACTTCTTTGCCTTAGGTACTGCCTTCTTCTCCTCTGCGGGCTTCTTTGCCTTGGGCACTGCCTTCTTCTCTGCAGCGGTCTTCTTCTCCGGTGCCGGCTTCTTTGCCTGCTGCACTGGCTTCTTCTCCTCTACCGGCTTCTTTGCCTGCTGCACTGGCTTCTTCTCTTCAACCTCCGGTTTGATCTCTTTTCCGGAAAGAGGCTCATAAGTGGCAGACCCCGAATAATCCGTTGTCTGTAACCTCAGCGGATGTCGTCCCAGAAGGTAGATTGCTGCCACCTTCTGCATGTCTACTGATGCATTTTGGATCCCCTGCTCTTCCAGGAAGGTCTTCGGATTTTTCCAGTTAAAAAGTAAATATCTCGGATGTGTTGACTCATACTCATCATACGCATTCCCATAGTGCACGTTATAAATGAAGCGATAAGTATCTAAATGCTTACCCACATTTTTATGATATCTTCCGAATATCCTGTCGTAAAGAGCTACCGCCCGGTCAACCTCGTCCTTTGACAGTTTCGTCAGGTCCGGCTTATACTTCTTGTTCCGGATATTCTTCTCACTGTTGAAGCTGAAGGAGAAGACTTCATCCTTCGCTTTGCGAAGATCTTTCTCAAGGAAGCGAACCGCCGCCTTCTCGCAGGGTTTTATATTATTATATCTCTTTGATTCCTCTGCGGAAAAATCATCCAGATTCTCTTCTTCTTCCTCGGGGATCTCTTTCTTTAGCGGAGCTTCTCTATGTTCTTCATTCTCCGGAGCCTCATTGAGCTCTCCATTCTCCTCTGCTTCATTGAGCTCTCCGTTCTCCGCTGCTTCATTTTCGATCTCGTTCTTCGGATCTTCTACCTTCGGTTCTTCGTTATTGATCTCGTTCTTCGGATCTTCTACCTTCGCTTCTTCGTTATTGATCTCGCTCTTCGGAGCCTCAGGTACCGGCTTTGAGAAAGTATGCCTCTTAAGGCCATCCAGGCCCACCATCGACAGATCATATCTTGACAGAAGATAGATTGCTGCCACCTTATAGTCATCCGTTGATTGACAGCCTAACTCCCGGTTGGAGGAGATTGATGTAACCGAACTCCTTCGACCGTTAACCTCAAATTGAAGGTACCTGGGTTCTATCTGTTTTTGCGCTTTCAACGCTAACAGCGTAGTGCCTTCGGCAACGCTGAGCTTCTGCTCATAGATCCCCCCGAATATCTTATCGTACAGACCAACTGCGCGATCATACTCTGCCTTGTTCTCATCTTTCAGCTTTGTAACGGAAAAATGATCCTCCGCAGCATTTCTTCTTTCCTCAGAGTTGAAGCCAAGACCTAAGACCTCGGGCCCCGCATTCTTTATATCCTGTTTCAGGAGGATAAAGCCCGGGATCTCTACTTCCGGAATATTCTGAAACTCCTGTTTGAACTGTTCTGTTTCCTTACGGAAGTGCGCAGCCTTCCTGATCTGCTCCTTTGTCGCAGCCGGAATCTTTAAGGAAACCTTCTTCCCATGCAGCGAAAATTCCGCTTTGTTCTTTTTATTCGTGATCGCATGAAGAAATACAGCCTTTGCGAACTTTTCGTCAAATGATCCTTTTTCCAGCTTCGTATTGTTGGAATATACCTTATGCCCGAATCCTATCCTTTCTGCGACTTCATCAGCATAGGCGGTCATTTGTGTTCCGTTCACGGAGAAATTCCTCAGGCTGCCGATCCTGTCCGGATCAAACAACTGATCAAAAAGCGCTGCGGCTTCATCGATATTCTCATCGGTCATCGTTCCGCCGAAGGGGTCCCCTCCGACAGGATTCGACAGATTCAATTTCAGATCGTGTATCTTTCCCGCTGCAGGATTCTTAGCCAACGCTCCCATTTCCGTCGTAAATGCCTTCTCCCCCTGCGCCGACTGTTCTGCCTGTTTCTCCTTCAGCCGGGTATGCTCCTGGGCTATTATTTGTCTATTCTGTTCCTCATCGACCTCCGGCTCTTCTGTTTCGCCTTCTTCAAAGATCCATTCTTTCATCGTTCTACCTCCAAATCCGTATCAACCCTGTCTGGTATAATCATGTATCTCCGGCTTATGTGTTTCTTTATGCGCTTATCATAAACCAGTCACCTTTACAAAATCTTTACGAAAATGGATTTTTTTCTAAATGTGGCTCCCCGGTACACCCGCACCGGATCCCTGTAGGAAATGTGTCAGCTCCTCGCCAGCTCCGGATCCTTCGACCGTGGAACGATTGGGGACGGTTCTGGGCGTCCCAGAACCGTCCCCAATCGTCCCACTTCAATCTATTACAACGCAAAAAAAGCTCCGAACCCGGGGTTTCGGGTCCGGAGCTTTGGCTGTCTTACAGTACTTACTTGATCGTCAGGAAGTACATATCTGCCTTTGCTTCGTTTCTCTTGGTTGTGCTGTAGCTTTCGGAGATGTAGAGGTAGCGGTTCTCCTTCTCCTTTAAGGATGTATCCTGAAGTCCTACTCCGTTGTAGTAGTAGTCTGCTGCGGTGCCGGAGCTCATGGTCGTGCTGTTCTTACGACCCCGGTTGGTCAGGAAGAATGCTCCGTCAGATACTTTGCAGCTCTTCTGATATTCTTCTTTTGTCATCGGATCCTTCTTCAGGAATTCGGTCATCTCTTTTACGGTATTTTCTGCCTTCACCTTTTCCCAGTCTGTCCAGACGCTTGGCTGGATCGGATCAAAGAAGGTCACGCCCGGGATCTCGGGGAAGATGATCGTCTGCTCCTTCGGGGTTTCATTTGCTTTGCGCTCCAGAACCTCTTCTGCTTCCTTCAGAGCCTTTTCTGCCTCTGCACGTTCTTTTTCATATTCCGTAAGGTAGGTTGCGTAGCTCTTGTCAGAGAAGGTGAATCCTACGTAGGTCAGGTATTCCTGAAGGGTCTTTCCGGGGTAGTTCGTCTTTACATAGTCTACGATGGATTTAAGCTGCTTATCGGAGAGGGCCTTGGAACCAACCAGGTCATTCATGGCCTTCTTCTTATTGAAGTCTGCCTTACTTACAGACTCTGAAAGGACGATGTTCTGCTGCCCGTTTCCGGTACGATCGTAGAGGGTTAGAGGATCGTTGTTCTTTTTATATGCGTCAAGGGTTTCATTTACCCTTATGATCTGATTTAGCATTTCACTGATCTTGTTCTTGCAGTAGTCTGCGTCACAGAGAGATCGCTCGGTGCCTTCAGTCAGCAGTACATTTCTCTTGGCGATGATGCAATTGATCAGCTGGCTGGAGCTTTCCAGGTAGACCGCCAACGCGTCTTGGAGTAGTGATCCATGATGGCTGCGTAAATGTCCTTCTGACCGGATACAAGCTTTGTCTCGCCGGAGAGGAAGCTTCCGAGTGCGATGTGGTTAAAGACCAGATTGTCGTTGCTGTACCAGTCTTTTACATCCCCTACCTTCTCTGCCAGAAGGGCGTTCTTGGTTTCCTGGCTTATGTCAAATCCGGAGGTGTGAGATACCTGCTTGGATACCTCCTGATATTTTGCGTTGAACAGATTGTACTGATCGATGAACTTCTCCATATCGGACATGGTTCCCATGGCTTCGATAATGTCAGCCTTAGCGTCTTCGATCTGTCCCTGGATCTCTTCCAG
>CACYMQ010000058.1 GCA_902775555.1 uncultured Lachnospiraceae bacterium | reverse complement strand
AAGTCAGCAATCTCCTGCTTAACCAGTTCATTTCCTGTGGTGATGATAGGTGAGTTAATTCTCTTTTGATATCCTTCCCTGAAAAATACCTGCTCATCCTCTTTGATTAATGTGTGAGCCACGATATCCTCAATACGAAAGATATGCCACAGCGAGTACGCAATGGTCTTGCTATGATAACCCTCAGCGTTGATATATGGTATCGCATTGAATTCTTCCCTACTTAGTTCATCTTTGAATGAAATGATCATATCCCACAGATTATCACGCAGCGAAAACAAGGTACCGATGCCTGAATCATAGGTATCCTTTTTCTTTATTTGAGTTTGCATCAGTTTATTCAGTTCAGACCATTCTTTATTCATCTGTGTCCTTCTCCGAATCCTTTATCCTAAGTTTGCATCAGTTTATTCAGTTCAGACCATTCTTTATTCATCTGTGTCCTTCTCCGAATCCTTTATCCTATAGTAATCTTCAGCGTCTATACCTATCTGAACAAAATCCTTTACCTTAGCAAATTTGTTGTTCAAAAGCACTACAGTCTCCACGTGCATACTATGCGGGAACATATCGACCGTCGCAACCTTCTCCACCACGAAGCCTTCCTTCGACAGGATCGCGATATCCCTCGCCAGTGTTGCAGGGTCACAGGATACGTACACCAGACGTTTGGGTGACATGGACGCAATAGTGGAAAGCAGCTCCGAATCGCATCCCTTCCGCGGCGGATCCACAACCACCACATCTGCACGATATCTGTCCGGATCCTCCGCGTATAACTTCGGAACGATCTCCTCCGCCTTTCCCACGAAGAATTCCGTATTCTGAAATCCGTTCAGCTCAGCGTTACGCTTTGCATTCCCGATGGCCTGCGGAACGATCTCCACACCATAAACCTTCTTTGCCTTCCGTGCTAAAAAAAGGGAAATGGTTCCGATCCCGCAGTACATATCCCAGACCGTTTCTTCCCCGGTAAGGCCTGCGTACTCCAGCGCTTTTCCATATAGTTTCCCGGTCTGTACCGGATTCACCTGGAAGAAGGATTCCGGCGCGATCTCAAACCGGATATCTCCGATGGTATCCTCGATCACCGCTGTCCCAAAGATCACCCGGCTATGAAAACCCAGGATCCGGTTCGTCTTCTCCGTATTGAAATTCATGCAGACAGATGCCAGACGAAGTGGCCTGCCGTCCTGCGGTCTTTCCTTCCCTGTCCCATTGCCGGGAGTTCGGTCCGAGATGACTCCGTCCTCAAAAGTCCTTTCCACGGGGGTCCCGTCCACTGCAGTTCTCAACTTCTCCACCAGGAGGTCCTCCTCCGGCAGCCTGTCCCCGTTCACCACAAGGCATACCATCACCTGCCCGGTTCCGAACCCCACCCGGGTCAGCACATGACGCAGCAGTCCCTCGTGCTTCTCTTCATCATATACCGGTACATGTGCCTCACGGATATACTCCTTCACTGCCTGAAGGATCACCCGGTTCACCGGATGTCCCACCGGACAATCCGAAAGAGGGATCAGTGAATGGGTCCGGCCTGCATAGAATCCGAGTTGCGGAGTGCCATCCCGATCTGTCCCCACGGGGAACTGCATCTTGTTCCGAAAATGAAACGGCTCCTCCATCCCCAGCACCGGTTCCATCAATGCCTCCGCATCCTTCAGGCCTCCGATCCTTGTAAGACAGTTCTTTACATGATTCTGCAGAAGCTCCAGCTGCTTCTCATAGGAAATGTGCTGCAACGTACATCCACCGCACTGCACCGCTTTCTCACATATCGGGGTCACGCGATAGGGCGATGGTTCCCTGATCTCCATAAGACGGGCATAAGCGAGGTTTTTCTTCACCTTCATCACCTTTACAGTGGCCCGGTCACCCACAACCGTATCCTTTACGAATACGGTCATACCATCCACATGACCGATTCCCTCGCCGTCCTTCCCCATATCTTCAATGATGATCTCACATATATCATTCTTATTCATGATATCTCCTTAAATCCGAATATCTCCTTAAATCCGGTGCTTTGTGCCCTATGTACAAAATCTGTCACATGACATCCCCGGGTCCTGTTTCATCCCAAAGGTCCCGCGTTTCTCGGGATGACACACCCTCAGTATACCTTGTTTTCTCTTTCATGTCACCAGGATCAGGGGCTCCGTCCGCTGACCTTCTCCTGATCCCACTGTATCAGCCGGAGGAGGCCGACCGCCTCCTGCCCGACTGTTGTGCGGGTCGTTTTGTGAAAATAAAAAGGAGAAGGGATCCTGTCGATCCGGATCCCTTCTCCCTGTTTCGTCTGTTGTTATACAGCTTGTAGACGGTGCATTTCTTCCTCAACATATGCGCTGACCGCATCCTTGTCCATTCCCAGTGAGATAGCCAGTTCTCCGTAAAGACTGTCTTCTGCAATATGGAAATACTTCGAATCCGAACTTGTCATTTTCTTGCCTTCGGCCTGACGCTCCTGCATCCGCTCATAAATCGTTTTGATCAGGCTGACGATCTTCGCCGGTTCACAGGTAAGAAGAGCCTGCTTATAGGTCAGTTCTCTCTTCTTCTCTTCCTCAACCGGCATCTTCTTGATCTTCGGCATATCCTGAACAAATGCAGTCGCTTCTTCCTTCGACATGACTTTTCGGATCACGACCCGGTCATTATCCACCGGGGTGAAGATCTCACTGCCTCTGATGTAGCAAGGAGTCATAGTGTAGTAGAGCTTATCCTGGGACACACCCGGACAGTCGATGGGCCCTACTTCGGTAATCCGGCATACACCGTTACTTCCGTATACAACAAAGTCCCCGACTTTGAACATGTGAACAACTCCTTTTGATAATGATACAAAATGCACTACATTTCATATTGTAACATTTTTTTCAAAAGAAGGTAAGATTGCAGTTTTTACAAAAATAATATGTCCCTTATGTACTTTTCTGACAACGGCCGACGATCTTCTTCACAACATAGGTAAGGATCATGGTAACCAGCATATCCGGCAGCGTGCTTCCCACCGGTGTATCCACATGCAGCAGCCATCGATACAGTGCAAATCCAGCCAGCCACACAAGGAAGCTGACCCAGTCTGCCTTACGCTCCGAGGCATCATTTCCAAGAAGAAAATGATCCGCCAGCATGACCGCGATCATCGGTGCGAACACCGAACCGATCAGATACAGGAAGTCCGTGATATCGTCCATCGGGAAAATGATGGCTCCGAGCGTTCCGAGAACGGTAACACCCACGGCCACCGGTCTGGTCTTCAATCTCCTGCTGATACTGCCTGCACTGACTCCTGCGGAAAAGGCATCCAGAAATGTAGTGGTCACCGTCGAAAAAACAATGATCAGAAGCCCGGCGATCCCCAGTCCCGCCTTCAGCATGATCGTTGCGATATCTCCTGTGCCTGTCATGATCGTCGCCCCCATTCCGATCAGGAACATCCAGGTACTTACCAGTCCGTAGGTCACGGTACTTGCCATGGTGGCGGCAAAGGGTTTCTCTGCCTCCCTGGTATAATCACTGATCAAAGGGAACCAGGAAAGCGGCATGGCTACGGAGAGTTCAACCGCTCCTCCGAAGGAGATGGAGTCATCCTCCGGTATCTCTCCTCCGCCATTACGGAAGATGATAACACAGAGAACTACCGTCAGCCCAAAGAGCAGGATCATCGCAACCAGATTCAGTTTCCCGAGATTCTCGATCCCTACCAGGATCCAGATCAGGATCAACACTCCGATCACCACGGCCCAGATCCAGGATCCGATCTCCCATGCCCCGTTTGCAGCAGCTGCACCGTCATAGATCATGATCCCGGTCCAGCCTATCAATTGGATCACATTTAATATTGCAAATATAGCTACACCCTTATTTCCGAAGGACATAGCTGCCGTTTCCATGGAGGACTTTCCGGTACGTGCTCCCATAAGACCTGCAAAGAACAGCAGAATACAACCGATCCCGTGTCCGAGAAGTGTTGCCAGAAGCCCCTTTCCGAATCCCAGAGGAGCAAGATACGTTCCGGTCAGGATCTCGGCGATGGATACACCGGCTCCGAACCAGATCAGTGCATTGTTAAAGGTGCTTGTCTTTTTCTCCAACGCGCACCTCCTACAGATACAGAAGGTCATTCTCCGGTTCCGGGATCATGTAACCATGATCCATCGGCCCGCTGCCGTGCCCCAGATCCAGCCCTGCCGCAAGCGCGCCGCAAAGATAATCCTTTGCATGTGCGACTGCTTCTGTAAGTTCTCTTCCCAGCGCCAGATTTGATGCGATGGCGGAAGACAGTGTACACCCTGTTCCGTGAGTATTGGGATTATCGATCCTGGCTGCCCGGAACCATACTTCATCATCCTCTTTGATCAGAAGATCATTTGCATCATTAATACTATGCCCGCCCTTCATCAGAACGGCGACGCCGTACTGCTCACGGATGCTCCGGCCCGCCCGGACCATATCTTCTTCACTTCGGATCTCCATATCGCAGAGAACCTCCGCTTCGGGGATATTCGGTGTAATAACGGTTGCCAGCGGGATCAGTTCCTCCTTCAGCGTTGCTATGGCATCTTCACTGATCAGCCTTGCTCCGCTGGTCGCTACCATGACCGGATCCACTACGATATTCTTCGCCTCATACCGGCGAAGCCTCTCCGCGATGACCCGGATCAGGTCGCTGCCCGAAACCATTCCGATCTTCACTGCATCCGGATAAATATCTGTAAATACAGCGTCGATCTGCTTTCCCAAAAAGTCAGGAGTTACCTCCTGGATCCCAGTGACGCCGGTGGTATTCTGCGCTGTCAGGGCCGTAATGGCACTCATACCAAATACATGATGTGCCAGCATGGTCTTCAGATCCGCCTGAATCCCGGCGCCTCCGCCGGAATCACTTCCGGCGATCGTAAGTGCTGTTCTCATAAGAACCTCCTTTGATCACTTATTTTTTATAGCGATACAGAGTGGTGCCCCCGGTGTACCGCTGTACTTTATTAGTAAAGATCCTTCGCTTCGCTCAGGATGACAGACCCGTGTCATTCTGAGGGCGCAGCCCGAAGAATCTTATCGGTAAAGATCCTTCGCTCCGCTCAGGATGACAGCCGATGTTCTCTCAGAGGGTCTGCTCAACGCGTTCCTTCAGCCTTTTGGTTGCCTCCCCTATGTCTTCCTGTCCGAAAATGGCACTGATCACGGAAATCCCCGCGATCCCCGAGCCGGAAAGCTCCGGTATATTCTCATAGGTAATCCCGCCGATGGCCACTACAGGGATTGAGACTGCCCGGCAGATCTCCCTTAAGACCTCATGAGGGACCTCGATGGCATCGTCCTTGGACCCTGTCGGGAACACCGCTCCGACCCCGAGGTAATCCGCGCCTGCTGCCTCCGCAAGAAGTGCCTCCTCCACAGTCTGCGCAGATACACCCAGGATCCGGTCCGGTCCGATCAACCGCCTTACCTGCCCGGCTTCCATATCTTCCTGTCCTACATGTACCCCGTCTGCTCCGATCCTTACTGCAAGTTCCACGTTGTCATTTACAATGAACGGGACCTTGTAGTTCCTGCAGAGGTCCTGAAGCCTTTCTGCTTCCTTCTCAAAGGATGCCTCATCCAGCTCCTTTTCCCGGATCTGGATCAATGTGGCTCCGCCCTGAAGTGCCTGCTCCACAGGTCCGTCCAGCGTCTCTCCCTCTTTCAGCCAGTGTCTGTCCGTTACGGCATACAGTAGCAGCTGTTCTTTCTCTATCCTCATATCCTATATCCTTCCTGTCCGACTTCCCATGATCCGGCTCTGCAGATCTGTGGACCCATAGCCTCCTCGTGTTCCGGCTCTACAGATCTGTGGACCCATAGCCTCCTCATGATCCGGCTCTGCAGATCCCGTGACCGGCCGAATCACATCTTCTCAAGCCGGGCCCGTGATTCCAGCGTATCACCATCCATGTTGTAAATGGCATCGATGATCCGATTCCGATATGTAGAATTCCCGTCACCGGGAAGCATATTCTCCCAACCGATCTCACCCGCAACCCCCATCAGGGCAACCGCCGTTGCAGCAGCTTCAAGCGGGCGCTCCGGGTTTGCAACCACATAAGCCGTTGTGAGGCCGGACAGCTGACATCCGGTACCGGTGATGCGTCCCATCTCGGGCCTGCCGTTTCGTATCACATAAGCGGTCTGACTGTCAGCCACAATATCGATGGCTCCCGTAATAGCGATCACGGCAGACAGTTTCCCAGCCAGTTTCTTTGCAAATGCCACAGCCTGCGGAAGATTCTCCTCCGTTACGGCATCTTCCACATTTGCGTCCACGCCGCGTGTAGATGCGCTTCCCGTGGCGATGGCCTTGATCTCCGAGATATTTCCCCGGATCACGGAGAAACGGATCTCCTCCACCAGTCTTCCCGCCGTTTCCGTCCGCAGGCCGGATGCACCGGCTCCAACCGGATCCAGGAGAACCACATGACCCAGTTCATTTGCCTTCCTGCCTGCCCGGAACATCCCCTCTATGCTCTGACGGTTCAGGGTCCCGATATTGATATTCAGTCCTCCGCAGATGGCTGTGATGTCCTCCACATCCTCCGGCTCATCCGACATAATCGGGCTTCCGCCACAGGCCAGCAGCACATTTGCCACATCATTCACCGTTACGTAATTTGTGATATTGTGGACCAATGGAGTCGTGTCCTGTACGTTCTTCCAACATTCCTTTAACATGATTTATCTCCTCCCTCTACCGGATGTAATATGCTCCGCTTTCTCCGGCTATGTGTTATGTTTTCCGGTCCGGCTCTGCGTTGTGTTCCCCGGTCCGGCTCTGCGTTGTGTTCCCCGGTCCGGCTCTGCGTTGTGTTCCCCGGTCCGGCTCTGCGTTATGTTCTCCGATCCGGCTCTGCGTTGTGTAATCAGAAGCAGGCGGCCCTGTCCGGACCGCCTGCTGAATTCTTGTGTAACAGCTGCATTCGTTATATGCACAACTGCCTCCGTCCCTTCGCTGGTATTATCCAAAATCAGGTTCAACGGTCGAGGCTGGAATTCGCCTCCTCTCAGCCGGTATCCGCCGGCTCCCGTGGGTTCTATTCAGTTTTACCTATGCTGATTCTATGACTATATATCCGGATTGTCAAGGCTGAATGAATATCCGGAACCACTGATAGGATGGAAGATCCCCCGATACTCCGGATGGGCCAGAAGAAATCTACCGCCTACGGAATACCGTTCCCACATATGCATGGGGAAGACTGCCCGCGCCCGGATCCTCTCCAGGAATTCCAATGTCCCCTGATACTCAGCCACACCAAGTACCGGATCCATGGGAATGCAGAGCACATCCAGTTCTTTCCCGTTCAGCTGTTCCTTTATCATTCCGAGGATCCGCAGATAATCCCTCTGCATCGCCTCATTTCTGGATCGCCACTCATTCGTCCAGCACCAGTCATTCAGATCTCCTGCGTGGAAGATCAGCCGGTCATCCGCTCTCACCAGAAAACTGACCCCCAGATCCGTGGAACCGAAAGCCTGGATCAGGATCCGGTCCTTACATCCGGTTTCTCCGGTTGGATCGGACAGGAATCCGTGATACTCTTCCGGCGTGGACTGATCCGGTCTTAGGGACAGGCGGCTTCCTTCCCGCACCCAGATGATACGAAGATCCTCACCCAGTTCCTTCGCGGCGTCCTGTACCAGCTGTTTGGAGATGTCATCCGAAAGAAGAAATGTGCATTTCGGATATTTCTTCACCAGCTGGAATACCACCGACGAAAAATGATCATAGTGCTGATGGCTGGCCATGATATAGACCGGTTTCCCGGGGTCCAGTTCGGGGAGCTCCCCCTGATAGTAATCAAACAGAAGGTAACAGCCCGTGCATTCTATTAAAAAAGAACTATGATAGATAAATGTGATCTTCATTTATTTCCTGACAAGCAGTGACTGTCCGGTCATTTCTGCGGGCTGGGGCAGTTCCATGATCTCAAGAAGTGTCGGAACGATGTCACACAGCTTTCCACCCTCCTTCAGGGTGTATGCAGGGTCATAGTTATACAGGATAAAGGGTACCGGATTTGTGGTATGCGCCGTATGAGGTGCTCCGGTCTCATAGTTCAGCATCTGCTCGCAGTTTCCGTGATCCGCGCAGATGAAGAGGACTCCATCCTTCTCCTTAACAGCCTCAGCGGCAGCACCTACGCACTGATCTACTCTCTCTACGGCAGCGATGGCTGCAGAAAGAACGCCTGTGTGGCCCACCATATCCGGGTTTGCAAAGTTGATGATGATCACATCATATTTATCGGAACGGATCGCCTCATTCAGCTTCTCACTTACTTCCGGTGCACTCATTTCCGGCTGCAGATCATAGGTCGCAACTGCCGGTGAATTCACAAGGATACGCTCTTCTCCTTCATTCGGCTCCTCAAGTCCGCCATTGAAGAAGAATGTTACATGCGCATATTTCTCGGTCTCTGCCAGACGGAGCTGTTTCAGGCCGTTTGCAGCCAGATACTCTCCAAAGGTATTCTTGATCTCCTGTTTCTTGAAGGCTACGAGCTTATTCGGGATCGTTTCATCATAATCCTTGAAGCAGACATAGCAAAGAGGCATGAAACCATTTGCACGCTTCAGGAACTTAATGCTCTTTGTATCGGATGCATCACCCGGCTGTGCCGCGATATCCTCATCGGAGAAGCAGAATGCCTTGGTGATCTCACGTGCACGGTCCGGCCGGAAGTTGAAGAAGATCACGGAATCATTGGGCTTCACCAGAGATACCGGATTTCCTGCTTCATCCGTGATAACGGTCGGAAGTACAAACTCGTCTGTAACTCCGTTATCATAGGAATTCTGCATAGCCTGTACCGGATCCGTCTCCTTAACACCCTCTCCGGTTACCAGCGAGTCATATGCCTTCTGGATACGGTCCCAGTTATTATCCCGGTCCATCGCATAGTAACGCCCGGAAAGAGACGCAACCTTGCCTACGCCGATCTCTTTTGCCTTATCTACCAGCTCCTGCAGATAATCCTTGCCGGATGCCGGCGGTGTATCTCTTCCGTCGAAGAAGGGATGCAGGTATACTCTCTCAAAATTCTCCTTCTTGCAGAGCTCCAGGATTGCGTAGAGATGTGTATTATGACTGTGCACACCGCCATCCGACAGAAGTCCCCACAGATGCAGATCCGAATTATTCTTCTTACAGTTCTCGATCGCTGCCAGAAGCTCTTCATTCTTAAAGAAGTCCCCATCCTCGATCAGCTTGGTGATCAGGGTAAGATCCTGATAAATGATACGGCCGGAACCCATATTCATATGGCCGACCTCGGAGTTCCCCATCTGGCCGTCAGGAAGACCTACTGCCATTCCGGATGCGTACCCTTTTACAAACGGGCACTCAGCCTCCAGTTTATCAATGTTCGGTGTCTTCGCCATGTAGGCTGCATTTGCTTCCTGAATATCCGACAGCCCGAAGCCATCCAGGATCATTAGTACAACTGGTTTCCTCATAGTGATATATTCTCCTCTCTTGGACTTTTCGGCACAAAAGCCTTCCGCTTCCGGCCGGATTGAAAGATTCTAAAGGTTAGGCGAGTGAAACCCGCCCAACTAATCATTTTATCATACTTATGCGTGAATCACAAACTGATTCTTATCGGAATCATAAAAATATCCTATCTTCTCCAGTCGTTCACGGATCTCTCCGGCATCTGCCGATTCTCCGGCCGCCAGTTCCTCCGGTGACGGATAGAAATCCCGGAGTTTCATATTTACCCAGCTGAGCAGCATATAAGGATCTTTTGGTACTGCCATATCCTACCTCCTGTGTTATAATATCTGTATGTGGATCTAAATTTTTACCTGAAAGGACCTGCTCTGATCATGGATCACAGATTATCTGATATCGGCGATGTGATATGGAGATCGATACAGGAAAACCGCACACCTCTGACAGATGCTTTGCTTCGGATCATAATCATTCTTGCAGTTTCCATGTGTGTACTGTGGATTCTGGAAGGCTTCTTTGCCATGCTTCACCGAAGATCAAACGGGGACGAAGCCAACCGTAACACAGTCCTTTTCATATTTACCATGATCCGTTATGTCGTTCTGATCATTTCCATCCTGATCATACTTCGAAGCTGCATCACGGAGATCACCTACGGCCAGGCCTCCAGTATCCGGGATATGATCCTGTGGCTTCACGGAAAGACGGTTACGATCTACGATTACGGGATCAAACTTCTGGTGGCGTTGATTGCCTTCATTGTATTCAATGCCATTCAAAATGGTTTCTTCAATATCCTGAAACGGCATCTGGATCAGAAAAATGTGCGTGAAGGGTTCACACATCTGGTCCTGAACCTGGTACGATATATCCTTCTTGCCTTCTTCGTTGTCGCCGCTTCATTACAGATGATCATCACCGACGGTGATTCCATCATTGCCCTTGCCATATATGCATATCTCTGTATTCTGATCGGCGTTCCCACCCGGGAGATCCGCCGTTTCCTCACAGAGAAGAGTCACTCGATGGAGGTTCTGATCACCCTTGTCGGACGTATCACCGCCATGATCATCCTGGTGGCTCTGGGATTCGGTGTCTACGCCGGGCTGCAGTTCTTCCTCAGTTCCGGAGGACGGGATATATCCCCGTATCTGACGATGGATGAAAAGACCATCAGTACACACCTGGACACCACATTTGAAGATTCTCCGGACCTCAGCAAAGCCATGTCCCAGGGATCCCGCGAGCATGTGACCGTACGGTCGGACGGGGAGCTGAATCTGATCTATATCGACGGGAAACTGACAGGTTATAATACCACCGGAAGGGAATATCAGATCTACGGAGTTGCCATCAACCAGCCTGAGATCTCTGCCGTGCACAACATGATGTACGGATATGACGGTTCCATGAGGGAGGTATCCGACTTTAGCGGCGGAGTCTCGGATTCCCATTACTACTATAACAACAAACGAAATGACTGTCTGGTCCTGACCGTAAACCGGAATTCAAACCGCGTGGTCAGCGTCACCTTCTACAACAACTATCATCTGATCGCCGGCACCCGTACACTAACGGAAGAATAAGCACAAGCGAAGCGAACAAGTGAAAGCCGCCGGGCAAAGATAAAAGGCACCTGTATGTCACTCATACAGGTGCCTTCATTCTATCATCCGAATCTAAATAACGTCAACGTACAGATCTGTTATTTCTTCTTTCGGTTTCTCTTGGTTACAACAACTCCGATTCCGGCGAGGGACAGGATCATCAGCGACCACAGCAATGCGATCGGTGTGTCATCTCCCGTTTTTACGTTCGTATCGATCGTCGAATCATCCGGTTTCGGTGTGGGTTCCGGTGTCGGTGCCGGTTTTGGCGGCTCCGGTGCCGGTGCCGGTTCCGGTGTCGGTTCGTCCGGTGTCTTCGGCTCATCCGGCTTCTTCGGCTCATCCGGTGTCTCCGGTTCATCTACCGGATTCTCCACCATATTCAGCTTGTACTCCGGATCATTGCCTACCTTCACGGTGGTGGTGTCTCCACCATTTACTACCTTACCTGCTCCACCCTTGGACTCCAGCGCTCCTTCCAGTACCTTTACCGTCAGGGTTACGGTACCCGACTGTCCTGCCGGAACATCCTTCAGTGTCCAGGTT
>CACYMQ010000057.1 GCA_902775555.1 uncultured Lachnospiraceae bacterium | reverse complement strand
CCGGGCGTGGATCGTATGATCATGCTGCTCCGTAACGAGGAGAATATCCGTGAAGTGATCGCCTTCCCCATGAGCGGTACCGGTCAGGATCTGATGTGCGGTGCGCCGGGTGAGGTGACGGAGATGCAGCTCCGCGAGACACATATCAAGGTGAGAGACTGATCATTTTCCGAAGAATGTGATAGTAAAGAGGAGATTTGAGTATGCAGATCACAGATGAAACCATCGAATATGTCGGCATCCTGGCCAAGCTGGAGCTCTCTCCGGAGGAGAAGGAACGTGCAAAGCAGGATATGTCGGAAATGCTGGATTATGTCGGAAAACTGAATGAGCTCGATGTCTCGGAAGTGGAACCCATGAGTCACACATTTCCCGTAACAAATGTTATGCGGGAGGACGTGGTGACGAACGGGGATGACAGGGAGAAGATCCTGGCAAATGCACCGGAGAAGACAGAAGAGGCATTTATCGTACCCAATACATTTTAGTGTACGCTTAAGGAGCATAAAATGGAAAGAGAAGAGATACTCCGTCTTACCGCAGTGGAACTGGGGAAGAAGATCGCGGAGGGAGAGACCACCAGCGTGGAGGCAACAAAGGCCTACCTGGATCAGATCGGTGCCAGAGAGAAGGAGATCCACGCCTATATCACCATTGATACGGAGGGTGCCCTTCGTCAGGCTGAGGAGGCTGACCGCAGGATCGCTGCAGGCGGGCTTACGGGACCGCTGGCCGGGGTGCCGGTTGCCATCAAGGATAATATGTGTATCGAGGGGCAGCTGACGACCTGTGCATCACGGATCCTCAGTAATTTCGTGCCTGCTTATACAGCAACGGCAGTGCAGGCCATGAAGGATGCAGGGGCAGTTATCCTCGGGAAGACCAATATGGATGAATTCGCCATGGGCAGTACCACAGAGACCTCTTACTTTGGGGCAACGAAGAATCCCAGGGATCTGAGCCGTGTACCCGGAGGCTCCTCGGGTGGTTCCGCAGCGGCGGTTGCAGCCGAGGAATGTGCTGCGGCCCTGGGCAGTGATACAGGCGGATCCATTCGTCAGCCGGCAGGCTTCTGCGGAGTGACGGGGATCAAGCCGACGTATGGGCGTGTATCCCGATACGGACTGATCGCCTATGGTTCCTCCCTGGATCAGATCGGTCCGCTTGCAAAGGACGTGACGGACTGTGCAACCATTCTGGAGATCATTTCCACTACGGATGAGAAGGATTCTACATCTGCCCGGCTTCCGGAAGGAAGTGAGGAAGCTGCTTCCGACTTTACTTCGGCTTTGGTGAATGATGTGAAGGGCATGAAGATCGGTGTGCCGAAGGATTATTTCCTGGAAGGTATCGATCCGGATGTGAAGGAACAGGTCCTGGCAGCGGCAGAGAAGTTCCGTGAACTGGGAGCGGAGGTTGAAGAGTTTGACCTGGGCATGGTGGAGTATGCCATTCCCGCTTACTATATCATAGCCTGTGCGGAGGCATCCTCGAACCTGGAACGCTTCGACGGAGTTAAGTACGGCTATCGGACAGACAGCTATACAGATCTTCACAATATGTATAAAAAGACACGTTCCGAAGGCTTCGGCCAGGAAGTAAAGCGTCGTATCATGCTTGGAAGCTTCGTGCTTTCCTCCGGATATTACGATGCTTACTATGTGAAGGCCCTTCGGGTGAAGGCACTGATCAAAAAGGCCTTTGACAAGGCATTTGAGAAGTATGATGTGATCCTCGGACCGGTAGCACCCACAACGGCGCTGCCCATCGGCGAGTCCCTGTCGGATCCCATTAAAATGTACCTCGGAGATATCTATACCGTGTCGGTCAATCTGGCAGGTCTTCCGGGCATATCCCTTCCCTGCGGAACGGACCGCGCCGGACTTCCCGTAGGACTTCAGCTTCTGGGGCAGACCTTCGGAGAAAAGAAGATCATACAGGCAGCTTATACATTTGAGCAGAACCGCAGGGCAGATTAGTATCCCTGTGGCGGGAATCCCTGTGGCGGGAATCCCTGCGGACGGAAGGATGATCGTTCCTGTCATCCTGAGTGACCGAAGGGAACGAAGGATCTTTATGGAGGAACTGGAATGAGCAAAGAATATGAAATCGTCATCGGACTGGAAGTCCATGTGGAACTGAATACAAAAACCAAGATCTTCTGCGGGTGCTCCACGGCTTTCGGCGGTGAACCGAATACCCATGTGTGCCCCGTATGCTCCGGTATGCCGGGAAGCCTTCCCGTGCTGAATAAGGCTGTCGTTGAAAAGGCGATCGCCGTCGGACTGGCGACACATTGCGATATCACAAGAAACAGCAAGTTTGACCGGAAGAATTATTTCTATCCGGACAATCCGCAGAATTATCAGATTTCCCAGCTGTACTATCCCATTTGCAGGAACGGATATGTATCGATCCGGACAGCAGAGGGAGAAGAGAAGCATGTCCGGATCCATGAGATCCATATGGAGGAGGATGCGGGAAAGCTCGTGCATGACGCATTTACCGATGAGACCTATGTGGATTTCAACCGCTCCGGCGTACCGCTGATAGAGATCGTGTCCGAACCGGACATGCGGTCTGCTGATGAGGTCATCGCCTATCTGGAAGGGCTTCGTGAGACCATCCAGTATCTGGACGCTTCCGATTGCAAACTGAATGAAGGATCCATGCGTGCCGATGTGAACCTCTCCATCCGTGAGAAGGGGACAGAGGAATTCGGAACCAGGACGGAGTCCAAGAACCTGAATTCCTTCCGTGCCATCCGGCGCTGCATCGAGAATGAAGTGAATCGTCAGATCGATCTTCTGGAATCCGGCGAGAAGGTTGTACAGGAGACCCGCCGCTGGGATGATGAAAAAGGTTTCTCCTATCCCATGCGTTCCAAGGAGGATGCGCAGGATTACCGCTATTTCCCGGATCCTGACCTGGTTCCCATCCAGGTGTCGGAGGAGTGGATCGAATCGATCCGCAGCCGTCAGCCGGAGATGCGCGCAGAGAAGATCAGGCGTTACAAAGAGGAATATCAGCTTCCCGATTATGATATCGACCAGCTGACGGGAGAGAAGAAGCTTGCGGATCTCTTCGAGGGTGCTGTGGCCGCAGGGGCTGATCCGAAGAAGGCTTCCAACTGGCTGATGACGGAGACCATGCGTCTGATGAAGGAGACAGGAACCGATGCGTCAGCGCTTCGGTTCAGTGCAAAGAATCTTGCCGAGCTTATCGCACTGGTGGATGCAAAGGAGATCAACGGTGCGGTGGCAAAGGAGGTCTTTGAGAAGGCGGTATTCTCCGATGATCTCAGCCCTGCGCAGTATGTAAAGGACAATAACCTTTCAACGAAGGCAGATGACGGCGTCCTTGCGGATGTTGTGGGAAAGGCCATCGCTGCCAATCCCAAGGCGGTTGAGGATGTGAAGAACGGAAAGGGCAAGGCCATCGGAGCGATCGTCGGCTTTGTCATGAAGGAAATGAAGGGCAAATGCGATCCGGCAACCGTCAATAAGATGATCGCAGAGAAACTGAAGTAAGAACACAGGAAATGGATCAGAGGTAGACAGAGATAAGATGCAGACAGAACTGGCCGTTGTCATGCCGGCATACAATGAAGGAAATAAAATCTATGAGAATCTGCATAAATGCACAGAGGCTCTGGAGAGCTTCTGCCCGTCATTCCGTATCATTGCGGTAAATGACGGCAGTACGGATCAGACGGAGTCCGAGATGAGAAGAGCCGCCTCCGAGGATCGGAGGATCGGTGTCATTTCCTATGAAAAAAACAGGGGAAAGGGATATGCGATCCGCCGGGGAATGAAGGCAAGCAAGGCCAGATATACCGCGTTTCTGGATGCGGATCTGGACCTTCCTCCCGGACAGCTGGAAGGTTACCTCTCCGTCATGAAGGAGAAGGGGACCGATATCGTGCTGGGGTCCAAGCTTCATCCGGGATCCAGACTGAGCTATCCCATTTACAGAAAGATCATGACGTTCGGATATTATATGGTGATGAAGGCGCTGTTCCATCTGCCCATCCGGGATACCCAGACCGGGATCAAACTCTTTCGGACCGACAGGATCCGGCCGGTACTGCAGAAGATGCAGTCGGACCGTTTCTGCTTTGATATCGAGATGCTGGCTGTTGCCGCAAAGTACGGACTTACCATGGAGGAACAGCCGGTGGAGGTCTGCTTTCATCAGGACGGTGAACGTAAGACAAAGATCCGGTTCCGGACAGTTTTTGAGATGTTCTTTGAATCCCTTCGGATCCGGGGGAGAGTCGCCAGGCTCTAGGGCGGATCAGAACGTCTTGCATTTCAACCGGTATTCGCTTATAGTATAGCAAATGGATTTGTGAGAAAAGGAAGAGATCTATGTCATATAATGATGATTATTATAATGAGGACTATGAAAATGAGCCCGTATCCCGAAAGGGTAAGAAGAAGGGCCTGTCCTCCAACGCAAAATGGGGGATCGCGCTGATCATAGAACTGATCGTGATCGTCCTTTTGATACTGGGACTTGTAAAGTCCTACATTCACAATAAATACCTGCTCCTGGATTATCATGACCTGAATGAAAAGGATCTTTCCATCAATGACGGTGTGGATACGGAATCCATGAAGGGTTATACCAATATCGCTCTTTTCGGCGTGGATGCCAGGGACTCCAGCCTGGGGAGCGGAAACCGGAGTGATGCCATCATGATCGCCAGCATAAATAATGAGACCGGCGACATCCGGATCGTTTCCGTTTACAGAGATACACTTCTCGAGATCCCGGATCCGGAGGGAAGCTTCACGTCCAAGATCAATGCGGCGTATGCATATGGCGGCCCCGAGATGGCCATCAAGGCTTTGAACAGCAACCTGGATCTGAATATATCGGCATACGTGACCGTGAACTGGGAAGGTCTGACCAGAGCCATCGATGCTTTGGGCGGCGTCCAGGTGCATGTGGAAGAAAATGAGCTGGATATGCTGAACGCATGTCTGATGGAACAGATCCGTGTGACCGGCATCTATTCGGAAGGTGTCTTTGAAACCGGAGACCTTATGCTGAACGGAGCGCAGGCTACGGCGTATTCCCGTATCCGAAGCACGGATCAGGGCGATATCACGCGTACCGAACGTCAGAGAGAAGTGATCTCTGCGATGCTGTCGAAGGTGAAGAGCAGTGATCTGGCGACGATCGATAAGATCATAGACGAGATCTTCCCATATATCAGCACAAGTATCTCGGAGGACCAGATGTATGATCTGGCAAAGCATGTGCTTTCCTATAAGCTGGGCGAAACGGTGGGCTTCCCCTTCCAGTTCCAGTATTATGGCTCCGATACCAAGGGTTCCTGTATCGCGCCGGAGGATCTGACGGGAAATGTGTCTGCACTCCAGCGGTACCTCTTCGGTACGCAGGATTATACACCGACCCAGAATGTACAGAGGATCTCGAATGAGATCTCAAATGAGACGGGATATTTCAGTAACGGTAAGGTTCTGATCCCGGGAGAGACGGATGATCAGAGCCAGACCACGGAATCCAATGGCGAGACAGGAGAGTAAACCGATGAAGAAGCATTTGATGGTGGCGCAGTCAGGAGGACCTACAGCAGCGATCAACGCCTCTCTTGCGGGCGTGATCCGCGGTGCTCTGGAATCGGGTGTCTATGACAGGATCTACGGCGCGGTCCATGGGATCAGCGGTGTGCTTGAGGAGAATTTTCTGGAGCTTTCCGAATGTGCAAAGAAGGAAGGCTTTCTGGAATGCCTGTCCCGGACGCCCGCGATGTATCTCGGCTCCTGCCGTATGAAAATGCCGGTTCCCGCGGATGATCCGGCCATTTATGATCAGATCTTTTCCACTCTGGAACGTATGGAGATCACTGCATTTTTCTATATCGGCGGAAATGATTCCATGGATACGGTAGCGAAGCTGTCGAAGGAGGCGGAAAGAAGAGGATCGGAAATCCGTTTTGCAGGTGTTCCGAAAACCATCGATAATGACCTGATCCATACGGATCATACACCGGGCTACGGATCGGCAGCCAAATACATCGCCACGTCCATGCTGGAGATCGCTCATGATACCTATATCTATGATCTTCCCTGCGTGACCATCGTAGAGATCATGGGACGTGATTCCGGTTGGCTTACGGCGGCAGCGGCACTTGCAAGAAATGAATATAATATCACTCCGCAGCTGATCTATCTTCCGGAGGTTCCTTTCCGAAAGGAAGTATTCCTGGAAGACATCCGAAGAGAACTTGCCCGTTCCAAGAATGTAGTGGTTGCGGTGTCGGAAGGGATCCGGGACAGGGACGGTATCTATATCAGTGCGAAAGAGGCTGTGGCAGACAAGTTCGGTCATATGCAGCTGTCCGGTGTCGGAAAGTGTCTGGAACAGCTGGTAAAAAAGGAAGTTGGTACGAAGGTCCGCTCCATCGAACTTTCGATCCTCCAGCGATGCGCAGGACATGTGGCATCGTCCTGCGATCTGGAAGAATCCTGCAAGCTCGGAGCTTATGCAGTGAAGAAGACAGCGGAAGGAGAGACCGGTTTCATGGCTTCCGTCTGCCGGCTCTCGGATGAGCCTTATACATACGAGATCTGCTGTGAAGGATTACAGGAGATCGCAAATAAAGCAAAAACCGTTCCGCGGGAATGGATCAATGAAGCGGGAAATGACGTGACGGAGGAAATGCTGCGCTATATCCGTCCGTTGATCGTGGGGGAAGCAGGAGTCGGCTGGAAGGACGGTCTTCCGGTTTATCTGCCGGTGGCACATCTGAATCACATCGGAGAGTAAACTGTACAGACAATGGGCGTTTCCAGGACGCATTTGTCAGACATTTTTCTTGCATTTTTTCACACGATATCGTATAATGAGTTACGAATAGAAGATCTTGAATGATCATCTTGATCATATTCAGATATCTGGGATGTTCGATCCTCCTGTTTATATTTGAACCTACATCAACTTTTACGGGAATCCTACATCTGTGGCCGGATGACCAGCCTCCTCTGAGTGGACTTCAGAAAGTCACGTGCGGACACCCACCTGGCATTTTGCTAGGAGTCAAAGGGCAGGAGCCGGCATCTCGGATATGTGAATATGATTCACCGGAAAAGCAGCAGATTTGCTGCTTTTCTTTGTTTCGTGGCAGTTCTGCAGAGTGGTGGAAGAGACGCGGAAGGATGAAAACAGCCGGAGAATGGAGAGGGAGGAAAAATCATGAAGAAATGGATCCGCCGTATCATAGATTTTTCATATGATTCCACTGATCAGCATATCAGTGCCTTTGTCGGCCAGTCGACATTCTTCATCTTTTTATCTTTTTTTCCGCTAATCAATCTGATCTTTGTGTTCGCACCTTTTCTTCCTTTTTCGGAGGAACAGCTGACGGACCTTATGCTAAAGGTCTTTCCGGCGGATCTGGCGAAATATGTCGAGAGCATGATCAAGGATATCTATTCCAACGGTGCCCCGTCCTTCACCATTATTTCCGTCGTGGTCGGACTGTGGGCGTCTGCGAAGGGGTTGATGGCCATACGGAACGGGCTGAATGAGATCTATCATTCCAGAGAGAAGAAAAACTATTTCGTGATCCGCGGAATCAGCGCGCTTTATACCCTGATATTCCTGGTGGCGATGATCGTTCTGACCATGCTGAAC
This sequence comes from uncultured Lachnospiraceae bacterium, assembly GCA_902775555.1. GTDB lineage: Bacteria > Bacillota > Clostridia > Lachnospirales > Lachnospiraceae > Eubacterium_Q. The sequence goes on along the minus strand of CACYMQ010000057.1, from coordinate 6,644 downwards.
CTCTTCGGCAGACAGATCCTTGATCAGATCAAAGCAAATCATCAGGAGATCGGTCATGTCACGGATCTGATCGACCGGCTGAGCGGGGTGGGCTCCTTCCTTCTGGTATTCATACTGCTGTGGGGCATGTATACCATGCTGCCCAGCAGGAGGCTGCTGTTTCGTTATCAGGCAGTCGGAGCGGTCTTTACGGCATCCGCATGGGCGCTGGTGTCATCGCTTTTCTCTTTATACATCGATTACTCCATATCAAAATCGGCGATGTACGGATCCCTCACAACCATCATCTCGTTACTGCTCTGGCTGTATATTATGGTGAATCTGATCTTTATCGGGGCACAGATCAACGAATTTCTGTATATGTATGTATATAAAGACCGGGCAAAGGCATTGGCGGAGAAGAAACGAAAGCTGAAAGCCTTGAAGGCGGCGGGGAAGGAGGAGCAGAAGGCCTCCAGGAAGGAAGCACGCCGGAATGCGATGATGGAGAAGCTCCGTGCGGCTGAGGCGAAGGCCGATGGGCCGCAGCCGGAGGATGCACTTACGGAGGAAATGCATCGGGAGGAAATGCATCAGGAGGAGCAGCCTTCGGGGAAAGCGCCTGCGGAGGAAGAGAAAGGAACGATACAGGAAAAATGAATGGAAAGTCGTTGACCTGAATATATGATCATAATTGTAGAAGGGGGAATTCACATGAAGAAATCAATGAAAAAAATCGTCCGTATGCTGCTTGCTACAATGATCCTGGCGGTCTGCCTGATCAGCGGATCTCCGTCGGAGGCAATGAGCGGCGAGTGGAAGAAGGACAGGAAGGGCTGGTATTACAGCTATTCGGACGGAACCTACGCCAAGAGCTGCTGGAAGAAGCTTGGCGGGAAATGGTATCATTTTGATGAAAAAGGATATATGCAGACCGGCTGGGTGAAGGACGGTGGAAAGTGGTATTATTGCAAGCCTTCGTCCGGGAGCATGCAGACCGGCTGGAAGAAGATCGGGAAACATACTTATTTCCTTAAGGCTGACGGATCCATGGCGTCAAATGAGTACTGCCAGGGCTACTGGCTGAATAAGGACGGATCCTGGACCGTTAAAGCGAAGGGTTCCTGGAAGAAAAAAGGGGGAAAATGGTGGTACGGTGATACATCCGGCTGGTATGCCAAAAGCCGGTGGCTGAAGATCGACAATAAGGATTATTATTTCTTCAGTGACGGATATATGGCAAGTAACTGGTGGATCGACGGATACTATCTTAAAGCGGGTGGCGCATACGTAAAAGGGATGAAGAAGCCGGACTGGCCGGGGATCTATCTGGATTTCCTGAATAGCGGGGATTATGTATCCAAGGTTCGTCAGCCCGTGGAACAAGCTGACGACCTGTCCGTATGTCTTTTTGATATCGATCATAACGGGATCCCGGAGCTTCTGTTCACATCCTTTGCAAGTGACGCATCCAAAGAGACTTATATGAATTATATCTATACCTGTGCTTCCGGCAAGGTAGAATATGTCGGAATGAATACGAACGGAGCATGGATATATCGGAAAAATGCGAAGAATCCCAAAGGGGTCCTTATGACCATGAAGACGGTATATCCGGACAAAAACGATTATAACAATTACTACAACGAATATTACAGTTATACGATGGAAGGAAAGACCATCACCGCAAAGAAACTGTCGGATCATAACAATTCAGGTAATCAGTCATTAGCGGATTTCCGTGTTGATGCAATGAAGAAACAGCTCCCTGCATATCAGGGGCTCATGGATGAAGAAGATCCGGTCCTTCTGATGGATGATCTGCATGGTTTTCTTTTCCTCAACACCTTTTTTGTTTCGGAATATGATTACAGGAGTGATGAACCCTATCCGATCAATCTTATCCCGATGTTTGACGTTTATCCGGTAGATCCGACACTTTATTCGGATCATCTGGTGTACCAAGGGAAGATGAAAGAGAAGACCGATCCGAGGAACCGGTTCGGTACCTATTATTCACAGTTAAACGGAGCAAAGACGGAATGGATTCTCCGGAATGTATATAACTGCTCCGATCAGACAGCAGAAGAACTCAGACAGATCGACGACGGAAGTGAAAGATCAGCCTATTATCAGAACGGTTCATATTATATTGCTTATGATGAAGTCTGCTCGGGAGGAAGAGTGACCATAACGGGGATCCAAAAGATAAACGGTCTGTATAAGATCAGTTTTGAGAAAGAGAGAACGTCCTATACAGGTGAGACCTATAGCCTCGAAAAGCAGTATGCCGTATTGGAGCGAAAGAGTACAGGGAACACGGATTACTGGTCCATGTATATTCTGGATACCTCGGATATCAGTGATGCAACGGTAAAGAGCATTCAGAAGAAGGAGTCAGAGAAACTTCCGTAAATCCGGGCAGTTGTAAGAAATGGAAGGGATTCTGTAGGAAATAACACACATTTTCTGCAGATGATAGAGTATAATACAAGATAAGAACCCGTATCGGGTGGAGAGCAGGAGTAGAGAGTTATGATCAGGCGTTGCCTTAGCTGCATGAAAGAATATCAGGTACCTGCGGGCTATGAAAATGTACAGCTTTGCTGTCCCAACTGTGGGTATATGGAGGGAACTCCACCGAAGGAAGCAAATCATCTGTATCCCGGAACCATTCTTCAGAACCGGTATCAGGTAGGCGTGGTCGTAGGCTTCGGAGGTTTCGGGATCACGTATAAGGCCTGGGACTGGGAACTGGGGATCACGGTGGCCATCAAGGAGTTTTATCCCTCCGGACTGGTGACCAGAGAACCCGGCCAGGCAAAGGTCATCGTGTATGAAGGAAGCCACAGCGAGGAATACCAGAAGGGACTGGAACGTTTCCTGGAGGAGGCCAGAAGGACTGCTCAGTTTGAGCGCAGCAAGTACATCGTTCAGGTAAAGAACTTCTTCATGGAGAACGGAACGGCATATCTGGTCATGGAATACCTGGACGGGATCTCCCTGAAGGAATACCTGAAGCAGATGGGGAAGCTGTCCGTAAAGGATTCCCTCTTTATCGCGGATTCCGTGATAGAAGCCCTTCGGGAAATGCATACGGCAGGAATCCTTCACAGGGATATCGGTCCCGGAAATATCTTCCTGTGCGGCAAGACCGTAAAGATCATCGACTTTGGTGCGGCCCGGCTGTCAAGTGAAGACAGAGAGCTCACCAGGTCCATCGTGCTGACTCCCGGGTTTGCACCTCCGGAGCAGTACCAGACGAAAAGTAAACAGGGACCATGGACAGACATCTATGCCCTGTCGGCGACTCTTTACAATATGCTGACAGGTATAAAGCCGGATGAGAGCACGGATCGTATGCAGGATGATCAGGTGCCGGATGTAATGGAAGTGAATCCGGAGGTTCCGGAGAAGCTGAGCAATGCGGTCATGAAGGGAATGGCACTTCGTCAGGAACTGCGTTTCCATTCGGTGGACGAGCTTTCGGATGCGATCCATGAGAGGACGGAGGTTGAAACTCCGAAAAATGAGATCCGAAGGAAGAAGAGGAGACGGCTGATCCAGGTTCTGGCCATCGCAGCCGTACTGATCGCAGGACTTACGGTTTCCGGGATTTTCTACATAAAGCAATATAAGAAGACACATTTGGATGAGGCAACACTGTCCGTGTGGCCTCGAATTACAGACAGAACTATTCTCAGATCACATTGGAGATCACCTGTATCCCCGCGGAGGAATACGGAGACAGGTTGAAGGAAGCGGAAAAGGAAGGGAAGCTTCCGGATGTATATCAGGCATCGGGTCTGGGTAAAGAAGCGTATCAGTATGCGGGAAATCTGGATGAGCTCTATTCGGAGATCAACTACGACGAGTACTACGGACTGGAAGAATATCATGGTTCGGAGAACGGCGATCTGAGCGTTCCCATGGGTGTGGATGTCCCTGTTGCATATGTGCGAAGGGGTGACGGCATCGATCTGGACAGTATACAGGTTCAGGGATTTGACCAGCTGAAGAAAGAGCCGTCCGAGGGGTATTATATCTCGCCGGAGAATTACTATATGATCCTGAATTCCCTTGGCGGAGATTACAGTTATCAGGATAAGCTTGTGCTGGATGATAAGGCACGGGAGATGATAAGGGAAATGGCCGGCAGCCAGTATAAGGCCGCGAACGACAGCGAAGCACTGGCGGGACTGGCGGAAGGAAAGTTTACCTACTATCTGGCGGGGATCAGTACGCTGCCCCTGGTCCAGGAAGACACGGAACTTGCAGGCCTCTACGCTGTCAGACCGTTGTCTTCGGGAAGGCTGGCGGCAGACTACAGTGATATCTGGTGTATCAGTAAGGAACTGAAGGATAACAGGAAGCAGGCGGCAGTCCGGCTCCTTCTCAGTATGATAGGCTGGGACGGACAGATGGCCATGCATGTATCGTATGTATCGGTCCTGCCGGTCAATAAAGAAGCCTTTAATAAGTATCTGGAACTGCATGGCAATCTGGCTTTTCTGAAGGATACCATGTCCGCGGTCTCCTATAAGGTGCATGACAGGGATGCAGAACGGTCTGATTCCCTGCGGATGAGTCAGGAAGTAGTAGTAAAGAAATCAAAGTCGATCGATGAATGGTTGGAGGATTAAGTATGGGATTAGTGAGATGCATGGGATGCATGGAACCGTATGAAGACCATTTTACAGTCTGCCCGCACTGCGGGTATGCTGCCGGAAGCAGAGCGAAGGAAGCATATCATCTGGCACCGGGAACGTATCTTAAAGGAAAATATGCGGTCGGACGTGTATTGGGTTACGGTGGTTTTGGCGTGACCTACATAGGATATGATGAGGTGATGCAGAGGAAGGTGGCCATAAAGGAATATCTTCCCGGTGAATTTGCCACCCGTGCCGCAGGAACCACATCGGTTTCCATCTATACGGGAGACAAGCAGGAACAGTTTTACAACGGGATCACGAAATTTGCCGATGAAGCAAAAAGACTGGCGCAGATGGATCGTGTTCCGGGCGTTGTCAGGATCTTTGATACATTTTCGGAGAATAATACGTCCTATATCGTGATGGAGTACCTGGACGGAGAGAATCTGAAGCAGCGGCTGGAGAGAGAAGGGAAGATCCCGGTAGAGGAAGCAGTGAAGCTGATGATCCCCATCCTGGAGGCGCTGACGGAGGTCCATGCAGTCGGACTGCTTCACAGGGATATCTCACCGGATAATATCTTCATTACAAATACAGGCGAAGTAAAGCTGCTGGATTTCGGTGCGGCACGTTTTGCCACGACGACACACAGCCGCAGCCTTTCGGTCGTTGTCAAGCAGGGATTTGCGCCTGAGGAACAGTACCGAAGCCGTGGCGACCAGGGAACCTGGACGGATGTCTATGCCTGCGGTGCCACCCTTTACAAGATGATCACGGGCGTGACACCTGAGGATGCCATGGAAAGAAGGGAGAAAGATGAGCTTCTGCCGCCTTCCAAAATGGGAGTGAAGATCGATAAGAATACGGAAACGGCCATCATGAATGCCATGAATATCCGGATCGAGGATCGTACCCAGACAACGGATCAGTTCCGTCAGGAACTGATGGCAGAGGGAAAGGTCAAGAAGCAGAAGAGTCATCTGAAGCTGACGGATATCGGTACCTGGCCCAAGTGGCTGAAGATCGCTTCTTCATCGGCAGCGGCAGCGGTTCTTATCTTTGCCGTGCTGATCTTCACGGGAGTGATCAACAATCCCTTTGTACCTTCCAGAAATAAGCAGGATGAAAATGAAGTATATGTCCCGGATGTTACCAATTATTCCATGGACAAAGCGGGTGCGATCCTGACCGAGTACAAGCTGGGTTATAAGATCGCCGACAAGAAGAATTCCGACGAGATCCCCGAAGATCTGGTCATGCTGCAGAACTTCAGAGCCGGACAGCTTGTAAAGGTGGGGGATATCCTGGAACTGACGATCAGCGAAGGCAAGATCCGGTTCTTCCTGGATGACATGACAGGGAAGATGAAGGATGAGGTGGTGAAGGATCTTAAGGAAAAAGGATTCGAAGTGATCACCAAGTCGGAGGCCAGTCCGTCTCTGGCTCCGGGTGCTGTCATCCGTGTGGAATATGAAAACGGACAGGATCCCGAGAAGGGGATCGAAAAAGGGACGAAGATCATCATCTGGGTCTCCACGGGAACAAATGAATATGATGTAACCAAGGATACAACAGTCCCGGACCTTGTAGGAAAACCGTTGGAGGAAGGACAGAAGGCTGCAGCCACTGCAAAGCTTTATATCGAGCAGACCGGAGCGGAGTACAGTAAGGATGTCCCGAAGGGAAGCATCATTTCCCAGGATCCTCCGAAGGGTACCGTTACCAAGGAAGCATCGAAGATCCATGTGGTGATCAGCCTCGGAACAAAGCAGTCCCGTGTACCGGATCTGGAATATAAGAGCAAGGAAGATGCAGAGAGACTTCTCCGCGAGGCCGGTCTGAAGGCTTCCTTCGAGTATGAGTATAACGATCTGGTCATGAAGAACAGGGTGATCCGTCAGAGCGTAAAGAAGAATACCCTGGTTGACCCGGATACCACGATCACCGTAGTGATCTCCAACGGATCCAGGAATCAGGACGGATCCCTCACGGCAAATGCCGGAACGGATCAGA
>CACYMQ010000056.1 GCA_902775555.1 uncultured Lachnospiraceae bacterium | reverse complement strand
AGAGAGCTTGAGAAAAATCACTCGAAGGAGGGCGTACGGACATTGATTGACCTCTACAAAAATGATATAATAGACCCGATCAACAAGGCCACGGAGCAGGGGTATCTCAGCTGGAGAGACCGTCTGAATCTTCTGGCGATCAGCCGAAGACTGGTCCGGCATCTGTACGAAGGATATGATGAAGTTCGAGAGGAAGTGAAGCTGATGAGGTATCAAACACTGGATCTGGACATTGATGAGTATGATGAAAAATACGAAGCATTGGAAGAGAAATACAATGCACTGGAGGAGCAGTTAGCCGAGAAGGATTCTCTTCTTTCCGAAAAGGATTCTCTTCTTTCCGAGAAGGAGCAGGAAATTCTGAAGTTGAAAGCGCAGCTGGCCGAACTGCAAAACAAGTAAAAATTCCATAACCATAACCAAAAGGAACCGGGACACACTCCCGGTTCCTTTTGATAATGAATGACGTCTGTTTCTGTTTTAAATCTGAATCTTTCCGGACAGGATATCCCTGTAGTCTTCCAGATTCTTTCTCAGCAGATTCGGAATGTCCAGACCATAAGGACAACGGGTCTTGCATACCCCGCAGTCAATACAATCATCGATCTTTCCCATAAGGCCCTGCCACTCCTCCCCCAGAAAATGCTTCGAGGGAGAACGCCGGATCAGCTGAGACATCCGCGCACAGTTGTTGATCTGGATCCCGACCGCACAGGGCGTACAATATCCGCATCCCCTGCAGAAATCCCCGCTGAGTGCCTTTCTGTCCTCCTCTATCAAAGCCCGCATCTCATCATTCATCACTACATCACGTTCAAAGAAGGACAGCCACTGTTCCAGTTCACTCTTTCGCTGGATCCCCCAGATTGGAAGCACCGGATACTGCGTCATATATGCCATGCATGCATCACTGTTGGTAAGAAGTCCACCGCACAGCCCCTTCATCGCGATAAATCCCATGTTCGCCCGGGCACAGCTCTCCACCAGCCGTACCTCGCGATCCGAGGCCAGATACGAAAACGGGAACTGCAGCGTCTCATACAGTCCGCTTTCAACGATTTCTTCCGCCACACCGATCAAATGTGCCGTGATCCCGATGTGCCGGATCTTCCCCTGCTGCTTTGCTTCCAGCATAGCCTCATACATCCCCGTTCCATCTCCGGGTCTGTAGCATCTGGACACACAATGCAGCTGGTAGATATCCAGATAATCCGTCTTCAGATTCCCGAGGGTGGTTTCCAGATCCTCCCAAAACTTCTCCGGCGTTGTAGCCTGTGTTTTTGAGGCGATATAATAATCCTCTCTGGTAATATGCATGCTCTCCCGGAATGCATCGTCAAATGCGGCACCGACCTTTACCTCACTATCCGTATATGCCCTGGCTGTATCGAAGAACCGCATGCCCCCTCTATATGCATCTCTTAACAGTTCCACTGCCGTTTCAACACTCACCCGCTGTATCGGCAATGCCCCAAAGGCATTCTGGGGAACAGTGATACCTGTCTTCCCAAGCGTATAATCCTTCACCATAATGCTTCCTCCCGATTGATATCCACACAGCTTACCCATGCTTCACTCTTATAATACCTCCCGGTCACCCGGGTCAAATGCATGTCTGCACACACCGACAGCACTGATCAACCCATGGAAACCGGTCTGTCGAAGTGTATGATATCTTTACTTTATCACAAAGTATCGGGATTCACTACCGAATCTTGATGATCCGGATTCATTCGTCAGTGATTGATTCTTCACCGGCGATCAACAGTCGGATCTGCCATGCCGAGCCCAGAGTCACATACGCCTTTCCATCCTTACTCATTCTTCCTGCTGACGCGAATTCGGGTTCCACATAGATTTCTCCGCTCTTATGGATATATCCCCATCGGTCTCCCTTTCGGAAGGCAGCCATGGATGCATCCCCGGATGCGGTTTCCTCAAATCGTAAAGGACATGTCTCCTGCCCCTTTGCATCGATCAGTCCCCACTTCTCATTTTTCTTTACCGCTGCCACTCCGTCTTTACCGGAAAAAGCACGAACCTCAGCGTACACCTCTGAAAGAGCCTTCCCGGATGGACTGACCAGCCGGTATCCGGTCTCCGTTTTAACAAATACATTTCCCGAGGCGCTGCAGATCTTGCGTTCATCCGTCACCACATCCTCATACCACACCGTATTACTCTCATCCTTTGCACCAAGGTCCTCCGTGGAAATGATCCGCCAACGTCCGTTCTCCTTTACTGCCGCCGTATTCTCACAGAATGCGGTTGCATCTTCATAACGGACCCCCACGTCTTTCATGGATTCATCCAGATATCCCCAGCCCTCTTTGTCCCTGAAAAGGATCTTTCCGTCTCTCGGGCATCCGAGATAGGAATACTCCCCCTCGGGAGTTACCCTCATATTTCCGTCCTTATCCACATATCGATAATTACATCTCTCTGTTTTATCGGAACTAAGATCATAGACCGACATCAGAACGGTCTTCTTTCCTCCTTCTTCAACGGTTATCATATCATCCATTCCGTCAAATACCGTTTGTTTGGGATATTCATGTCCCTCAGGATCCATAAGACAAAGCTGATCTTCTGCATTGTATGCAAGCATGTATCCGTTGTCTAACTCTCTGACCGGTGTGTAATCCAACGCACTGCTTTCATACATGCCTCTCAGTTCCCGGTGAAGATGATCGATCTTTCCATTCTCCGGGTACAGTTCTTTTGCCTGTCGCAGGATCCTTATCGCAGATTCCATATCCTCATTTTCCAGATAACTGCAGACAAGGTCGCAGTAGATATCGGCAGAAACCTCCCGTCCGTTGCCTCCTCCTGACATTTCCTCCAAAAGATCGGAGGCCGTTCTCCCGTCTCCTGCCAGCAGGTATTCACGCGCTATCTTCTCCTTCAGTTCCTTATCCCCCGGATTCTCTTCCAACAGCTTTTCATAAGCCACGATGGCATCCAGATGATATCCGCTTTCCGAAAGCTGTTCCGCATGGACAACCGCCTCCCGTGTCTCATCCTTATCATCCGCCGCAAAGACAGCGGCACCACTGCCAACCAGCAGACCGATCAGCAGAAATATCCAACCTTTCTTCATGCTCTCTCACTCCATTTCCGGGGTCCTTCACCTGCGTTATACATTTCGGACAACCAGGGTATGTCATCCTGAGCAATGCGAAGGATCTTCCTCCTATAAGGTCAGGTCCTTCACCTGCGTTATCCGCTTAGAATATCGGTATATTCATAAACACCATCAGCATAGTTCCCATCGCGATATACGGACCGAAGCTGAGTTCCTCCCTACGTCCGATCTTCCTCCGGATCCGCATCGCCAGGATGTAGACCAGCGCTGTCACCAGAGAAAGGAACATAGCCCGAAGGATATTCTCCTGACCCACATACAGACCGATCAGGATAAAGAGCTTGATGTCTCCCATTCCGATCCCGCCCCTGCAGATCAGCCTGGCCAGAAGCGGTGTTGCTCCGATGAGTCCTCCCACCAGGGAATCCATAAGAAAATGTGTATCCAATCCCCTATGCAGCAAGTGGATCAGTACTGCCAGCCCCCAGTAAATGAACATCCATAACAGAAGGTGGTTGGGAATGATCCTCTCTCGTCTGTCGATCATGGCGATCAGCGGCAGAAAGGAGCAGAGGATCACTGCCCTGATCAGGTAAGCCGCATCGCTTCCGGTAAGAAAGAGAAGCAACGTCAGTCCGAAAGCCGGCAGCAATGTACAGACCGCAAGCTTCCTGCGTCCGACAGGCTCCTCCATCCTGTTTCGGATCACATTTCCTCCCAGCAGAAGAATACTGAAAGCCATCAGCATCGCCGCTGTCATAAGTCCTGTCTGATATCCTGTCATCCTGTTATTCTCCCTTCCGGGAAAGATCCTTCTTTCCCTGACTGTATTCTCTCACAGATCCGGGATATCTTTTCTGCACGTCTCCTTCAGTTTCCCCATCTCCTGGTGGTGGCACTGCAGCAGCCGTTCCACTCCAGCAGATAGGAATTCTCCGTAAATGGAATACGCAGACATTTACTACGATAGTTCAAAGTGACCGTGATCTCTCCATCCTCACCGATACCGGATTTCTGAAAACTGAACGCCGTATCGCCCCAATCATCCCGGCTGAATGAATGATCCGATACGTGATCCGGATCCATATCCTTCATCAGCGAATTGAACCGCATCTGAAACCAGGGACCGGCTCCGCCGCCGGATGCCCGGCTGAGATTGTTCATCCAGTAAACCTCGTCGCCCATCTCATACATACCCTGCAGGTCTCCGAATGTCCTGTATAACTGATACGGCGTTTTTCCGGAATCCTGATCAAGTGCTGAGAACCGGGCTGCCTCCTTTGCCGTCTCCATCACGGCAGTCTGAAACCGGTACTGCATGATCATCTGATTTATCAGGATCATCAGCCCTGAGAAAAAGATGACATACATGGACAAAAACAGAACCATCTCAACGGAGATCATACCCTTCTCCGAGGTGAACCCTTTTCCTTTAATTCTTTTCTCCCGTTCCATCATCTTCCTCCTGATCAGTATGCTGCAAACTCCTTAAAGTGAAATGTCTTTCCCGGCAGTAACATCGTGGGTACACGGACCTCTGCGTCGATCCAGAGCATGGTATAAGACGTATCAAAACTGAAATCCTCATGACCGGATCCTTTCATATTCAGCTCTATCAGCGTCCGCATCCTGTCCAGACAGATATCCTTTTCACTTCCTGCAAAACGCCTGAGCAGGATATGAAGGAAATCTATGTACCTGATATCATTTTTGTTCGTGATCTGATTCACACTGACACCAAAGCCCTCATGAGATCGGTTCCGCATCGTCCGTGCATGATCACATGCATATCCGATCAGGAAGAGATCCTTATAGAATGGGATCGCGCCCATCGCCGGTCCCGCCATTTCCTCGGCTTCCGCCTCTGCCGTCCGGACATACTCCGCCTGCTCCTCCGGCATGAGAAACATCTCGATCAGATTCCACATAACGAGGTAATTCTTCCATTCCTCCATACACAGCCTTACATCCTTTTTCGGGTCGGGATCCCCGCAGAGGATATACTCGATCTCCGCATACGGGATCGCATCTGTTACCGCTCCATTAAAATGGTTATTTCCGGAAACGGACTTTGTGAGATATGTATAGGAGCTGAACATCCCCGCCCCGTAAAATGCGATGCAATCCGATCCCCTGTCGGAGAACACGGATCCCGGTTTCTCCGCATTCGCATACAGACTCGTCGACCCTCCCAGAAAATCCAGCGTTTTCTCCATAAGCTCCGTCTCAGTGCTGTAGTTTAGAAACCCCGTGTCAGACCAATCCGGGGCAGCTGTCGGAGTCCCGTCCGGATAAGAAGCCTTAAAATCATATAGTCCTGTACTGCTGGTATCGGCACGGGCAACCAGCTTCCTGATCTTTGCTTCCCCACGTTCCACTTCGGCTGCATCGGGAATTTCTTCCGGGACGGGATTCCCATATTCATCCTCTATCACTGCATCCGAACCATCCAGGATCAGGACCGCATCCCCCTTTGCTTCGCTAAGATCCGGTCCGTCTTCAGGGACATCCATATCAGAGGGTTCCGCGGAAAGCTGTGCTTTCAGATCCTCTATCAGACCTTCTGCATCGGCCAGTTCCTTTTTCACCCGTTCTTCGATCCTTTTTGCCATCCGATTATTCTCTGCTTCTGTCTTCCATTCGTTAAAATATGCTTCCAGCTGACCGGTGGAATCTGTCTCCCCCATTGCTACACGATACGCTTCCATGTCAAACAGACATTTTCTCCGGATCAACATATAGGAACTCCTTAGAAGATCTGTTCCCTCCGTGAGGTACGATTGCTCTGTTCCCTCCGCATTGAGGTAGTATTTGGCGTACTCCCGGATCTGTCCTTCAAAAACTTCCCTGTTGGATAGTTCCGACCCTTTTGATCCACCTGCACGGACCTTCGCGGACATATTGAAAAAAAAGGTTGCATTCTCATCTGCTCCGTCCACTCCCTGTCCTTTGGGATCGACGGTTCTGCAGAAATACCGGCTGACATCCTGTTCTGCTTTTGTACTGTCCGTAACGGCATAGAGGCCATATGCATTTTTCAGGTCTCTGTCATAGCCTGCCAGACCGCTGTCCAGGGAATTCAACGCGGCATCCGTAAGGATACTCTTGCTCCCTACAAGCCGGATCCCGTCGAAGATTGCCCCCTCAAAAAGAAGGATCGGAAGAAGCACGACCAGCAGAAACACCGCTACGCTTCCTCTTTCTTCCTGCATCCATTTCATCATACTCCTCCCCTCCTTCCGTCATGGTTTAGCTTTACACCTTTCGATCAGCTGATCATAGGTATATCCGAAGTGATAATAAATGTTCATGGAATTCTCTGCCATATCCACAAGCCTGCACATCTCCGCTGTCCGTCCCTTGTATGCAGTGATCAACTTTGCGGTGTATTCCTCCTCCTTCACAGTCCCGGTTTTCAACAGAAATTTCGGCAATTTACGAAATGCCCGATATTCCAGGTCCTGATACGGAAACAGAGGAACTGTACTGTAGCTGTACAGGACTTTTGACAATCGGAAAGAATAATAGTTCCTGACCCCTGCCTCCGTCGGAACCCCGGAACCTTCCGTACGAAGCGAGTAGTCCGTCATGTATGTCCCGTTTTCATAACTGAGTTCTTCACCGACCTGTCTGACCCTTACCTCTGTCTCAAATTTGAAGAAAAAGAATTTGTATGCGCTGAGAATAATAAGAGTGAACAGGATGATCAGCGCAAGGGGAAAGTAGATGGACGCTTCCACCATGGCAAAGCCTCTGTCTTTTCTTCTCCTTCCGCTTCTCATCCTGTCCACCCTCATCACTTTATTCTTCCGGATCATCCCTGGATCCAGGACATAACCTTGTCTCCGACTGCCTTAAAGATACGACTCAGCTGATCTCTGAAAATGATCGCCAGCGCAAGAACGATCACAATGATCACAACGATGGTCACCATATCCGTGGCACCCTTCTCTTCCTGCTTCATTTCGGTCAGTGCGCTATTTGCCCTGACTGCAGCCATCACTGCCTTATCCTGTGCCTTATTCCATGTTCTTCTGAAAAAATTCTTAATACCTTCCATTTTGATATCCTCCCTTTTTAGATTTCATTTGATAATGTCTGTTTTTTCTTCCGACAGGTGACCGGCCGTGTTCTCCTGCCTTCCATGATGTAAGTGTAGCACCTAGTCCGAAATAATTTTTTGCACATAACGTCTCGTACCGGGTCTCCCGCACGGCCTGCTCCGTTCCTGTCAGAATCCGATCCCTGACAGCATGGGCACTACGATCATGACGAGTACCATGCAGAATACCAGTGCCATCGGAAAGAGCAGCTTCTGAACTGCGGAATCTGCCTTCTTCTGGATCCGGTTCTTCTTTACATTCCACATTTCCGTGGAAAGGTCTGTCAGATAGCGAAGAAGTTCATCATTTCCCTTGGAAAGATTCTGAAGAATGATCCCGATGAATTTTCTGACCTCCTGACCACTGCATCGTTCGGAGAAGCTGCGGTACGCCTCGATCTCCATATGGCCGTTTCTGATATCTTCACTGACACGCTGCATTTCCTCGTACAGCATGCCATTGCCTCTCATAGATACCATCTTCCATGCATCCCGAAGGATCATGCCGGAATTCATGAGGAGGACCAGCTTGGACAGAACCGCCGGAAGCTGATTCAGGACCTCGTCCCGCTTCGCCCGGACACGGTTTGCATAGGATCTTTCCAGCAAAGCCGCACCTGATATCGCCAGCACCGGCCCCAGGATCGCTGCCTCGGCCTTATCCGCAAGGATAGCCAGACAGAGTCCCATCGGAAGAAATGTCAACAGATACGTGATCTCGCCGGCTCTCAGCATGAGGAGACAGTTCTCCGCCTTTCTTGCATCCTCCACCTCCCGGATCTGCTGCAGTTTCTTTCTTCTGGCTGGCGTATTACACTGATATCCGATCAGATCCAGGACCGCCAGTCCGATACCGAACATCGGCTTCATAAACGGAGTATCCGTCCATTCTTCCAGTCTGTCGGTGTATTTTCCCTTACCCTTCAGGCAGAGCACCATCCATAGGATCGTAAGTGCTGCTGCAGCTATGTAATATGCGATCTTCCATGAACTCATTTTCCTACCTCCCATTTTTAAGATCCTTCGCCCTTCGGGCTCAGGATGACATGGCCCTCTGACAGATCCTTCGCTGCGCTCAGGATGACATGGCTCTCTGACAGATCCTTCGCTGCGCTCAGGATGACACGGCATTACAGTTTGATATCCGTGATCCTGCGTCCGATCAGATATGCCACGCCAAATACTGCCATTGCCACGATCCGGATCACCAGATTGACCGTCCCGGTTCCCGACGGAATGAGCCCACCGCCATTCATGATCAGGATCATAACCACCGGCATGATCATCATCAGTCGAAGCTCTGATCTGCCCGGCGCAAGAAGTGTCCGGATCCCTTCCTCCATTTCGATCTTCTCGATGATCACTCTCCGGGTGTCCTGGATGATCTGTCTCATATCCGCACCCTTTCTGTTACAGGTGTCAAAGACATCCGCAAAGCTCCGGATATCCTCCAGCCCGCTCCGTTCCGAGAGATCATACAGGTATGCTTCGATCCCCTGTCCGTTCCTGTATGCCAGCAGCATATCCCGCAGTTCCCGTACCAGGAGGTCGTTCTCACCATACATTCCTGCCAGATCCTCCGTACTGTCCGTCAACGCGGTAAGCGTATTATTTCCGGCGGAATAAGATGCGGAAAGCGCCTCCAGAAAATCCTTAAAATGCAGCAACAGCTGTTCCTTCTGCTTCCGGATCCTGTGTTGCTTCCAGACGCGGATCCCCAGGATCCCTGCCGGGATGGCAGCAAGTGTGCCGGCGACCCAGCTGCTGTAGAAGACACAGAACAGGAGAAATGCACCGGCTCCCCCGATCCCGTATCCGATCAGCGCATCCGACATAGTCATATCGTATTCGTTATAATCGGTTCTTGTTCCCATTCCCATCATTTTCTCCTCCCTTTTCACGACGAACCCTGTCAGTCTGAACCGACCAACTCTGCCCGAGTCCCCTCCAGGGTCCTGTATTCCTGCCAGAGTCCGGCGAGCTTCAGTTTCCCGGTGTGTACGAAGGGATGCTCCGTCCGAACGAGTGTCCCTTCCACATGATCCATGGTACTTTTCTCCGTATCTTCTTCAAAATGGTACAACGGCCGGATCTCCACCTCTCCGTTCTTCACTCCCAGGACCTCCGAGATCTCCATGGTCTTTCTGCTGTGATCCCTGAGCCGGGACAGATGGATGATAATATCCACAGCCGATGCGATCTGGTTCCGGATGGCCTGAATCGGAAGCTGTGCCGCCCCCTGCAGCACCATGGTCTCCAGACGGGAAACCGCATCCTCACAGGAATTCGCATGTCCTGTGGACAGCGAGCCGTCATGTCCGGTATTCATTGCCTGCAGCATATCCAGCGCCTCCTCGCCACGGACCTCTCCGACGATGATCCGTTCCGGCCGCATGCGGAGTGATGTACGGATCAGATTTCGGATCGTGATCTCGCCCTTCCCCGTAACATTTGCATTTCTTGTCTCCATTCGGTTCAGGTTACTCTTGCCCTCGATCTGAAGTTCAAGGGAATCCTCTATGGTGATCAGCCGTTCATCCGCCGGGATATAATTCGTGAGGGCATTTAAAAATGTGGTCTTTCCGGATCCCGTTCCTCCGGAAATGAAGATATTATATTTTGCCCTGACCAGAAGATTCAGAAACTCCGCCACCTCCGGAGTGATAGATCCGTAGGAGAGAAGACGTTCCATCGTCATGGGCTGCTTTGAGAATTTTCGAATGGTTACAATGGGGCCTGCAGCTGAGATCGGCGGGAGAACCACATTTACGCGGGAGCCGTCCGGAAGTCGTGTATCCACGATGGGATTGGATTGGTTGACCTCGCGTCCTCCCTCCGCAACGATCCGCTGTATGATATCCAGCAGCTGGGCATCGCTCTCGAAGCTCATATCCAGCTTGGACACCACCCCGTTCTTCTCGATAAATATGGTATCGTATCCATTGATCATGATCTCGGTGATCTCATCATCTGCCAGGATCGTATCCAGGATCCCGTAACCGCGGATGGAATTAAATACCATGGAGCATACCTCCGCCTGATCCGTGATCCGGATACTTCTGTCGCTTGTCCTGAGGCTGATCTGTTCCCGGATCTGCTGCTCCAGTTCCTGATCTCCAAGGGTATTCAGATCCAGGTTCTCATAGATCCATGTGCGGATCTGCTCGGTTAGGTTTCTTTTTTCCGTCCTGTCCATACATTCTCTCCTATCTTTCTATCCCTGATGCTTTAAGATTCTTCGCCTGCGGCTCAGAATGACATCTGACTTTCATCCTGGGAATCTTCTGTCCTAAAGATTCTTCGCCTGCGGCTCAGAATGACATCTGGCTTGCATCCTGGGAATCTTCTGTCCTAAAGATTCTTCGCCTGCGGCTCAGAATGACATTAAATGTGATCCCATATGGGGTTCTTGCTGAACTGCTCGGCGATCATTCTCTGCCCCGCTTCCTTCACCCGCGGAAAACCGCCGAACTCCGGAAGCCACGGGAGTTTTAATTTCTCTCCGTCGGCACTTCCGAACCGGTTATAAATGAGAGAGATCCCGGACACCGGCTCCTCCCTCTTATCCTGATGCAGGGCTACAGCATAACGCATAACCTTCAGATTCGCTATCTCACTCCCGTCAGAGACCAGCAGCACTCTGTCGGACATGTGGAGCAGGGTTTCACAGGATGCATCCACCCTGCAGTCCGCATCGATCACCAGGAGATCGCAGAACTGCCCGGCCTTCAGCGTCTGAACCAGAAGCGTGATATCCTCTGCCGTAAGTTCATTCATATCCTGCAGTCTTGCCGTGATACCGAAATACCGGATCCCCGATACATCCTCCCGAAGGAGTTCCTTTAACCTGAGATTCAGGTTCTTCTTCATTTTCAGCGCAAAGATCACTTCCGACAGATTCTGCTGAACCGGACGGATGACCGCGCCAAGTCCGGAGAACTGTGCAAGATCCAGGAAGATCACTCTTTTGCCCTGCTGTGCTGCATGGATCGCAAGACTCAGGGCTATCGTGGAAGTTCCAACCCCGCCCGCGGGGGAAAGAAATGTCACGGTCTGCATCCCGCCGTCTCCCTTCCCTGCACCGGTCTCATACCGGTTTTGTTCCAGGAAGATCCTGCGCGTTTCCCGAAGGATCTCGTCTGCCGGCCGGTAACGAAAGACTGCCGGACAGCCGTCCACCTTCTCCACGTCCTCCACCTCGCAGAGAACGACGGGGAAGAGATTCCCCGGACAGCCGCCCTGCCGGTAAGCCGTTTCGGAGATCAAAGCGATCCCCGCACCTGCCGTCTCCGTATCCCCGGTAAGCACCTGAAATTCCTCTGCCATATATTTTTTAGCATAATCGGATAATCTCTCATTGTAGATCGTATCCTCATTGATCATAACCACCTTCAGCTTCATTTATCTTCCCTTCCCTTCTTCTATTCTTCCACGGTTCGTACTTCCGCAGGCATTTCCGCTGCCTTTCCCGCTGCCTCGTTCACTGCCTTATCCTCTGCCTTTTCCTCTGCCTTTTCCCTTGCTTTTTCTTCTGCCATTTCCTCTGTATCGGTGCTCTTCTCTTTTGCCTGGGGTCTGTCTCCCGCATCCTTTCTTTCTCCGCAGGATACATCCGACGGATCCTGATAGGACGGACGTTCTTCTTCACTGATCTTCCTATAGACGCTTCCTGCTTTCGCACTCTGAGTGATCGTCTTTATGTAAGAGAGCTCCTCGTCTGTAACGGATTTCACCTGAACCTCCTGTCCCGGTTCTTCCCTTCTCCCTTCTCTCACAAAATGAAATGCGACCACCGCTGCGATCATTGTGGAAATGATGATCGGAACCAGCATATATTTCTCAAAGCGCCTTCCATTCTCCTTCCGGTTTTCTCTCCCCAAATTCTTTTCATCCTTTTTTTTCCTTGCAGGATCCCTTTCATCCTGACTTTCTCCATTCGGATTTCTTCCTTTCCTGCCTGTTCTGTCCCTGATGCTCTTTCCTCCGGTACCATCATCCTCACTCCCATATGTATTCCCACACATTTTTCCATATGTTTTCTCATATGTTTTTCCATATATATTCCCACACGAGATCCCATATGTTTTCCCATATGCATCTCCATATGTGTCCCCATTTACATTCCCGTTTGAGATCTCATATCCTCCCTCCTCCGAAGCCACAAGCGCTTCCCCGCAGATCGGACATCTCGTCGCATGATCCTCCAGTATGGATCCGCAATAGTTACAGTATCGCATACCTGCCTCCCTTCCGACCGGCCGGCGCTCCGGACAGCCTTTCCCTTTTCTGACTCCATTCTCTCACCCTTTCCGTAACTTTTTTCTGCACGAAAAAAAGCGCCGCATCCGAAGATGTGACGCTTTTGAAAATCCTGAAAATATTCTGTTTCCGTACTGATACCGGGAACCACTGATGCCGCCGTCAGCTGATCATGGATCCGGCCGGTACATCGGGGCGATCGGTCGTAAGCAGTGAGAGTCTGCCCTCGGCATCCTCGGCACAGAGCAGCATGCCCTGAGACTCGATACCACGACCTTCTTTCCGACCATATCTTCCGGGCTGTAATAACTCTTGATCCCGGATACGATCTGAAGGACTCTGCCTTCGATCTGTACCTGTGAGCAGAGCAGTTTCTTGGATTTCGGAACCTCTTCGCAGGAAAGGATCTGTCCGACCTGAAGCTGCATCTTCTCGAATTCCTCGATGGAGATCTCTTCCTTCACAACCGCTTCTACACGATCCGGTTCCACCTTCTCCGGAACCACCTGCTTCTCTGATTTCGGGATCTCCGGCTCCTTCGACGGGAAGCGTACGGCGATCTCATCCAGCATCTTCTCTGTATCGATCCTTGCAAAGAGGATCTCCGGCGTTTCCGTTACACGATTGCCTGACGGATACAGACCGAAGGTACCGAGTTCCGTCACTTTTCTCTTCTCCGTGCAGAGCTGGGCTACGATCTTATCCGCTGTATCCGGCAGGAAGGAAGCAAGAAGGCTTGCACCGATGGTGATACCCTCTACCAGATTGTAGAGTACCGTCTCCAGGCGGTCCTTCCTGGATTCATCCTTGCCCAGTACCCAGGGCATGGTCTCATCGATATATTTGTTCAGACGCCGGAAGATATTAAAGATCTCCGTCAATGCATCTGCACATTTCAGTTTCTCCATGCACTCATTTACATGGATCCGGTATGCACGGATGCTGTCCTTCAGGTCCGCATCCACATCCTCCGTTACACCGGCATTGTTCACAAATCCGCCGGAATACTTATTCACCATGGAAATGGTACGGTTCACCAGATTTCCCAGGGTATTCGCCAGATCGGAGTTGATCCGCTCGATCAGCAGCTCCCAGGAGATCACTCCGTCATTTTCATACGGCATCTCATGCAGAACGAAATAACGTACGGCATCCACGCCGAAGAGATCCACCATGTCATCGGCATACAGCACATTTCCGCGGGACTTGCTCATCTTGCCGTCACTCTGGATCAGCCAGGGATGGCCGAATACCTGCTTCGGAAGCGGCAGATCCAGCGCCATGAGCATGATAGGCCAGTAAATGGTATGGAACCGGAGGATATCCTTTCCGATCAGGTGCAGGTCCGCCGGCCAGTATTTCTTAAAGAGTTCACTGTGATTGCCGTCCGCATCATATCCGAGACCGGTGATGTAGTTGGACAGCGCATCGATCCACACGTATACCACGTGCTTCGGATCGAAGTCCACCGGGATCCCCCATTTAAATGAGGTACGGGATACACAGAGATCCTGCAGACCCGGCTTCAGGAAGGTATTTACCATCTCATTCTTACGGGACTCGGGCTGGATGAACTCCGGATGCTTCTCGATATACTCGATGAGACGCGGAGCATACTTGCTCATTCTGAAGAAATATGCCTCTTCCTTTGCGGGATGTACATCACGTCCGCAATCCGGGCATTTTCCGTCCTTCAACTGTCCCGGTGTCCAGAAGGATTCACAGGGGGTACAGTACATTCCTTCATACTCACCTTTGTAGATATCACCCTGATCATACAGCTTTTTAAAGATCTTCTGGATCTGCTTCTCATGATCAGCGTCCGTCGTACGGATAAATTTATCGTAGGATGTATTCATCAGATCCCAGATCCGCTTTATCTCTCCCGCCTTTTCATCCACGAATTCCTTCGGTGTGGACAGGCTCTCAAAAGCCTTGGTCTCGATCTTCTGTCCATGCTCATCGGTTCCTGTCTGGAAACGCACGTCATAACCCACAAATCTCTTGTAGCGTGCGATCGCGTCTGCCAGTACGATCTCATAGGTATTGCCGATATGCGGCTTGCCCGATGCATAAGCAATGGCAGTGGTGATGTAATACGGTTTCTTTGCCATGTCTGTTACCTCCTCTTGGAATATGTCGAATGGGACATATTTATTATTCCGGAGCCGGAAATGATCGGCCCCCTTTTGAAAAAAAAGCCGGATTTTCAACCGAAAATCCGGCGGGTTACCTTCTATACTGCGCGAAGCTTAAACTTCTGCAGGGATCGTTCGGAATCAATGATCTCCATCTGACCACCGAGTCTTCGAACCTTCTCATCAAAATCCTCATATCCGCGCTTGATGTACCGGATATCATCCACCACGCTGACACCCTCTGCGGAAAGTGCTGCGATCACAAGTGCTGCACCTGCGCGAAGATCGGAAGCTGCAAGTGTCGCACCGGTGAATTTCTCCACCCCGGTGATGATGGCGGAATTTCCTTCCACACGAACCCTGGCTCCCATACGGGCCAGTTCATTGACATAGCGGAAACGGTTTTCGAAGATGCTCTCCGTAACCACGCTGGTTCCCTCGGCAAGACAGAGCACCGTAGCGATCTGCGCCTGCATATCTGTCGGGAATCCGGGATAAGGAAGCGTCTTTACCTGTGTGGGGCGCAGCTTCCCGTCCGCCATAACTCTTACGGAATCATCGTATTCGATCACGCGCGCGCCCATTTCCACCAGCTTGGAGGAAATGGCCTCCAGATGCTTGGGGATCACATTTTTGATCAGGATATTTCCACGGGTAGCGACTGCCATCGCCATGAAGGTTCCTGCTTCGATCTGATCCGGAATGATGGAATACTCTGCGCCATGAAGTCTTGCCACGCCGCGGACACGGATCACATCCGTGCCGGCACCCTTGATATTCGCGCCCATGGTATTCAGGAAGTTCGCCACGTCTACGATGTGGGGCTCCTTCGCCGCATTCTCGATGGTCGTCTTCCCCTCCGCAAGGACTGCCGCCAGCATGATATTGATGGTTGCGCCTACCGACACGGTATCCATGTAAATGTGCGATCCCACCAGCTGCTCTGCTTCGGCCATCACTTTACCGCCGGATACGATATCCACGGTGGCGCCCAGCGTCTCAAAGCCCTTGATATGAAGGACGATGGGACGGGAGCCGATATCACAGCCACCGGGAAGCGCAACATTTGCATACTTGTACTTCCCGAGAAGCGCTCCGATCAGATAATAAGACGCCCGGATCCTGCGGATATACTCATCGTCAACAGACAAACTGCGATCGCCGGCGATACCGCGCCCGCAAATGGACACCGTATGGCGGTCGATGTAGCGGACCGTTGCTCCGATATTTTCAATTGCTTTCAACAGGGTACGGGTATCGCTGACAAAGGGTACATTTTCGATCACGCACTCCTCGTCCGTCATGATTGCTGCAGCCAGAATGCCAAGCGCGGCATTCTTTGCGCCTGCGATCACGACCTCTCCTTCCAGCGGATTCCCACCCCTGATCGCGTATTGTTCCATTTTTCTCGGTTTCCCTCTTACAGTTTGGGTTACATAAGTATCCCATAATCTATAGTATTATACCAACTGCGCAAGGATTTGTAAATAATTATTTACAATACAGTCCTCTATGAGCTCCATTCGCTAAATCGAAAACGCCGGGGTATGAACCCGGCGTTCGATCTCCTGTCTTCATAACGCCATAGATTTTACTCCGCCTCCCTGATCAGACGGTCGATCTCTGTCCGGTCCAGTTCCGTTGCCAGCATGATGTCCTCTACTTCCTTCCCTGCTGCCAGCATGCGAAGAACGGTATTCTTCTTTTCACTTGCCGTACCTTCTGCCCGACCTTCTTCTCTGCCTTCCGCGCGACCTTCTTCTCTGCCTTCTGCGCGACCTTCTTCTCTGCCTTTCTCTCTTGCGTCATAGGCACAGTCTTCAAGCATCATCTCTACCGTCATGATCGGTTCCCTCCATTTATCATCGTTGCGGACCTCTGCTACGGCATCATCCAGCTCCCTTGTATAGGCGTCCTCCGCCTTCCCGGTCTCTATATAATCCAGAAGGAGCTTCAGCGGCCGCGGGATATCCTCCAGAATCCCCTTGGTATTCAGGAATATCTTCGTTGTTCCATCGTCCAGCCGCAGCTCCGGATCCTGGATACACCGGTTTTCAAAGGTATAGATATGTCGCCCTATACCAAACAGATCAAAGGTGCAGATAAAGATTACGATATTCTGCTTCAGCTCCCGGTAGGGCTCACCCTTTTGCAGCAGGATCATGTCCATCATGTCCTGGTAATAGCGGCTCCGCTTTGGGAGATCCCGTACCTCAAAGGCCTGCATCTCCACATTGTACAGGGTTTCATCATCCTCACAGTAGATATCCACCCGGATCCCTCTGGTTGCGGCGGATACCTCTTCGGTCTTTTCCGCTTCGATATAGTTCAGCTCCCGGATCGTCCTGCCGAGGATCCGCTCCAGACATTTCTTCGCCAGCTTCGGACGCCGCATCACCAGTCCAAAGATCACATGATTCCGGATCGACAGCTTCTTCCATCCATCGCCTATGCTCCGGTCTTCCTTCCTGTTCCGGTCTTTATTCATCTTTCTACCTCCGTGTCCTTTCGGCTCCGGAAAAGCAGCTCTTTCGAATGTCACTTTTCCGGCCCCTCAACTTCGATTCGTATCGTTCCTGTCAAGATGCATAAGCATTTAACGTAAAGGACCGGCGGAGGTCTTGCAGCGCTTGTGGTTACTGGATATGCCAGAGGCAGTTTCATCATTTTTATCCTTTTTTTTATTACCGGAAGCCCGGTAAGAAAAAAGGATCGTATCTTCAAGCACTACGAACCCATAGATGAAATTATCGGTGCCAGGGATCAGTCGCACCACCTTCAATGTAGCATATGGATAGCGGAAAAGCAACCACTGAGTGATCAATGCAGGCCGTGCGGCATCTCCCACCGTCCGGCAATCGTCGATTCAATGCCATCCGGGCGATCCGTTTAAGAGGAAAAGAACGCCGGGGAAATCCCCCAACGTTCTCGGGCGTTTGACAGTTAAATAACAGAAAAAATGCGATCAAGCCTTATGCGGCTTGATATTTTTTGTCAACTTTTTCGTTTTGTGGCATGGTAATTCTACGCAATATATGGTATAATATACACATGGAGGTGACAAGATATGCGTATTACTACTACCAAGTCCAAAAACTCTGAAACCTTTTACATTACCCAATCCTATGTAAAGTCCAAAGGCGTGAGCACATCCAAAGTTGTCAGAAAGCTGGGAACCCTTAAGGAG
>CACYMQ010000055.1 GCA_902775555.1 uncultured Lachnospiraceae bacterium | reverse complement strand
TACAAACCCACCGGGTACGGAAATTGGATAGTCGAACAAAGATGGTCAGAAGAACCGTAATGTCCTTAGTATAAGGTAAGCGATATGACCGCGGTGTCTATCTAAAACGCGGTTATATTTGACGGATTTGGCGGGACGTACTATCATGAAGATATCACAGCGAGAACAACGACGGAAAATGGAAACAAAGCATTCAAAAAGAAAGGATTCGCTTATGAAGACAAACACTAAGAAACTTTGTTCCGCATTGATCATCGGTATGCTCTTTGCCTTGATCGTAATATGCAGCGATTCGACCGTAGAGGCTGCGGGCGGAACCTGGAAGAAGGACTCGAAGGGCTGGTATTATTCCTACTCCAAAGGGTCCTATGCACAAAACAAATGGCTGAAGTCCGGAAAAAACTGGTATTTCTTCAATGCCGAGGGCTACATGGTGACCGGATGGAAAAAGATCCAGAAAAAATGGTACTACTTCAATTCAGAAGGTGCCATGGTGACGGGTTGGAAGAAGATCCGAAGCTGCTGGTATTATTTCAATGACAAGGGTGCCATGGCAACCGGCTGGAAGAAGATCGATAAGAAATGGTACTTCCTTGATCCCGACGGTGAGATGCGGACCGGCTGGCTCCTGTCCGGTAATAAGATCTACTACCTGAACAAGAACGGAAGCATGGCGACCGGAAAGAAGAAGATCGAGTTTTTCACCTATACCTTCGATAACTCCGGTGTTATGAAGGACACTTCCACAACAAGTCTTGAGAGAGAACAGAGGACCTATATCATCATCAACTCCATGCTCAAGGAGATCAACGATGAATCCATGAACTATGCAGACAATTTGAAAAAGAGCACCGATGAGGCCTCGATCCACGCATATGTAGCAAAGAACGGTTTTGACCTTAGCGGTGCAAGAATGCAGGATATCATGAAGCTCTGCAAGAAATACAGTCGTTTCTCCGATATAGGAACGGAAGTAAAGAAGCTGTATGATATGAACGGAGCACTGAAGAAGAAATATAACACGGCTTCGGATTTCGATACACAGACTTATCTGAACGATGTGGCCGCTTATCTGCGGAAGCTGGCGGATATCCATGATGAGATGGCAGATATCGCCAACGAGTACGCCGGAGGATGAATTTGCATCGTGAAACTTTTTCCGCGATGCTATTGATTCCTCCAGGGTCCGGGAGTATTCTATAGGATGCGGCGACATGCCCATAGAAAAACGAACGGAGAACCCATATGCAAAATCTGGAACGACTTCTGAATCAAAATGACCACAGGCCCTACCCCGCCTATAAGGCACTGAAGGGCCGTTACCGTTTCCCGCGATACATCCTGTCCATCGACCATGTACAGGGGGATCCCTTTGCGGCACCATCCTCCCTCAGCCTTCGGATCGAGAAGGCGGTACATGGATTTCCCGCGGAATACTATACAGAACCCCACCGGAGGATCATGCTGCAGGACCTTCTGCTCCGTGAATTTTCCCGTGAACTGTCCAAATGCAGCCACAGGGCAAAGGGTTCCGGCAAGAGCGGCACATTTTCCGTAAGCCGCTGCGGACAGGAGGTGCTGGAACGATCCGCACTGACCATCGAGCCTGCATCCGGAACCATCACGGTCCGTTTCTCCGCAGGTTTTCCCGCAGCCGGCCGGACCACACTGGCTATGGAATTAAAGAAAATGCTCTTCGACTATGTCCCGGCTGCTGTGGAACACAGTCTGCTCTCCCGTGCTTTGCCGAAAGGAAAGGCAGAAAAATGGATCGCACTGGCGGATGATCAGCGTGAGGTCCGGGATCAGCTGTCGAAGGCCGGGCTTGTGGCATTTGTCGCGGATGGTGCCATCCTTCCCAGGAAAAGCGGTGTGGATGACACCCCCATGGCTTCCGCGGTTCCCTTTGAAAGTCCGGCAGAGGACCGGGTCACCCTGGAACTCCCCAAGGGACGCAGCATCTCCGGACTGGGGATCAAAAAAGGGATCACCCTGATCGTCGGTGGAGGATATCATGGGAAATCCACTCTACTGAAGGCCCTGGAACGAGGCGTCTATGACCATATACCGGGAGACGGAAGGGAGTATGTGCTGACGGAAGACAGCGCCATGAAGATCCGTTCGGAAGACGGGAGAAGCGTTAAGAAGCTGGATATCAGCGCATTTATACGGAACCTTCCAAACGGGAAGGATACGGTATCCTTCTCCACGGAGGATGCCAGCGGAAGTACGTCTCAGGCTTCCAACACCATAGAAGCGATCCTCGCCGGGAGTCGTACACTTCTGATCGATGAGGATACCAGTGCCACGAATTTTATGGTACGGGATGCGCTCATGCAATCCGTGATCCATCCCGAGCAGGAACCCATCGTACCCTTCCTGGGCAGGATGGAGGAACTGTACCGGGACCGCGGCATATCCACGATCCTCGTTGCGGGAAGCTCGGGAGCCTTCTTCCACGTAGCGGACCGGATCCTGCAGATGAAGGAGTATAAACCGTTGGATATCACGGAACTCGCGAAGACCGCTGCTGCCCGTGATGCAGGAAATGCGGCCGGCGATAAGGTGGAGGCTGCTGTGGGCGATGCAGGAAATGCGGCCGGCGATGCGGGTGACAGTGCGGCCGGCGGGCGGAAGCAGAACAGCGAACGAAGGCTGTCCGACCTCCGGGATATGCGGATCCCCGTGAAGAATACGGAACTTCTTGATGCAAGGCGTGTCAAGGTAAGAGGATCCGGTACCGACAGTATATCCATCAATCACGAATCTGTGGAACTCCGGTTTGTGGAACAGGTGGTGGATCACGAGCAGGCGAACCTGCTGGGTCTTCTGCTCCGCACTCTGGAGGAGGACTTCTTCGATGGCAGGACTTCTTTACCGGACTGTATCGGGCAGTTATATCAGCGTCTGCAGAAGCAGGGCTTCGGGGCGATCCACGGGGACAGTATCCCCGGGAATCTGGCTATGATCCGGAAGCAGGAGTTATATGCCATGGTGAACCGCTACCGGGCGCTGAAGCTGCGGTAAAAAAACGGAGGAGCGAAGGGAAGGATCTTTTAAGGATTCTTCGTCGCTTCGCTCCTCAGAATGACACCGGCTTTTTGTCAGAATGACACCGGCTTGTGTCATTTTTTTTGCTTTACGGAATTGGCCTTCTGCTTCACGGCACCGGCTTTCTTTCCATTCTTCCGGCCGCTATCCTGTTTATTCTTCCGGCCGCTATCCTGTTTATTCTTCCGCCCTGTATCCTGTTTATCCTGCCGGTTCTCCTGTCCATATATCTGTCTTTTGCCGTATCGCTCGAACTTGATGGTCTTTTCAGGGTGGAACTGCTGACACTTCTCCCGGATGATATCGAGCTCCATCTCAAGCATTTCCGGATCCTCATATGATTCTGCCAGCAGGATCCCGGTAACACCCTTCCCAAGGGGATACAGGCAGAGGGCATCCGCATCAACCCATTTGAATAAAGAAACCTGTACCCTTCCTTTTCGAATTTCCACTTTCAGTTTGGAAATGTCTTCATATCTTACCACACGGATCCCATCATAGAATCCGATGATCATATCCGGCGCGAGCAGGAGTCCGATATTCGGCAGCCACTCGGAACCGGGATCATTTGCCTGTGCATCAACCTCCTCCGGCGTACAGATCTTCCCCCGGCTTGCGGAGCTCACTCCATACCACTTGACGATGTCATGTTGGTCGACCGAAAAGAATCCGATATCAAAGACGATAAGAAATGTGATGCCGAAGATCAGGCCGACCATATGGTTGTCCTCCAGATCCTGATAAAAGCTGTTTCCGGGAGGACAGACACCGTTCAACCGGTCCAGCCAGGTAGCTGCAAGACTGTATACCACCATTCCCAAGGGAACAATGATAAGGGAGAAGAACCGCCAGAATTGTTTCCTTTTCTGACGGATCCACTCCCTTATCCGGGGATTCGTATATCGATAGATACCTTTAAAAAACATGGTTTCAAGCTCCTCCGGAGGTTCTGCTGACTTTTGTCCTTGTAATCTTTTCTCACAGTTCCTCCCTGATCATTTCCGCCAGCTTTGCCGCAAGGATCTTATGCCCTTCCGGTGTAAGATGCAGCGAATCCGTATCACTGGGGTAGATATACTCGGCCGCATTCAGGAAATAGCAGTCATTCCTGTCGGCAACCGCTCTGTAATACTCCGGAAACTTCCGTGACTCTTCTATGGCTCTCTCATGGAAAGCTCCGTAGAAGGGCGAGGTCCGGATCCCGGTCCCGATCTCAGGCGGGGAGATCAGGATGATCTTCGGGATAAATCCCTGTTTCTCTGCGGTATGACTCCGGATATCCTTTACCAGCACTTCCACACCGGCGGCGATCCGGTCTGCAGTCAGATGGAAGGTGGTCTTCAGGTCATTGCTTCCCAGCATCATGGTGACGATATCCACCGGCCGGTGGGAATGCAGACAGGGTTTCAGATAATCCCGTCCGTTCTTCCACCCGTCGATGGGATCGTCATAGATCGTAGTACGTCCGTTGCATCCCTCTTCAATGACCGTATACCCTTCTCCCAGAAGCTGCTGCAGCCTTCCGGTATAACGTACCTCCTTCGGATACCGCAGTCCGGTTTCCGGGACGTATCCAAATGTATTTGAATCACCGTAGCATAGTACTGTAGTCATGTTGAAACCTCTATTGTAAAGAAAGATTCTTCGCCCTACGGGCTCAGAATGACAAGCGGGT
Source organism: uncultured Lachnospiraceae bacterium (assembly GCA_902775555.1). Taxonomy (GTDB): domain Bacteria; phylum Bacillota; class Clostridia; order Lachnospirales; family Lachnospiraceae; genus Eubacterium_Q. Next base: position 9,497 of record CACYMQ010000055.1, on the reverse strand, counting down.
AAGATTCTTCGCCCTGCGGGCTCAGAATGACATGAGAGTGTCCTCCGACACCGGGGTGTCATCCTGAGCAAAGCGAAGGATCTTTCGCCTGTACCATCAGTTGTTTATATCCGTAACCTTGATATTCCTAACCTTCCTGAATACCCAAGCGTTGATGGTGAAGGAGAATGCGCCTTCCAGAAGCACTGCCCACAGCCATGCGGTCCAGATAAACCGGCGGTCCAGCATCAGATCCGGCTGCTCGATCATTCCCACCAGCCACCGGGAAATGGTGCCCCCCAGCAGGATCGCTACGACAAAACCGATCAGCGTAGTGGTCAGGGTTTCCCGCATCAGATAACCGATACCCTGCTGCATACTGAAGCCGTTTACGCGCATGATGACCAGCTCTTTCCTTCTCCGGCTGACGAAGATATTCGTCAGGTTTGCAAGCACGAAGATACTCATCAGGATAGCCAGACCGGTCAGAAGGTATACGACCGTGTTGTAGGATCTCTGGATCTGCGCGAAATCATCCTGCAGCTGCTCCGGCGAGCTGAGCACCACATCCGGTACCACTGCCCGGATCTGTTCTTCCAGTTTCTCCTTATCGGCTCCGTTCAGATGGATCAGATAGGTATTGTCCACCGGATCGATCCCGTACAGATTCTTATAGGCTTTTCTGGACAGGATCATATATCTTCCGGCATGATTGATATACACTCCCTGCACTTTCACTTTGTAGTTCTTCAACTGGTGGTCATAGATCGTAAATTCATCTCCGGTGCTTATTCCCTGGGTCTCCGACAACCGATTGAAGATCAGGATCCCTTCATCCGGAAGTGTCATTTCATCCCCCGTCTTCTGATCTACCACATGATAGTAATCAGGGATCGATTCCTGATCCATGACTAAGAGATAGGTGTATTCCTGCAGGGCTCCGATCCGGTACATGGTACCTTCTTCCATCCCTTTTACATAATCTGCTCCTGCATCCTTCATGATCTTCTCTATCTTTTCTCTCTTATCATCCTCCGTCTGGGTACCGATGGTAGCACGGACATCATAATTCCATACATCGGAGATCTGTAAGTTTACGACACCCGCAAATGCCGTCCGCAGCGTAAAGCCGACTCCGATCAGCCCACAGCTGCAGGCGATGATCAGCGTGGTAATGGATACACGCTCGATCTCTGTCCGCATATTTCGGAAGATCAGACGGCTGTAAAGGCTTCCGCTCTTCTTTTTTCCATCTCCCTTCAGCGTCCTTCCCTTGGAGATCCCACTCATCAGCTGGATCGCGGAAAGCTTCAGCATACCGCCGCAGGCCACAAAGGTCGCACAGACCGCTACCGCAACCGTCAGAAGGATGCTGAAGATCAGCGGGGGTACGGAATAGAAGAATCGCGGAAGCTTCACCACATACATAGGTTGGATACCGAAACGGAAGACGGATTCGATCACGACCGCAAAACCGGAACCGATCAGAGATCCCACGATCGTTGCCGAAAGTCCGTAAACCAGATATTTGTTACGGATATCCTTGTTAAAGAAGCCCAGTGATTTCATGGTTCCCGCAAGTGTTCTCTGTTCGTCCACAATGATCACGATGGTGGAGAAGATGACCAATGCGGAAATGATCAGGAACAGGATGATAAATGCCATGGATGCCATGGATATGGTATTGATATTCGTCCGAAGGGTGATATAGCCTGCATTGGCACGCCGGTTCTGGGTTGCAAAGCTGCTGTCCCTTATCGTGCCTTCCATACGGGATCTTGCTTCGGCGATCTTGGAATCCAGAGTCTCCTGTCCTTTCCGGATCTCCTCCATTCCGTCTTCATATTTCGCATTCATCTCGTTCCATTTCGCGAGACCGTCCGCATACTCTTTTTTCGCATCGGCAAGCTTCTGTTTTCCTTCCTGTAGCAGCTTTACACCATTCGCATAATCTGCTTTCCCCTGCTCGTATTTTCTCCTTCCTTCTGCCAGCTGTTTCTCGCCGTCTTCCACTTTCTTTTCAGCTTCGGCGATCTGTTCTCTTCCTTTCTTCTCTTCATCCGCCAGAGTCTTCTCTGCCTCGGCTATGGCTACCTCGGCTGCCTGGAGCTGACCCAGTCCGTTGAACATGATCTTCTCCATCTCTTTGTATGTCTTTTCAAGTTCTTCCGTGACCTCCTTCTCCGAAACTGTCTCCTTTGCTTTCTCCAGATGCTCCCGGATCTCATCCAGCTTCTCCTCGGATATATTGTCACCGGCGGCAGTTTCGATCGTTTCCATCGTGGAATCGACATCCAGATCAACGACACCTTCAAACACGTCCCTCACACCGGTATGCTTTGCCAGGTACGCATTCATCTTCTTCTCTGCTTCCTTCGAAAGGCGTTCATACTCCTTCTGATTCTGCATGACTTTTGCGCGCATGGCAGGAAGATAGTATTCCTTTGCTTTCGCCTTGGCATCATAATAAGCCTTCGGAAGATCATCCATCCCCTCATCTTTTGCTATATTCCTGGCCATATTCTCCAGGTTGGCAAACTGATCTGCTATCTCCTTCTCTTCGTCTTTGGCTTCCTTTAACTGTTTTTTCGCATCGTTCAGCCTTGCCTCCGCCTCGGCCTTCTTCGTTTCCAGTTCTTTCTTCCCGCTTCGGAGTTTATTCTCACCGTTGATCAGCTCTTTCTCGGCATCCGCCAGCTTCTTTTCGCCTTCCTCGCGCAGTTTTTCTTTCTCCGCAAGAGTCTTCTCTCCTTCCAGGATCTGCCGATGTCCTTCCTCAAGCTTCGCCTTCCCTTCGTCCAGCTGTTTCTTTCCGTCTGCAGCCTTCTTACGGGCTTCATCCAGCTTGCGTCTCGGCTCTGCTGACTGTTCCTCGATCTTCTTCTCCGTGAAGCTTCGGATCTCATCTCCGTGACTTACCAGAAGCTCCGGGAATAAACCCTCGATCCGATCCTCGACTTCCATTACTTTATCAAAATACTCATCCGAAAAAGGATTTATATCCTTCGGAATATCACAACGGATCAGCGCCCGAAGGTATCCTCCGTTGATGATATCCCTGGCGAAGGATGCATCAGCAGCAACGATATAGCTGCTCTTACGCAGCAGATAGAACTCCGTATGCTGCACGATCCCCGTAACCTTGAAATCCTTTCTTGCCAGGAGTTTTCCCTGATTACCGTCTGCGGAAAGGGAGATGCTGTCTCCGATCTTGATCCCTTCCGTTTCTGCCAGTGTCTTGCTGACCGCCAGTTCTCCTTCTTCATCCGGCAGTTCGCCCTCCAGAAGCTCCGGTATGCTGATCCTTTCCGTCTTTCGGATCATGGTGATGGACTTCGCCTTGCCGTTGATGGTCGCCTTTACATCCAGCTGATAATAGCCTTCAATATCCTGAACGCCTTCCACCTGTCTCAGTTTCTCGATCTCCGACTCAAAGATTCCGGAACTGCTGATGATGTCGATATCCTTGAAATTCCAGTTCTTAAAGTAATCTGTACCTTCCATTCTTACGGATTCATTGTAAAACCGGCACCCCAAAAATACTCCTACCGTCAGCATCGTAACGATAACGATAGAAAGCCAGGAGACGATCTTCTTCCTGATATTCCGTACGGCATCTTTTTTTTGCGTTTTCTTCATAAGCAGCTCCTACCAAATGATTTCTCTTGCGGGAAGCGGATTCATATTGACACGCACGCTGGAGATCAGGCCGCCGCGAAGCTTCACTACGCGGTCCGCCATCTTTGCGATCTCCGCATTGTGGGTGATCATCACCACTGTTTTCTTCTGATTCCGAACGATATCCTCCACAATGACCAGTACCTCCTGACCGGTTTGGAAGTCAAGGGCTGCTGTAGGCTCATCCGCCAGGATCACTCTCGGATTCTTGGCAAGGGCACGTGCGATGGAGATTCTCTGCTGCTGTCCTCCGGACATCTGTGACGGAAAATGATCTGCTCTCTGGGACATGCCTACGATCTTAAGGACCTCATCCGCCGGGAGAGGATTCTTACAGTTTTCCGAAACAAAATCTATATTCTCCCTGGCACTCAGATTCGGCATCAGATTGTACGACTGGAAGATAAATCCGATATAATCCCTTCGGTACAGGGTGAGATCGTTGTCCGTGGGATGGGAGAAATCATTTCCGTCTACGGTGAGCGTCCCCTCTGTCAGGAAGTCCATACCGCCGACGATGTTCAGCATGGTGGATTTTCCGCAGCCGCTCTCTCCCAGGATAACAAGGAATTCTCCTTCGTAGATATCCAGGTCGATCCCCTTCAGTACCGTGATCTCACTTTCACCGGAGGGGAATTTCTTCTTCACGTCTCTAAGGGAAATGATCACATTTTTCTTCTGCTGCATATGGATCTTATAACCCTTATCATGGATATCCAGCGCAGCGATGGCGGATATATTTCCACAGAGAAGGATATCCTGATCCGTAAAGTTTCCGCTCTTCTTATTGACGAGCTGCATACAGCCTACGACCACACCTTCGATCTGAAGCGGGACCAGAACCATATTCCGGGATTTGAGACCGGTCTCCTCGTCCTGATCCATCTTGAATCGGGGATCGGCGCTGCAGTCATTGATGGTGATCACCGTCATCTCATTGTAGCATTTTCCCACCAGACCCTGATCGGCTCCGATGCTCACGCCCGTAACATCTGACTGTCCGTAGCAGGCGATCACATAGAGACGGCCGTCATCTCCGTTCATCCACACAAATCCGTTCTCGCAGTCCACGGTCCGGCCCAGTATGGTGATACATTCCGAAAGACCATGCTCCATCTGCTGATTGTCCTGAAGTGCATAGGTTACATCCCAAATCGCCTGTATATAAGCCTTACTTCTTTCTTCCATCTGATCTCTCCCTTTCCTACTCGTCAAAAGCCATTTCGGTTCCTGCATAGAAATGAATCCCGATATTTCAGGGCATTAAATCTCTTACTGCCCCGGTATTCAAAATGTTCTTTCTGATCCCTGATATGAAGGATGAGAAGATTCTTACGTACGATACTCACATCCGAGATTTCATCCCACCTATACGTTCTGTCTCCTGCCATGAGTCCGTCGGCCGATGCGGAGAGGATCACTTCCCTTCTTCCGACGATCTTCCCTTCCGTATCCACGGTATGCTCTGTCAGTTTATTCAGAAAGAGAGCCATATCGGAACCCTTCTTCCCTGCGCGAAGGATCCGTGTCAGTTCCCTCTTCTGTCCCGCAGCCAGAGATGCGATGCTGCATTTTCTCCCACTCTCATCCGTAAGATATCCGTATTCCGAGTATTCCATGGAATAACCGCATTCACAGCGTATCCGGCTTCCACCGGAATAAAGGCTGTCAAATGTCCTGCATTTCGGACAGAGATAGAGGAGGCTTTCCAGGTATTCTGCCCGATGCCGGCTCCGATAGGGGATCGGACGCTTCTTCTCTTCCATCATGGCATCTACCCGAAGATCTTCCCGGATCCTCTCGGCGAGTTCCTTCGGATCCATCTCCTTCAATCGTTCGGGAGTGTAGATCCCCATGGCTTTTCCCATGACCCTTCCCCTCCGGAAGCCCCTGCCCCAGCGGGGAGAACTTAAATATCCTCCGGTGATCCGGAAGGTGACCAGTGTCGCTCCGGATTTCCGGACCAGCTTTGCCACGGAATCGGGGATCGGACAGGTTACACCGTCGAAGGACCGGTTTCCCTCCGGTGCCATAGCCACACCGTACCCATCCCGGGTCAGCTCCAGGATTTCCCTGGCGGTTGCGATACCGGAGCCTCCCTTGTCATGGAGGATAAAGCAGTATCTTTCACTCAGCCACTTTGCCAGCCTTCCTCCCCTGACGAAGCTGTCCGTCACCACGAAATATGCGGGATTCTCCGCCGCTGCTACCAGCATCGTAAAGTCAAGATCCGTGGTATGATTATAGAGATAAAAGACCGGTCCTTCCTGCTTCGGTACCTTCTCATACCGGTATCCCAGGATGAAGCGGAGCAGAAACCGGAATTTTCCGTCATAGAACCGCCATTTCCGTGCATATTCTTCCGGAGACAGTGCCTTGCTGTTCTCCTTATTGTGCTCCTTACCGTCTGCCGATATCCCGTTCTTAGTACTACGCATCCGTCCCCTCCTCTCTCCGGACCCGAAGAGCCGCTCTGTACTGCATAAAGAGGATCACTCCGAACAGAAGCAGGATCACTCCGAAGCAGATCAGAGCATGTGTGATGCTCTGGGGTATGATGCCGAGCATAAGCAGCATCGGCGCCCCCAGAAGGATCGCCCACATATTTTGATAGATCAGGTTGTGGGATGCCGGGGTCTTGAATAAGGGATCGATCTCCCTGAGCAGGATCACACCGGTAGATGCGGTTCCCGTAAGCATACCGTACTGTGCCAGGAACGCTTCATTGTAGTATCCCGGGAAGAGGAGCCTGCAGGTCTTCTTCGTATAGAAATAGGTTGCGAGCATTCCGGCAACGGAGATCAGGATCAACGGAAGAAGAATGTCCGCATATTCAAATGCCTTCAGATCGATGGCCGCGATGGATGCCACTACCATGACATCAAACATCAGACCACTGATCCGGTTCAGCATGAAATCATTGGTATATACGCGGTGCATGATCCCTTTCTTTCGCAGCAGATCTCCGATAGCACGAAACAGGATCGCCCAGGCGGTACCGATCAGGAAATTAAATCCCCAGATCAGCGGGTTGATGGTCTTCATGGCAAACCCGCCTGCCGGAAGCAGGATAAAACGATAGATCAGCCACATGGACAGATAGGCTACGGCATAGGTCATCAACACGATCCCGAACTGTATGGAGATCTTGTCCATAGTCTCCGAAACCGGCACTTCATTTTCCCGTGCGTAATCGGAAAGATTCATATTCTCCCGGACTTTCCCTCCGGCGATCTGATATTTCTCCTTAACGGATCTTTTGTTCAGGAAGAGAACGCCGCCGATACTGGCACTGATGAATCCCATGGCGGACACCGCAAGTCCGAAGTCCTTCCCGTGAAGGAAACCGTATGTAGTCTCGTACTGTGTCCCCCAGTTGAAAGCCTGTCCCGGGCCCTGCCCGTAACCCATGGGCAGAAGCACGCCGGCTCCGGCGAAATTGCCTATCAGAAAATGCAGCAGTATGGTGATCCCAAGTCCCACGACCCCCTGAAGCAGATACCCTCCCACGGTAACGGTGGCCGTACGGAAGACATCCCGCCGCATCCTGCCGCCCTTGATCCCGTCCATATGTCTCCATGCCAAAGCAATAAAACCGAGACCCAGGCCATGATAGGTGAGGGTCTCCAGTATGGTACGGTTCAGAAGCTCCGTTCCCGTTACCGCCTCATAGATCCTTGCGGCAAAGAGCACCAGAAAGCCTCCCAGCACAGAGCTCGGGAGCATGGACCGCCTTAAGAAGCCCAGTTTCCTTGTAAGGGTCACGGCTAAGAGCATGCCTCCGAAGAGGATGGATATGGTAATGATAAATGACCATATTTCATGATCCCAAAAATTCAGGCCTCCGGTCATACAGCGCTTCCCTTTCTGTCACATCGTTCTCATCAAGCAGTCATTTCTCGGTCTGTATCCTGCAGTCGTTTCTCGGTCTGTATCGTTTATGGGTTGTGTTATAAAACACCAATCTAATTATACTACATTCTCTATCCATTTTCTTCATAAAGATGCGGAAAAAGGAAGAAAAAAGCGCCGGGATCATGGGCTTTAAAAAAGCATGGTTCCCAGGCGCTTTCTTCTTTTTTCCGGGCGGTATCCGCCACTTTCTCATCTATAAATGCCGTACGACCTCAAACCTCTGAAGCCGAACCTTCTCCTCCGGACCGATCCCCGCCTTACGCTTCGCGATATCGATCTGCTCTTCCACGGTATCCACCCCCGGAAGATCCGGAAGCAGAAGGCCTCTCCGGCCACCCTTCTGCACGATCACTCCGTAACGTTTCACGTCCAGCTCCTCTTCCGAGTCGATATCCTCCGGTTCACCCAAAACGTCTACATGGATCTCCAGCAGCGGGAGCTCGTCCGGACGGATCGGAGAAAACCGCGGATCCCTGACGGATGCACTGATCGCATTCTGTATGATCTCAAGGGCAACCGAGTCCTCTGTGGGAAGGATCGTTCCGATACATCCCCGGAGCTGTCCCTCCTTATGGATGGATACAAATGCCCCTGCTTTCTGTGTATACATTTCCGGGGGCAGGTCCTCCGGAAGCTCCACGGTTTTCCCGTGCAGGATATAGCTCTCCAGCGATCTTCTGGCCAGTTTCACGTAGGGATCCGATCTTTGGTCCATTTCCATCACCTTCTGTTCCATCTCGCTAAGATACGCCTTTCTGAACTGTCTCTCCGGGTCCGGTCCCTCCGGATAGAAGGAGCAGATCCCATAGCCGACGCCCGTTACATCCTGATGGGAGTATGTTTTGGCCTTAACAGCCGTTCCGTCCAGCGCTCCCGCCATGATCAGGAAGGACCGGTGTCCGCACTCCGCAGCCCTGTCACAGAAATCCTCATCAAAGCGCAGCATCTCGTCAAATGCGGCTCTTCCCGCCACATCCATGATCCTCTTATCATATTCCGGTCCCTCCGGTGCGTAACCATAAGGTCCGTAATCCTGCAGCTTGTGGGACAGATCCCCGCTGGCCACATACACGACCCTCCGGCCGGACTCCTCCACTGCCTGACGGATCATTTCCCCCAGCTGGTAATGCTCTGCCGGACTGAGCCCGGACAGTCCCAGGCGGATGAGTTTGAAATCCGTATAGCGCCTGCAGATAAACCACAGGGGCACCATGGTTCCGTGATCCAGCGCCTTCTTCCGCTCCCCTTCCGTTCCTGCGGGGAAGTCCGCTTCCTCCGCCAGCATGCAGATCCGTTCCCGGAGGGAGACGTCATACTGCATATCAAAGGACACCTTCGGAGCCCCGAACTCGGCGAAATTGCCACGGGCCGAATACCCCGGGGAGATATGAAAGTAGTTGGAGTATGTTGTTGCATGCGGGCTGGACAGGATAATGGTCTCCGGGCGAAGGGCAGCGATCTCCCCGGCCACCGCCTCGTAGGCATCGATGGTCTCCCGGATCTCTTCTTCTCTTCCCCTGCCGATCTCCGGGACGATCATCGGCGGATGGGGCACCATAAATGCAGCTGCTATCGACATAGAAACTCCTTTCTCTTGTCATTCTGAGGAGCGTAGCGACGAAGAATCTTGCGTTTGAAAGATCCTTCGCTTCGCTCAGGATGACATGGGCGTGTCATTCTGAGGGCGCAGCCCGAAGAATCTTATTGCTCAGGATGACGGGTTAACCTATATTAAGCAAGAAGTCCCCCGCCTCTAAGGAGGTGGGATGAATTGCAAAACAACACTTGAAAATCGAACAAGCGTTTGGTATAATTATTGTATGAATAAAGCACTCAAATACAGATTATACCCAACAAAAACTCAGATGCAGATGTTTGCCAGGACCTTCGGTTGTTGCCGCAAGGTCTGGAATCTTATGCTGTCC
>CACYMQ010000054.1 GCA_902775555.1 uncultured Lachnospiraceae bacterium | reverse complement strand
CTCTGATTAGCGATATGTTTATGGATTTTGTTCACCCTATGCAATTGTTTCAGATAATTGGATGATTTGGATTCACCCTTTTTTGAACCGATTTTACGGGATAACCTGCGTTGCTCTTTTGCCAGACGCTTTTGACTTACTCTGTAATACTTATGGTCGCTGCCATGATCTCCATTACTGTCCACATATAGGGATTTGGATGAATAATCCAATCCTACAGCATTTTCAGCGTATAATACTGATTCAGTCGACGTGGATTCATACTCAAACAATACCGACGCGTAATACTTACCATCGCTGTCCTGTGATATAGTTGCCGACTTCAGTCTCCAATCCGGATCCGGAATACGATGGATCACCGCCTTTACAGCACCAACCTTCGGTAATCGTATAGAGTTTCTAAGGATAGCAACAGTCCCTTTCTGATTATTCGTGGTGTACGACTTGCGACTACGTTTTGCTGACTTATACTTTGGAAAAGCATTACGTTTCTTTCGCGTTTTGCAGAAGCAGTTACGAAATGCACTCTGTAGATTTAGCTGCGTATTGGCTAATGCAAGACTGTCTACCTCTTTCAAATATGGATAATCAGACTTATATTGGGCTGGAGTTACAGAAACAAACTTACCGGTAGTCTTATAGGATTCAATCTTATCGGACAGCATAAGATTCCAGACCTTACGACAACAGCCAAAGGTCTGGGCAAACATCTGCATCTGTGATTTTGTTGGGTATAATCTGTATTTGAGTGCTTTATTCATACATTTATTATACCAAACAAGTGTTCGGTTTTCAAGCGCTAATTGACAATTCATCCCACCACCTTAGAGGCGTTAAAGTTGACATTTGTGCTGATAAAGCAGAGATCACCGCCCCCGAGATCGGTAGCCCCGACAGTCCGGGATATCACGGTTTCCTTATCTTCGCCGTCGAAAAAATCATGAAGGTTCGTTTCACGAGTGGTTACCTGTCCGTTTTTATCCACGTAAAACCAGCCTTCCTTCGCATCCATGGCATCCTTATACGTGGAGCCCGCGAAATGGTAAGGCAAAAAAAGGGACAGAGCCGCAAGAACAAGCAACAGTCCCCCCGCGATCAGATTGATCCAGAACAGTGTTTTCTTCATACTGATTCCACCCCAAAGAACAGTAACATCCAACTGTTAATTTACCATACTGACGGGTGGTTTTCAATGAATATAATGCTTGCACCCTATTCCTAAATCATTTATAATAAATCTAACTTTGTGGACTGCCCTGCAGACCATGAAAAATCTAAAGAAGGGAAGGGCAACTGAATGAAATTTGGTTACTTTGACGATGCAGCAAAGGAATATGTCATCACGTCTCCCAAGACACCATATCCGTGGATCAATTATCTTGGGACAGAAAGCTTCTTCTCGCTGATCTCCAATACAGCGGGCGGCTATCATTTTTACAAGGATGCGCGTATGCGCCGCATCACTCGTTATCGCTATAACAACGTCCCGGTGGATGTTGGCGGACGTTATTTCTACATCAACGATGAGGGTGAGATCTGGAACCCCGGATGGTCTCCGGTAAAGACCACTCTCGATTTCTATCAGTGTCGTCATGGTATGGGTTACACCGTGATCACCGGTAAGAAGCGTGAGCTGAAGGCGGAAGTAACCTTCTTCGTTCCGCAGGGATATAACGGTGAGATTCAGAAGGTTGTTCTGAAGAATGAAGGAACTTCCCCGAAGTCCTTTACCCTGTTCTCTTTCCTGGAGTGGTGCCTCTGGAATGCAGAGGATGATTCCACAAACTTCCAGCGTAACTTCAGTACCGGTGAGATGGAGGTTGAAGGATCCACTCTCTTCCACAAGACCGAGTACAAGGAGCGCCGCGATCATTTCGCATTCTATACCGTAAATGCTCCGATCGACGGTTATGACTGTGACCGTGAGTCCTTCCTGGGACTGTACAACGGCTTCGACCGTCCGGACGTAGTAGTAAATGATCAGTCCTCCAATTCCAAGGCTGACGGCTGGTCACCCATCGCTTCTCACAGCCTGAAGATCTCTCTCGCACCGGGCGAAGAGAAGGCACTTGTCTTCATCCTCGGTTATGTTGAGAACGGTAAGGACAACAAGTGGAACGCCGACGGCTCCATGAACAAGTCCAAGGCCTATGAGATGATGAAGCAGTTCGATACCGTAGAAAAGGTTGACGCCGCATTTGCCGCAAATAAGGAAATGTGGGACGCACTCCTCTCCAAGTACTGCGTAGAAACACCGGATGACAAGGTTAACCGCATGGTTAATATCTGGAACCAGTACCAGTGTATGGTAACCTTCAACATGTCACGCTCCGCTTCCTACTTCGAGTCAGGTATCGGCCGTGGTATGGGCTTCCGCGATTCCAACCAGGATCTTCTCGGATTCGTACATCAGATTCCGGACCGCGCACGCGAGCGTATCCTGGATCTGGCTGCAACCCAGTTCGAGGACGGCGGATGCTTCCATCAGTATCAGCCTCTTACCAAGAAGGGTAATGACGCCCTCGGCGGTAACTTCTCCGACGATCCGCTGTGGATGATCCTGTCCACCGCTTCTTATATCAAGGAGACCGGTGATTACTCCATCCTTGATGAGCAGGTTCCGTATCGCAACGACGAGTCTCTGGCTCAGTCCATGATGCATCACCTGCACCAGTCCTTCTACAAGGTAGCAGGAAGCACAGGTCCTCACGGACTGCCGCTTTCCATGCGTGCTGACTGGAATGACTGTCTGAACCTCTCCTGCTGGTCCGACACACCGGGCGAGAGCTTCCAGACCTACACCTCCCCGAAGTATGGCGACAAGGGCTTCTCTGATGTAGCCGAGTCCCTCTTCGTAGCTACCCTCTTCACCTATGCAGGTCCTGAGTATGTAGCACTTTGCAAGTACAAGGGTGATACAGCCGAAGCTGAGAAGGCTCAGGCTGAGATCGATAAGATGAAGGATAAGATCAAGGAATTCGGTTGGGACGGCGACTGGTTCATCCGTGCATACGATGACCTGGGACGCAAGGTAGGTTCCAAGGAGAATGAGGAAGGCCAGATCTTCATCGAGCCCCAGGGCTTCGGTATCATGTCCGACATCGGTAAGGAAGACGGATGGGCAGACAAGGTGATCGCAGCGGTTGAGGAACGCCTCGGCTGCAAGTATGGTCTTGTACTGAACAACCCGGCATTTACCAAGTACTACATCGAGTATGGTGAGATTTCCACCTACCCGGCAGGATACAAGGAGAACGCCGGCGTCTTCTGCCACAACAACGCATGGATGATCGCTGCAGCTGCCTATGCAGGCAAGGGCGATGTTGCCTTCGACTGGTACAGCCGTATCGCACCCGCATTCCTGGAGGATATCTCCGATCTGCACCGTACAGAGCCGTATGTATACGCTCAGATGGTAGCCGGTAAGGATGCAGGCAGAAGCGGTGAGGCTAAGAACAGCTGGCTGACAGGTACTGCTGCATGGAACTTCGTAGCCATCTCCCAGTACATCCTGGGTATCACCCCGGATTGGGACGGCCTCTCAGTAGATCCTTCTATCCCGTCTGCATGGGACGGCTTCAAGGCTTCCCGTCAGTTCCGTGGCGACACCTACGAGATCGAGGTCCAGAATCCGGATCACGTATGCAAGGGTGTTAAGAGCATGACCGTAGACGGCGTTGCTGTAGACGGATGTGTGATCCCGGTTAAGGGTGACGGAAAGACACATAAGGTAGTCGTAGTACTCGGCTAATATATGATCACAGTAAGCACCTCTGCGAGAATACGCAGAGGTGCTTTTTCATTCATGCCTTGACAACCATGCCTTCTGTCTATATAATCTCATAGGTAATTATTCTTCACAATACTTGGTAAAGGAGAGAAAGAAAAATGAAAAATGCAAAGAAACTCGTACTTGCAGCACTTATGGTAGCTGTTATGGCATTCGCACTTTGCGCATGCGGCAGTGGAAATGCTGACGGAACCTATGTTGTAACCGAAACCAACGGACAGAACGTTGAGGAAGCTCTGAAGGCTTATGAAGCAACAGGAAATAAGCTTACAGCTGAGGAACTCTGCACGATCACGATCAGTGGTAAGACCTTCAACATGAACGCTATGGGCGTAAAGGCAGAAGGAACCGTTGAGATCGATGGCGAAAACCTTAAGATGACTTCTGACGGCGCAACAGCCAATGCAACTCTTAAGGATGGCGTTCTCACCCTCAACATGAACGGCACAAACATGGTACTGAAGAAGAAATAATCCTTTTGGCCCGTGTGAAATAGAAACATGATAAGAAGAGGTATCCCTGTGATGCCTCTTCTTTTTTCTTTGACATGCCCCACCATGTATTGTAGAATGACAAGGTACTTTAAAACCATGAAAGGGGGATGGGTAAAATGGCGTATATCTTCGGTTTTTTCCGGCTCATATGGGAATCCGCCATGAATTATACCTCAGTGAAATACCTGGCACTTGTGATCCTGTCCGTCCTCTTCTATTATATGATCCCCAGGAAATATCGCTGGTGCGTCCTTCTTTTATCCGGCATTTTCTTCCTTATTTCTGTTTCTGACGGGGTCGGGATGATCCTGGTCTTCCTTTTTTCTGCCCTGATCACCTGGCTGGCCGGTCTCGGCATAGGGAAAAAGGAAGGACTCGCTTCCATAGCCATTTTGATCTTCGGGATCACTGCCGCTGCAATCCCACTGATCTTTAACCGGATCTTAAGCCTCATGACCACAGATCCCGACTTCTCACCCGGAAGCTGGATCGCACCTGTCGGGCTTTCTTTCTATACGCTCCAGAGCATATCCTATCTGGCAGATATCCATACGAAAAAGATCCTTCCCCAGAAGAATCCTCTTCGTTACCTTCTCTACATTTCCTTTTTCCCCATTCTGATCCAGGGACCTATATCCCGCTATGATCAACTGGCCCACCAGCTTTATGACGGTCATCCCTATCGCACGGAAAATATCATGCGTGGGATCCAGTCCGTTTTATGGGGACTCTTTCTTAAATTCATGATCGCAGATAAGGCTGCAGTGTTCGTGGATGCGGTATTTGGCGGTGAAACGCATTATACCGGCTTCTATATCCTGTGTGCCGCCGTTCTCTACAGCATTCAGCTATATACGGATTTTCTGTCCTGCGTAACGATCTCCCAGGGCGTATCCGAACTCTTCGGCATACATCTGACGGATAATTTCCGACGCCCTTACTTCTCCGCATCCATCAGGGAATTCTGGAGGAGATGGCATATCTCCCTCAGCGAATGGCTTCGCGATTATATCTATATCCCTTTAGGCGGAAACCGTAAGGGAAAGCTCCGGAAATACATCAACCTCCTGATCACCTTCACCGTCAGCGGCTTCTGGCATGGCGCCGCATGGAGCTTTATGGTCTGGAGCTGGCTTCACGCAGGATATATGATCATCGGCGACCTGATCCGAAAACCGAAGGATCGTGTATTAAAGGCCTTCTCTCTTCCGCAGGGATCCCGTGTACGCCACATTTTCGCCGTCCTCGTGACCTTTCTGCTGAGCATGACCGCCTGGGTATTCTTCAGAGCCGGATCCGTGGAGCATGGCCTCTTCCTGCTTAGATCCATGTTCGCCTCCTTCAATCCCTGGGTTTTGGTAAACGGCTCCTTATTCCGGCTCGGGCTCAGTCAGTCGCAGTTTATGATCCTCATTTTATCCATCCTGTTTATGGTCCTTGTCAGCCATGTGCAGGAGAAGGGTATCGTGATCCGGGATGTCTTCAACCGCCAGAATACCGTGATCCGCTGGAGTATCTACCTCCTGGCGATCTGGGGGATCTGGATCCTGGGTTCCTATGGGTTCGGCTTTGATTCCAACGACTTTATTTACGGAGGATTCTGATCATGAAAAAACATATCATGGGATTCGTCCGGTCGATCCTGTTCCTGGCGATCCTCTTCACCTCCCTGTTCTATATCAATACCATGCTGCGGCCGAAATATACTCCGAAGAACAGCAGCTGGCCGACCTCCGGCTATTATCAGTTTTATAAAATGAGAGAGCACTCCGTGGATGTCCTTTTCTTAGGATCCAGTGTCACCGTAAATGCATTTTCCCCTCAGGAGATCTACAACAAATACGGAATCCGGAGTTACAACCTGGGCAGTGAGCAGCAGAGCCCCATCTGCAGTTATTACTGGCTGAAGGAAGCCCTTCGTTTCCAGAAGCCTCAGGTGGTCCTGCTTGACACACGGTTCTTCCTTGATCTGCATCCGAACCTTCCGCTGAACATGCGGGAACCCATGATCAGAAAATGTATCGATCCCATGCAGTGGTCTTCCGTTAAGGAAGAGGCTGTAAAGGATATCTGCAGCATCGACCCGTCCCAATCGGAAATGAGCTACTACCTGACAAATCTTCGTTTTCATGAGCGCTGGGAATCCGCAGACGAGGCGGACGCAGATACCGCATATTACAGCAGCAGCGAATTGAAGGGCCATTCCGCTCTTCCCAAATACGGCGAAAAAGAGTATAAAACATTTCAACCGGATCCGAATAACAAGGATGCCGCCAAACTCCAGAAGCTGACGCTCCCTTATATGGAACGCATCGCTGCATTATGCAGGGAAAACGGGATCACTCTGGTCCTTCTCTCCCTTCCCGGAAATGCCATGAATAACGGGATCAACAATACCATCCGCGGGCTCGCCCAACAGTACGGTCTGGATTATTATAATTTCTGCGAAACGGAAATGTACCGGGCACTGGGAGCAGAGCTGCCACGGGAGAATACCGTCGATCATGCAAACCTCTGGGGTGCGATCCGGATCTCCGACTACACGGGCAGACTTCTTTTCGAAAAATATCATGTAGCTCCTGTTGTTGATACACAGTACGAGGAAACAAAGGCGGCCTATCAAAGGGTAAAGGACAACTGTGAACTGACTCATATCGTCGATCCTCACAGCTACTTTGAACTGGTGCGTAAGAATGGTTATTCCGTATTATTCGCATCCGGAAAAAACTCCTACAAGCAGATCACCGATGCCATCCAGATCGAACTACGGGGACTGGGACTGACGACGGATCTTCGGACCATACCGAATTACGGCTACGCCGCTGTATATGAATCCGCCTCCGGTGTAAATGAAATGAAAGCGGTAGACGACGATGTGATCCTTACGGGAAGTCTTTCCTGCCATACCCTTCCCTATAAGATCACAGGGAGCGGCGCAGATCACAATTCCACAATTGTATTTAAAGAACAATCTTATAAACAAAATGATAACGGGCTGAACCTGCTGGTCTATGACCCTGTCACAGATCAGGTGCTTGACACAGCCACCATCACTTCCGAAGGTCTGACCAGATGATCCCGCCCGTTTATATCCTCTTCCGACTTTGCCTCCTCTAAGGCAGAGGAAGACCTTATTTTCTGAGTTTTGTACCTTTATTTCCGGTACAAGTGATCTTTACGCGGCTGAATGCCACATCCCCGAGCATGGAATCGGGTTTGCCGGCTACAGCCGCTTCTATTATGTCTCCGTCCATCAGCTTGATAAGCATGATACCTCCGGCTCCCTTGCCCTTAAAGGAGATATCACTGACCTTTACACGAACGAAGTATCCCTTCTCGCTCCGGGCCATTACCTGGTCGCTGTCCTCTACCGGACCGATCCAGATTGGCGTCTCTCCCGGCTTTCCGGCAGCAGCCTTCTTCCGGGAAGTATCAAAGACAGATCCTTCCACCCGCTTCGCATGACCTTCCCTCGTCACAAAGAGAAGCTTCTCTTCGGACACCTTTTCGGCAAGAGTTATGTAAACTATACTCTCGGTTTTATCCATATCGCAGAATTCAAATACCTGAATCCCTTTATCCGAAAGCTTTGCAAAGATACTCTTTCCTGTCAGCTTCTTGCCCTGCTTCTTTACCAGTTCACTGACCTTGACGGTGTAGACAAATCCCGCATCCGAGAACAGGAGCACTCTCTCATTTGTCATAACATTTACTGCAGCCCGGTAATCCCTGTCGATCTGTTCCCGGTTCTTCTCATAGGTGGAACGATCGATACACTTCAGGTAGAAGAAACGATCCAGAAGGACCGTGACCTCTGTCGGCTTCTCTTCGACCTTCTCCACCTTGACCTCGCCCAGATCCCGGATCTTCGTCATTCTCGGTTTCCCAAAGGCCTTCAGGTCCTCCATATCCCGGATCATCTGATCCCGCATGGCCTTCGGCGATGACAGAAGCTTCTGATATCTTGTGATCTTCTTCTCGGCTTCTGCAAGTTCCTTCTTCAGGACCTCCAGCTCCAGACCGATCAGGCGGGACAGACGCATCGCCAGGATCGCATCCGCCTGCTTCTCTGTAAAATGAAGCTCCTGCGCATCGAATTCCGATCCCTTATATCGGAACCTGATTCCCTCTGTCTCTCCGGTCATCAGGCATTTCTTTGCCATGGCCAGAGTCTTGGAACCTCTCAGGATCTCGATGATGAGATCGATCACATCGATGGCCTGAAGGAGTCCTTCCTTTACTTCCCTGATATCCTCCTGCTCTGCCAGAAGCTTCGTATATTTCTTTTGATATACTTCTGTCTTGAAACGTGTATAGAGTTCCAGGATCCTCCGAAGTCCCATGACTTCCGGTTTCCCGCGGTTGATGCAGTTGATATTGACCCCGTAGGTGTCTTCAAGCCCCGCTTTCTTGTACAGGATATTGATGATCTTCTCTATCTCCTCATCGGTGGTCCCTTTCTTCACATCGATCGCCAGGCACTCTCCGTTCTTGTCCCCGCGGTCTGCTATATCCACAACCTGAGGCAATTCCCGGTTTCTGGTAAGCTCTCCGACTGTCGTCAGGAATTTCTCCGTGCTTCCGATCATCGTTACAGGAAGCTCGGTCACGCATATGGATCTTCTTCCATAGCCCGCATCGCGAACCTCGACCTTTCCACGTACACGAAGGCGGCCCTGACCCGTCTCATAGATTGACAGAAGGCTTTCTTTCGAGGCATTGATGATCCCTCCCGTTGCAAAGTCCGGTCCCTGGATATATTCCATCAGTTCCTCTGTGGAAATGTCCGGATTCTGCAGATATGCCACGGTAGCATCGATGACCTCATTCAGATTGTGTGTCGGGATATTCGTAGCCATACCCACCGCGATGCCCATGGAACCACTGACCAGTAGGTTGGGAACCTGAAAAGGCAGGTAGGTCGGCTCTGTCTCTTCCCCGTCGAAATTGGGGATGAAATCCTCTTTGCAGAACCGGAGGTCCTTCATGCAGGCTTCTTCCGTATATTTGGAGATCCTTGCCTCGGTATAACGCATGGCAGCCGCACCGGAACCGGATACATCACCGAAATTCCCGTGAGGATCCACCAGCGGGATGGGAAGCTTCCAGCTCTGCGCCAGATTCACCAAGCCCTCATAAATGGAACTGTCACCGTGGGGATGGTACTTACCCATGGTATCGCCCACGATACGGGCACATTTTCTGTGCGGTGCATCCGAGGACGTAAGTTCCGACAGGGAATACAGGATCCTCCGCTGTACCGGCTTCAGACCGTCCCTGACATCCGGAAGGGCACGCTCTGTAATAACAGACATGGCATAGTCTACGTATGCCTGGCCCATCTCCGATTCATAGTCTACTGTACTTATTTTTTCAGGCATTCCTTGATCCTCTTTCCATCTTGATTATACAGCCTCCCGGCTGTAAGATCCTTCGTCGCGTTGCTCCTCAGGATGACATCACTGGCTGATCCTTCGTCGCCATGCTCCTCAGGATGACACAGAAAACTACAGATCTACATTTGCTTCACGGCTGTGACGCTCGATGTACTCCCGGCGCGGGCCGACCTCATTTCCCATAAGGGTATGTGTAATGGAGGTTGCTTCCGCCACACTGTCGATGGATACCTGCTTCAGAAGGCGGTTCTCCTGATCCATTGTTGTCTCAAACAGCTGCTCCGCATCCATTTCACCCAGTCCCTTATAGCGCTGGATCGTAAATTTCTTCGTATGTGCTCTCCGATACTTCTCAAGCTCTCCGTCGGAATAGAGATACTTCATGTTCTTGCCTTCTCCCACCCGATACAGCGGAGGAATAGCGATATAGATATGACCCTCGTTGATCAGATCCGGATAGAACCGGTAGAAGAAGGTGAGCAGCAGCGTTGCGATATGGGCACCGTCCACGTCCGCATCCGTCATAATGATGATCTTTCCGTAATTCAGCTTGCTGATATCAAAATCATTCCCATACCCCTGCAGGAAACCGCATCCGAAGGCATTGATCATGGCTTTGATCTCCGCATTCTCCAGAACCTTACTGACAGGAACCTTCTCCACATTCAGGATCTTGCCCCGAAGCGGCAGGACCGCCTGATACTTTCTGTTACGCGCCGACTTTGCCGACCCTCCCGCAGAATCGCCCTCCACGATGAAGAGCTCACATTTTTCCGCGTCATTGGATTCCTGCCGGACCAGTTTGCCGTTTCCCTCGAAGGAGAACTTGCTGAGGTTGATCTTGTTCTTCTCGTTTGCACGCTTCTTGGAAAGCGCCACCGCCCGATCCGCGATATCCTTCAGCACCTCATAGTTCCGGTCGAAATAGATCGTCAGCTGCTCCTTTACGATATCATCCACTGCTTTCAGTACGTCGGTATTGGACAGCTTCGTCTTGGTCTGACCTTCAAACTGGGGATCCGGATGCCGGATCGACACAACCGCTATCATTCCGTTTCGGATATCCGCTCCGGAGAGATTGCTGTCTTTCTCTTTCAGTAGTCCCAGATCATTTCTGGCATACTGATTCAGTACCTTTGCAAAGGCGGACTTCCATGCGGTCACATGGGTCCCACCCTCAGGATTGGTGATATTATTGGTGAATCCGATGATATTCTCGTCTCCGTCCTCCGTCATAACGAAATCGATCTGAACGGAGATCCCGTCCTTCTCTCCTCCGATCTCCACAACGGGGGAGGTATGGGTAAGTCCGGTTGCGATATCTTCCACAAAAGCGGAAAGACCTCCCGGCTGGTGGAAGACCTCCGGTTCCTCTCCGTCTCTTTTATTCCAGAAGGTTATGGTAAGGTCCGGATTCAGATATGCCGTCTCCTTGATCCTCTGCTTGATGGCGGAGCATTTGAACTTAACGGTTTCAAAGATGGTCTCATCCGGATGGATGGTAACCGTAGTTCCCGTATGCTTTGCGGATATCTTCTCTCCCGTAACGCCCTTCATACCGGATTCCGCGATCCGTTCCTTCGGCAGTTCGCCGTCCACCAGCTTCGTCACAGGAACTCCATAGGCATAGCTGTCATGGTAAACATAGCCCCCGCGGAATACATCTACTTCAAGGGATTTCGAAAGCGCATTCACGACAGCGGAACCTACGCCATGAAGACCTCCGCTGATCTTATAGGTGGCGGAGTTAAACTTTCCTCCCGCGTGAAGCACCGTATATACCACCCGTTCCGCAGGCATCTTCTCCGTGGGGTGCATATCCACCGGCACACCCCGTCCGTTATCGGCGATAGTCGCGGAACCATCCTCATTTACCACCACATGGATCTCCGAACAGAAGCCTGCCAGATGCTCATCCACCGCATTATCGATGATCTCCTGCACCAGGTGATTCAGGCCGCTCCGGCCTGTATTTCCGATATACATCCCCGGTCTCTTCCGTACCGGTTCCAGTCCTTTTAATACCTCGATCTTTTCTGCATTATATGCCATAACATACCTGCCTTGTATAGTTTTCTCCGACCCCCGAAGGGCCGGTCTCCTCCTATCAGAGAATATGCGCATCCGGAAATGATGCGCCAATCCATTATATTATATCCTTTTTGAAAATGTCAAGGGTTTATCGAACATATATTCGTAGCCTAAAATGTATTTCGAATTTCTACTCTCGAATCCCTCGCTAGAATTTAGTCATGCACAAGTAGAAATAAATCTTTCACATTCCCCTGTTGTCATATTCTTCATTTTCCTTTACGCTTTACTTGGTACCCGGTGGCGGTAAAGGAGGAAAAGCATGTCAAAAATGATACCGGGTAACCATTCACATCTGACACTTGAAGATCGCCTTTATATCGAAGAGGCGTTGAACGAACGTAAATCTTTTCGGGAGATAGCGAAGTATCTATGCAAAAATCCATCCACCATTTCAAAAGAGGTCTGGAACAATCGTGTTGTGAACACCTATCATCGTGGCAGCTACATCAATCCACACAACTTCTGTGTCCACCGTTTTCGGTGCAAAAAGATCAATGCCTGCAATAAGATTGAAATCTGTGACAGGTACTGTAAGTCTTGCCTGAGATGTAACTCTGTCTGTCCTCGCTTTGAAAGAGAAGAATGTAGGCAGATCAAACGTGCACCTTATGTCTGCAACGGTTGTGATAAAGCACGTAGCCGCTGTTCTATCCAAACGAAGTATGACTACAACGCCAAGGCAGCTGATCGCCAGTACAGAGAACGGCTCGTAGATTCCCGTTCCGGTGTGAACCTCACAAAGAAGGAAGGACAAACATATTACCTCGATAAGAAGACCGGAGAGATGAAGACCGGATGGCAGACCATTGACAAGAAGAAGTTTTATTTTGACACCAAGAAGAAAACCAAAGGACAGATGGTAACCGGTTGGTTAACCATCGGAAAGAAGAAGTATTATCTGAGTCCTAAGACGAAGACCTTAGGACAGATGGTTACAGGAACGCTGAAGATAAGGAAGAAGACGTATAAATTCAACAAATCAGGAGTGTGCCTGAATCCGTAGGTGAGACGGTGGGCCTCGCCAGCGTGACAACGGGGACAGTCCCCATTGTCACAGTTGTTCGTAGTCTTGGACGGGCATGGGGCGGTGGAAGTAGTAGCCCTGCATCTCGGTGCTGCCCTGGCTGAAGAGGAAGTCGGCTTGTTCTTTGGTTTCGACGCCTTCGGTGATCATCTGCATGCCCAGGGAGCGGATCATGCGAATCATGTAGCCGATGATGATGCGGCCGCGTTCGGGGTCGCCGGCGTCGGTGAGGAAGCGGAGGTCCAGCTTGATGCGGTCTACGGGCACTTCCTTCAGCATGTGGAGGGAGGAGTAGCCGCTGCCGAAGTCGTCCATTTCCACCTGGAAGCCGTATTCGCGCAGCTGCTCCGTGGTGCGGATCAGCAGGGCGGAGTTCTCGGCGTAGGCGGTTTCGGTGATCTCGATCCGAAGCTGCTCCGGGTCCAGATCGTATTGTTTGATCAGGTCATGAAAATGTTTCGGTATGTCGCGGTCCTCGCGAATGTCGCAGCGCGAGACATTTACGGAGATAAAACGCCGATGGCCCTGCTCATTCCAGCGGTGGAGGTCCTGGCAGACCTTGTCCCAGACATATTTGTCCAGGTCGAAGATCAGGCCGGATTCTTCCAGGGTGGAGATGAAGTCCGTGGGCTGCAACCAGCCCAGCTTCTTATGATCCCAGCGGCAGAGGGCTTCTGCACCGGTGATCTTACCGGTTTCATAGTCCACCTGGGGCTGGTACCATACCTGGATATCCCCGGCTTCCAGCGCTGCCGGAAGGAGGTTGGTGACTTCGGCGATGTGCTTTCCCTTTTCCCACTGCTGCGGGTTGTAGAATTCGTAGCCGTCGCTGCGCATTTCCCTGACTTTCTTTTCAGCCACACGCGCAAGATCCAGCATGTGATCCACATTCACATCCCGGTAATCCTCCGGCGTCAGGACGTACAGGCCGCCGCAGATCTGAACCCGGGTTTCCTTTCCCTGATCCAGGAAATAATTCCGCACGGAGTCAACTACTTCATGGTCATCAAATCTCAGTTTTTCTTCGCCGCCGACACAGCGGAGGACTGCAAAACGGTCGGCATTGATCCGGCACATGGTCTCCTGATCCGACAGGGTTTTTCTTGTCTTATCCGCCCAGAAGCACAGGAGATCGTCACCGGCATCCCAGCCCAGGCTGTCATTGATATATTTGAAATTCTTGATATTTACGTAGGCCAGAAGATACGGGGTATCCGGATGGGTGCTGAGAAGCTCCACAACTCTTTTTCGGAAGCCGCGCATGCTGAGAACTCCGGTCAGGGGATCGTGATCGATCATCTGCTGGAGTTTTTCTTCGTTCTTTTTTCGAATGGAGTAAACCCTTTGCACGCCGATGATGATCAGAGCCACAAAGAGAAGGAGAATGAGAAGGATGAAAACGCCATATTTGTATAGAAAATCACCGAAGTCCATCCGATACAGACGGCGGGAGGTGTAATCCAGGATCACGGCCTGCCGCTCCGTATCCGTCAGAGAGGCGATTCCGCCGTTCAGACGCTGGATGATGTCGCGTCCCTTCTCGGTATCCGCAGCCCCGACACGGAAATCCATGGAGAACATGGAAGAGGGCTGAACCGTAAGATCCGAATAGGAGGGCTTCTGCAGGACATAACTCCAGACGTAGGAATTGTGCAGCAGCGCATTTACCTCGTCGGAACGAAGAGCCTGCACGCAGTCCTGCATGGTATCATACATGGTGATCTGGATCTCGGGATAAAGCTGATGCACCGTGTCCGCCCCGCCGCTGAGGGAATGGAGCATACCGATCTTCAGCACATTTATGGGCGGCATGTCGTGATGGCCCTCGGTCACCAGCGTGAAGGGGGTCTGAAAGAGATTCTCGGAGACGATGCTGGCCTGGCCGCCGGTGCTGGTGATGGCGCTGCCGAAGGGCAGGATCACGTCATAGGCGGGATTGTCCAGCGCATCCTTCAGGGTGGCTTCTTCTATAGTCTTGAATGTAGCGTTGTAGCCGGCATTCTTGGCCGCGGAGCGCATAAGATCAACGCCGATCCCAACGATCTCCCCGGTATCCGCATCCTCGTAGAAGATAGGACAGCGGTCCGCGGGCACACCAACCGTGAGTACCTCGTCAGGATTGTCTTCCGTAGCGGCCTTGGATGAAAACGCCGGAATCAGCATAAGGAACACACAAAGAAAAACGATGAGAAATCGTTTGAATTTCCTGAAATTCATGATGGAAGAAGAGGTGTAACCTAACATGCAGCCCCCCCTACACGACTGAACTAACGAATACAATTTCATTATACCACAAACGTGAAAAAGGGGACAGTCCCCATTGTCACGTTTTCCCAGGATATATTCGTAGCGGATATCACAAGTGACATCCTCCCCCACCTGAAGAGGTGGGGGCTTCCTCTCGCCTGCCGGCGAGCTGTCGGTTCTCGTTCGATAGCACTAATGTGCTAAGCATAAGCG
>CACYMQ010000053.1 GCA_902775555.1 uncultured Lachnospiraceae bacterium | reverse complement strand
GTCAAGAGAACCAGGTGGGCCCGGACGCTAACCCATCCCTAAAGAGGAAGGGGATTGCGCGTCATAATATCGTTCACATCTTCTGCCGATAGCAAATATTGGTTCATTACAGACTACTGTAAGAGAAAGATTCTTCGTCGCTTCGCTCCTCAGAATGACAAGATTTGGTCATTTCTTTTCTGCCCTTCCGACCACGGAGATTACAAGCAGCGCAAGCCCGGCTGCCGCAGCCGCAAATCCCAGCGCGATCCAGCCTGCAGCCGTCGATATTGTCGCATGGATAAAGAGGTTCCAGAAGATGGAGACCATTCCCACCATTCCGACGATACAGAGGGTGAAGACAAAGATCCGATACTTGTTCAGCGGCTGGATCAGCTTCCAGAGAAGCGCGAAGCCGATCGCCGTCAGCATGTACATACCCATAACAGAGATCTCATCCGCGGTGAGATCGTAAGCCGGTCCCGCCACCATCAGGATGGCAACCAGGATAAATGCGATCAGTGACGCCGGGATCGCACCCCGGAGTGTCCGATGCAACAGGCGTCCCCGTTGCCGCTTCGTATTATTCTCCATCGCCAGCAGGAAGCCGGGCAAACCGATATTGAAACCGGAGATCAGCGAGATCTGTGTCGGCTTCACCGGGTACTGCAGTGTAAGGATGATGGAGAAAACCGCCAGAAGCAGTGAGAAAATGTTCTTATACAGGAACAGGATACCGGACCTGGTGATATTATTGATGATCCTTCGTCCCTCTGTTACGATCTGCATCATGTGGGAGAAATCCGAATCCAGCAGGACCACCTGTGCAGCCTGTCTCGCCGCATCACTTCCGCCGCCCATGGCGATGGAGCAGTCTGCCTCCTTCATTGCCAGGATATCGTTGACGCCGTCCCCCGTCATGGCAACCTTCTGACCGTTTGCCTTGATGGCCAGGATCAGTTCCTTCTTCTGCTCCGGCTTCACCCGTCCGAAAACGGTATATTCCTTTACAGCCTTTCTGTAATCTTCCTCTTCCTTCAGTGTGGACGCATCCACATATCGTTCCGCCGCTTCTATGCCGGCCTCCACCGCAACTCTGGATACCGTCAGGGGGTTGTCCCCGGAAATGACCTTGATCTTCACACCCTGCTCCCGGAAATAACGGAAGGTCTCCGGTGCCGTTTCACGGATCTCATTTGCAAGACTCACAAAGAGGATCGGCTTTCCGTCCTCGATCAGGGCAAGTACACGCTGGCCCTTCCCGGTACGGGCTTCGATCACCTCACGGTTCGTCTCCAGATCTTCCTTCGTAAGGAGGAATTCCGGTGCCCCCAGCCGGTACACCCTTCCTCCGGTCTGTACCTCGGAGTATTTATTCTTTGAACTAAACGGACTGATGGAGCTTGCATCCAGCGGCTTTGCCTCCGGATACCGATCTCTCATGGCGATCATGGTGATATTGTCATCCGGCACGGTGTGGATGTAAGATGCAAGGATCGATTCGGCCGCCCCGCCTTCTTCTGCTACCGTCCTGCTGTCTCCTGCCGCCCCGCCGTTTCCCGGCACAGGAGCAAATACAGCGGTCACGGACATCACGTCGCTGGTGATGGTTCCTGTCTTGTCCACGCAGAGCACGTCCACCCGGGCAAGTGTCTCGATACTCTTCATGTCATGCAGCAGGACCTTATTCTTCGCCAGTCTCGCCGCACTCATGGTCAGCGCCACCGTCAGCAGCAGGTAGAGCCCTTCCGGGATCATGCCCACGACTGCGCCCACCATTGACACCACGCCTTCCTGCAGGCTGTGTCCGCTGACCACCACCGACTCGTAAACGAGCGCACCGCCCACGGGAATGATGATGATACCGGCTACGAGAATGATGAGCTCGATATCCCGTATCATTTCCGATTTCTTATTCTTTACTTCCTTGGCCTTTGCCGTAAGCTTCGCGGCATAGGATTCCGTACCCACCCGGGTCAGCTCCGCCACACAGCTTCCGGACACAACAAAACTGCCGGACATCAGCTCGCTTCCGGCTTCTTTCTCCACCTCATCCGACTCTCCCGTCAGAAGTGCCTCATTTGCAAATATCCGTCCCTCCACGACCTGAGCATCCGCGGGGATCTGCTGTCCCGAGGACAGTACGATCAGATCACCCAGTACCAGCCGGTCTATGGCTACGGTCTTCTCTTCTCCGTCACGGATCACCGTATATTCCGTCACATCCAGCAGGGACAGGCTGTCCAACACCTTCTTGGCGCGCAGCTGCTGAACGATCCCGATGATCATATTTGCAAAAACCACCGGAAGGAACAGAAGGTTTCTGTATGCACCCACCAGGATCACCAGGATCCCCAGTCCGAAGAAAATGGCGTTGAAGTAGGTACATACATTGCTGATGATGATCCCGGCCACACTCTGGGAGCTCTGGTCCGGCAGCCGGTTGGATCTTCCTTCCTTCTCCAGGCGCCGGACCTCGGCTTCGGTGAGGCCCTTCATTCTCGATCTTGTTTCTTTCATGGGCTCCATTTCTTATTCCGGCAGATAATACTCCTCAACTCCGTTGATCACCTTTTTGGTGATCTTCTGGTCTCCCTTAATGAAGTAACTTGCTGCCTCTCTCTTCGCTTCATCCTTCTCATTCAGGAAGACCTCTTCTTCCATAAGCCAGATAACACCGTCCCCGCTTTTGGCGATCCGGTAAGGCCGGTCCTCGCCGAGTCCGGAATCGTAACGGAAAATGCGTATGGTCACGGACGCATCCGCATGCTGCAGATCATAGAGTTCCTGTATCGTCGCCGGACCGCTGCCGGCAACTGCTTCCGAAGGCTTTTCAGCGGAATCACCCGCCACTTCTGCATCCGTTTTTACATTTTCTTCTTCCCTTTTCTCTGATCCGCTTTGCGAACTGTGTGCTTTTTCGGCATCACCGACAGATTCCTCCGCAACAGCTTCATTGGATTCGGCATCTGACTGAACCCCGCCGAAATCCGGATCCGATTCTGGCTTGAAGAACTGCTTTTCATCCTTTGCTTTGAGCCTGTCATCCGCAAGCTCCGCCATATCCCGCTTCGCCGATTCCCCGGTTTTCTCTGCATTCATATCTCCGCTTGGCGAAGCTCCGGCGGGACTCTCATTCTTTGCGGATCTTTGACCTGCAAATCCGAAGATCGCCAGAGATCCCAGAAGAACAACGGCCGCTGCGCCGATCCCTATGATCAGTGCAGTACGTTTCTTCTTTCCGTCATTTACACCTTTTTTCTTAGTTCCCGCATCAAACGGGATGACATTTCCGGGCGTTCCTGTCGTATCCCCCGGCTTACCTGCAACACTTTCCTGCTGCCCTGTCGCATTTCCCTGCTGCATATTCTGCTCCGCAAGGAATCTCTCTTCTCTGGAAACCACGGGCGTCTTCTCTGCCCCTGCTGCCTTATCAAGTCCGGCTTCGATCCGTCCCCAGAGATCCGGTACCTCCTGATCCAGCATCCGGAGGTATGCTTCTTCTTCAGGTGTATGTATTCTGTTATCCATCCTGCAGATACCTCCTTAGCTTCTTTATGGCTTCATTGTAATGCCATGACACGGTTCCCTGTGCCATCTGCAGCATCTCCGCGATCTCCCGGAAGGTGAAGCCTGCCGTCAGTTTCAGATCTATGATCTCTTTCTCAACCTCCGAAAGCAGCTGCATCGCCGCTTCCAGTGTCAGCCGGTTTGCGGACTGCTCCGCCAGCCCCGGCCCGTCTCCCCGGTGGAACATGGGGGTTGCCCCCGCCTCGTCCGGACTGACCTCTCTTGCCTGCCCGCTTTCCTCATCCGCGGGTGCATCCAGTATGGTCATCTCCCGTCCGTTCTTTCGCATGTAGTCGATACACATATTCTTCGCGATGGTGACCATCCATGCCTTATGATGGCCGTCACCCTGAAAGCTTCCTGCCACCCGGAACAGACGGATAAAAAATTCGGAGGCAACGTCTTCCGCTGCCTCCCTTTGTTTTAACTGGTTTAAGCAAACGGAAAATATCAGTTTCAGGTATGCCTCATACACCTCGCGCAGTGCATCCCGGTCTCCTCCGGCCATGCGATGCATACACGCTTCAAATGTGGATTCTTCCAATCGGCGACCCTCCTATCCTTCTATACGTTTCCCGTTCTTTTTTTTATGGAACATTTTCAGATATTTTTCAGTCCACAAAAACCTCTTCCATCTCATAATACAGTTTTCTCAGCATATCCTCCGAAAGATCCGTTTCGTTCAGGACGGTATAGCGATCCGCGCGTGTGGCCGGCGCCTGCTGCCAGGCTCCGATGAAGATATCTTCCGTGATCTTCCAGGAGGAAGGACATACCGGAAGCCCGTATTCCTTGATGATCCGGGTGATCTTCGGTACATTCCGGTTTTGGAACTTACATGCGCAGTAGCTTCCCATGGCAACCGCGATGCCATGGGGAACCTGAACGTAATCCCCATAGAGTTCCTCCAGCGCATGGCAGAAGAGATGCTCCGATCCGCTGCTGGGACGGGAAGATCCCGCGATCTCCATGGCCAGACCGCCCATTACAAGTGCCTGGGTCAGACGTTTGATGAAGTCCTTGGACTTCAGTTCCTTCATATCATTATAGGCTATGGAATTAAATGCCATCTTGGAGATCATGTATGCGAAATCATCCACCTTCTCCTGGCCCTTATCATAAGCCTTCTTCCAGTCCACGAGGGCTGTGTATTTGCTGATGGTATCTCCCACTCCGGCCAGCAGCTGGCGCTCGGGCGCGGATACGATGGTATTGACATCCACAAGGATGGCATGCGGTATGGTGCAACGGAAGGTCTTCCGTGCCTTTCCTTCCGTTCCAAGGACTGCCACCGGTGAAGCCAGGGAGTCATTGGACAGGGTCGTAGGCAGGGAGATCAGCGTGGTCTTGGATACAAATGCCGCGAATTTGGCGAGATCCAGAACCGTCCCTCCGCCGAAGCCCACCACCAGCTTAATGTCGTTCATCGTGATGTACTTGGCCAAAGACACTGCCGCGTCATACGTCGCAGCCTGTATGAGATACAGCTCCGGATATTTGAAATCCGCCTGGATCCTGGCGATCTGATCATGGAAAATGCTCTTCAGATTCTCCTCGGTTACAAGGATCATTTTCTGCTCCGACAGTCTGGGCAGTACATCCTTCATCACATCCGGGATCTTATCGAAGATCCCTTCCTCCACTACCAGATGGTAGGGCAGGCGAAAACTGTTATGCATAGCTTTTCTCCTTTTATACTCATTACTGACGTCTCCGGTTCCTTATATCTCAACCCCGGATTCGATTGCCGCCCGGCGTTTCGCATCCACCTCGATCCACTCATCCAGGGAAAGAGGCTGATAGTCCGAGAACATGCAGAAGCAGTTGATCATATTGCAGGGGATGGGCTGCAGTCCCTCCTTCCCCCGGATCTCACGCCTGGACTCCCTGGTCAGCTTTATGAACCGGTCCACCAGAAGCTCATCCTCGGAGTTATGTACATGTCCGTACAGCATATAGGTCAGGGGATTCCCGTTCTCATCGGTCTTATACTGCCCGTTATAGCAGAAGATCGGATAATGGCAGAGGATCACCTTCCGTCCGTTGTCCGACATTTCCGCATATGGTTTGATCCACTTGAAGCGAAATGCATCGAAGCCCTTTGCATTCACGTACCTGTCATGGTTTCCATGGATCAGATGCAGTTTCCCGTTCAGCCGGTCCAGCAGCTGATTCGTCTCCTCCGCCGTTCCGAAGGAGAGGTCTCCCAGGATTACAACGTCGTCCTGCTTCCGGACCTTCCTGTTCCAGTGATCGATCATCACTTCATTCATTTCCTCAGTGGATGAAAATCCCCGGCAGTCCATCCGTTCGTTCATCCCATGATGATAGAAATGCATATCGGATATGTAGTATCGCATGTCTCTTACCGTTTCTTGTCCTTCTTATCCTTGCCTTCCCGTGCATACACCTTCACCCGGTTATTCTCCGAGGTCTCGATGGACAGGGTCTTGATCCCCAGTACAAATTTTGCAAATGTGGCATATCCGAATTCCTTCGCATTAAACTGCGGATATTCTGCATAAAGCCGCTGGCCGAGCAGTCCCAGCTCGATCCCCTCCGGTCCTTCCTTTCTTACCTGATCCTCCACATACTGCATGAGACGTTTCTTCATATCCTTGTCTTCCTTCAGGAGGACTGTGACGGTGCTGTTCGTCTTCTTCAGTGTGAAGCCGCGGATCTCTTCAATAAATGTGGAAAGGGAGCTGTAACCGTAGTTCCGGACATCGAAGTCCGAATACTTCTTCTGCAGCCGGCTTCCGATCTCACCAAGTCCGGTCTCCCGGCCCTTGTTGTCATTTTCGGTGATGATCTCAATGATGGCGTTCTCCACCACGCTCTGCTCCAGAACATTTTCCGCTTTCTTCTTTTTCTTGCCCTTCAGCAGGCTCTTGCTGGTCTCCTCATCGGACTGATCCAGCAGCAGCTCCAGATCCGTGAAGACGGAGCAGGCCGCACGGAAGGAACGGGGTGTCTTGTTCTCTCCCATTCCGATCACGTCCATGCCGGACTCCCGGAGCCGGCTGGCAAGACGGGTGAAATCCCCGTCACTGGACACGATGCAGAAGCCGTCCACACTGTCCGTATAAAGGATATCCATGGCATCTATGATCAGTGTGGAATCCGTGGCATTCTTTCCCACCGTGTTCCGGAACTGCTGGATCGGAGTGATGGAATTCTCCATCAGTTCCTTCTTCCATTTTCCGGCCTGGGTCGATGTCCAGTCTCCATAGATCCTCTTATAGGTTACGACGCCGTACTTGGTCATCTCGTCAAGGATACTGCCGATGTATTTTGAGGAAATGTTATCCGCATCGATCAGTACCGCATATCTTTTATCTTCCAAAGAATCTTACCTCATTTCTCTTATTCTCCCGCTCCGGGATCCGGGGCAATGATCCCCGTCTTCTTCCCTGCCGCCTACCTTCTGTAGCTGCATCTGGGATCCCCGCAGGTTCCACCCTTCAGCAGGTTCAGCTTCCGCGGAAGTACTTCCATATGGATCCGTCGTACATCCCCGCAGTACTCACCGTCTGCATGAAGGACCACCGGACGCTCCATCTCGATATCGATGGTCCGGCTGTCACGAAGGGTAAATCCCTTCAGTTTCTTCTGTTTTCCGAACACCAGGAAGGGAAGATCGAAGAAGCTCTTCCACTTCGGGATATCCGTAGCCAGACAGCATGAGAGCTGTCCGTCCCGCGGATCCGCATCGGGTGCCATGGGGACTCCGCCCCCTTCCCATCTGGTGATCATTCCCGAAAGGAAGATCAGTTTTCTTAAATGTGCCACTGACTCCAGATCCCCGTCAAATATGATCCGCCCGCTGTTGGTCTTCATAGTGAAGAGCGACTCCAATGTCAGGGTGAGATACGTCAGCTTGCCGAGGCCCAGGCCATTCAGCAATTTCTTCTGCCCGGACTGCAATGCCTTCTTGCACACCTCCGCATCCAGACCGATCCCGGTACTGATGCCGAAGAGTCTTGGCGCATTACTGTCTCCGGTCACACACCCCACATCCACCTTCTCCGGCATATCACAGTTCAGGATATGAAGAAGGGCAGGTACGGTCTTTCCGGGGAGTCCGTGTCCTCGGGCAAAATCATTTCCGGAGCCGGTGGGGATCACGCCCAGCCAGACCCTGTCGAAATCCATGATCCCGTTCAGCACCTCATTTACGGTGCCGTCTCCACCGACCACCACGATGGATGCGGGGATCTCCTTAGAGCTGTATCTGCGTACGATCTCCGTTGCGATCCGCATGGCATGCCCCGGATATTTGGTTCTGTATGCACGGAAAGGAACCTTCTCGGAATCCAGGATCCCGCGAACATCCTTCCATGTCTTCTTCCCATGGCCGCTCCCGCCGCCGTAATTCACGATAAAATAAAACATAACTCCCCCCTGCTCCGCCTGTCCCCATAGTCTGTATTTCCCAAAGCCTCCCACATGATAAGATCCTTCGGGGCTTTTTTATTCATTAGGTGTGGAACAATTTCTTACTCTGATATTTGGGTTCGCAAGTCAGGTTCATACCCAGCTTACGGAAGACATTCACATCTACCTGCGACAGGATCACGGAGCTGTGAACCTCCAGTCCCTTCAGGTTCGGAAGCTCCGCATAGGCCCGCGCCGCGGTCTTATCGGAAACTGCCGCTATGGAAAGAGCGATCAGGATCTCGTCAATATGCAGGAGCGGATTGTGGTTCCCGAGGAACTTCACCTTCAGTTCCATGATAGGCTCGATGACCTGCGGGGAGATCAGCTTTGCCTCATCATCGATCCCCGCCAGGGCCTTCAGCGCATTCAGGATCATCGCGGAAGAAGCTCCAAGCAGTGAGGAGGTCTTGCCTGTGATGATCGTTCCGTCGGCCATTTCCATAGCTGCCGCCGGACCTCCGGTCTCCTCTGCACGGATATTTGCCGCAGCCACAACCGGCCGGTCTGCCGGAGAGAGTCCTGCCTTCTTCATCAGAAGCTCCAGCTTCTGGATGATCACATCACTTGCATCTCCCTTTCTTCTGTCACAGAGCGCCTGATAATATCTGCGGATGATCTCCTGATTCGCAGCCGAACGGGTCGCTTCATCATTTGTAATGCAGTAACCCGCCATATTTACTCCCATATCGGTGGGCGACTGATAAGGACTGGTCCCGGAGATCTTCTCAAACATGGCCTTCAGAACCGGGAACACTTCCACGTCACGGTTGTAATTGACCACGGTCTCACCATATGCTTCCAGATGGAAGGGGTCGATCATATTTACATCGTTCAGATCTGCGGTGGCTGCCTCATATGCCAGATTCACCGGATGATTCAACGGGATATTCCAGATGGGGAAGGTCTCGAACTTTGCATAACCTGCCTTCACGCCCCGCTTCTGCTCATGATAGAGCTGAGACAGGCAGGTCGCCATCTTTCCGCTTCCCGGACCGGGAGCCGTCACAACTACCAGCGGACGGGTGGTCTCGATATAATCATTCTTGCCGAAGCCCTCATCACTGACGATCAGCGGGATATCGGAAGGATATCCGGGGATCGGATAATGTCTGTAGACCTTGAGTCCCAGGGCCTTCAGTTTCTTCTCATACGTGATGGCCGAGGGCTGTTCCTTAAACTGGGTCAGGACAACGCTTCCCACATAAAGCCCGTTATTTGTAAATGCATCGATCAGTCTGAGGAGATCCATGTCGTAGGTGATGCCGATATCGCCTCTCACCTTGTTCTTCTCGATATCGCCGGCCTTGATGGCGATCACGATCTCCGTCTGGTCCTTCAGCTGCTTCAGCATGGTGATCTTGGAATCCGGAAGGAAACCGGGAAGAACACGGGATGCATGATAATCATCGAAGAGCTTTCCGCCGAATTCCAGGTACAGCTTACCGCCGAACTCTCCGATCCGTTCTTTAATGTGCTTGGACTGCATGTCCAGATACTTATCGTTGTCAAATCCTAACTTGTTCATTTCTTTAACTCCTGTTGCTTATAACCTGTGATACTGCTTCATTTAAGATCCTTCGCTTCGCTCAGGATGACATGTGACTTGCTCAGGATGACACGGTTCTTCGGGCGGGGTGACCCCGTACTTCTTCCGCTCTTCCTCCAGGATCCGGGACATGGCTTTCTCCATCTGGGATTCCATCAGTTCCATGCTCGCATCCCCCACGGAGGATTCATCCGCGAAACCTTCAAAGAGTTCCGACTTCCCCTTCAGGATCCGAAGGACATGCTCGTCCACCGTGTCCTCCGCCAGCAGCCGGAACACTTCCACCGATCTGGCCTGGCCCATACGATAGACTCTGGAGATGGCCTGCGTCTCGATGGACGGTTTCCACTGGGGTTCACAAAGCACCACCACGCTTGCCGCCTGGATATTCAGGCCGACACCTCCTGCCACGATCTGACAGAGGAGCACACTTCCATCCGGTCCTTCCGCGAACCGGTCCACCAGTTCCTGACGACGGTCAGCTGGTATGCTGCCGCTGATGGGACCATAGACTCTGTCCCCCAGCAGCTCCTGTACTCTCCGGATGGTATCCAGGAAGAAAGAGAATACGATGATCTTCCGGCCTTCGGTCTTCGCCTGGTCTGCGATCTCCAGCAGCCGGGCAGCCTTGACAGAGTCAGCCAGCTGCTCCGCATTCCAGGATACCCTTCGTATCTGACTGAAGTTCCCTTCCAGAAGAGTTTCCCTGTAGACCGCAAGCTCCTTCGGACCCAGACGGCACCATTCTTCCTTTTCGACCTTCTCGGGAAGCTCCTTAAGGACATCCTCCCTGGTCCTTCTCAGATACACCGGCGCCACCTTCTCACGGAATTCAGGAGCCATGGACAGTTCCTTCATTCCCCGGATCTCATTGGCCTTCTCCGTATTTAAGAGACTGATCAGAAAGATCATCTCATCCACACGGTTCTCCAGCGGCGTTCCCGTCATAAAGAGCACCCGGTCCGCGACTGCGGCATACCGGATCAGTCCCCGGGTCCGCTCCGCCTCCGGATTCTTCACGTAATGCGCTTCATCCACCACAAGCAGATCCAGCAGCAGGCCCTCGGGCGGTGCCAGCT
The DNA here is from genome assembly GCA_902775555.1 of uncultured Lachnospiraceae bacterium. GTDB lineage: Bacteria > Bacillota > Clostridia > Lachnospirales > Lachnospiraceae > Eubacterium_Q. The sequence goes on along the minus strand of CACYMQ010000053.1, from coordinate 4,246 downwards.
TCGTCACCGTCTCATACGTAGTGACCGCCACGCCACCATCCCTCTGCCATTTGCTGTACTCTTCATCCCTGTCTTTTCCATAGATCTCCGAAGCCGTCAGCTTCGTATGCTTTTCGATCTCACGGATCCAGTTCACCAGCACGCTGACCGGACAGACCACCAGAAAATGGGTCTTCTTTTCCGTTTTCAAATGTGCCATCGCAGCAAGCGCCTGCATGGTCTTGCCCAGTCCCATCTCATCCCCGAGCAGGGTCCTCTTCTGATGGAGGATGTACTTGGTCCCGAACTCCTGATAATTACGAAGGGTCGCAACCATAAGGGACGTATCCAGCGGAAAGGCATCGATCTCCTTTACGATCTCTTCCGGAAGTCCCTGGCTGACAGGGCCCGAAGCTCCCACCAACTGTTCCAGGACCGCATAGACTGCAGCGGTATTCTGCTGAAACCGGTCCCAGCAAAGATCAGGTGTAAGGGCCTTCTCCCTTTCGGCAAACTCCGTATAGATCTCACGGATCCGGTCCGGCTTTCCCGTTTCCTGCCAGGCCAGGAGGATCGAATAAGAGGTGAGACTCTGTTCCTTTGCTTCCCTGGAAAGCGTGATCCAGGTAAGAGGCGATGTGAGCCTCTCCACTTCCTGCAGTCTGTGCCCGCTGGCAGCATCGGATTCGAAACCACAGCCCGCCGCCTGCCGCATCAGATCCCCCGTATCCTGCATGATCATCACATTTCGGACCAGCTGTTCCGTATCCGGTGTCCTGCTTTCGATCCGGACTCTTGCGACCTCTGTGGCATGCCGGGCGATCTCCTGCACCCGCAGGATCACCTTGTCCAGTGTGCTGTCCCCGATCCCCGCCAGCGCATCCAGCTGTTTTACGGACATTTCCGCAAGCTGCCGCACATTTTCGTATCCGGCCTTTCGAAGCGTGGCCACCGGGATCCCCTGTCCGCTCCGGTTCAGTTCGTCAACGGAGGTAGATTCCAGGACATGAAGCATTGCCTCCTGCTGCAGCTTCCTGTAGCCGGTCCGGATCCGGGTGACCAGTACCTGTTCCGCACCAAGAACGGCCGACAGTTTCTGTCCGGCATCCTTTATACTCCGATACAGTTCCGCAGCTTCGACTGCTGAAGGTTTTTTCATCTCTTCTCCCGTTCCGGGGTGCGTAACCCCGCTCCATAGAGCTGATCCGGCCCCGGGAAATCCGTGTTTTTCCTCATCCGGCCATGTGTGTCCGAATGAAACCCATACAGAAATACATTATATACTTTTCGCCCCGTTTTGTCGATTATTTTCCATGCCTGTAAGGGAAGAAAAGCCGCACCTTTGGTACGACTCTTCCCTCTTTACATATAGCGATCCGGACTTTGTTCATTATGGATTCAGACATGCTCCGGAAGAATTGAACCGGTAGGTCTTTCCTCCGATCTTCTTTGTTCCGATCACGATATAGCCCTTCGCATCGAAGTAATACCACTTGTCATTAATCTTCTGCCACTGACGCTTCGCATACCATCCGCTGCATCCGAACCACCAGCTCACCTTATCCTTCTTCCATGTGGCCTTCTTCTTGTAAGTCCAGGTCCCGTTCTTGTTCAGCCAGTAACCCTTGCACCATTCATTTGATGCCATGGAGCCGTCTGACTTTAAGTAATACCATTTCTTTCCGATCTGTTTCCAGCCCTTCTGCTTTACGCCCTTCACGTAATAGTACCATTTTCCTTTTTCTTTCTTCCAGCCGGATTTCAGAGTCTTGGAAGCCGGTGTCTTTGCCGGTGTTGTTGTAGGTGTCGTCGCTGGTGTCGTGGTCGGTGTCGTCGTGGGTGTTGTCGGTGTTGTCGGCGTCGTCGGCGTCGTCGGTGTCGTCGGCGTTGTCGGTGTCGTCGGTGTCGTCGGCGTCGTCGGTGTCGTGGGATCCGTCAGCTTCGGGATGACCGTTTGCGCCTGAATAACCGCATGACAGACGGAGCAATGACTCCCCTCGGTAAGACCGGTGGATGTGTAAGTTGCTGCAACCGCCGCGTCCTTTACGATCGTATGTCCTTTTGCAGGTATGTCTTCCCCGGGGCCCAGTACTTCCTGACAGATTGCGCAAATGCATTTTGTGTGCCCCGGTTTCGTGCAGGTCGGAGCCACATCAGTAATAGTTATCGACCGATGTCCAAAGGCAGGTATTTCTGTTTGTTCCGTAAGGAACTCCCCGCATACGGAACATTTCGTCCCGGGCGTTAATCCCGGTGTTGCACAGGTTGCCGGAGTACCCTCTATGTAGGTTAATTTGTGGCTGCCCTTGGGAATCTCATTTTGGGGTGACAGGATGAGTCCGCATACAGAGCACTGACTCCCCTCCGTGAGCCCGGTTTGCAGACAATTCGCCTCTCTGCCGGGAAGGATCTCTATCGCATGTTGAGCAGGGCAGTCATCCGGCATTGCAACATTTAAATGAATACCGCTTTTACTCAGCGTGATCCCAAAGCTGTCCCACGCTTCCTCCGTCCCTCCGTAGAAGATCTCATCTCCATTAACAAAAGCCGACTGTTTCAGCCCTTTGACAGAGGCAGGGATATAGATTTTTTTCTTTGAATATCCTCTTGTTTTGAAGGCATTTGCATCTACGGACTTAAGGCCTGAGGGCAATACCAGGATGCCGCAGGACGTTCCCGAAAGCACATCCCCGCTTATCTCCTCAACCTCATCCGCTATCTTTAAAGTGCATCTGGATACCGGGGTACAATAGATCAGTTTTTTCGTATCCTTGCTGATCAGAAGTCCGTCAGCGGAGAAAAAGTTCGGATTCTCTTCTGCAACTGATATGGACTGCAGGCCGGTGATGCCGCTGAATGGTTTGTCCCCTATCGTCTTCAGGTTTTTACCTATCGTTATGCTTTCAAATTTGTTATATTCGAACGCAGTATCGCCCAACTCCTCCAGCGAATCCGGCAGGATCACATCCCCCTTCAAACCGCAAAAGGAAAAGGCGTTATCATCGATCACCTCCAATGTATCAGGGAAGACAACCTCTTCCAGATTCGGGCAGTTGTAAAAGGCATCGAACCATATTTTTTTAAGGCCTTCGGGTAAGACTACCTTTTTCAGCGTTTTTTTCTTTCCAAAGGCATATGACTCAATGTATGTTACTCCGGCCGGTATCACACATTCCGTTTCTTCACACGGATTGTAATGCATCAGACCCCCGTCTTGAAGCAGGCAGTTATTGACATATCTGTATTTCTCATTTCCTTCATCGACGGTTATCACCGGATTCGTGCCGTACAAGCATCCTGACATCATACCGCCCTTAAAATCCGCGGGAATATGGAATTCTTCAAGCGCCGTATTCTTAAAGGCATATTGACCGATAAAGGTTACGGAAGCGGGGAGATTCACCTTCTTCAGGTTCGGTGCATCACTGAACGCCCAGTATCCTATGGATGTAAGACTCTCAGGTAACACCACTTCCTCAATGAAGGGATTATATTCAAAACAGGCATTGGATATCCTTGTTACCCCTTCGGGGATGTGAACAACGGAAGTATTCAGTCTGGTGGGGCAGGCCAGGATGCCGGTTTTTTCTGCGTTATAGAGAATGCCGTCCACTACGGCAAGATAAGGATTCCCGTCTGCAACAGAGATGGCTTCCAGCGCGTTACAGTTGTCTAACAGGGGATCACTGGCTGATATTGCTACGACCAGGGGATCTTTACTGACGGATCCGATCTTTGCAGTGGATGGTATGCTTATGGTTTTCAGTTTTCCACACGAAAGGGCGAAAAAAGTATTGATCGTCTCTATCCCTTCACTGAAGGTTACGGATTCGATGGTGCCGTTATTCGAAAATGTGTACTGGCCGATTCCCTTCACGGGAATTCCGTCTATGGATGCCGGAACTATGACATCGGTATCATTTCCGGTATAGGATCTTATTACAAGATGATCGAGAGAAGGACGGAATCGGAAACCGTCTTTTTCCATGAGATACGGCTCCACATCTGTCGGGAGCGAAGCATCAGCGATGGGATAGGCGTCCGTAAATGCCTCTTCCCTGTATATGGGCTCAGCTATATGATCCGAAAAATCACCCTGATCCTTCATGAAATGGATATATTTGTCCTTGCCTGCATCAAAGGTGGAATCCATGTAATAGTATTTGCCGTCCAGCTTTACGATATTCCAGGCATGTCCTGTTCCGTCCACCGCGCCGACTATGACACGACAGTCTATCCCTGCCATCAGCATGAGGCGGTAGACCGC
>CACYMQ010000052.1 GCA_902775555.1 uncultured Lachnospiraceae bacterium | reverse complement strand
CCGATCTCCTTATTCCAGATCTCAAAAGCTTCGTCATCATCCTGATAGATGGAGGGATAGAGTCTCTCCGGATCCAGTCCTACTACATCTGTCAGGAACTCCCAGGACCACTTGATGGCTTCATGCTTGAAGTAATCTCCGAAGGAGAAGTTACCCAGCATCTCAAAGAATGTACCGTGACGTGCGGTCTTTCCTACATTTTCAATATCACCTGTACGGATACATTTCTGGCAGGTAGTGACTCTTCTGCGGGGCGGGATCTCCTGACCGGTGAAATACGGCTTCAGCGGTGCCATACCCGCATTGATGAGCAGCAGACTGTTATCATTGTGAGGAACCAGAGAGAAGCTCTTCATGCGAAGGTGCTCCTGCTTCTCAAAATAGGATTCTTCACTGTTTATTCTCCTCCATTGTTTCCTGTGTCATTTTGGCTGTCTTATTGTCCTTTGCCTTTCGCCATTTTGTGCCTGCGATAAAGCCCAGAACGGCAAGGATCAGAAAGACGCCGTATTTGATGAGATAGGTACCGAATTCGGTCCAGAAATCCATGTTATTCCTCCTCTTGGTTTATCAAAGTATAACGCATTGTATTCTCAGCGTCCCCGCCGGCCGCAGCCCCTCCGCGCTCCGCGCGTAGGGGCTGCGGCGGACGTGGACGTCATCTGCTTCGCAGATCCTTCCGGCATAAATCCCGCTATGCACGCAAGCGTGCAGCGGATTTTTGCCGGAAGTACTGAGAATACTATCGTCTTTCGGCCAGTTCCCTAATAACCTCGGTCCAGGTGGTATCGCGTTCGGCCATCAGGACCATCAGGTGGTAGAGCAGGTCTGAGATCTCATATTTCAGTTCATCCTTATCCGGATTCTTGGCGGCGATCACAACCTCTGTTGCTTCCTCGCCCACCTTCTTCAGGATCTTATCGATGCCCTTTTCAAAGAGATAGTTGGTATAGGATCCTTCCTTCGGATGTTCCTTCCGGTCCATGATCACATTATATACATCCTGGAAGACCGTGAGCGGATTGGTATCATCATACTCTTTTTCAACCAGCGGTGTATAGAAGCAGCTGCGGTTGCCGGTATGGCAGGCAGCCCCGACCTGTGAAACCTTCGCAAGGATCGTATCCTTATCGCAGTCAATGGAAAGGGACTTTACGTATTGGAAATGTCCGCTGGTCTCTCCCTTGACCCAGAGCTCATTTCTGCTTCTGGAAAAGTATGTCATGCGTCCGGTCTCCAGAGTTTTGGCAAATGATTCCTCATTCATATAGGCCATCATCAGTACATCCTTCGTCTTGTAATCCTGTACGATGCATGGCACCAGTCCCATATCATCCTTCTTGAATTCGCTAAAAGGAACCGCACTTTCATACAGATTGACGGGAACTCCGGAAGCTGCGCAGATCTGCTTCAGCTGCATGACATCATGCTGTTCCAGATTGTACAGACTGATGGTCTCCGCCCCGGTATCCTTTAACAGGTCCGCGATCTCCTGACCGTCTGTGCTGTAGGAGGATACAATGATGGGAAGTCCGACTTCCTTCTTCACTTCCTTGACATATTCATTATACCGGTTCAGTTTTCCGTAATGGACCAGAAGGAGTTCACCGGCCCCCGCTTCCTTCAGGGCCTTTCCGTAAGCCACCGGATCCTCACACTCCGTCAGGTCGATGGTTACGATGATACGCTCGGAGCCAAACCGGTCAGAAGCCTCCTTTACGATGGAGATATCCTCCAGCGGTGCGGACTTCATGCAGACCTTGGATGCACCGGCATACAGAAGCTTTTTTACATCCTCGAGACGGCGTACACCGCCACAGGCAATGATGGGAATATCCACCTCTCGGGCTATCGCCTTGATGATGGGAATATTCTTCTCAAGTCCCTCTCTGGATGCCTTGCTGTCGAAAAATGCCACGGCATCCGCACCGGTATCATTATAAAACTTCGCTTCCTCTACGGGATTATCCAATGTGACGCAGGGGATCATCCTCTTTCCGTCCATTTTCTCCTCCTTTCATCCGGTCCGTCCGTACCGGAATCCCTTATACACGGGTGCTAAAAGGTATTCTTAACATTACAGTGAGCCCTTGGTAGAAAGGATCTCTCCGCCAAGTCTGCTGTCAGTTCCTGTTGCGAGATCCAAAGCATTTGCAAATGCCTTGAAGGACGCCTCTATGATATGATGGTTATTGGTCCCGGCCAGCTGCCGGAGGTGCAGATTCATCTCGCCGGCATAGGAAACCGCATAGAAGAATTCCTTTACCATTTCCGTATCCATATATCCTACCTTCGGAACGGTCAGATCCAGATCAAATCCGAGATAGGGACGTCCCGACAGATCCACGGCACACAGGATCAGGGCATCATCCATGGGCATGGTAAAGGATGCATACCGGCGGATCCCCGCTTTATCCCCCACTGCCTCTTTGATGGCCTTTCCGAGTACGATCCCGGTATCCTCTATGGTGTGATGACTGTCAACATACAGATCTCCCTTGGCTACCAGGGAGATGTCGAAGAAGCCGTGTTTTGCAAAGCTCTTCAGCATATGATCAAAGAAACCGATCCCGGTATCCACGGAAGCCACACCTGTTCCGTCCAGATTAAATGCCAGGGAGATGTCTGTCTCACTGGTGGTACGGACAATTGAACTCTTTCGATCTTCCATATTCAGTCCTCACTTTCTTATAGCGGATCACTGATCCTCAAATCTTACCAGCATGGAATTGGCATGTGCTGTCAGCCCTTCCGATTCGGCAAATGTTGCAACATCCTTATATACCGCCTGCAGCGCTTCCCTGGAATAGGAAATGATACTGGATTTCTTAATGAAATCATCAACGCCCAGAGGCGAGAAGAAACGCGCTGTCCCATTTGTCGGAAGCACATGATTCGGACCTGCGAAATAATCGCCGAGAGGCTCCGAGGAATATTCGCCGAGGAAGATCGCACCTGCATTTTTGATCTTTGTCATGATCCGGAAGGGGTCCTCCGTCAGGATCTCCATATGCTCCGGAGCAAGCAGATTTGCCGTTTCGATGGCATCCTCCATGGTCTCCGCAACCAGGATATATCCGAAATTGTCCAGAGATTTCCGAATGATCTCCTTACGCTCCAGCTTCTCCGTAAAATGATCCACCCATTCGGATACCTTTCCCGCAAGCGCCTCACTTGTGGTAACAAGGATCGCGGATGCCAGCTCGTCATGCTCAGCCTGGGACAGAAGGTCCGCAGCCACATATTTCGGATCCGGTGTATCATCCGCCAGCACCAGGATCTCACTGGGACCGGCAATGGAATCGATGCTTACATGTCCGAAGACAACCCTCTTGGCGATGGCCACGAAGATATTTCCGGGACCGACGATCTTATCCACCTTCGGTATGGTATCCGTACCGTAAGCCAGCGCGGCAATGGCCTGAGCCCCTCCGCATTTATAAATCTCCGTTACGCCCGCTTCATGAGCAGCCACCAGCGTGTTGGGATATACCACACCCTCCGCATTGCAGGGAGTGGTCATGACGATATGGGGGACACCCGCCACTCTGGCAGGAACCACGTTCATAAGTACGGTAGAAGGATATGCTGCCTTTCCTCCGGGGACATATACACCTGCATACTCCACCGGTGCGATCTTCTGTCCCAGGATGGTCCCGTCCGGTTTGGTCGTGATCCAGCTGTTTCTCTTCTGCAGCTCATGGTACTCTTCGATATTCCGGATTGCCTTCCGGATCACATCCAGGAGTTCGGGAGCTACGGCATCATATGCCGCCCGGATCTCCTCCTCCGTGACACGCATGGTCTCCTTCGTCAGAACCGCCTTGTCAAACTTTGCGGTATATTCAAGCAGCGCTTCATCTCCCCGGACATGGACATCGGAAACGATCTCCTTGACCGTTGCCTCATAAGGGCCGTAATCATCCGGGCTTCTCCTGATAAGATCCGTGAGAAGATTCTGTCTGGTTTCCTGTGTAAGTTTAATGATCCTCAATGTTAATTACTCCTTTTTTACTGTTCGGCCCGAAGCTGCTCTGCCACATCCGTAAGGAAACGGCGGATCCTTTCATGCTCCATCTTCAGACTTACCTGATTCACAACGATCCGGGCTGAAAGCGGGCAAACCTCTTCCAGCACGGTCAGTCCGTTTTCCTTCAAAGTGGAACCGGTCTCAACGATATCCACGATCACATCCGCCAGCCCGACGATGGGGGCAAGCTCCACGGAGCCGTTGAGCTTGATGACCTCTATACTCTGATTCTTCTTGTTTCTGAAATAATTCTCGGCGATATTCGGATACTTGGATGCGACACGGATGATCTCATTACGTTTCAGCAGTTCCCTTGCGCTTTCCGGACCGCAGACGCACATCCTGCATGCTCCGAATCCCATATCCAGAACCTCATACAGGTTCCGGTTTTCCTCAAGCAGTGTGTCCTTTCCCACGATACCGATGTCAGCAACTCCGTATTCCACATAGGTGGGCACATCACTGGGCTTCGCCAGGAAGAAACGCATCCCGAGTTCTTCATTTGTAAAGATCAGCTTCCTGGTATCCGGATCCTTCATCTCATCACATCGGATCCCGATCTCTTCAAAGAGTGCCATGGATTTTTTTGCGAGTCTGCCCTTTGCCAGGGCAAATGTAAGATATCTCAATTTAAAAATCCTCCTCCTTGATATCAATGAAGTTTACTTCCTTTTCCGTCTTTTTTAAACGATCGGACACAAGGACCTTATCATTCGACAGGAAGAAATAAACGGTCTTTACCCGGTTTCTGTCTGCATAGGACAGGTATTCGGTCAGAGCGTGGCGGGTGGATTTCCGGATCAGTTCCGTTTTCACATCTGCTTCCCGGAGCCTTTTCCCGAGCATGACGGCCGGTTCCTGATTCTCTATGGGGTAGATCACAAGCACCCGGTCAACGGGGCTGTCCGGAAGGATCTGCTGACCGGACAGTGCCGTCATCAGTTCGTCCAGTACGATGGCAAATCCGATGGACGGCGCATTTTTCCCGAACTGCTGCAACAGCGTGTTATATCTTCCTCCCCTTGCAATGGCATCACCCGTTCCATAGGTATAACCACTGAATACGATACCGGTGTAATAATCATAATCATTCAGCATTCCGAGATCGATGCTGATATATTTTTCATGCCCGTAATAACTGACTGCGGCATAGACCTTGCGAAGCCGTTCGATGGCTTCCTCCGCTCGTCTGTTTCCTGTATAACCTGCTGCCAGGGTCAGCGCTTCCGGTCCTCCGAACAGACGGTCAAAAGATCGAAGGGCATCCCTTACATTCGTGGGGATATCCAGCTGATCCGCGTATTCACTGAGACCGAAGAAATTCCGTGCCTGGATGAAATCACGGATGGTATTCTCTTCCTCGGGAGAAGCGCCTGCCTCTTCCATAAGTCCCTTAAAATATTCCACCTGTCCGATCACTACCTGGAATTCCTTCAGTCCGGAAGCCTTCAGGGCATCGATGACACAGGAGATCATCTCCGCATCGGCAGCGGAACTGTCATCATTGATCAGTTCGCATCCGATCTGCATGGTCTCATTTCTCTTACCCTGATGCCGGAGCACATTCCGATAGGTCAGGCCTTCATAGCACAGACGGATGGGGAGTTCTTCCTCCACATAGTACTTTGAGACACAGCGTGCCACACTGGGAGTAAAGTCCGGACGGAGAACGAGGGTATTGTTATTCCGGTCAAAGAACTTATACATCTCGTTCGAATGAGCGGAGCCCTTCTCCATATTGAATATATTGAAATATTCGAAGCTGGGTGTTTCGATATCATGATAACTGTAAAGATGCAGTACATGATGGATATTACGTAACAGCTGATTCCGCTGTCTGCACTCATCTCCATAGATATCCCGCACGCCCTCGGGCGTGTGCAGCAATGTCTCTTTCATATGGTTATATTTCCTTCTTACTTGTTATACCATGGCACTGAGCCATGCCACATAGATATCTATATAATAAAGCAACCGTCCAAAGGTTTCAAGTGATTCTTTTCCGGATCACGGGAAAATGTACCGCAAAAAAACACGAACATCCGTTTGCATTTTCGAAAATACTGTGATATACTGAAGAGGACAAATACCAATCCAGATACCAGGAGGTTTTCTATGAGTCTTACAGATAAGCCGGCACTGTCCGCAAAGCAGTCCCAGATCCTTGAATATATCAAACAGTGCATCCTGTCCAAAGGATACCCGCCATCCGTACGTGAGATCTGCGAAGCAGTCGGTCTCAGCTCCACTTCTTCCGTTCATTCCCAGCTGAATACACTGGAGAAGAAGGGATATATCCGCAGGGATCCCTCAAAACCCCGTACGCTTGAGATCGTGGATGATGAGAACTTCAATCTCGCACGCCGCGAGATCGTAAATGTTCCCCTGCTCGGTCAGGTAGCAGCAGGCCAGCCCCTTCTGGCTGTGGAGAATATCGAGAATTATATCCCGCTTCTTCCGGAATACCTGCCAAAGGGTCCTTCCTTCATGCTCCGGGTCAAGGGTGACAGCATGATCAATGTCGGTATCTTCGACCGGGACCTGCTCATCGTAGAGCAGACCTCCGTTGCAAGGAACGGCGACATCGTGGTGGCCATGATCGATGATTCCGCCACCGTTAAAACCTTCTATAAGGAGATGAACCACATACGTCTCCAGCCCGAGAATGATACCATGGATCCCATCATCGTTCCCGACTGTTCCATCCTGGGCAGAGTCGTGGGCGTATTCCGCATCCTGCGTTAGGCAGGAATCAAAAGAACCCGGTACATATTTTGTGCCGGGTTCCTGCTTTCGGTCATGAAAGTACCAAATCCATATAAAATGCCTGTTTTTCCTCGTTGCATGTCACAAATCTGTATCGCACCTGCGTCCCCTCATTATATCGCAGTGACATATGGGAATACGGAAAAGCTATTCTCGCAGTCAGGTCAAAGAACAGCCTGTCAGCCGTCTCGATCGTAAATTTCTTCAGATGTACATCCACTACATATTTGTTGTAGCTGATATTGATACAGTATTTTGTTACATCCTTCCGGTCTGAAAGGAACAGATCCACCTGCTGGGAAAAACGCTGATCGATCTCCAACCGTACCTTTGCCAGATATTCATTCATTACACGAAACATAGACTTCCTCCTGACCGGATGTCAGTATATCTTCTTATCCGGTATTCTCTTATGGATCTCCTTAAATGAATCAAAATTCGAGATAAACAGCCGGACTACGGCAGGGTCAAACTGCGTACCGCTGTTCTTCACGATCTCCTCATACGCATCCTCCACGGTCCAGCCCTTTTTATAGGATCTTGCGGTGGTCAGTGCGTCGAATACATCGCACACCGAGATCATCCTGGCGATATAGGCGATCTCCTTCCCCTTCATGCCAAGATACCCTTTTCCGTCCCACCGTTCATGATGCTCCTTTGCCAGGATGGATGCGATCTGCATGATCTCTCCGGGACAGTCTTTCAGAAGCGCCTCACCGTACAGGACATGACTCTTCATGATCTGATACTCTTCCTCCGTCAGTTTGGAGGGTTTGTCCAGGATTTCTTCCGGGATCATCAGTTTACCGATATCATGCATCATGGCTCCGGCCGCCAGTTTGTCGCAGTATTCCGGATCAAAACCGGATGCATGTCCCAGCACCTTCATATACTCTGCCACTCTTCGGATATGCTCACCGGTCTCTTTGGATTTATTTTCACTGATCTCCGAGAAAGCATAGATGAGATAATTCTCATTTTCCTGCATGGTCACTGCCGTATCGATATACTTATCGATCATCAGGGAATTTCTTCCGACGATATAATATGCCACAAATGACATCACGACCTCGATCATGATCATGGGGATGATGATCTCGGCAAAGTTCCCGTCAAACGCCCTGAACAGCGGTTTCAGTGTAAGCGCCGGAAAATAGATCTGAAATATGGCGGATCCCAGGATACCGGCACTCATAAGCAGTGAAGTATACAGTACAAAGGTCCGGTTATAGTAAAGGGATGCAAGCAGCAGCGGGAACAGGATGAAGGGATATGCGATCTGATTCAGCTGCGTGATGAGGATCGTGGAGATCAGAACCGTACACCACAGGATCACGTGCTGCATATAACGCTTCCCTTCCTGCTTAAACAGACTGACCATCATGCCCGGGATCAGTGCCAGGATCACACACGCTCCGAAGCTGACTGAAATGATGGGGATATCATAATCATTGAGGATCAGAAGATATGCATAAAAAAGAAGCAGAAAATAGACAACCACACGAAGACACCGGGCAGATACCCGGTTAATGTCCGCTCTATTCCTGCTCCGCATATACTTTTTATCCATGAGTCTGACAGATGCTCCTTACTATTCATATTGTATCATCTGAAAAGCTCAAATGCAATGAAATGTCCCAAGATTGGCTTTTAGTAAGCAGTCCTGCTGACGTCGCGCCAGGTATGCTCCAGATCATAGAATTCCCGCATCTCTCTGAGGAAGATATGCACCACCAGATCGGAATAATCCAGAAGGATCCATCCTCCCTGGGAAGATCCCTCCCTGTCACGCAGGGTATGACCGGCTTTGGCCATAGCCTCTTCCACACCGTCCTGAAGCGCATCCATCTGGGAATTGCTTCCTGCACCGACGATCAGGAAATCATCACAGATGACGGAACGTTCCCCGATATGCAGACTTACGATATTCTCTCCTTTTTTATCCTGCAGTGCCTTCACTGCAACCTCAAGCATAGATTGTTTCTGCTCCATTTTCTTTTATTCTTTCTCCTTATAGAAATCATAAGTTTTCTCCGTCAGATCATCGATGGCAACACCCTTAACCTTCAGATAGTCAAGGGTATGCTTCAGGATATGACAGATGCAGAGATCCAGATCGGTCATGGCTTCCTTCCGGATCTCGGGCAGTCCCTCCAGCATCCTTCGGTTCGGCTCGATATAGTCCGCCACGAAAATGATCTTCTCCAGAAGTGTCATATCCGGACGGCCTGTCGTGTGATAGGTGATGGCCGAAAGGATACCCTCATCCGTCACTCCGTATTTCTTCCCTGCATAATAGGCCCCAAGCTTTCCGTGCAGCAGGTCCGGATTCTCCTTCTCACATTCGCTGATAGTCAGGCCGTGTTTTTTCGCCTTCTTCAGCTTATCCTCCAGAGGAAGGCATTTTGCATTATCATGCAGAAGGCCGGCGATCCTCGCTCTCTGCACATCCTCCCCGTAGACAAATGCCATACAGGCCGCGGTATATTCCACGCCGATGGAATGTACATATCGCTTCGGGGTCAGTTTCTTCTTCAGGGAGATCAGCATTTCTTCCCGTTCCATATTCCATCCTCCGGTTATCTATCTTTCCATATACAGTTGATGCTTTTTCATATAGGTTTCCACTTCTGCGGGGACCAGGCCTTCCAGACTCTCCCCGGCCGCGGCCTTCTCCCGGATCATGGTGGATGACACATCCTCCGGTTCCATCGTCAGAAGCAGGATTTTGGATCCGGGGTATTCTGCTTCATATTTCCGGATCAGTTCCATTGCGGTTTCCCTGTCCACCTCATCACGAACTGCCGCCGCAAATGTGGCAAGCCGGAACAGCTTCTCAGCTTCCCTCCACTTAGACAGATTTGCCAGGGAATCACCGCCGATCACAAAGATCAGCTCCGTGTCCGGATACTGCGCCTTCAGTTTCTCAAGCGTGATATATGTGTAGTTTTCCTCCGGAGGACACAGCAGTTCCATATCGGAGATCTTCATATGATCATACGGTGCCGTGGCAAGTGCCAGCATGGCCACCCGGTCATAGGCGGATGTGGACAGTCTTCCTGCCTTATAATACCTGAGCTGTGTGGGGATGAATACCACCTCTGAAACCCCCAGCTGCCGGTAAGCCGCTCCGGCAAGGGCAAGATGGCCGTTATGCACCGGGTCGAAGGTACCTCCCAGAAGCGCGATCTTATTTTCTTTTCTTTCCCGGGAATTCAATCTTACTCTTCTCCTGATTCTGTCTGAACAGTACGATCTTACGACCGATCACCTGTACCACTTCACTTTTTGTCCGTTCCGCCAGTGTAGCCGCCAGCTGGTTCGGATCATCCATGCAGTTCTTCAATACATTGATCTTGATCAGTTCTCTTTTGGTGATCGCTTCATTTACAGCCTCGGTAAACTCCGGCGTCAGGCTCGCTTTCCCGAGTGACAGTACCGGATCCAGCTGCATCGCAAGGCCCTTCAGATAGGCTCTTTCCTTTGTGGTCATATTCCGTCACCTCATCATTCATGATAATAATCGAATTCGTGACCGTATACTCTCACGGTCTCTCCATCCTGTATCCCCAGATCCTCCAGCTGCTTCAGGATCCCGTTCTCCTTCATAAACCGCTGGAAGAACAGGAAGCCCTTTTCGTCTTCCAGATTCGTATAGCCCAGCATCCGTTCGATCTTCGGGCCTTCCACCAGATAGACACCGTCCTCCCTGCTGCTCTTCTCAACCGTAAAGGACAGCTGCTCCTTCTCCCGGAAGGAATCCGGATCGATCTCCTGCTCGAAGACGATCTTCTCCTTCGGCAGATCCTTCAGCAGTCCGGAAACGGTATACAGGAGTTCCTTCACGCCTTCCTTCGTAGCAGCGGAAATGGGCAGTATCTTTACCATCCGGTCTTTATATGCTTCCTCAAGGAACTGCATCGTGATAGCCCGTTCCTCCTCGTCCAGAAGATCCAGCTTGTTGCAGGCCAGGATCATGGGGCGGGAAGCCAGTTCGGCATTGTACTTCTCCAGCTCCGCATTGATCTGCCTTACATCCTCAACGGGATCCCGGCCCTCCACACCTGCGGCATCCACCACATGGACCAGCACCCGCGTCCTCTCGATATGGCGCAGAAAGTCGAATCCGAGACCGACTCCCTCGGAAGCACCCTCGATGATACCGGGGATATCCGCCATGACGAAACCCGGCGCATCCGGAAGATCCACAACCCCAAGATTCGGAGAAAGCGTGGTAAAATGATAATCCGCGATCTTCGGTCTTGCATTTGTCGTAACGGAAAGCAATGTGGATTTTCCCGCACTCGGGAAGCCTACCAGCCCCACATCCGCGATCATCTTCAATTCCAGCGTCAGATATTTTTCAATGGCCGGCTGTCCCGGCTGGGCATATTTCGGAGCCTGCATGACGCTGGTCACATAATGCTGATTCCCTTTTCCGCCCTTTCCTCCCTTGAAAAGAACGACCGGCTCTGTCCGGTCCGCCATATCCAGGATCACCTTCCCGGTATCAAAATCACGGATCACGGTTCCGGGCGGAACCGAAAGGACCACATCCTTTCCGTTGGCACCATGGCAGTTCCTCTTACGGCCTTCTTCTCCGTCTTCGGCTTTATATTTCCGTATATTACGAAAATCCGTCAGGGTATTCAGTCCCTGGTCCACCACAAAGACCACATTTCCTCCGTCGCCACCGTCACCGCCGTCCGGACCGCCGTTCGGCACATAGAGTTCCCTGCGGAACGATACATGTCCGTCTCCGCCTTTTCCGGAACGTACAAAGATTTTTGCTCTGTCTGCAAACATAATGCTCTCCCTGGATCTGTCATAACAGCAAGCGATAAAAAAGGAGCTCTGTGTCTCCACAAAGCTCCTTCACGAATCGTCTTAAGCAACCGGATGAACAGATACCTGCTTCTTATCTCTTCCCAGTCTCTCAAACCGAACAACTCCATCTGTCAATGCGAAAAGTGTGTCGTCTCCGCCACGTCCGACATTGAGTCCCGGATGAATCTTTGTTCCACGCTGTCTGTATAAAATGTTTCCTGCTTTTACAAACTGTCCGTCTGCTCTTTTTGCTCCAAGGCGCTTGGCTTCGGAATCACGACCGTTCTTCGTAGAGCCGACACCCTTCTTATGAGCAAAGAGCTGTAAATTCATTTTCAGCACTTTACGATACCTCCTTAAAGAATATTCGAATATACTCGTCTCCGTATTCCTTATAGATCTCACAGAGTGCGACTCTGAGAGATTTCATCAGAATACAGCCTGCATCGCTTACCTGTCCGACGATCTTCGCCTTCAGGACTCCGTCTTCATTCTCAACGATCAGACGATCCGATGTCAGCGTTTCAATGGAATTTACGGTGTTGATCGCTACCGCTGAAACAGCTGCGCACAGGATATCCTCTCCCGGGTTCGCATACTCTGCGTGTCCCGTGATGGAGAATCCGAAATAGGTATTTCCATGCAGATAAAATCTTGCCTTGATCATAGCTTACCTCATACGTGGTAGACCGCTTCGATCATTTCCGATCCGTCAATTAAGCATTGATGGAATCGATCTTGACTTCTGTGTACGGCTGTCTGTGACCGTTCTTCTTATGATATCCGCTCTTCCGCTTATATCTGTAAACAACGACCTTTTTCGCCTTATCTGTCTTAACTACGGTTGCCTTAACAGCAGCATTCTTTACGGCATCGCCAAAGAGAAGCTCTGTATCATTCTGTACTGCGATCACATCATCAAATGTGATCTCTGCACCGTCTTCTGCGCCAAGCTTTTCAACCCGGATGATATCTCCCTCAGCTACCTTGTACTGCTTTCCACCTGTTGCAATGATTGCGTACATTCGGTTAACCTCCTATCATTAAAACTCGCCAATTACGGTGGTCCGTCTCCGGACACTTGCGGTGCATATCCAAACGGACGCACTTCTACCCCACTGAGCGGCATACTCAGATAATATAACATCGGAACTGTTGTATGTCAAGCATACAATTTCACGAATTTACGTCATTTTTTCACGTCATTTCTGCCGCTTCTGCCAATCTCAGCTGTTCTTCCAGGGGCGGAAGTTTCTTCTCCCTCGTCATTTCGACGATCCCGAGCCTGGTGATATCCACGACTCTCGTATGACAGGGATCGTTTTTCGTCAGTCTCCGAAGCTCGGCAAGGAGCCGGTTCCGACTCTCCTCCTTCTTCATACTGATAAAATCGATCATGATCATTCCCGAGATATTTCTGAGCCGCAGCAGTCTTGCGATCTCGGCAGCAGCTTCCAGATTCTGATCAAGGGCTCCCTGTTCATGCCCCTTCTCCCGGATATTCTTACCCGAATTCACATCGATCACGGTCATCGCTTCTGTCGGCTCCACATAGAGATACCCCCCGCTCTTTAAAAATACCTTTTTTGCAAGTCCCTTTTCCAAGAGGACCGGGATGTTGAAGATCACAAGTGGGCTGCCGTAACCGTTTGCGATCCTGTGAAGCTGATATCCTGCCGTCTCTTCCTCCGCCGCTTCCCGGTCCCAGGGAAGGTCTGTATGAACCGTAATACTGTCATAGAGTCCCTGTCGGACCAGAGCCTCCGTATATTCCTCCGGAGTCCCGGCTGCGCGATAAACCCATTTATGTTCCGGTGTGGTCTCGGAACCGCGGATCATCTCATCTAATTTACATAATAATTTTATGGTAACTTCTCGGATGTATGGATCCTCTGCATTCCCGGCGGCCGTACGGAGGATCACACCATAACCGTTCCTTTCAGGGATCTCTTCGATCAGTTTCTTCAGTTCCTCCTGTCGTTCGGGAGACTTCAGTTTCTTTGAGATACCGATCTGCCCGGTACGGTTTACGATGACCACATCCCCTGCCAGAGAAAGATGCGCTGTCGCCGAAGCCTGTTTCTTCTTCTGGGCCTCCGACTCGATCTGCACCAGCAGAGTATCCCCTGCGGAAATGCCGTCCCCGCCCGTATCCTTGCGTTTCCGAAGACGGATGTGATACCCCTGATTCTCCTTCAGTCTGTAAAAAAGAGGCATACCCTCCGGTCCCATAAGAAATGCGGCATCCAAAGAGGGAAGGATCTTCTCCACCGTGGCGGTACAGATGCTTCCCACTGTTTCATTCTCCAAAAAAAGACGGGCTTCCGTCAAGTTTGAATCCTCAAACAGGAAACCCATCTTTGTACCACTGTATGTTGCAACAACTACATCCGCTTTCACTCTCATCACCTATTTGTCAGAATGTTGTTTCATTCATACATATGAACAGTCATCACTTCATAAAGAAAATCTTTCCGCAGTTATTGCAGAAATACGGTGTACCATCTTCCATCTTCACACCTGTCAACTGTTCTGATGTTGCAGGGCTTACATCTCTGGACTCACAGGATGGGCATTCACGGATCCCGCTGTTGTTCTTCTTAAAAATATCAAACAGCCCCATTTCATCACCTCCTTAAATAGGCATTACTTCTATCTTGATTATAGATAATTTCGCCAAAAAAATCAATGTGAATTAGCAAATTTTTATAATAACACCTCTATTCAAAGGGACGTGCAACCCCATAGATCGATGTGTGCGGATAGCTGCTGAGACTATATCTGTCGGTAACCGCAGGCGGCCAGGACTCGATCACCCGGTTGTTCCCAAGATAGATGGCCACATGAATGATCACATTTGTTCCGGGCCTGTTATAAAATACCAGATCCCCTCTCTTCATGTCTCTTATGGATACGTGCCGCATCTTCACATATTTGAACAGGGTTCTTGAGTCATATTCATTCTCCGGGAGTGCGTGGTGCTTGGGAGTAGCCGGTGCAGGATCGAAGCCTGCAGCATACAGGCACTGCATGACCAGACCGCTGCAGTCGGCATAACGTCCGGGTTCCTGGGATTTGCAGATGGAATAGGTCGTGCCGGCATTTTTATACTCATACGCTCTTTTGATCATGGCCTCGATGCGCTCCTCCGGTGTATTTAACTGACCGGCGTACATGGGACTGATATAGTAACCGGGCATGGAAACCAGAGCTTCCGCCTTGGTACTGTCCTTATCCAGGACTCCGTCACTGTCAAAGTGATAGCTGTGACCTTCTTTTACCAGCCAGCCGTCCTTTGCATAACCTCCATTTTCGTACGTATAATATTTCTTATCTTTGCTTTCTATGAAACCGGTCTTCTGGGCTCCGTCCGTATCGAAGAAATACCATTTCTTCCCGATATAACCCCATCCGACGTTCATGGCTCCGTCGCTTTTCAGATGATACCATTGGCCGTCATACTTCTTCCATCCGGTCTTCATGGCTCCGGTGGAATCCAGGAAATACCATTTGTCTTTCCTGTTCAGCCAGCCTTTTTTCATGGAACCGTCATCCCTCAGAAAGTACCATACCAGGTATCCCCGTCCTTCAGCCAGCCGGTCTGCATGACTCCGGATTTCTGATCCAGGAAATACCATTTCTCTTTACTTTTCACCCAGCCGGTTGTCAGCCTGCCTTCTTGATCCATATAGTACCACTGGCCGTTATCCGATACCCATCCGGTACACATGCGCCCCTGTTTGTCCATGAAATACCGGTTTTTTTTATGATCCAGCCAGCCGGTATGTGGCGCGCCGTCTTTATCAAAGAAGAACCACTGATCCTTCTTTTTTACCCAGCCTGTTACTGTTTCTTTCTTTTTTTCCTTATTGTCTTCCTTGTTTTCTTCCTTATTCTCCTCCGGATCGGCGTCCGTATCTTTCTCTCCCCCGGTATCCTTTTGGACATCCGGCTCATCATTTTCCAGAATGACGTTCGTTCCCACTGTCAGGACACTGACGGGATGATCTGCGATCCCTTCCGCCGGGGCAGCCGCATATGCGGAAAGATCGTTCATTCCGAGGCCCAGCAGAACAGCCGGAACCACTCCGAGCAAAAGATAATTTTTAACCCTCATTATTTTCATCTTCATGTCTCCCTTTTTCGTATGTCTGATGATGATTTTATGTTAAAAATCCCGGTTCCCTGCTTCGATCAGGGGAAGAAATCCCTCTCCGTCCGGGGCGTCCATGTAAGTCTCCGTTCTGTGGATATCATAATGGAATCTGTCATAGGGGCACTCC
>CACYMQ010000051.1 GCA_902775555.1 uncultured Lachnospiraceae bacterium | reverse complement strand
GCGCAGAGGAACAGCAGGAACTGTGCGTTCTCATAGGGTGTCTCACCCGGAGACAGCAGGTTCAGACCGGTATCCGTTCCGATGGACCAGTTGTTGTGCTTACCGGAGCCGTTGACGCCCGCGAACGGCTTCTCGTGCAGCAGACATACCATGCCGTGGCGCTTTGCCACCTTCTGCATGATCTCCATGGTCAGCTGATTGTGGTCCGTTGCCACATTTGTCGTACCGTAAATGGGAGCCAGCTCGTGCTGCGCGGGAGCCACCTCGTTATGCTCTGTCTTTGCAAGGATGCCCAGCTTCCAGAGCTCGGCGTTCAGGTCCTCCATGTACTCGGACACGCGGGGCTTGATCACACCAAAATAATGATCATCCATCTCCTGTCCCTTGGGCGGCTTGCAGCCGAAGAGTGTCCGGCCGGTGTACACGAGATCCGTCCGCTGGCTGTACAGCTTCTGGTCGATCAGGAAATACTCCTGCTCCGGGCCGACGCTGGTGGAGACATGCTTCACGTCCTCATTTCCAAAAAGCCGGAGAACACGGAGTGCCTCGCGATTGATGGCCTGCATGGAACGAAGCAGCGGTGTCTTCTTGTCCAGTGCCTCTCCCGAATAAGAGCAAAATGCCGTCGGGATGCAGAGTGTATGATCCTTAATGAAAGCATAGGATGTGGGATCCCATGCGGTATAGCCTCTTGCTTCGAATGTGGCGCGAAGCCCGCCTGAGGGGAAGGAGGAAGCATCCGGCTCACCCTTGATCAGCTCCTTGCCGGAGAACTCCATCAGTACCCCGCCGTCCTTTGTGGGCTCGATGAAGCTGTCATGCTTCTCAGCCGTTACACCGGTCAGTGGCTGGAACCAGTGTGTGAAGTGTGTTGCGCCGTGCTCTACGGCCCACTCCTTCATCTCCTGTGCTACGGCCTCTGCCACCTTCTCGTCCAGACGGACATTTTCATCAATGGTCTTCCGCAGGGAAGTGTATACCTCCTTCGAAAGGCGTGCCTGCATCTCACGGTCATCAAAGACCAGAGAACCAAAGAGTTCGGGTACATTTGTCTTTTCCATTTTTTCTTCCTCCTATCATTTGTTGGGGATGTGTGGTACGGGTAGGGACGGAGGTGGGACGATCGGGGACGGAGGTGGGACGATTGGGGACGGTTCTGGGACGCCCAGAACCGTCCCCAATCGTCCCACCTCCGTCCCCGTCTTATCGTCTCATCTCCCCACCATCCTTCACTTCGTTACTCTACATCCTGTAATGCATCGTAGTTTTCTTCACCTGTTCTGATCTTAACAACCCGGCTTACCGGATATACGAAGATCTTGCCGTCGCCGATCTTGCCGGTGTACAGAGTCTTCTTCGCTGTCTCGATCACACTGTCTACCGGGATACCGCTGACTACTACTTCCAGTTTGATCTTCGGAAGCAATGTCATATCCATCTCAACTCCACGGTACATCTCGCCGGTACCCTTCTGGATACCACAGCCGCTGACCTGTGTTACCGTGATACCGGTTACACCCAGCTCATTCAGTGCACGTTTGATCTTGTCATATCTGGAAAGTTTCGTGATGATCACGACTTTATTGATACCGCTGTCCGGAATGGTTCCCGCCATGGCCGCTGCCACGTTCTCCACAGGAACTGCTGCATTCCTCTTCGCCTCACTGGCCTTCTCGTAATCCGACTCGCCCAGGTTCGTGTTCTCATTCTCACTCATCATGGCACTGGACATATCAACGATACTGAAACCTGAGTATGCGGATACCAGACCATGCTCGGTCAGATCCAGACCTTCCAGCTCCTCTTCCTCGGATACCCGAAGGCCGAAGATCTTTTTAATGATCAGGAATACGATGATCATGCAGATGGCTGCCCAGGCTGCCACTGCTGCGAAACCAAGAAGCTGCTTTCCAAGAAGCTCTACTCCGCCGCCATAGAAGAGACCGGAGAGTTCCGTATTGCCGGGAGCTGATGTGGTTGCGAAAAGTCCAACTGCGATGGTTCCCCAGATACCGTTCATCATGTGAACCGCACATGCACCAACGGGATCGTCGATATGAAGCTTGTAATCCAGAAGCCATACACCGAAGATCACCAGAACTCCGGCAACTGCGCCGATCACGCTTGCTCCCAGAGCATCTGTTACGTCGCAGGGAGCCGTGATCGCTACCAGACCTGCCAGGGAAGCATTCAGACACATGGACACATCCGGTTTGCCGTAACGGATCCAGGTGAAGATCATGCAGACAACCGTTGCTACCGACGGTGCGATGGTTGTTGTTACAAATACCGATGCCAGCTGATCCGTTGAGGTGCAGGCTGCACCGTTGAATCCATACCAGCCGAGCCAGAGGATGAAGACACCCAGTGCTCCGATCACGAGATTGTGACCCGGAAATGCATTGACTTTAACTACCTTACCATTTTCGTCCCGCTCGAACTTACCGATCCGGGGACCAACCATTTTCGCACCTACAAATGCTGCAATACCACCTACCATGTGGATCGCGCAGGATCCTGCGAAATCATGGAAGCCAAGCTGTGCCAGCCAGCCGCCGCCCCAGATCCAGTGTGCCTCGATGGGATAGATCAGTGCGGAAATGATGGCTGAATATACACAGTAGCTGAGGAACTTCGTCCGTTCTGCCATGGCACCGGAAACGATGGTTGCGGTGGTTGCACAGAACACCAGATTGAAAATGAAGTTCGACCAGTCGAAATTCTCATAGTTGGTAAAAATATCAAAACCGGGTTTTCCGATGAATCCCACCAGGTCTTCCCCCAGCAGCAAACCAAATCCGATCAGGATGAATACAACGCATCCGATACAGAAATCCATCAGGTTCTTCATCAGGATGTTGCCTGCGTTCTTCGCTCTTGCGAATCCGGACTCCACCATGGCGAATCCGGCCTGCATCCAGAACACCAGCGCGGCTCCGATCAGGAACCATACCGCAAAGAGTTCCCCGTTCACATTACTCATGATCTCATCTAACATAGCGCTTTACCTCTCTTTTCGTTCTTTTCAGGAGATGTATGACCCGGGGTCACAGATCCGATTGAGAGGTGCGGTGCCGGCGAACGCTCCGTATACCCGGATCTGCGAAACGCCATTGCATCGCCTGAAAGCTTGTGTGAATCGGTTGGGTGGGACGATTGGGGACGGTTCTGGGCGTCCCAGAACCGTCCCCAATCGTTCCAGAACCGTCCCCAATCGTTCCACCCTCGACCAAATGATTCACATAGAAAAAGGCGCCCTGGAATTTCTTCCAAGACGCCCTTGCCTTTTATGTTTTTGAATTATACGACTGAAGTTTTGATCTGTCAATACTTTTTTTCAAATTTTCCTACTTCTCGAGGATCGAGGTCCGTGCCCGCTCGGAGATCTTATGTACATTCTTCCACTCCGGATCACCGGGCTTTATCACATCCACGATATCGTAGTATACGTCGGAACGGCGGAGAGGTGCCTGCTTACGGATCTTCTCCGTCTCGCGGATCCGGACCACAACCACCGGTGCATCCGCCTTCTTCGCCACCTTGAAGACACCGTCATGGAACGGAAGCAGTTCTCCGGTCTTGCTGCGGGTTCCCTCCGGGGATGCTCCGATAGCAACCTCCTCCTTCTTCAGGAGTTCCGCTGCCTGATTGATGGTCTTCAGCGCTTCCCTGGGATCCTCACGGTCGATGGCCATGAAGCAGCACCTCTTGGCCATGCGCCCGAAGACCGGGATCTTGAAATTCTCTTCCTTGGAAAGAAATGCGATATTCCATGGTTTAAAGATCATATACAGGATCAGCGGGTCAAAGTTCGACACATGATTGTAGACGAACATGACCCTCTTCGTCCTGGGTACCTTCTCCTTCCCGGACACGTGGATATGTACCCTGAGGGGTGCCAGCATGATGGCCGTACCCAGATACAGCAGCTTCCGGTGGATCCAGCTGTCGGTATCGTACTCCTTCTCCGGATCAACGCAGAGGCTCGAGATCCACATGGCCGTCACCGGAATGATCAGAACCACCGCCAGCATAAACAACATCAAAACGATCAGAACAATTTTCATATGTAACCTCCTGTTATTCTGAGAGCGCGTAGCACCCGAAGAATCTAAGATCCTTCGCTTCGCTCAATGCAAGATCCTTCGCTTCGCTCAGGATGACTAATATTCCTACTTCGTCGGGTCCTTATGGGTAAATGCACCGTTGTGGTTCCGCAGGAAGAAGAGCAGCGAGATAAAGGATGACTTATACAGCACAAATTCCTTTTGCTTCATCAACTCCAGGATCTCGTCCTCCGTCGCCCAGCGCACCTCTTCCACCTCCGAAGCCTGAAGCGTCAGTGTGCTGATATCCACATCCATATTCACGGTATAAATGTCATTGAATCCGCCATCAAAATAGATCGTCATGGCTGGGCGCATTCCCTCCAGTGAGTAATCGATGCCCACTTCCTCCAGAAGCTCCCTGGATGCGGCCGTCTGACTGTTGTCACCGGTCAGGGCACTGCCTCCGGCGGTGATATCCCACATGCCGGACCATCCCTTCTTCGTCCTCTGGCGTTTCTGGATCAGCATCCTCCCCTGACTGTCGAAGATGCATACATGAACCACCAGCCTGTAGCAGCCCTCCGGCACCTTATTTCCTCTCTCCAAAACCTTTCCGGTCCTGTTCCGATTCACATCATAAAGATCAAAGCTCTCCATATCGACTGTCCTCCCTGGAATAACCACTACCCCACTTACATAATAAACGATCCATGCTCCCTATTATACCGATTCTCCAGGCGACTCTCAACAGAAAATCATCCGGCTCATGGAAAACTATCGTAGATGACAGTGGACATGAGGGGCCAAAACGCTATGCTGTCCGCGAGAGAGCATCCTCAGTTCCATCTGTCATCTGAACTTTGTGTACGGTTTTCTTTTCTCTTGCCATAATAAAGGCCTCCTTAAAGTATTAATATTTTACCTTAGGAGACCTCAATATTACATAACTATGCGAAGCGCGCGACGCCGGACAGATCGACACTTCGGAAAAACCGCTGCGATCACTGTGTGATCGTACAAAAGAAACATACCCTATTATCCCACATAGCAGAACATACTTTCGCTGTGCGTTCCTCCTGCTACCAGCTCAAGCTCATCAAGAGAGAGATCTTCATCCTCACTCTGCACACCCTCAAGGAAGCTCATCAGCTCGTCCATCGTTGCATTGCAGTCATGCTGCTTCATAAATTCTTCAACCTTTCCCTTTTGGGACGCTTCCTTTAATTCTTTCTTAAGCGCCTCACTTGCCATCACCTCATTGTACAGTTCCTGAATCGTCTTCATCTTTTAGCTCCTTTCTTCATGTAACTTATTATTACTATTTTTCTATTCAGCGCCTCTGTCCTTTCTATGCTCCGGATAGGATCCGAAGTCGCGGGGCACTGAAGAGTTACCACTATCGTATCAAGGCATATACATGGCAGTAAAACTTTGCGGGCTGAAGCCTGCCATGGATCCAGCTAACCTTCAGCCAGCTTGGGAGCAGAAGCTTCATGCAATACCCGACACTGCCCTCCTCCGACAATACCTTTTGCTTTTTCGTATATGTCATATCCAGCGCCATGTCAAGTCGATCATCTATGATCTTCCATTCCTCCAATGATCGTCTGAGAGAGGTATATACCCCGCCGTTGAAGGCATCCTTCGCGGTTTCGCGCCCCCTTATGCCAAGCATCAGATCAACGGAGAACTTCTCTGCAAGGGATCCGTCAGGGAGAACATCAAACTGGAAGTCCACCCCCTCGACCCCTTCTCCAAGAAGCAGAGACAGTTGTTCCAACATGGTATCATCATATGCGGTAAAGCCGGTCTTCTGAAAGACCTGTCTTATCACTTCCTTGCTCCGGGCTGCGGCAGCTCTCACCTCCTTTCCCAGATATCCGCCGATCCTGAGAGGAGCATCCTTCCTGCCGCGAAATATACCGAAGTAAACAGGCTCCCATCCTGCAGGCATCCGATCCACCGTAGAAAGATACAGCCTTCCTTTCTCCTCCTCACCTATGAGCCTGCAGAACTGAATCGCCAGCTCCGGATGATCCCATGGCTGGAAATGCACTCCTGCCATCGGCAGAACCGAAGATCCCATGTCCAGCTCATATCCCCATAAAATCCCCTGATAATCCTTTGGCAGATCACTTATCCAGTCGATGATCCCTTCGGTCCCTGCCACTGTCGGTGAATCTATACGGACTCTTCCGGAATCCTGCGGATAAAGCATCGATGCATCCAGAAAAGGATCCCCTGCCAGCGGGAACTCCAGCTGGATATGCGGAAATGTATCCCCACGGATAAATGCCGGAAGCACATTCTTTGCATGCTCATAACCACGACCAAAAAGAGCTTCCTTTCTCCCCTCTGCAGCAGCATGCCGCAGGATAGACTGCAGTGCCATCTGGTAGATCAACTGTTTCATAGCTATCCCCCTGATCAATATCGTATTCTGCGTCTCATCTGAATCTATCCGTTGAAGCCGGCGATCGGGATTTACAAAACCGTCTCATAGACTTCGGGATCTGTAAATCTGATCAGTTCATATCCAATTCCCGCAAGACCATAGAAAAGCGTAACATTATCGTTTGGCACATTCTCGGCTGATCCCAGTTGATAATGTCCCGAACTCTCCTTTCTTTTTAAGACATCAGCCAGCAGCCTTCCGGCCGCTTCTCTGTCGCCTGTTTCAAGATAATAGTCCACGGTAGACATGTTGCCACAGCAAAGATGATCCGAAAGGAGTGGCGGATCTCTTCTTACTGCCCGGTCGGCTCTTTCAAGGATACGGGGCATATCACCCTTCAGGATACCCTGCTTCTTCAGATGGTGATAAACGATGCCGATCCCTTCTGTACCGTAACAGTTTCCCTTCATGCTGATCTTCGTTCCGGGTATTCTTCTGTCTGTCCAGTTATGAAGCGTCTCGTCATAGCTTCCAGCCTCAAACCGGAGCGCGTCCCCGGCGGCCGGTTCAAATTCATCGGTTTCCAGCAGCCGTCCTGCCATGAGCAGTGCCTCTGCAATCCCCGTCATCCCATGCACTGCGCCGGAGATCGGGTGTTTCTTACCTCTTACTGTCTTCCAGACCAGCAGATCTCCTGCAGTAAGCGTCCTTAAGGAGACCAGCTTCTTTGCCAGGCCATAAACCGTTCTCTGCACTCCGGGATCCTCACTGTATTCCCGGTACCTGCACAGTGTAACAATAAGCCCTGCAAGTCCTGTGGATTTGTCGGCCATCACCTGCGCTGATGCATCAAGCTCTACGATCCGTTCTCTTGCTTTCTCTATCAGCCTCTCACCCATTCCCGGACAAATGCGGTTGACCAGCACAATGCTTCGAAGGATTCCTGCTATTCCGGCTCCCTCTCCGGACCCGATTCTTCTGGGAGAATTAAACAGAGGTACCGCCTCCTCCGAGTCGAACAGGCGACGGATCATGCGAAGGCAGGAATCCAGGCATTCTCTCGCTTCTTCCAGGATCTTCGGTTTCCTAGAACATACGGTCATGGCCGCGAAGAATACCGCCACACCGGATATCCCACTATAGAAGCCGGGATTCATCAGATAACCATTCTCATCTTCCTGACTATAGTCCAGCCAGGTCATATCTCCATTATCAAAGCGAAGCGCCTTCGAATAGATAAACTCCATGATCTGTTCCGCTTCCGTAAGAGCCTTCTCTTCGGATATAGCCGGCTCATTTCTCCGAAGGATCGGATATCCGGTCTTTGCTTTTACCGGTGTGGAATCCATGAGCATACCCATGAGACGTATCTCAAACTGCTTTTCTCCTTCAGAAAGCCCGTGCAGGATCCCCTCGGCTCTCTCGATGGCGCTTTCCTCAAAATAGTCTTTCTCAAGCAGTTCGCCATCTGCATATATGTCTCTGCTTCCCTCATAGGTGTAGAAGAAAGGCACATCACCTTCCAGCAGTGCCTGTACTTCCCTCTCCGTCAGCACGGGAGCATAAACCGTCTTGCAATCCTTCAGGATACCGCGCAGCTTCCTTAATTCTCCGGCATAGAACTCCTCTGATCCATAGTAATGCCGGCTGTTCAGTATCTTAAGGATATCCATATAGGACCGGGTGTCCATCAGGATCACTCTCACGGCATGCCGGGAGAAGTTTTCTTTAAGATCCTTCAGGATGGAAGCCCTGAGCTGAAGGATCCGGTCGTAGATGTCACTGAACCCGGAGAAGAATTCCTCCCTGTAACAAAGCGCATTTCGCCTTTCTCCCCCGACCAGAGGGGCACTTCCACGCTCATCTGTATTGGTGATGATACTGAAATCGATCCGGGTATTCCCACGCTTCATCAACTGATTGAAAAGCACTAACGAGTATACAGATGCATTCAATACTGCAATATTTTCTTCCCCGTAGGACACGGCCATGACATCCTTGCTCGTTTTCATTTTCGGATACAGCAGGGTTTCTATATCCACCAGTGCAAGCCGGCCACTACAGGCAAACAGATTCTCCGCATGCATATCCGAAGCACCAAGCATTTTAAGAACCGCCGTTGTCCCGCCCAAAGCGTAATAATACCGCTTCGCAGCCTCTTCTCCCTCGGATACTTTTTTCACCAGAAACTCCATCACTCCGAATCTCTGTCCTGCAGCAAATGTCTTCGGCATGACGATAATGTCGCTGAAGTATTTCCACATGAAATGATATGCCGCAGCATCGATATCGCAGTTTCTCGGCTTATATACCAGTTTTCCCCGGTCGGTGCTTACGATCGTTGTAAACTTGCCATGATTGTGCAGATCGCCGGTTCCTTCTATATCCAGGATCGTGGTATACCGTCGGCCGTCAAATAGCAGTTCGCATATCTCATCCCTGTACCGATAAAGGTCTGTAAGCATCTGATCAAAAAAAGCCAGTAGATTGTCGGTCAGCTTCTCCACAAGCTTCGTCATACGATCCGGAACAGAGATATCCCCGGATATCAGTTTCTCAGTGACTACCCGGGTGTATTTTTCTCTCTCTTCATTTGTGATAAGTCCCGCATGATAGCGGGCAAGGGGATTCTCGTCCCCAAGCAGCCTGACCATGATATCCCGGCTAACGCCCTCTGTGATCCGATCACACCAACTTTGGACCACTTCTTTTATCCGGGCCTTCGTGCTGTCAGCCAGCATAGAAGAATACACTGCTGCATCAAAGCGCTTTAGCCTTTCATCCAGTTCAGGTTCAAAGAAAATGGTAATACCGTTTCTCATGGAACAGAGTCTCCTTTTGGGGAAATCATACCATATACCGGTAATGATTACCATATATAAAATTCCGGCTTCGCCGCCCCCCTACAGCTCACACGCTCCGTCATCATCAAAGGAGTAAACCGTTCCGTCGATCACATGGGTTCCGGTCGCCATGTAGCCGGATGCATCGAAGTAGTAGAGCTTCCCGTCGATCCTCATCCACTGCTTCTTTGCATACCATCCGGCGGTATCACCATACCACCAGCCGGTCTTATTCTTTCTCCAGGAGGCCTTCGGCTCTTTCGACCAGGCACCGCTTGCTTTCAGCCGGTAACCGCGGATCCACTCATTTGCCGCCATGGCACCATTTGCTTTCAGGAAATACCAGTCCTTTCCGACCTTCTTCCAGCCGGTGGCCATGGCTCCGTCAGATCCGAGGTAGTACCAGATCTTCCCATCCTTCTTCCATCCGGTTGCCATAGCCCCGCTGTCCTCAAGGTAGTACCACTTCTTCCCGACCTTCTTCCATCCGGTTGCCATGGCTCCGTCCGTCCCGAAGAAATACCAGTCCTTCCCGATCTTCTTCCAGCCGGTTACCATGGTCCCGTCCGCGTCAAGGAAATACCTGCTGTTCTTATCCGTCAGCCATCCGGTCTTCATCACGCCGGTGGTCTCATCCAGATAGTACCACTTCTTATCATATTTCATCCAGCCGGTGACCCTTGTTCCGTCTTCCGCGCAGTAATAGCGCTTTCCGTCATCCTGCTGCTGCCATCCCACCGGGATCTTACCCACATTGAAATCCCCCGCAGAAAGATCCGCATTCGGAGTCTCTCCGGATACCTTGCTGTTGTAGAGAACGGCCACATTTCCGGCCGTATCCTTCGCCGTGATCCGCTTTACATGCCATGCCCCGGGAGAAGTCTTATCCGTTACGTCAAATGTGCCTTCCCACAGCCCCTGCGCAGCCTCACTTGCGGCAAGCCCCTTGGCAGCCTCGCCTGCGGCAAGCCCCTTGGCAGCCTCACCTGCGGCAAGCTCCTGGTCAGCCTCACTTGCGGCAAGCTCCACGACACGACGTTCCTCCGCTTTCTCCGTCTCAAACTCGATGGATACCGAATCCACTGCCACATCGTCCTTCACCTTTACAGAGGCGCTGACCTTACCGCCGGCACATACCGTTCCCTCCTGTCCGGGGATCACCTTCAGGGCGGTGCCGTCGATCTCCGGTGCCTTCTTATCCTCGTAGTCATTGGCAAAGGCCTTGATCCGGAAGCAGGCTTCATAATCCGCCATATCCTTCCATTGAGAGGAAGAGGCCGACCGGAAGAAGCTCTGGCCCGGCTCGATGTGGGTCTGATAATCGAAGCTTCCTCCTGTTCGCGTCAACTCCGTACCAAAGGCCGAAAAATCCGCAAACCGGAAGATCACCGAATATTTTTCCCCGGGTGCCACCACTGCCTTAAAATCCAGCTCCCCGGACTTGCAGCCTGCCGTGGTGGAGGAGATCCGGGTGGTCCCCGCACAGACTCCGCTCTCCGGGTCCGTGGGGTCCGTCAGGTTTGTATAAACGGATACATCGTAATAAGACAGGCCGCTGCTAAATGTGGTATATCCCACTGCACCGACCTCGATGGGATTCCCTGTGGTGTTCGTAAATACATTTGCCGCAAATGTCCCCGGCATGGTGTAATAATCTCTGTAGCTTCCATCATCATCATCTCTATCGGATGCATCCGCTATGCCCGCGGTCCCGTCATAATAGAAGTTGTACTTATAGGCATCCACCGGCTGCATATCAAATGCCAGGATATAATTGCTGTTATTCTTCAGTTCCCTGCTTTCGTAGGACATATAGAAGATGCCATGCTCATTTGCTTCATCCCCCCAGCTGTTCTGGACGACAAAGGCTCCGTCCTTCTCCGGCATGACGGTTTTCTTCCCCTCTTCCACGGAATAGTCCGTAACCTCATGCCTGAAATTCTCCTTCGGATATGCATCATCCCAGCCGATGACGGTAACCGCATGATTGAGTCCGGAAGAGGATTCGTAGTTATAGAATGACCGTCCCGAATCGTACGGCTCTCCTGTCTCCGGATCGATCTCGTCCAGATTCATATACTTGTTGCTATGTTTGATGGCGATGGATACCGCTCCATACCGGGTCACAAGTTTCTTCAGGAGATCCGCATTTGCCTCCCGGTACAGGATACTTTCCTGAAGAACCAGCGCATTCTTATAGGCCAGATCCGAGGAATAGGGAGGGATCAGCATACGATCCGAGGTATTGGCATCTATATAATCATATATCTTCTGAATGGGCGCCGTCTCCTCCGAAGCCAGTCCGGACCAGCCTGCCAGATGCTGCATCCCATACATCCCGTTTCCGCCGATGGTTGCCCATGAATATGAAGGATCCATATAATTCATGTCTCCCTCTGTATTTCCCAGGGGATCCACCACCCGGTAGAAGAAGAACTGTCCCAGATGCCCCGGTGAGAGTTCTTCCACCGGCACAACCTCTCCCGTGGTCTCATACAGTTCCTTTGCATAGGAAAACTCACAGGCAGTGGTCGTGGCGAAGGCCCAGCAAAGACCGCTCTTCTTCTGATCCTTGATCCGGATCCCCTTCCCCCAGGGCTGCTCATCCGACCGGTACCTCTCAGGGTAGGACTCCCCCTCCTTCAGCGCCGGCACAGACTTCCCCGCCGGGGAAACCTCGTCCAGTTCCTTCTCCACCGGAATGAATCCACACACATGCTCTTCCGGTTCCTTCTCTTCTTCCTCTGCGAATACCACACCCATATTCATACCGATCATGGCAAGCGCCATCCCGGCGATGACCGGGAGACCGTACAGTTTCCTTCTAAATCCTTTTCTCATACGATATCTCCTTCATCCTGATCTTACGAAATCCATAGTTACATCCTATCCCCGAAGTCTCCGTCCAGGGTATTGTCTCTCCATACCAATCCGGATCTATCTCCCCTGTTATCTTCCTGTTCCTGTTAATTGTTTGATTTTGTCTTCGCTCCAAAAATCGTTCTCCCAATAGAAAAAAGCTTCTTTTCTCTTTTTGAATATCCGAAAAGGCACATCGGTATTATCATAAATGTGAAGTATATCACATACTTCCACCAAACGAGGAATTAGTTGCAAAGCTTTCACGTATCGGGAGCGGATTTTATCCTCCGGAACCCCATGTCCTCCAAAAGATTCGCGAACTTTTACTCTCATTACATTTACATCCGGGTTGGAGGTAAGGACATAAATCCCTCGAACAAAATACCCTTTATCTTTTGCTTTTTTCAGGAGTTTTAAATTGCGTTCCGTAGATAAAACTGTTTCAAATGTAAAATTGTCCATATGGTCAACCAATGCTTCTCTTAGCTCCTCTGCCTTAAGAGCGGCTTCCATATCAGTACAGAGATTCGCTTGTTTGATATCGTCAGCATTGATGTACACACCAACCACTTTTGCCATTCTTGTTATGGTCGATTTTCCGCTTCCATTTGGTCCGGCAAAAACCATAACCTCCGGCAGCAGATCTTTTTCAACTTGCATACTCTCTCCTTCCGTCAGGATACTCTATATACGGACGATTCGTCTCTTTGTCATAACCTGCAATCGGAAGTCCCTTTATTCGTCTTATTTCATTATCTATTCGTATCGATTCCTTAAACCGTTCAGTCAGCTCCTCGTCAGAAATGCCACAGGTTGAATCCAGTTCATTCTTCTCAGCCATGCGCTTTACACCTCCTTATATCTTCATTCACGATACTAATCATCGAAATCCGGACCGTCTATTTTATTATATCATCCCGCGTAGCCAGCCTACAACTCTGCTTGTAGTCAATCCGTTTCACAAGTTCTCACATCTACAGATTCAGCAGGACATCCATCTCATGCCACTTCTCTCCGCCCCATTCGGAGGCGGATGCTCCAAGATCCCGGAAACCCAGCTTCGTATACATTTCCACCTTTGATCCATGGCAGGTCAGTACCAGGCGCTGCCTGCCCCGGTCCTCTTCCATAAGGCGATATCTCCTCACCAGCTCTCGGGCCAGCCCCTGCATTCGATATTCGGGAAGGACATCGAGTCCCAACAGCATGATGGTCCTTCCAGCGGGATCATGGTTCCCGGCATCCGTGAAGAATTCATCCCGGAAGGCCTGCTCGTTCGTAGCTATGCCATTCAGGAAGCCTGCCATCTTTCCGGTCTCACGATGGATCGCAACCAGGAAGAGTTCCGGTGCCGCATAGATCCGTTCCAACATGTGCCGCCTTGAGCAGGCTTCATTGGGCGGAAAGCATACCGCCTCAATGGCCGCTGCCTCTTCCGCCTCCTCCTTCTTAATGTACCGAAACAAAAACCGTTCCATCACATCATGGTCTGCCATATTCATTTCCTGCCGCTTTTCCTTTACATCCATTCCTTTTTCCTCTCTTCATGATGGTCTGTCTCATGGAAAAAAGGGTAACCGATGAAAATATTATACCATCCCGAAGGACGAACCCACAAGACTTCTTATCCAACATAAAAGCTCCATGCAGGAAATGATCCTCTATCAGAATCATCCCCACATGGAGCCAGATATATCACGTTTTCCGTCGCCGTCAGGTATTCTTCCTGCATCCGCAAATCTGTATATTCCGGTCATCATTTTTTATTAGCTTTTCTCTTTATTACAAAAAACGCGACAGCTGCAGCTATGATCACAATACCTATGATAATAAACACATATGCCTTACTTTTCTTTTCATAACTGTTATCTTTCAATGCCGTATTCCCATCACTTACCTGATCCGGTATACGGGAACCCTGTTCCGCTTCGACAGGTTCGCTGAGTTCCAGTTCATTTTCTCCGTTATCCCCTTTATCCTCCATGAGTTTTCCCTCATCGTTAGAGGATCTGCTGCCTGCCTGTTCCGGAACCGTTTCCGCTTCTTTTTTTTCGGCATTTTGAGTACCTGATACGGTCTGAGTACCTGCTCCGGTATCCGACAGTTTTGTATCTGTCAACTCGGATCCGATATCAGTTTCAGCCCCTTCTGCGGAATCCTTCGCGGAACCGGGAGCAGGATGGGGGTCTTCCTCTCCTGCATCCTGCGTTGTGCCCTGTTTGGTTTCACTTCCGAGCCCTACAGGTACAAAGTCACCCGTCATTTCCGTCTCATTTTCCTGTGCGGATACATGCGCAGGCAAAACCACAATCAATACTATGGCACAGAAAACAAAAAATAGTCTTTTCATATATCCACCTGTTTTCCATAAGATAATCAAAACCTGCAGCTGTCAAGCGCCTATCTCTGTCTCATTATTGCTGGTTGTGATCACATCTTCGGTTTCAAACTCAATCACTTCCATCTGAAGCACTTCATAGTTTTCCTTTTCCTGCATTTTAATTTTCTCCTCTTAAATCTTAGTTGTTAAAGTAATCTTTCGCAGAGCGGTTATATTGGTAAAGCGCCATCATCGTATATTTCAGGCTCTCATTATCCGATGATGAAAGCGCCCAATATGCATAGCCCATGGGGCCGTGATGTCCCGTTGTCGATTCCGTACCGTTAGAGATCGTAAAATCATACATTTCATCAAGGTCCTTTGCAGCGATATTGCCGATCTCCACATAATACATTCCCTTGCCGGACCTGATCGGAAGCTGTTGCCCTGCAACACTGATCGAAAGCGAGGCAGTATCATCCGATTCAAAATACATACGGAAGGAAGTCTTATCCTCCAATACAAGTGTTGTGCCCTTATAGGTAAAATGATCTATATTCCCCGGTAAAGTATAGGCATAAGCAGAAATAGCATCCGCTGTTATCGATTCAAATCCTTCAACCGAAGGCAAAGCTTCTGTCGAACCTTTATCACGGACATCAAAATAGTGTTTTGCATAGATACCGTATGCTTTCATGTTCTTCGCCAAGGACTTCATCTTTTCATCCTGGCTGTTTTCTATCCTGTCATCCAAATAAGTATTTATGCAATAATCAAGCCCTGAACCTCCTGCTACCGTGGTGCCATCGGAATTCGCAAAGTCAAGATATCTATCCGTGCTGATTTCTTTAATCTTCGTTGTGAATGTGGTATCCGCTTCCTTTGCCACTGTAGTAAAGGTAAAGCCATAGGTTGTATAACTATCTCCCTCTCTTTCCTTCTCGGTCGGCGTAACCTCGGATACTTTTTTCGATGATACCATTGTTTCACCCGTCCAGAATTCCACCTGATAATTATCTGAATTCCCGGTTATTTTACTGTCCAGAACAAAATATGTATTGACACCGATCTGGCCGTTCAAAGTCAGTGTGTGTCCAAACACCTGAGCCAAAAGGGGAGCCGCCCACTGTGCGTTTATGACCGCATTTCCAGCATACACAGAAAGCGTGTAGGGGTTCGCCGTTCCGCTCAGTTTTCCGAAACTGACGGTATACCCGTTAAATACACAGCCCTCAGGAGCGTCACCGTGTCCGAGGGACAAGCTGACATTTTCAGTAGTAGTTGCATACAACTTACCATCATACTTTATGCCGGATGAATATGCGTCAATGCCGCTGGTGGTATAACGTGTAGGATTACCGCTATAATCGACTGTCACGTTATCGCCACCGTTGATCGTGAACGCATATCCGTTTGCTCTACCAGTGTACTTTGTGTTATCGGATTCATTTTCACAGATTCCATTGAAAAGTTCATAACTGCCGGTATAATAACAGTTGACAATGGATGCAACATTACCCTCATCAGCTGTCAGCCAGCCAATTTTATAACGATTATCATTACCGAGACTACCCGTAAAAATGCTGTCCCGAATGGAACCCTGATTATATCCGGCAAGACCACCCCAATAATTACCCTTATGTTCAACCTGTCTGATGTTGGCCGCACTTATGCATCCACTCAAATTGCCGGATAAATTCCGTCCCACAATGCCACCCAAAAAAGTGCAATTATCTTTATTGGGGCTGATAATTACATCAGAACTGACCATGCAGTCAGTGATAGTTGCATTGTTTTCACCCACAAGCGTACCAGAATAATCCCCGCATGATATTTCGCAATTAACAAGGCTGACACTCCGGATGATACTGTCAGCACCTGTTGCGCCAAACAAACTCTGCCTGTCATTTGCTGTATTTATACGGATACCACTGATCGTGTGACCACAGCCGTCGAAGGTACCATCAAAGTATCTATTACTTCCATCCAGCCTAATTCCTATTGGAACATGATTATTAGCAATGTTTATGTCGAAAGCGATGTCTCCGGTAAGCTTAAAGATCAGACCTTGGCATATATTTCCACCATTCACATAGGCTGCAAGATCCTCCAGAAGTTCAGGTGTTCCAATCCCATAAGTATTTTCTCCGAGGCTTGCGAACTTATAATCACCCAATTGTGCCGGCACAGCTACAGCAAAATGTGCCGTTTTCGTAACCCCGTCATAATCACCCTTGCCGGTGACGATCAGCGTGTAATTATCTTTTTCCACAACTGAGGTAACCGTTTCCCCCGCACTGTTTTTGATGACGGTTTCGTAGTTGGCTGCACCAAGTTCACTCCCACTGCCATTTTTAATGTGATAGCCAAGATTGACAGCACTGCCGGTGTATTCATAAAGATGCTGTACGTCACTTATGGTGAAATCTTTTTTATATGCCGCAGTCAGTGTCAGGTCGGCAGTAACCGGTACCAAAAAATCATAAACCGAATCACCGTTCATCCAGCCTGCAAAAGCGAGACTTTCGTCCCGAGGCACCGGAACCGTTGCGGGCAGTTGGGCAAGGGTTCCGCTTACTATACCCTGCGAATGAATGACAGTATCACTTTCACCGGTATCATATTTTACAAGCATAGCAGGCAGGAGCTTCGTCTGGCTCGCAACAGCAGCAGAGTCCAAATTCAGGAAGTTATTACCTTCCGTAACAAATCCCTTGTTAAACTTTAATGTCTTGGCATTAACATTTCTAAGTTCGATATAGTCATCCTCATCAGTCCAGCCGAGCTTGACTTCAAGTGTACCGTTCGGATCATAGCCATGACCTGCTCCCAGACCGGTATATCCATTCGTCGCAGTAATCTGCCCGCCATTGATCGTGATGGTGCCGTTACTTCCCTTGGCACGATCATCAGACCATCCTCCGCCTCCGATTGCTGCTCCCTGAGCCTGATCATGAGATGCACCATATTTACTTTCTGCGATCACACGTCCACCGTTGATCGTAATATCACCAAAATCGGATATTGCGCAACCACCGATTCCTGCCGTATAATTCTGCGTTGTAATTCCGGTAACCGTTCCGCCGTTGATCGTGATCGTACCTCCACTGTTCTCAATATGCTGCCAGGTAAATGAAGTTCCGATACCGGGACCTTTACCACTTTTTGCATAAACAGTTCCGCTATTGATCGTTATGCTTCCACACCAGCTTTGGTAATCAACTGCGTCCGCCTCTGCAGGAGAAACAGAACCAGACTTGTATGTGTACAGACCACCCCCGATTGCTGCCGCATTCGGCTGGTCATCTGCCTTTACTGTACCACTCTGTGACATATCGGCATTGAGTGTACCCTCTCCTTCGATAATCAGATGGTTTGAGGTACGCTGCACAACATCTCCCACCTTTTCGCCACCGGCGACCGTGATGCCCTTTGTCGCATAGAGCGTTGCACCTTCATTCAGGTGCAATATTACCGTACCAATGACTGTGATACGGTCAGTGATCGTCACCTCACCGTCCACAATGTATTTGGCGTCGGTCATCGTTGTGGTTTCGGCTGTGACTAAGATGTCGTCGCCCACAGTAAAGCTGAGTGTTTGTGACCCGCTGTATCCGCTGCCGTCCTTTGCCGTGACGGTCAGCGTGTAGTCGCCGATGGTAGTGCCGTCGCCGCTCCACGTTACAGTATAGTGGGTGTCTTTCGTCAACACCGTTCCATCGACAGCGGTCACCGTAGGTTCCGGCTTTATTTCGCTGCCTGTGGGATTGTAATACCTGTGTACACCACTGACAGTGACGGGCGCATCGTACGCTTGCCCATCTGCCGCGGTTATGGTGGAGTACATTACGCCGCCGGGAGCTGAGGTATAGACCCGCACGCCCTCCGTCGTGCCGAAAGTCTGCACGTAATAAGTATGGTCAAAGGTGTTTTTGCCGTTACGATTGAAGGTGGCGCTGCTTGTGTCGCTCATGGTTATTTGGGCAGGCGCAAACAGGCAGTTGGTGTAGTTGATCCCAGTGCCGCTGTTCCAGCCCACAAAGCCGCCGCTGCTGGTGGCGTTGCTGCCCAGCAACTTGCCCTTGAATGAGCAGCCGCTGAAGCTGAGCGTTGCGCTGCCTTCATTCACAGCCACGAAGCCTGCGTGGGTGCCGTCGCCGCTGCTCGTTGCGTTGCTCGTGATCGTCACGGTGCTGTGACAGTTCTCGATATTCGTCGTACCGTAGGTATGGGCAGCAAGGCTGGCGCCGTACTTTGCAGAGGTGGTAACGCTACCCGCAATATTCAGGTCTCTGATCGTTGCTTCCTCTATGCAGCCAAACGGAGCACAGTCATTCGACGTAGCGCTTAAGGTGACCGTCAGCGTATGGCCGCCGCCATCGAATGTCCC
The DNA here is from genome assembly GCA_902775555.1 of uncultured Lachnospiraceae bacterium. Classification (GTDB taxonomy): domain Bacteria; phylum Bacillota; class Clostridia; order Lachnospirales; family Lachnospiraceae; genus Eubacterium_Q. The sequence continues at coordinate 1,624 of CACYMQ010000051.1, read as the reverse complement.
TTTAAACCTGTTGCTGCCGGAGCCCGCCATAGTAGAGATTGTGATGTCGGAAGCAAGCTTCACTGTTTTTCCGCTGTATGCTGTTCCGTTAGTGACGCTTTCTGCAAACGCAGTCCAGCCCTCGGCTGTACGAATGGTGTATGTGTCATCCCCGTTGTCAGTAAAGCCTTCATTATTTGCTTCCAGAAGTTTTCCATACATGATCATTTCCTGTTCCGATCCTTCTGTCCGGGCAGCAAACGCCGCTGTTGGAATTGAACCGGTCAGCAACACAGCCGCCAGGCCAAGCGTTATTGCTCTTTTGATCGTATTTTTTAGTTTCCTCATAATACGGGCTCTCCTATCTGTTCGCTACAACATTTTACATCACATAGATAGTAGGTCTTAACATATTACCCTTTGTGTTTCAAGATGGACTCAATAGTCCTGGTGTGACATCTTCTTATCCAAATCTACAACTATCCATGAGTTATCCCTCCTTCCTCAAAAAATCCGCACAAGAAAAGGACCTCCGCAGAGATCCTTACCTTCAAAAACTGCTTGGCGAATAACGTACAGTAACAATAATAACTGTTTTTCTTTCTTCGTCAACTCGATACACAATCGTATAATTCTTGACAAACAACTGCCTATATCCCTTGTTGGCAAAAGCGCCAACCTTTCGCTCTGCTCCTCGATATGGCATTGTTGCAAGGCTAAGAATAGCTTCTTCAAAGAGCATAGCGTGTTTTTCGGCAGCTCCGATATCCTTAAAATCATCCGCTATATGGCAATATATCTCGTCAATCTCCTCAGCGACTCTTGGCGGAATCTTAACTTCATACTGTTCCAAAGTGCTTCCTCCTCGCCGACTGAAGTACATCTTTTGCATCAAGTAATGCTTCACCATTAGCTATCTGCTTCTCGGATTCAGCTATTGCAAAATCAACTTGTGCTGATGCAAGAAGTTCATCGTACACTTCCATACTCATGAGAACCATATCGCCATACCCATTCTTTGTTATAAATACAGGTTCCCTATGTGCATGGCATCTCTCTGATATGTCATTTGTATTTCTTAATTCTTTAATCGGAACAATCTGTGGCATTTTCATCACCTCCACTTATTTATCGGCACAATTATAGCATAATTTTGTCACATATTCAACCATGTTTCGCGCACTTTTGCAGGAAGTGAAGGTTACAGTCGATGTTTTGCTTTAATAGAACAAAATCAGGGTATTCCATCTGTAAAGAAAGAGGCAAATCCGCGCGGACCGCCTCTTCCTGCTTCATCACATGTTTATTCTGACAGACGCTATGCATATTTATCCTGTTCAACCTGTCTGTCACCCTCAGATTGAACTGTTCGGAATTTCCGAACAGTTGCCTCTTTTACCAATTCCCCCTCTTCAAAAATGTTAGTGATATGCTCACTGATATTAGATTTTGATGTCTTATATAGTTCCGCAAGCTGCAACTGAGTCAACCAGACCGTATCTTCTTCCAGCCTTAAAAAAACAGTTGAGTGCTAATTTAAATTCCGCATTGCAATAGTAAATTCAGGTTGAACTGACTTTACCTTTGCACATCTTTTCGAGTATACTAATCAGGCTGCTGATTACCTGGCCTGTGCAGAAAGAGA
>CACYMQ010000050.1:16470-19923 GCA_902775555.1 uncultured Lachnospiraceae bacterium | reverse complement strand
GCCACTGTGGACGGCTTCATCCGAAGCGTATCCGACGGACTGGAAGAGGCGCTTGAATATGAGAATTATCCCTTTGCGGAGATCGCTGCAAACTGGGGCTATTCCGTAAATGTGATGTATGAATACCAGCGCGGCATCGTGGAGAAGCCGGCGATCCCGGGGCTCCGCAGGGCGTATGGAGTGGAGATCCCGGATGCCAAGTTCGGACTTACCATCCGGATCGTGGATAAGGACGGCAGTCCGGCCATCGAAGCCGAGTACAATGACGCCATGTATACGAAGGAGCTGATCGAGGAGTTCCTTACCTCCTATGCCATCGTGCTGGAGAAATTTGCGGTAGCCGGAAGAGACCGGGTACGGAGCATCGACCTTCTGAATGAGGAGCGGGCCCGGATCCTTATGTCCTTCCGAGAGAGAGAAGAGAAACCGGAGATCCCGGCTGACTGGCGGTTCCATTCCGGCATCGAGCGCTGGGCGAAGGAGACACCGGAGAAGAAGGCACTCCTTACCGTAGACGGCGAGTACACCTACAGGGAGCTGGATGAAAACTCGAACCGTGTGGCAAATGCACTGATCGCCCGGGGGATCGGAAGAGGAGACCGTGTGGTCCTGCTGCTTCCCCGGACCTCCAGGCTGTTCTTCTCGCTGTTCGGTGCCATGAAGGCAGGCGCGGCGTATATCCCCTGTGACCCGAATTATCCGGTGGAGCGGATCCGGCATATCATCGATGATTCCGGCGCGAAGCTGGTCATCACCACACAGGACCGCCTGGAGCGGTTTACGGACCGGCCGGCGGTGGATGCGGAAGAACTGGTTGCAGAACAAAATACAGAGAAGCCGGCAGTGGAGATCTCCCAGGACGACCTGGCATATCTCATCTACACCTCCGGTTCCACCGGAAAGCCCAAGGGCGTTATGTTGCGGCACCGCGGTGCGGTGAACTATGTCATGGATTCTCCGGGAAATATCCTGGCACATGGTATGGTGACCCGCGGACATGTACTGACCGCCGTTACCACGCTGTCCTTTGATTTCTCCATCAAGGAATGGGCGATGCCGCTTTACAACGGACTCACCCTGTCCGTGGCGGCGGATGATGAGTGTAATGACGCGGCCAGACTGGCAAAGCGGATGAAGAGGACGGGAACCGATATGTTCAGTTCCACACCTTCCCGCCTGCTGACCCTGATGGAATCCGCCGAGTTCCGGGAAGCGCTGAAGAACTGCGTGCTGCTGATCAACGGCGGAGAGAAGTATCCGGAGCAGCTGCTGAAGGCACTGAAGTCCGACGGAACGGACCGGCTCATGTTCAATACCTACGGCCCGACGGAGATCACGGTTTCCAGTAATACACAGGAGCTTTCCGGCGAGAAGATGATCACCGCCGGACGTCCCCTTCCGAATGTGATCGAGTATATCGTGGATACAGACGGAAATGTGCTGCCTCCGGGTATCACGGGTGAGCTTTATATCGGCGGCGTCGGTGTGGCTGCGGGCTACAACGGTCTGCCGGAAATGACAGCGGAGAAATTCATAGAATATGACGGACGGAGAGTCTATAAATCCGGTGACTATGCGCGCTGGACGAAGGAAGGCTTCGTGGAGATCCTCGGACGAAGAGACAATCAGATCAAGCTCCGTGGCCTCCGGATCGAGCTGGATGAGGTGGATGCGGTACTGGCATCCCAGCCGGGCATCGGCCGTACCGCCATCAAGATCGAGAAGATCAACGGCATCGAGCACCTTTGCGCCTGGTTCACGGCAGATCATGAGGTGGACTATGGTGAGCTGAAGAAGGAGCTGGGCCGGACACTTACGAATTACATGGTTCCGACGGCTTATATGCAGCTTCCGGAGATGCCCGTGACACCGAACGGCAAGCTGGATCTCAAGAACCTTCCGGTTCCGGAGCTGTACCGCGGAGAGAAGGGAGAGGCCGCTGCCACAAAGGCAGAGAAGGATTTCGCGGAGATCTTCTCCGTGCTGCTCCATATCGAGGATGTGGGAGCAGAGGAGAACTTCTTCGATCTCGGAGGAACATCCCTTCTGGTTACAAATGTGGTGATCGAAGCAGGAAAGCGCGGCTATCACATCGCCTTCGGAGATGTATTTGACAATCCGACGCCGAGAGAGCTTGCGGCCCTTGCAGGGGAGACGGAGGAAGAGGTCACATTTACGGAGACGAAGGCACCCGGCAGTGAGGGACCTGCGGCAGTATCAAAGAAGCCGGCTCGGAAGAAGAGGGGCGAGGATGCGGTTATCACCGATTATGATTACACCGCCATCGATGAGCTTCTTGCTGAGAATACGCTGGAAAACTATAAGAACGGGGAGCGCCATGACCTCGGAAATGTGCTGCTCACGGGTGCGACCGGTTACCTCGGGATCCATGTACTGCATGAATTCCTGGTGGATCCGAGACAGAAGGGCAAGATCTACTGCATGCTCCGTCCCGGAAAGGATATGGAAGCAAAACAGCGTCTGGTAGCCCTGTATTTCTACTACTTCGATTCCAATATCCTGGATCTGGTGGATGACCGCGTATTTATCGTGAACGGGGATGTGACGGATCTGCCTTCCATCATGGCACTGGAGGATCAGAAGATCGATACGGTCATCAACTGTGCTGCGGTGGTGAAGCATTTTGCAAGCGGAAATCTGATCGAGGATGTGAATCTGGGAGGCGCAAAGAATCTTGTGGAGTTCTGTCTGAAGACGGGAGCAGCCATGGTACAGACCTCTACCATGAGCGTGGTGACCGAGATCTACAGGGAGAATCTGGAAGAGGGATATATCGCGGACGAGCATACCCTGTATTTCCGGCAGAAGCTGGAGAACAAGTATATGCATTCCAAGTTCCTGGCAGAGCGGGCGGTTCTGGAAGCGGTCGCAAAGCAGGGACTCCGGGCGAAGATCATGCGCTTCGGCAACCTTGCACCGCGTCATGTGGACGGAGAGTTCCAGATCAATTTCGAGACCAACTCCGCCATGGGACGTCTGAAGGCCTTTGCCATGCTGGGCTGCGCATCCTATGATCAGCTGGATAATACCATGGAGTTCTCGCCCATTGATGCAGTTGCGCGGGCGGTGGTCCTTCTGTCCGGCACGCCGGATGCCTGCACCATGTTCCATGTATTCAACAATCAGGGTGTTACCATGGAGACCGTATTCAATGAGCTGAGTGAGCGTGGCTACAGCATCCGTTATGTGGAGAGAGAGGAGTTCGGCAGGATCTTCGCTGAGGCACAGCAGGATAAGGAGAAGGCCGAGAAGCTGACCAGTATCATGGCTTATATGCCGGGAGTCGGAAAGCAGGCAGTCCGCATGAAGAGAAACTGCGAATACACCATGCAGGTTCTGTATCGTCTGGGCTTCCGCTGGCCGAATACAACATGGGATTACATCGACCGGTTTGTATCCATGCTGGGTGAGATGACCTATTTTGAGGAGAAT
>CACYMQ010000050.1:0-16420 GCA_902775555.1 uncultured Lachnospiraceae bacterium | reverse complement strand
AGGAAGAAGGTTTCCTACTCCTATGACCTGACCTTAAGGAAAACGGAAACCGAAACCACCCTCCGGCAGGAGTATGTGGATCCCTCCGGACAGATCACCTTCGCTGCGAACAAGGGCTATGCCGTTTTGAAAGAGACCCGTATCAATGCGAAGGAGGGGATCCTCCGTTACTATGATGAGGCGGGAGAACCGGTGAAACAGTCCGGTGGATATGATACGATCTACCGGACTTATACATCCTTCGGGAAGGCGGAAACGGATACCTACTATCTGGGAGAAGAACAGGTGGAGCATAAGGACGGATACTATCAGTTCCACCGCATTTACGGGACCAACAGAAGGATCTGTGAGATGCATTACCTGGACCGGGAGGGAAAGCCGGTCTGCAATTCCTATTATTATGCCATCATCCGGCGGACCTATTCCGATACCGGATATACGGACATGTATTTTGACGAAAATGATCAGCCGGTCCGTGCTTACTACGGGCAGGACGGGATCCGTAAGGAGGGCAGCAGGACCACCTATCTGGACCGGGAGGGAAGGGTGATCACCACCACAAAGGGCTATGCCATAACGAGAACGGATGGCGGGAAGATGTTCTACTATGACGAACAGGGGAAACCGGTATCCATCGGACAGGGGCAATACGGATATATCAAAAACGAATACGGGATCAAGGTCTTTCTGGATGCGGAGGGGGAACCGATCCTGAGATTGGACACCTTCCTTCACACCCATCCGGAGGTCGTGTTTCTGATGGGGATCGTGATCACGGTGATCGCCGCCTTCCTGAAGGGGAAGCTGCGGATCCTGTGTCTGATCCTTTACATCCTTTTTATCGGGATCATGACGATCGCTTTTCGGGAGTCTGCGTCTTCCCACGGGCAGTTTATTCCTTTCTATTCGTTCCTTGAATTTTTCGGCAATGCAACTGTACGGCAGGGCATATTAAATAATTTCTGGCTCTTTGTTCCGCTGGGTACGCTGGTTTACTCCCGGGAAAGAAAGAGGACCTGGCTGATCCCCATCCTCCTGTCCCTCCTGATAGAGGCGGTACAGTTTGTCACGGGGATCGGGCTTTGCGAGATCGATGATGTGATCAGCAATTCCGTCGGAGGACTGATCGGATATGGCGTAGCTAAGATTCTTCGTCGCTCCATATGTCATCCTGAGCGAAGCGAAGGATCTTAAAGGCAAGATTCTTCGTCGCTGCGCTCCAAAGATTCTTCGGGCTGCGCCCTCAGAATGACAACGGGTTGTCATCCTGAGCTCCATATGTCATCCTGAGCGGGCGCACGCGTGCCGGTGGCACGCATTACGTGCGCCGAGTATCGACCAAGCGGCAGCGCGAAGCGAAGGATCTTTATATCGGACGCGAAGGATCTTTACATCGGACGCGAAGGATCTTTGCGTCGGAATGCTTCTTCCGATTTTACTTGAAGTATGTTACAATAAATGCACTTAGCCTAAAAATCTGAGGATAACAGGAATGAGGATGAGATATGGGAACAGCTGATATAAAAAAGAATGCACCCATAACCTTCAGTGAGATCGCAGTCGCCCTGGCAGGCGACTATGAAAGCATTTATGTGATCAACTCAGTGGATGACAGCTATGTTGAGTATCTTGCAGAGGGAAATGATAAGGAACTGACCATTCGCAGCAGTGGAGATAATTTCTACAAGGATGTGCCGAAGAATGCCAGAAAACTGGTACATCCGGAGGATCAGGATTATTTCATTCATACCTTTAAGAAGGACGCTGTGATGGATGGTCTGAAGAATGCGGGATCTTTCTCTTTGGACTATCGTCTTATCATAGACGGAAAGCCGCTTCACTATTTCCTGAAGACCATTCGGGGATTCGATGATCAGGTGATCATCGGAGTTCAGAATGTGGAAGAGCAGTGGCAGAGAGAGCGCGAGGCGGAACGGGAGATCCGTACCTATCGTCAGATCGCCATGGCCCTTTCCACCCGTTATGAAGTGATCTATCATGTGAATATCCGTACCCATGCTTACCGGGAATACAGTTCCAGTTATAAATATGCACGTTTGCAGCTGGGCACTACGGGAAAAGACTTCTTTGCAGAAGCCCAGGAGAATATGAAGGAGGAAATCTATCCGGAGGACCTTCCCATGATGCAGGTTGCCATGGAGAAGGAATTTATGCTCCGCAGTCTGGAGGATGACGGGAAGATGTCTCTGTCTTACCGCCTCATGCTGGAAGGACGTCCGCAGTTCGTGACGCTTTTTGCAGTGCGTCCGCGAGAGGATTCCGAGCATATCATCATAGCCATTGCAAATGTGGATGCGGCAAAAAGAAAAGAGATGGAATATGAGCGGGCCATGGGTTCCGCTATAGATATCGCAAATAAGGATGCCCTGACAGGCGTGAAGAATAAATATGCCTATGCTAAGGCGGAAATGGGGCTGGATGAGAAGATCCAGAAGGATGAGATCGATTCCTTCGCAGTGGTGGTCTGTGATATCAATGGATTGAAGCAGGTCAATGACACCAGGGGGCATAGCGCCGGAGATTATCATATCCAAAGCGCCTGCCGGATCATTTGTAAGGTATTCAGCCACAGTCCGGTATTCCGGATCGGTGGAGATGAATTCGTTGTCCTTCTGTCCGGCGGAGATTTTGGCAGACGCGAGGAACTGATCGAGAGACTGGCCATGGTGCAGGAAGAGAACCGTAAGAACGGCGCCGTCACCTTCGCCTATGGGATCTCCGATTATGATCCGGAGACGGACATTCATGTGAAGGATGTCTTCGAGCGTGCCGACAGTCAGATGTATGAAAGAAAGAAACGGATCAAGGAAGGTATCTTCGACGATGAGGATCCGGAGAAGACCCGGGAAGAAAGAGAGATCGAGCTGGCAGGGCAGGAGGTCCTGAGGACGTATCCGAAAGAGCGGAAGGATCGTCTGGATGGTCTCTTCCAATCCTTTTCCATTGTTGCGGATGGCACCTATGTCTATCTCTGTGACATGCGGTATGATATCTCCCGTTGGTCGAAAAATGCGGTCATGGCTTTTGGGCTTCCCTCAGAGTATTTGTATGCAGCAGGAGATATATGGGAGAAGAGGATCCATCCGGAGGACGCGAAAGTCTATCGGATGGAGATCGATAATATCTTCAGCGGAAGAACAGTCGGTCATGATATGCAGTATCGTGCGCAAAAGGTCGACGGAGAGTATGTGATCTGTACCTGTCGGGGAAATGTGCTGATCGATGAACACGGGATTCCTGAATACTTCGTCGGTTCCATCCGGAATCAGTCTGTACAGGATCATATCGATTCACTGACGGGACTCAGCAATCAGTATGGTTTCCTGGAGATGCTTCAGGGTTATATGGTACGGGAACAGGAAATGGAGATCACACTCCTGGGTATCGGACGTTTTGCGGAGTTTAATGAGGTATACGGATATCATTTCGGAAACCGGATCCTTCAGAGCTTTGCCAGGTATCTTTATGAGTATGTCGGAAATACCGGTCATGTATTTCGGATGGACGGTACAAAATTCATCGTCATCAGCAATACCTATGGCCCCGCCAAGATCCGGGAAAGGTATGAGAATCTTCGCGCATACTGCAGGACCAGTTTTCAGGTGGATGGCAGGAGTATCATCCTGGATCTGAATGCGGGACACATTTCCGTAAAGACCTTTGATGTGGATTTCCAGACGGTCTATGCATGTCTGAGTTTCGTATACAGTGAGAGTAAGCTGCATAAGCAGGGAGACATGGTAAGCTTCCTGAATCATCTCAGCAATGAGAACTCTCAGAGGATAGAGAAGCTGCATTATATCCGTGGCTCCATCATCCAGAACTACAAGGGCTTCTATCTGGTATATCAGCCGGTGGTGGATTCGAAGACGGAGCAGCTGATCGGGGCGGAAGCACTGATCCGCTGGAGGAGTGAGCGTTACGGTGTGGTACCGCCGGATCATTTCATTCCGCTTCTGGAGAAGGATCCCCTGTTCCCGGAGCTTGGGAAATGGATCCTCCAGACGGCACTACGGGATGCAAAGCGTATCATGGAACGGGTACCGGATTTCACGGTAAATGTGAATCTGTCCTATACGCAGCTGGAGAAGGGCGGTTTTGTGGATATGGTCCTTCAGACCCTGAAGGATGCGGACTTCCCGCCCGACCATCTGTGTCTGGAGATCACGGAACGCTGCAGGCTGCTGGATATGAAGATCCTGAAGGATATGATCACGGCTCTGCGGAGCTATGGTGTGAGATTTGCGCTGGATGATTTCGGAACCGGCTTCTCATCCATAGGTCTGGTGAAGAATCTTCCCTTTGATACCATCAAGATCGACAGGAGCTTCGTGCTGAAGATCGAAGAGGATGAGAAGGAGAAGGCGCTGGTTGAGAACTTTGTAAATATGGCTGCCACATTCGGCGCCAAGGTCTGCATCGAGGGAATCGAGACCGCGGGTATGAAGGAGATCCTCCGGAAGTACAAGGTACAGAGCTTCCAGGGATATTACTACGGAAAGCCTCTTCCCATCGTGGAGATCGAGAACATCCTCACGGACTGGGATGCCAGGTTCGATGTAAAAGATTCTTCGTCGCTTCGCTCCTCAGAATGACAGGAAGGTGTCATCCTGAGCGAAGCGAAGGATCTTATAGGATAATCAAGAGCAGGACGGTATTTCGCCCTGCTCTTTCTATGCCTCATATAGCTTTCATATACCTTTCGTATACCGGTCTTATTCCCCTCGCAGACCAACCCGATTTCCAGCCCTTACGACAGGTCAGCCCGCATCTTCCTCTTGAAAAGGCTGATGGCAAGTAGCATCAGAAGTACAGTGGAACCGATGACGATGAGCAGTGAGTAAAGGAAGCGCTCCACGGGGAATTCCAGCTTCATGGTGCAGCGTGCGACCCTTGTGCAGTACAGGAAGGGCGTGCATTTGCTGATGTCGTAAAGAACCCCGCCGGTACGCTCTGCATCAAACCAGATCCCGCCAACAAAGGAACCCAGGGAAATGATGACGGAGCAAAGCCCCGGTGCCGATTTCTCATTGAAGAGTGTACCGAAGATCAGTCCGATGGAGATGAACATCAATGCCGAGGGAAGGCAGGTGATCATGGCCAGCGGCAGACTGAGGATGCTGAGGGAATGACCGGTGATCATGGAGATGATCAGACTCGCGATCATGGTCAGAATGATCTGGATCTCGGCAATCACCAGCATCGGCAGGACATATCCCAGGATGAAATTCCGGCTCTTCATGGGAGATGCAAAGAGACGGGTCAGGAAGGAACCGGACCGGTCCATGGAGATCCCCAGAGCCGTGAAGAGCATGATGAAGGTCTGTCCGAAGACGATCACTCCACCCGCAAGATTGTCGATGTTGAAAATGCTCTGCTCCTTGTTCGGAATGCTTTCGTTCACCAGGGTCATGATCACAAGCATGACCAGAGGAAATGCCACACAGAAAATGTAGCTTAAGGGATCGCGTGTCATTTCCAATAGATTTCTTTTTGCAAAGCAGGTTGTTTTATTCATTGTCTTTCTCCCTTTTTCTGTATGTGTAGGATCCGTCGTTTCGTGCCACGCTGCGTGTGGTCGCTCAGGACGATTTGTCGGCTACGTGGATGAAGACCTCTTCCAGACCTTTCTTCCCGGTGGCTGCTTCCAGCTCGGGAAGGGTTCCGACCATTACCAGATGACCGTTGATCATGATACCGATCCGGTCGGAGAGGGCTTCGGCTTCCTCCATGTAATGTGTGGTGAGTATGATGGTGGTATGTTCCTTCAGGGTTTCGATGATCTTCCAGAGCTCGCGTCTTGCAAGAACATCCAGCCCGAGTGTCGGTTCATCCAGGAAGAGAACCCGGGGATCTCCGACCATGGCCATGGCGATGGACAGCCTCCGCTGCCACCCGCCGGACAGTGTCTTTGCTTTCTTCCTGCGGATCTCCTCCAGACCGAAGGTGGTGATCAGATGGTCCGACGCATCTGCATTTTTTCCATAGATGCCGGCCATAAACCGAAGATTCTCCTCGACGGTCAGCTTCCCGGCGATCGCGGTATCCTGCGTGGAGATCCCCACCAGGCTTTTCACAATGTCGGTCTCCCGGGTCACGTCATGTCCGAAGATCTCGGCGGAACCGGAGGTGGGAGCGGACAGGCAGGTCAGCATGCGAATGGTAGTCGTCTTTCCGGCACCGTTTACTCCCAGCAGGGAGAACATTTCTCCCTTTTGGACCGTAAGATCCAGATGATCCACGGCGGTATGCTCTTTGTATTGCTTTGTAAGTCCGGTGGTACGGATCGCTGTATTATTCTGCATAATAAAAACCTCCCTTTGGTCACTCGCTTTTGTTGAAATGAGTGTATCAAAGAGAGGTTTTCATTGTATAGGTTTTTGACACAAGCGGTTGATATCGGACGATGAACGGCAGGCAGGCTGCCAGGCCGGTCAGAGGACAGCGGAAACGATAACTCTGCTCTTGGGATTAAAGCGGTCGCCGATGGCGGTCACTTTATCTGCCAGACACAGGATAAAGGCTTCCTTTGAGGTCGGCATGGTAAAGGAGAGCGGCCACATGTGGCTTTCGATCGCCTTTACACTCTTTTCGTCGATATCATGCCATAGTTTCTGGGCTGTGATGGCGGAATTCTTCGGATGAAGATAACCGCAGATGAAATTGTTCCTGTATCTCTCGTCACGTCCGAGCATTCCCAGATCATGTAACAGGGAGATACGTACGAGCTTCCGCTTGTCGATGCGGATGCCGGTTTTGTTGATCAGGTTACAGATGGTAAGTCCCGCTCTTGCTGTATGAATGGAATGGTCGCCAACCGATGAGCGGTGATGATGTACCTGGGATAAGGCTACTTCAAATTCATCTGAATGAAGAATGTCATTGCCATATCGCTTGATCAGAACATCATTCCTAAGGTTTCTCTGTTCTTTACGTTTCAATCCGGGATTCTCCTTTGTGTACAAAGACAATCGGTTACAAATCCCCCCCCAACTCCAGTCCCATGATAATACATACAGTTTGATTTTGCAAGAACAGATTTTATGACGAAAGTCATATGGATAACATTTCTTTTTTCACTACAAAGGGGAACCGTCATTCCGTATAATCAGGATCAACAGGTGCGAACATACATGGAACTGAAGGAGGAGCATATGGATATCATCCTGAAAACCAAGGACCTTACAAAAAAATATGATAACAAAGTTGTTGTGGACAATCTGAACCTGGAGATCCAAAAGGGTGAGATCTTCGGACTTCTGGGACCGAACGGTGCCGGGAAGAGTACCACCATGAATATGATCTGCAATCTGGTGAAGCCGGATTTCGGAAGCGTGGACTTCGAAGGGAAGGATTTCCGTAAGAATAAAAGAGAACTGAGCGGGAAACTCGGATACATCCCCCAGCATCTGGCGATCCACGGAAGCCTGAAGGCATGGGAAAATGTGGAACTCTTCACATCTCTCTACGGGATCAGTGGAGCAGAGCTGAAGGAGAGGATCGATGAATCCCTGGAGTATGTGGGGCTTTCCGAACGGAGAAACGATTATGCGAAGAAATTCTCCGGAGGTATGAAGAGACGACTCAATATCGCCTGTGCCATCGGACATCATCCGGATCTGCTGATCTTCGACGAGCCCACAGTTGGGATCGATCCCCAGTCCAGGAATTTCATCCTGGAAAAGATCAAGGATTCCAACCGGAAGGGAGCCACCATCATTTACACCAGCCACTACATGGAGGAGGTGGAGGCCATCTGCACCCGGATTGCCATCATGGATAACGGGAAGATCATCGCCTGCGGGACTTCGGAGGAGCTGAAGAAGCTGGTGGTGGATGATACTTCGTCCATCACGCTGGAGGAAGTGTTCCTGACCCTGACGGGAAAGAAACTGAGGGACGTGTAGGAAAGATTCTTCGCCCTGCGGGCTCAGAATGACATCTCGCGGGCTCAGAATGACAACTATATGTCATCCTGAGCGAAGCGAAGGATCTTAGTCAGAACGACACCCAGATGTCATCCTGAGCGAAGAGAAGGATCTTAGCCAGAGCGACACCCAGATGTCATCCTGAGCGAAGCGAAGGATCTTAGTCAGAACGACATAAAGAAAAAGGAAAGAGTATAAAAATGATCCGATATCTCATCAAAAACAATTTCAAGATCATGTTCCGGAACCCGGTGAATATCCTGATGTTCACTCTGGCTCCCATCCTGGTCTCGGCAGTTCTGATCAGTGCCTTTTCCACACTGCTGAACAGCTATAAGGATGTGGAGAAGTTTGATGTGGGCTACAGCGTGGAAGCGGACAGTAAATATGCAGCGGCTCTCGATGCCCTTCGACAGGTGGGAGAGGATGCGGGTGTTACCTTTCATTCGTATGAGACCGGGACACCGGAGGATCTCATAAGGGAACATTCCCTGGGCGGATTCATCACATTTACGAAGGACGGCTATACAATTTATGAAACAAAGGATGCAGAGGTGGAGGGAGCGAAACTGGAGTATATGATCGCCTCGGTTTATGACGGAGCCGTCAGCGGTGATGTATCCGGGATCAAGGTTCCCGTGGAGGAGCCTGAGGTGGATCCCGACATCGATTCCACGGATTATTACGGGATCGTCTTTCCGGTCTATTTCGCCTGGTGCGCCATCGTCTGCGCTGCGGGACTGCTGACACAGGAGAAGAAACACAGGATCCCGGAGAGATACCGGATCTCCGATCTCTCCTCGGCGAAGATCTATCTGGGAAGAGTGATGCCGGTCATAGCCGTGGTTACACTCTGTATCGGAGTTGCAGCGGTCTTCTCGGCAGTGCTGCTGGGAGTTCATTGGGGAAATGTGCTTCTTTCGGGCCTGCTGCTCCTGCTTACGGTCATAGCTGCATCGTCATTCGGAATGATGCTCTATGAGCTTACACGGAGCATGATCGCCACGGTGATCCTGTCCTTCGGTATCGTGTGGTGGGCAGGATATATCGGCGGCACATTTGAAACCTATATGTTCTCAACCTGGCCGGAGCAGGTGAAGCTGCTCTCGCCCCTGTACCATACCAACCGGGCGCTGACGGAGCTTTCCAATGTGGGACACAGTGATTATGTCCTGAGCGCCGTGATCTATCTGGTCATCTTCAGCGTTGTTTGTTCCCTGGTAACGATCTTTGCGGGATCCCTTCGGAGAAAGGACAGAGTATGAAAAGCATTATCAATTCAACATTGAAATTACTGTTTCGGAATCCGGGCTTCTGGTTCTTCCTGTTATTCACTCCGGTAGTGTCCACCCTGATCCTGAGAGTTCAGCAGACCAATCTGTCTGCCTATGAGTCCGCCGGAGGCGAGGTGGCATCCGCTGTTGTGGAGCTTGAAAATGTTGAGACCAAGGTGGCATATTACGGCGGAAAAGGACGTTATGTACTGAAGGTATATGATGCGGCAGGTACGGAGTTGTCCGAGTATTTTCTGAATAAGCTGACGGAGAGCGGAGCTTTCATGGTATGCAGAGTGAAGGCACCGGAGATGACCGCGGCAGATTTTGATGCCCGCCTGGATACGGACAAGACAAATGACCGGATGGGTGCTGCAGTCTACCTTGGGAAGAGCTTTGATCCCGAGGCAGAGCTGGGAGTGATGCAGGACGGGATGAGGGTTGTGATCCTGTCGCAGGATGCAAGAAAGGATCTTCTGAAAAACAGCCTGACCATCATCCTCGGACAGATCCGTGCCGCAGCGGCGGCGGGACCGGATATGGCAGCAAATCTGAAGCAGATGAATGCAGCTCTTCCGAAGAAGTCCGTGGAGACCCTTGTTGCAAAGGATGCCGTGGAACTGACCGATCGGCAGGTGGATCAGAGGACCATGATCGGATATGCCTTTGCGATCCTGACACTGGGCTTTATCTTCGCCGGGATCTTCGTGGCACAGACGGTCATCAGTGAGCAGAAGGATATGGTACTCACCAGGATCCGTCTTACCAAACTCTCAAATCTGCAGTATTTCACGGCGAAGTTTCTGTCCGCAACGGTGGTATCTTTCCTGCTGACCATGGTCATGGCGGGCTGTTCCTTTATGATCCCCGATGGGAATCTGGGGATGGGACGGATCACATTTCTCCTGATGATCTTCCTGCTGGGACTGATCTTCAGTACGCTGAGTCTGATGATGGGGATCCTGTTCGGAAATGTGATGAGTGCGAATATCGCGGCATTTACGGTATGGAGCCTGTCCTCCATGCTGGCGGGACTCTACTTCCCGCTGGAATCCACCACGAAAGCGGTGAAGGCCATCTCGTATCTTATGCCGCAAAAATGGTTCCTGAAGATCACGGAATATCTGATGACAGGAGACGGCAAAGGCTATATAATACTGATAGGGGTAACGGTAGCTTATATGCTCGTATTCTTAAGTCTGGGAAGCGTGGGGATCAGGATCAGGAATAATGAATGAAAGGCTGAGAGACAATTATTTCGTGTTCGTCCGGTTGGCGCTCCTTGTGGCGTTTACCGCGTGCGGCGTGATGGATCAACTGGAAGCAACAGGGGTATCCCTTCGGGTACTCCTGCTTGTTTCGTTTTATATCGGACTTATGGCGGTAAAGGAAATGTTCCCGGTCCGGGTAAAGAGGATCCTGACGGCCGCAGGTATGCTGGTATGGGCGGTGCTTCTGTCCCTGGAGGGGAAGAACTTCTGGATACTGGGATTCTTCACGGGGTACGAATTCCTCTCCCTGTATCCGGAAATGGATTTCAGGTGGTATTTCCTTCCTCTCATCGGAGTTTTCGCGGAACTGCCGGAGAGCTTTCCCGTACGGCTGGTCCTGGTGCTGCTCCTGGCTTTCCTCTATGTGCAGCATAACTATGTGGTGAGGGCGTACCGGAAGCGCACGGAGGAAGACGCAGCCAACGAACAGAGCATGAAGAAGGATATGCGGGAGCGTGAGCTGGCAACCAGGGAGGAGCTGCGGAGAAGCGCCCTTCTGGCGGAGAATCAGATCCTGGAGGAACGTGCGAATCTGGCGCAGACCCTTCACGATAAACTGGGACACAATATCAACGGCTCCATCTACCAGCTGGAGGGCGTGAAGCTCCTGATGGAGAAGGATCCGGAGAGGTCCGGACAGATGGTGCAGGCCGTGATCGACCAGCTTCGTACCGGAATGGATGAGATCCGTGCCATCCTCAGGAAGGAGCGGCCGGAGAAGAGGGAGCTGGCGCTCCTGCAGATGTTCAAGCTCTGCGAGGACTGTAATAATAAGGGTGTGGAGACAGAGTTCCAAAAGGAAGGTGACATCGGAGGGATCACGGATCATCTGTGGGAGGTGATCCTGGACAATGCATATGAAGCTGTCTCCAACGCCATGAAATATGCGAGATGCAGTCATATCGACATCCGTATCGTGGTGATGAACCGGATGGTGCGGTGCAGTATCCGGGATGACGGCATCGGGTGCAAGGAAGTGAAGGACGGAATGGGGATCTCCGGTATGCGGCAGAGAGTCCGTGCGGTGGGAGGAATGCTGAGCTTTGAAACCGAAGCGGGCTTCATGGTGACCATGTTGCTGCCCCTCGGGAATGACACTCAGGTGTCATCCTGATGGCTGTCGCCACAGCAGGTGTCATCCTGATGGCTGTCGCCACAGCGGGTGTCATCCTGAGCAACGCGAAGGATCTTGATATTGCAGTACACGGACCGAAAATCAAAAATGGGGGAACGATACATGGACAAGATAAAAGTGATCATCGCGGATGACAGCGATTTCGTGCGGGACGGGATGAAGATCATTCTGGATGTGGATGATGATTTCGAGGTGCTGGGATGCGCCCCGAACGGAAAGGAAGCCATCGAGATCGCCGAGAGGATGAAGCCGGATGTCTTTCTCATGGATATCCAGATGCCGGTGATGGACGGCATCGAAGCAACGAAATATATCGTGGAGCATGACCTGGGCAAGGTTCTGATCCTTACCACATTTGACGATGATGAACTGGTCCGGCGTGCCCTGGGTAACGGAGCAAAGGGGTATCTCATCAAGAATCATACACCGGAGCATCTGAAGCAGATGATCCGCTCGGTATATTTCGGGACCGGTGTGATGGAAGAGGGGATCCTGGAGACTCTGGCAGGAAAGACCGGAAGTACGGAGGATGACGAGACGTCCGCCGGCAGCGGCTTTGACTCCTCGGGTTACTCTGAACGGGAGATGGATATCGTCCGGGCGGTGGCAGAGGGGCTGTCCAATAAGGAGATCGCCGCAAAGCTCTTTATCTCCGAGGGAACGGTGAAGAACTATATCACAACGATCCTTTCGAAAGAGGGACTGTCCCACCGGACGGCGCTGGCGGTCTACTATCTCACGGGCAGGAAGTAAATGACCGGAAATTCTAATGGAAATGTGAGATAGGGGAGATTGGAAAGACAGACAGGATCCGGGAGGGATGCAAAATGAACCAGGAAAGAAAAAGGTCGATACCGACATATATCTTAGGTGTGCTGGTGGTCCTTGCAACCGTGATCATCGGAACGATGCTTACGGGCCGTCAGGCGTCAAAGAATACGGAGGAAGCCGTGCGAAAGGTAAGCCTTCTTTATCTGGATGAGCTGGCGGGCCGGCGGGAACAGGTCGTGGAGCATAACCTGGAACAGAATATAGAGACGATACGGGTTGCGGTGGATCTGATGACGGACGAGGATAAGAGTGACCTCGCTCATTTGCAGAACTATCAGGCGCGGATGAAGAAGCTGTATAAACTGGATAAATTCGCCTTTGTGGACACGAAGGGGATGATCTATACGGCACTTGGGATGCAGGATAATATCGGGGAGTATGGCTTTGACTATACAAGTATCAGTGAGCCGGAGATCTCGGTGCTGAATGTGAATAGCATGGATAAGAAGGTGGTCATCGCCATTCCGGTGGAGATACCCTTCGATGGCGAAGTGCTGAAGGTGTGCTTCATGGAGATCGACATGAAGGAAATGCTGGCAGGGGTCTCCATGGAGGCAACGCAGGATTCGGCAACCTTCTGTAATATTTACACCCGTGACGGTGTTGCTCTCAGTGATACGATCCTGGGAGGACTTGCAGTCGAGGACAATCTTCTGGAAGCCATGAAGAATGCGGTATTTGATCAGAATTATACCTATGAGGGATTTCAGAGGGAATTCTCGGAGGGAAAGGAAGGCGAGGTATCCTTCACATATAACGAGATACGTGAGACTTTAAGCTATATACCGGTGAAGGGAACGGACTGGCTTCTGACCTATCTGGTAAGGGAGAGTGTGATCGGGGATGAGATCGGATCCATTACCGGAGGGATCATTACACGAAGTGTCGTTCAGACCATCATCACGATCCTGCTCCTGCTGGTTCTCTTCGGACTGATCCTGCATCAGATGCGCAGGAATTCGAAGATCCTTCTGGAAAAGGAGAAGAGTGAGGCGGAGAGCCGTATCGCACAGCGGGATCTGCAGGAGAAGCTGGAGCTGCAGGAGAAGCTGCTGGAAGAGGAAAAGAAGCGGGCACTGCAGGACAGCCTGATCACTGCCATGGCTTCCGATTACAGGAGTGTATACTATGCGGATCTGGATCGGGATGATGCGGTATGCTACCGCAATGATCCTGACGATCCGGATCAGAGCCCGGCAGGAGAGCATTTCTGCTTCAGCGACCGGTTCCGTTATTATGCAGAGGCCCATGTGGCAGAAGAGTACCGTGAGGGATTCCTGCATTTCATTGATAAGGAGAATATACGGAAGACTCTTTCCGAGAACCGCCTGATCACCTATCGTTATCTGGCAAAACATGAAGACAGGGAGTATTATGAAATGCTTCGTATGGCCGGAGTCCGTAAGGCAGAGGAGCGGCAGGACCATATCATTCATGCGGTAGGGGTTGGATTTACGGTCATCGACAGGGAGATGCGGGAGGAAATGTCGAAAAATGCGCTTCTGTCCGAGGCACTTGCCACGGCGGAGCAGGCGAACAAGGCCAAGACCGCATTTCTCTCGAATATGAGCCATGAGATCCGGACGCCGATGAATGCCATCATCGGTCTGGACAGTATTGCCATGAACGATCCGGATCTCCCGGAGAAGACCAGGGGTTATCTCTCGAAGATCGATGAATCGGCACATCATTTGCTGATGCTGATCAATGACATCCTGGATATGTCCCGGATCGAGTCCGGACGGATGGTGATGAAGAATGAGGAGTTCTCCTTCCCGCAGCTGCTGGAATATTTGAACACCATGTTCAGCGGCCAGTGTCAGGAGAAGGGGATCGATTATCAGTGCCGGATCAGCGGAGATGTGGCTGACCGGTATGTCGGTGACGGCCTGAAGCTGCGTCAGGTACTGATCAATGTCCTCGGAAATGCGGTGAAGTTCACGGAGAAGGGAAGCGTGACCCTGAATGTGAAGAAGACCGCCTCCTATGATGGGAAGACCACGCTGCTTTTTGAAGTAACGGATACCGGGATCGGGATCAGTGAGGATTATATGCCGCGCATCTTCGATACATTTAGCCAGGAGGATGCAACGAGCACCAGTAAATACGGCAGCTCCGGTCTGGGTATGGCGATCACAAAGAATATCGTGGAAATGATGAACGGAAATATCAGTGTCACCAGTAAGAAGGGGGAAGGCTCTACCTTCGCCATCACGGTTACCCTTACGGATGCCGAGGATAAGATCGTGGAGGGTGCGGATATCGAGATCCATCCGGAGGAGATGAGCGTTCTGATCATCGATGATGATGAGGTTGCCTGCGAGCATGCGTGCCTGGTACTTGAGAAGGCGGGGATCGCTTCGGAGATCGCTCTGTCCGGAGAAGAAGCTATTGAGAAGGTGAAGCTGCGCCATGCGAGAAGGACGCCCTATAATCTCATTCTTGTGGACTGGAAGATGCCCGGCATGGACGGCGTGGAGACCACCCGCAGGATCCGTGAGATCGTGGGACAGGAATCTGCCATTATCATTTTAACGGCGTACCGCTGGGACGATGTACTGGAGGAGGCGCTGCAGGCAGGCGTGGACTGCTTTATCCCCAAACCGCTTTTTGCAACAGTGGTGCTGGAGGAATTCAAATCCGCTCTCCGCAGGAGGCAGCAGCGGGATGAAGGTGCGGTGCACCGTGCGGAACTCTCCGGCAGACGGATCCTGCTGGCAGAGGATATGCCGGTCAACGCGGAGATCATGCTGATGGTTTTGGAAATGCGCGGCATGCAGGCGGAGATCGCCGAGAACGGACGCATCGCTCTGGAAAAATTCGAAGAGAAGGAACCGGGCTATTATGATGCGATCCTTATGGATATGCGGATGCCGGAAATGGACGGACTGGAGGCCACGAAGCGGATCCGTGACCTGGACAGACCGGATGCAAAAGAAATCCCCATCATAGCACTTACAGCAAATGCATTTGATGAGGACGTACAAAGATCACTTCAGGTGGGCATGAACGCGCACCTTGCAAAACCGGTGGAGCCGGAACGTCTCTACCAGACCCTGGAGGAGCTGATACCGGAGTAAGATCCTTCGCGTTGCTCAGGATGACAATGAGGTGTCATTCTGAGGAGCGCAGCGACGAAGAATCTTCTCGGTAAAGATCCTTCGCTTTGCTCAGGATGACAAGAGAGGACAAGATCCTTCGCTTTGCTCAGGATGACACATAAAGAACGACCGGGATCGTTGATGATCCCGGTCGTTCTTTATGTGCCCGGCTGACATGTCTCAGAGCGTTTGGAAGATCGGTTTTCCTAGCAGAGTGACTTCAGACGGTCCCTCTGGGACAGGATCAGAGTCAGCAGTTCATTGTAATCCATATTCTCCCTCGCGCGAAGATGCTCGGTAATTTCCACGATGGGATCGAAGAGGGGAGTGAGGGACAGATTCCCGGTAACACCCTTCAAGGCATGCGCTTTTTCAAAGGCGGTATTCAGGTCTCCCGCAGCCAGGCTGTCCTTTAACTGCTCAAAGGAAGGGTCGGGATGGGATGGTGGCTACCAGACGAAGGTACAGCGCGTCATTTCCCATGCAGCGGCCAAGGCCCTCTTCAACATTTGCTCCATATTCTTTTAAGCTCTCAATGGTCATCATGGATTCATATACCTCCTATAAATCGTTCAAATCCTCATTCAGATCCTCGTGCAGATCCTCATTCGGCGT
Organism: uncultured Lachnospiraceae bacterium; assembly: GCA_902775555.1. Taxonomy (GTDB): domain Bacteria; phylum Bacillota; class Clostridia; order Lachnospirales; family Lachnospiraceae; genus Eubacterium_Q. Next base: position 244 of record CACYMQ010000050.1, on the reverse strand, counting down.
GATAAACTTCGTGAATTCTTCCGGCGGGACGGGCTTCGAGAAATAATATCCCTGGATGATATCACAGTTGCGTTCCTTCAGGAGCTGCAGCTGTTCTTCGGTCTCCACGCCTTCTGCGATCACCGGAACCTGCAGGAACTTCGCGATGTCCAGGACCAGCTCCACCAGCTTCATGCTCTTCTCATCCTTCTGCATATTCCGGATGAATTTCATGTCCATCTTCAGGGCGTCGATGGGAATGCTG
>CACYMQ010000049.1 GCA_902775555.1 uncultured Lachnospiraceae bacterium | reverse complement strand
CTGGAGAGGAAGAAATCCGCATCGTAAGCCGCAAGCATGGCTGCGCGCTTATCCTCCATTTGATCTCTGTCGATAAAATGATAGTTTCCGGCCTGTAAAGCCTCCACGAGGCCGATCTCATGGGCACTCATGCATCCGCCCATGGTAACGCTTGCGCCTTCAGGGATCAGCTCCATGGCCTTAGCCAGCGCTTCCTCCTTATTCTCGGCATAATAACCGGTCATATTTCTTGACTTCAGACCGGCGATCACCTTCTCTGAAAGCAGCCGGTATCTCTTCTTATAATTCTCGTTCATTTGTCTCTTCCTCCCTATACACATATTTGGAGCGGGACGATTGGGGACGGTTCTGGGCGTCCCAGAACCGTCCCCAATCGTCCCACAGGATCAAAGCTGAAAGCCCCAAAGACCTGCTCCTTCATTATACTTGACTCCCTCACGAAAATGCAACCGCTTCCCGTCGCTTCTTCCCGATCCTTTCCCTTTTTCTCTTGTGAATTCCGGCGGACTATGTTACATTTTTCATGCTGTAGGAAGAAAAGCCCTGATCTGATATGCGGGCGTCACCGGATCCTTCTTCCTGCAAGATCTCGGAAAGGGTATACGGACGAAAGCTATGTCGGAGCTTATCCATATCATGTTACACGATCATGCATGGACGATCTTCCCCGGCTCGGACGGCGGTCTTGAGGTACTGCTGTCTTTGAGCTTTCTTCTTATTTCCCTGATCCTTCTCAGATACGTCCGCAGGTCCCTTATTCCTATCGCCATCCTATATCTGATAGGCGTTCTGTTCTTCACTCTGATGATCCGGACCGCAGGCACGGAACGAATGGCGATCCTGAAACCGTTTCAAGCCATACGAAATGCCATCGGCTGGGACGGCTGGTTCGTCATAGTCGACCGTTACAATCTTTATATGCTGATCGCAAATGTGCTTCTGTTCATGCCCTTTGGATATATCCTTCCGTCTCTGGTCCCGGCCACGGGCAAATGGTATCTGATCGTACCCCTGGGCCTTCTGGCGTCTCTATGTATCGAAACCATCCAGTACTTCACGAAACTCGGCTGCTTCGATCTGGATGACCTGATCGCAAATACCCTCGGGGCATTTGTGGGATATATGCTCTTCCTCCTGTTCCTGCGGCGCAGGAGGTGACACGTGTCCCGTCCTTCTGTCATGACAACCGCTCTGCCCTCTGTCGCGCCGACGTGGTACCTGCCCCGTCCCTCTGCCAGCACGAAAAAAGGGCCCCGACAACTTACGTCGCCAGGGTCCTCAGGGGAAATATTAGGTTACACAGTCTTAATATACCCCATCTTCTTCAAAAAATCATTTACCGCATTGGTTAAAAAGCACTGCCTTTCGGTCCGGCCACCTCTAGATCGTGGAGATCTCGGGTGAGATCTCTTCCAGAACATCCAGCAGGATCCGTACGGTATCCAGGGATGTGAACATGGTTACACCATTCTCCACGGCACACTGCCGGATCGCCACGCCGTCATTGTAATGCACACCTGACAGGATGGACCGTGTATTGATGATATAGCTTACATAACCGGCTCTGATAGACTTCAATACCTCATCACTTCCGTCGGACAGCTTGCCTCTCATTCTCGTCCGGATCCCGTTTTCTTTCAAATATGTGGCGGTTCCCACCGTAGCCTCTATATTGAATCCCAGGTGATAGAAGCGCCTTACCAGAGGAAGGGCTTCCTCCTTATCCTCGTCCGCCAGAGTTACCATGACGGTTCCATAGTCCTTCATCTTGATCCCCGATGCCTGCAGTGCCTTGTAGAAGGCTCTCTTCAGCTTTCGGTCATATCCGATGGCCTCGCCTGTGGACTTCATCTCCGGTGACAGGTAGGCATCCATGCCGTGAAGCTTCTCAAAGGAGAAGGCCGGCGCCTTTACATACCAGAACTGCTTCTCCGGAGCCACGCCCGGTGCGATCCCCTGTGCCTTGAGATTTTGTCCCAGCATAACCTTTGTGGCGATATCCACCAGCGAATAACCCGATGATTTGGACAGGAAGGGCACGCTTCTGGATGCCCGGGGGTTCACTTCGATGATGTAGACATTGTCCTTCTTATCCACAATGAACTGGATATTGAAAAGTCCCACGATCCCGATGCCGAGCCCCAGTTTCGTCGTATAATCCAGAATGGTATCCTTTACCTTCTGGGAAATGGAGAAAGGCGGATAAACACTGGTGCTGTCGCCGGAGTGTACTCCGGTCCTTTCTACCAGCTCCATGATGCCCGGAAGGAAGACCTCCTCACCGTCACAAATGGCATCAACCTCAACTTCCTTTCCCACCAGATACTTATCTACCAGTACCGGCTGGTCTTCATTCACCTCTACTGCGGTCTGCAGGTAATGCCGGAGCATTTCCTCATTTGCAACGATCTCCATGGCACGTCCGCCGAGAACGAAGCTGGGACGTACCAGCACGGGATAGCCGATCCTTTCCGCTACACGGACCCCGCTTTCGATATCGGTCACCGCCTCTCCCTTGGGATGCGGGATCTCCAGCTCCTCGATCAGCGCCTCAAAGGCATCCCTGTCTTCTGCCTTGAAAATGGCATCACAGTCCGTACCTATGATCTTCACGCCTCTTTTGGTCAGGGGATCCGCCAGATTGACGGCGGTCTGTCCGCCCAGAGTGGCTATCACGCCCTCGGGCTTCTCCAGTTCCACGATATTCATGATATCCTCAGGTGTCAGAGGCTCGAAGTACAGCTTATCTGCAGTTGTATAATCCGTTGAAACCGTCTCGGGGTTGTTATTTACGACGATGGCCTCATACCCCATGGAGCGAATGGTCTTTACCGCATGAACCGTGGAGTAGTCAAATTCAACGCCCTGTCCGATCCGGATGGGACCGGAGCCCAGTACCAGGATCTTCTTCTTATCGGATACGATGGACTCATTTTCCTCTTCGTATGTGGAATAGAAATACGGCACATAGCTTTCAAATTCGCTGGCACAGGTATCGATCATCTTGTAGACCGGGAAGATCTTCATATCGCAGCGCAGCTTCCAGATCTCATCCTCCGTCTTTCCGAGCATTTCCGCGATATAGGAATCCGAGAAGCCCATCCGCTTGGCATCATACATCAGCTCCTTTGTGAGCTCCTTCCCCTCGGTCTTCAGGGCTTCGATCTTCTTCTCAAAATCAACGATCTTCTTGATCTTGTCCAGGAAGAACATGTCGATCTTCGTGATGGCATTGATCCGCTGATGATCCACGCCCATCCACATCAGCTGGGAGATGGCATAGATCCGGTCATCGGTTCCTTCCCTGATATAATCCAGGAGTTCTTCCTGGGACATATTTTTCTGGTCGAATTTCTCCAGATGCAGATGGTTCTTGCCGTCCTCCAGGGACCGGATGGCCTTCAGCAGGCTTTCTTCCAGGGTCCGTCCTACGGACATGACCTCACCGGTTGCCTTCATCTGGGTCGACAGCTTATTGGAGGCAAGCGTGAACTTGTCAAACGGGAACCTTGGCATCTTACATACCACATAGTCCAGCGCCGGCTCGAAGCAGGCCGGAGTATTTGCCAGGGGGATCTCTTCCAGGTTCATACCCACGGCGATCTTGGCTGAGACACGGGCGATGGGATAACCGCTGGCCTTGGATGCGAGGGCCGAGGATCTGGATACTCTTGGATTCACTTCGATGACATAGTATTTAAAGGATTCGGGATCCAGCGCAAACTGTACATTACAGCCGCCGCAGACACCCAGTGCCCGGATCAGACGAAGAGCGCTGTCGCGGAGCATATGATACTCTTTATTCGTAAGGGTCTGGCTGGGAGCGACTACGATGGAATCCCCCGTATGGATCCCCACCGGATCCAGGTTCTCCATGTTGCAGACTACGATGGCGGTATCATTTGCGTCCCGCATCACCTCGTACTCGATCTCCTTGTAACCCTTGATACTCTTCTCAACCAGGACCTGATGCACGGGAGAAAGCGCCAGGGCATTCCGCATCATTTCCTTCATTTCCTCCGGATCATTGGCGAAACCGCCGCCGGTCCCTCCCAGGGTAAATGCGGGGCGGAGGATCACAGGATACCCGATCCTCTCAGCCGCTGCCAGTCCCTCTTCCACGCTGTAGGTGATCTCCGAGGGAACCACCGGTTCACCGATCTTCTCACAGAGTTCCTTGAACTGTTCCCGGTCCTCCGCGCATCGTATGGATGCAGCATCGGTTCCCAGGAGTTCGATCTCACATTCCTCCAGAACCCCTTTATCATAGAGCTGCATGGCCAGGTTCAGGCCGGTCTGTCCACCGATCCCCGGCACCAGTGCGTCCGGTCGTTCATACCGGCAGATCCTTGCCATATATTCCAGTGTCAGCGGTTCCATATATACCTTGTCCGCTACCGCATTGTCCGTCATGATGGTCGCAGGATTTGAATTTGCGAGCACCACTTCGTAACCTTCCTCTTTCAAGGCGAGACAGGCCTGGGTTCCCGCGTAGTCGAACTCCGCTGCCTGACCGATCACGATGGGGCCGGAGCCGATCACAAGTACTTTATGTATGTCTGTACGCTTGGGCATAGTTTCCTCCTTATGTTAAGATCCTTCGCGTTGCTCAGGATGACATGTGGCGTTCCTCAGGATGACATGTTGTCGATAAACCGGCGGAACAGATAGGTGCTGTCCTGGGGACCCGGGGCGCTCTCGGGATGATACTGTACCGAGAACATCCGGTCCTCCGGGCACTGAAGGCCCTCTACCGTATGATCCAGAAGATTGATGTGAGAAACCGTAAGCTTCGTACCCTCCACGGACTTCTCATCCACGGCATAACTGTGGTTCTGACTGGTCATCTCGATCTTGCCGGTTGCCAGATCCTGCACCGGATGATTTCCGCCCCTGTGACCGAACTTCAGCTTGTAGGTCTTTGCCCCGTAGGACAGAGCCAGCAGCTGGTGGCCCAGGCAGATCCCGAACATGGGATATTCTCCCCGAAGCGCCTTCAGCGTCTCGATCACGCAGGTCACATCCTCCGGATCCCCGGGACCATTGGATATAAAGACACCATCCGGATTCATGAAGCGGATTTCCTCCGCTGTCGTATCATAGGGAACCACGGTCACATTGCATCCGAAGCGGTTCAGCATACGGACGATATTTGTCTTCATGCCGCAGTCGATGGCTACCACACGATATTTCGGATTTGCCGTTCTTGCATACCAGCGGCGTTTGCAGCTGACACGGGACACGGCATCGTGAGGGATCGGTGTCTCGCTGATCCTGCGAAGTCCTTCCTCCACCGTCACATCCGGCTGGGTGATCAGAACCCGGCGGCTTCCCAGATCCCGGATACTGCGTACCAGTTTTCTGGTATCGACCCCGGCCACTCCCGGTATCTGATTCTCCTCCAGCAGTTCGGAAAGCGTTCTTGTATATCGGAAATTCGAGGGCAGATCGTTGTAATCCCTTACGATCAGCGCTCCCAGTCCCAGGCCTTTGCTCTCGAAATCCTCATCCGTGATCCCGTAATTACCGATCAGCGGATAGGACATGACTACAGCCTGATCTGTATAGGACAGATCCGAAGCGATCTCCTGATACCCCACCATGGAGGTGTTGAATACGATCTCGCATACCGCATCGCGGTCGGCGCCGAACCCTGTTCCGTAGTATTCGCTTCCGTCCTCCAGTATCAATTTCCGGTTTTGTTCTGCCATTGTTCTCCCTCTTTTCCTAAAAAAAGGGCATTTCGAGTATAAGAAACCCGAAACACCCTTGCTTCATCCAAATCTATATTCAATATACTCGTACTGATTCTTCATGGGAAACAGTATAGCACTTTGTTTTGAAAAGTCAATGCCCGACTTCCCACCCGGGTTCGTTCTCCGACCCCCTGTATATCCTACATCTTCTGACGCAGTTTTGCGAACTTGTCGGACTTGGATTCCAGTTCTGCAAATGATGCCTCGGAAGGAACATTCTTCTTTCCTGCTTCAAGGAAATTGTGAAGTACGCCTGTCAGTACGAAGGGGCGTACAAATACGGAATGCAGGATCCCCCAGAAGATCAGGCCTACGATACCTGCTCCGATCAATGTAAGATTTGCGGTATTATTTAACCATGCAGGTGCATCTGCCGGAAGCTCTTTCGCGATGGACTCAAACAGTTCCGGGAAGTTGCCGAGGATCAGGTAGGCAAATCCGCCGAAGATCCCGCCGATGACGATCAGGGAAACGATCCCCATACCAAAGATACGTCCCACATTTCTAAGCAGTGTCTTGCCGTTCTTGAAGAAGATCACGGCACCCTCACAGGTAGCCTTCGCCGCATTCTGTTCCTTGCGGTAGAATACCCATCCCAGGCAGCAATCACAGAGATAACCGATCAGCACCTGGATACCGGTGGAGATCACATTTCCGACCGTCTGGCCGCTATCACCGCCTACCGCTTCGCCAAGGGCTGTGATCCCTTTTCCCAGCTGACGGAAGATCCCCTTAATGGCATTGGTCGCCGCATAGTAAAGCGCCACTGTAAGGAACCGTTCCTTCACCATCCGCTTTCCTTCTGCATACACATTATCCGGAAGAGATCCCTCGGTAAAGGCTCTTGTCATCATGGCGATCTGTCCCGCCTTGAAGATATAAGAGAAAAAATGTGATACGATCCCGATCAGGATCAGAGCAAATGCAACACCGATCCCAAGACCGATCAGTCCTTTATCCGTCAGTTTCTCCATGATCAGGAAACCCGCTCCCCCGAGAACCGCCAAAACAGCGACGCAGATGACATTGAATACGAGTCTGCGAAGGGAGAATGTCAGTGTCTTTTTGTATACTTCTTTATTTGTCATTCCATACCTCCATTTTCTAAAGAACGACAACTATCTGCAACCACTTTCCATTTTAATCGTACAGTCTGCTTCCGTCAAGGTGAAAGCAACCTAACCGGAAATGCTCCTACTCCACTTCCACCTGGCACATGCTCATGGTCTTTAATGCCGCCTCATGGCTCTCCGGAGTCACTCCCGCGCAGCATGCCGGATCAACGGATACCCGGATCTCCGGGAAAAGCGCCTTCAGGATCAGGGCATTGGATACCACACAGATATCCGTGCAGAGTCCCACAAGCTCCACCTCTTCGAACTTATACTCTCCCCAGCCGGTATAACCGAAGGAAGGCTTGTCGATGATCGTTGCTCCCTCCACATAGAGACCGTCACGGATCTCCCAGCCCTGTGTTCCCTCGATACAGTGAACCACCGGCAGATGTTTCCCTTCATTTGTGTCCATATAATTCTCATGATGGGTGTCCCGCGTAAAAATGATCTGCTGTCCCGCAGCATGAGCGGCCTGTATCTTCTCCCGCACTCTGTCTACGATCTCCACCGCTTCCGCCGTACCGAGACTTCCGTCGATGAAATCATTCTGCATATCGATCACGATCAGTGTCTTCATATTCTTATCCTCCTCTGCCTGTGTCTGTTTGATCCGACAATTTACTGTATCACATATTTGACGGATAGTACGGATCCCCGTTCACGTCATAGTACACTATATATCCGTTCGTATCATGATAGTATGGCCTTCCTGCGGGATCCAGATAGTACGGATACCCCTTCTGATTGATGTAGATCGGATTACCGTTTTCATCCACATAGAAGGCGTTACCCTGACTGTCCGTAAAATAGGTATTTCCGTTGGCATCTGTATGCTGTGTGTATTGCACTTCCTGCTTCCGGGCCCCTTCCACAGGTGTGTATCCCACGATCAGCTTGATACCGCCGCAGTTCCGGCAGCACTTTTTATCTCCTGTGTTAAGGGCACCGCATTGCTTGCAGTTCCAGTCCCTTGTATCATCTGCCTTTTCCGGCTTTGCCGGTTTCTCCGCCTGCCCTGCTGATTGCCGGTCAGCAGGCATTTCATTCGAAGCAGCGGAAGCCAGTATTTCCCTCTTCTTGCTTTCAAACTCCTGCTGAGTGATCGCTCCCATATCCAACAGCTGCTTATACTTTTCTATGGCATCGGCTGCGGCCATGGGATTTAGTTTATTATTCGGTTGCTGCTGTTGCTGCTTCTGATCCCTCTCCTGTCTTTCCCTGATCAGATCCTTCATATCCTGATAGTGCTTTTCCTTCAGCCGCTCCGATTCCTCACGAACCAGACCACAGTTGCAGGTGCCTATGTAGGCTTTGTTCACGGCGCCGCATTTCTCACATTTCCATCCGCCGTGATTCAGGATATCCTTGATCTCTTTTTCATCCGTGATCCGGGCGATCCTTCCGGTTCCGGCCATTGCATCCATTGTCCTGCCTGCGTAACGGCTGCTCGATCTGTTGAAGAGACTGTTCTTCAGATAAGAATCGCTGCGGCCCATGTATACGAAGACACGCTCCGATGTACTGAAATAGACAGAGTACAGCAGGCCGCCTATGAAAAAGAAAATGACATCCGTGATCAGACTTGCCCCAAGTTCGTCTCCGAACTTGGCCACTCCCCAGATAACGATACACAGCAGAAGCAATGAATTAATGATCAGACCCCTCTGATAAACTCCCAGGAAATCCGAATCTTTATCGAGGATCATCGCCGATGTCCGGGCAAACCAGACGGTCAACGAGATTGCCAGAATGATATACAAAACTCCGAAAAATGCCAGACCTCCGCCAAGCCATGATGAAAGTTTGAATACCTGAATCACAAAGACGATGGAATAGATTCCGAACAGGGCCGCTCCTATGCCCATCCCGTAAGTGACAAAAGCCAGAAATCCTCCGATCCGGCTTCCGAATCCTCCTACATACAGCGGTGATTGGCATTTTACGCAATATGCCATATTATCCGAATTATAAGTTCCGCAGTTTGTACAGTACCCCATGATCCTATCTCCCCTTTCTTCCGATCAAAGATACATCCCTCATTTATTTTCTGAAGCAGCCTTAGACTGTTGCTCTCTCTTCCCTGATCGATCCGCCCCTTCGATATACCTTCCAAGAACCGCCTTTACATCCTCCAGCGATTCATCCATGCCTCGTTCGACCCACTTAAAGATCACGTTCCAAATTGCCCCGACATTGAAGGCGATCAGATAATCAGGATCCAGCTCCCCCATCATTAACCTGAAGGGATTGTTCTTCATATCCGTGGTCTCACTGATCTGCGGGATCACCTCATTAAGCCGCAGCAGAAGCAGATACAGCATATTATTTTTATGAAGGATCGAAAGAAGCTTCCGGTTCTTCTCACAGAAGGCGAAGATCACCGAAAGCGGCTCCGGTTCCTTCACAAGAGCCCTCGTGTATTCGTAAATCTCCTGATTGATATAGGCGTCCAGTACGTCATCCTTTGATGAAAAATTCCGATAAAAGGTCTTCCGGGCAAGGTCCGTCTCCATAACGATCTGTTTTACACTGATCTCACTGTACGGGTACTTCTCCATCAGTTTCAGAAGGGCTTCTATGATCTGTTGTTTTGACCGTACGGCCGAAGGGTTCTGCGACTGTTTCATACGGCTCCTCCCAAAAATGACACACCGGCGCATATTTGTGTATCTTATCTCCGGCTCATTGACATTTCTTTTTTATGATACTACCATCTGATTATAAAATACACACATGTGTCATTTTTGTAAAGCAATTTTGTGTGTCACTTCATACCGGGGTGTAATCCGTAAATGGAAGGAGCTTGGAATCTATGGGTAAATACATATGGCTGCTCCCGGTCATCTTCATGTTCCATGATATGGAGGAGATCATTGGCATCTCCGGCTGGATCCGGAAGAACTACAGCCGGATCGTCGATCGTTTCCCTGCTGCGGAGCGGATCCTCTCCACGTATAAAGAAATAACCACCGCCGGAATGGCGGTGGCTGTCTACGAAGAACTCCTGGTTCTTCTTATCATCTGTCTTCTTACGGATCTGACAGAAATTCCGATCCTTCCCGGTATCTGGTTTGGCGTACTGCTGGGCTTCACCCTGCATCTTTTCATCCATATCGCCCAGGCCATGCTGATCCGTAGTTATATCCCGGCGCTTATCACGAGCATCCTGTCAATTCCGCCAAGTATCTGGCTGGTTGTAAGATCAGCAGCGTATATTCCGATGGACGCCCGTATCATTCTCGGGATCATTGTCGGTATCGCCGGGGTTGCGGTCAACCTGAAGTTTGCACATATGATCGGTCAGTGGTTTCAGAGGATGACCTGTTAGCATACCTGTAATTTTACAGGAAAAAATCTGCCCAGTAATATTGGCTCATATATTCATTTTCATAGGAATTCACCGCACCGGCATCCAGTTCCTTAAACCGGTAGTAATCACAGTCGATCACGTCCGGATTTACTGCAAGCGCGTTGAAATTCTTTACGACTGCTGCTTCTGCGCCCACGGCACGAAGGCTTTTCATCAGTGAATGCGTCAGCTGCTGCATGTAGTTCAGCTGCTTCTGATCGTACATCTCGTCCTCGAACAGGATCGCGGCGATCTCCTTGATGGTGCAGGAGCTGCCGCATTTGTGAACAAGATAGGCAAAGATTTCCTTCGACCGGCTTCGCTCAAAATGCATATGCTCGCCACTCGGCAGGAAGACGTCAAAGTTTCCGAAGCACTGCACACGAAGAAGTGCGTCCTTCCTGGGGGCAATGGGAAATCGGAGATCCGAGAGTTCCCTTTTTACTTCCTCGGCGGTTACCGGCTTCATGATGTATCCGCTGGCATGCAGCTTCATGGCATCTCCGGCATATTCCGAGAAGCCGGTAACAAATATGATATTCATCTTCGGGTTGACCGACTTCAGCTCCTTCGCCAGCTCCACACCGTTCATGCCCCGCATATGGATATCGAGAAATGCCACGTCACAGCCGTTTTTCTTTGCGTCCTCCAGCAGCTCTTCCTGATAACGAAAAGCGTGGATATCGGCATCCGGCGCGGCTTCCCTTATCGCTTTCTCCAGCATGATCAGCATGAGGGGTTCATCGTCTACACACAGCATTCTCATAGAATAAATATCTCCTTCTGTTCTTCTCCACCCGGATCATCCTTCGCCTTCTTCACCTTGGCCGTTCACCGGTTTCTCCATCGGATCATCCTTCGTTTCTTTTCCTTTCATGTCCTTCGGAATGATCACCCGTGCGGTGGTTCCTTCACCGACGCGGCTTTCGATCACGATATCTGCGCCGCACATTTCTTTCAGTCGTTTCTTTGTATTCTCCATTCCTACGTGTGACCTGCCGTCACTCTTCGTCTCCTGCTTCTTACGGGCCTCTTCCATGTCGAAGCCCACGCCGTCATCGGAAACCACAACCTCATAGGCACTGTCGGTTTCCATCGCGGAGACCTTCACGGTTCCGCCGTATTTCTTCATGCCGACCCCGTGCTTTACCGCATTTTCCACCAGTGGCTGGATGGAGAGGATCGGAAGTTCAAAATCCGTGGTTTGGATATCGTACTCCACATTCAACGCATCGGCAAACCGCAGCTTTTCGATATAAAGATAATTCTTAAGATGCTCAAGCTCCACCGCGAAGGGCACCGGTGCCTTTTGTTTCAATGCATCCATGTTCGCTCTGAGGTACTTTGCAAATGTGATGGCCGCCTCTTTAGCCGTCTTAGGATCGATATCACAGAGGATCGCAATAGAGGATAGTGTATTATAGACAAAGTGGGGCCGGATCTGCGAGATCATGACCTGGACCTCTGCCTCAAACCGTTCCTTCTCCGCCCGTTCCCGTTCGCCGGCGATACGGATATTCTCTCTCGTATAATGATCGATCTCCAGAGCAAGATCGGAAATGGCATCGGAAAGGTATCCCAGTTCGTTCTTTACTCTGATCCTGTACATCTTTCCGACGATCTTCGCACTGTCCTTGTCACCGGTATACTCCAGGACCGCTTTCTGCATTTTCGCAGCGGGACTGACCGCTTTTCGGTAAAGGAAGATCAGCAGCACCGCCAGAACTACGACGATCCCCCCGATGCAGATGATCAGAGCTTTTCCTATCGTCCCGGCAAGTGAGTCACGGAACACGTCCCACCGGTAGGAAACCCCGATGACTGCCCGTGCCTTTCCGCCGATCACCACCGGCTTATAGCCGATGTAATAGCTTCCTTCCGCAGGGAAGTCCGTCATCCGTTCAAATACGATCTCATCTCTTCCATTGTCCAAAAGCTCCCGAAGTGCCGGATGCTCTGACAGTTCCAGATCAAAGGCTTCCCCCGGCTTCCTGCCGGTCCCGTTTTTATTGCAGTCGAAAAGGACGGTCCCTGCGGAATCTCCGGTCAGATCCATAAGAAACAGACTGTCGATATTTCCCGTTTTAATGGTGTCTGAAACGTGGTTCGATGTATTATAGAGATACTGTTTCAGATAAGGACGTCTTACCTCCTCCGGCATATTGACATACCAGTCATATTCAAAACTATCCTTCCGGGTTTCATACTCCAGGACAAGGAGCAGCTCCTCTTCAGATAATTCTTCACTGTAATCCCGGACCGTTCCTTTTCCCAGCTGCTCGATATACCATTCACGGATATCTTCTCCGTAATACTTTTCATTCATGAATTCAAAATGGTTTTCGGGATCAGACAGAAGTTCTTCAATATGACTGTTCTGCGCTTCAAGAAAGCCATTGAGCGTACTGTTATAAACCGTCCACACGATGGCTGCTGTCATCAGCATAAACAGCGGAAGTATGATCACTGCCAGCTGAAAAAGTATTTTCCTGTTTTTCTTATTGCCTCTCATTTGTCTCACCCGCATTTAATTCCTACGTTTGATTATACAGGAAAAGAGGACAACTTTACAGAGCATATCTCATGTGTTGTCCTCTTTTTTTGCTGAACTATTGCGTTGGGATCAAAAGGTATTTGCCCCGGTTAATGGTGTTCATCGCGTACGGGATATGTGGAAATGCACTGTCCGCAGCCTACCGATTCCGGAAGAATACCAGGTACGGAGATCCGTATACCACATTTTCACACATCACTCCGTGCGCCTCTACTCTGGCTTCCGTGACCATCACGGGGATCTGTCCCGGAAGTACTCCCGTGAGATCCACTGCCTGGTAGGTTACCCAGCACCTGCCGCCTCCCGGACGATGCTTCTCCAGCTCCTGCGCACCTGCTGCCAGATAGACCATCCCCTTCGGCTTATATATACCGCTATGGCATTCCCAGCAGCTTACCACCTTGTTTTTCCCCAGGTGTCGCCGGGTCTGGATCTCAAAGCCCACACGATTCAGAAGCAGATCGAAGATCGTAACCTTCTTTTCGAAGCAGTACTCCCGCAGTGCAGTTACCTGCTCGTTGCTGAGGGGCATGCTCTTCATATAGGACGGCGTCTCAACCCAGCTTCCATAATGTCCCGCTGGTGTTGAACTGATCCAGCATGGTCATGGTCTTGTCCAGTTTGATCTTTGTCGTGTTGCTCTTTCCTACGAAGATGAAACGGTCACCGGAGAGATATTCTTCGCAGCGCTCGATCACGGAGGTTTCAACCTTGTTCCCTTCCAGGTCACATCCGATGAGCCTGCGATACATGGTTTCCATGCTCTGGTCCAGGGTTCCCTCGCCGTAAACAGCCTCATAAGCGTTGTATACTTCTGCCATAACCGCGTAGGCAGCGATATAGTTGTTCAGCTGGCGGAAGATATAAGGAGCAGAAAGGTCGATGGCCTCGCCGGAGAACATAACCTCCCGGCAGGCTCTATCATATGCTGCTTCGAAAATGCTCTGATTCTCAAAGATGTCATTGGCCCTGCCGGTAAAGCATCGGGTAGCTCCGTTCATGGCCGATTCCAGACTCTGGAACTCGCTGTCCGTATAGAGATCGGCGATCATTTTCTGTCTTTCCTCTGCTGAGAGGGCGGCATTCCGTTCAAAATTTGCGATCCTGGTGCGGATGGTTGCTGCCTTGTCTTCCAAGGTGTTGTACTTGTCACCGATACTGCTGAGCTGGATCGCATTGTAGGTGCTGGCCTTAAGCTCCTGAACCTGTTTCTGGATCTCAGCTTCCAGCTCATCCAGACGCTTCATGATCTCTGCGTTGGCGTTCGCGGTATCTCCTCCCTGATCGAAGAACAGACCGGCAAAGTACTTCAGCGCCGGGCCCAGGGCCTTGAGGTTCGGAAAGGCAATCAGAAGTCCGTCCACGATACTGTCGTAGGTTACCTTCATGATCTTCTTTTCCTGCCGGATCCACTCTTTTCTTTCAGACTCCTCTTTATTGGTGGCTGCTTCCACCTGAAATCCGTGCCCTCCGAATGCCGGACCGGTTACGGAAAAGATGGTAGCTGCACCGAGGGCGAGTGCAAGTGCTCTGATCTTAATTTTATTTTTACTCATATTCTTTCTCATAATCCTGTCCTCCCTTCATCAATCGTAAAATGTCTGCTCTGTTCTTGCTATGGCAAATGCGGTCAGGAATGTCAGATCCAGATCATCCTCCGCTGTCTCTACGTCGTACCAGTAATCTCCGACGATTAGGGATTTCTTTCCGTTCGGTGCTGCCATGGTAAGAGTTGCCATATCCCTGCCATTCAGAGTAATGTGGTAGGTCATTCCCAGTGTCCCTTTTGAAAGTTTGCTGTCGATCCGGATCCCCTGATCATGCAGGTAGTCCCAGATCTTCATTCCGTCGAATTTGAAACTGGATCTCTTGGAAAGGCTGTCGGCCATGTCCTCGAGGATCCCGCCTATAACACCACCGCCGAAGCCGGAGGACTGCGATGTCGTTACTGTATGTCCTACCTTATGTACCTCTTCCCGGTTCGTCCGGCGATTTACGAATTCAAACTGCCACGGGGTGAAGATTCCCTTTTTCAGTACCTTTGCCTCATAAACCGGATTCCGGTTCTCATCATCCATCTGAAAATCCTGGTTCATTTTTCCTGTGGGGTGTATATGATATCTTCTAATATTTTCCATAACTCTTTCCTCCTTATGATCCGTAATGCTTTCTGCATCTTTTGTTCTGTTCTTTGATCAAAGTATATCAAAGCGCCTATGACAAACCTCTTACAGATATTTACATTTATCATTTTTTTTAAAAAAATTTTGTATAACCGGCTGTCGAAACGGCTGCCCTTCTCATGCAGGGTATCCTGACTGGCTGTTTGTCCATTCTGTCTCCTGCTTTCTCAGCGCCTTATGCTTCCTTGCCGCCCGGATCAGACTGATGATGCCGCCGATAAATGCTGCCGCGCCACCTCCCAGCATCGCAATGGGAAGTACGATGGATGTCGGTGAAGAGATCTCCGTTGGATTCATGGGATTGTAACAGATTGACAACCTGTCTCCCTCCTTATAGCCGGAGAAGACGCCGAACTCTTCTTCATACTCTTTCCCGTCCGCTGTGTATTTTACATAAACTGTATCTGTCGCAGCGTGGTGCTGATCCTGTTCGTCCGTGTACTCGTCCTCCGCATGCTCCAGCCGTGATACCACCGCCTCGGTCTTCTTGAAGTCACGGGTATGATCCACGCTTCGGAAGATAAAGATGCTTACCACCATCAGGATCAGACCGATGGGGATCAGCGCCCGGCCGACATATGTAGCTCTCAAAAATGATGCCATTTTATTCATATCGATATCCTCCCTTTTCTATTTGTTCTCCATGTTCGGCATTCACCAAAGATGAAAAGTTGTTTTCTTTTGTACTGACCAGAGGATAACATATCCGCTCTTACAAACCTCTTACAGGTTCCGGGACGATTGGGGACGGTGCTGGGACGATTGGGGACGGTTCTGGGACGCCCAGAACCGTCCCCAATCGTCCCAGCACCGTCCCCAATCGTTCCACTCCAGTCATTCCAATCCTGGTGTTTACTTTGTGTATCCCTTCTTATCAAAGGTATATGACTTGCCATCGATGGTATAGGATTTGCCCTTTGCATACCAACCCTTCTTAACGCCATACCACCACTTGCTGCCGGACTTATACCAACTGTAGTGTGCCGGATCCTTCCATGCGCCGGTCTTGTTCACCCACCAGCCCTGAACGAATTCGTTAATGGCGATATAACCTGTTGCCTTGAAATAATACCAGTTGCCGTCGATCTTCTTCCAGCTGTTCTTAAGGTAGTTCTTACCTCCCAGTGAGTACCACCAGCCCTTGCCGTCCTGCTTCCAACCTGCCGCCTTCTTCTTGCCGTCCCATGCGCCATTTGCCTTGAGGTAGTATCCCTGACGATAAGCGTCAGCCTCCATGTAGCCTTCCTTATCGAAGAAGTACCAGTTGCCGTCAATCTTCTGCCACTGATCCTTCGCATACCATCCGGCGTTGTCTCCAAACCACCAGCCCTCTTTGGACTTCTTCCACTGACCGATACTCTTACCGGACGGGTTACCGTTCTTGTCATACCACTGACCATTTACCCATTCATCCCGGTATTCCGGATCTGACGTATTTCTGTCCTCGCCAAGATTCTTCTTTAATGCAGCTATCTCGCTCTCAGATAAGCCGATGGACTTCATATAATCAGTTACCACGGCCTGAAGATCTTTCTCCTTCAGATTCGATATTCCTAATATTTTATTGAGACTTATCTCAAAGTTGCCGGCTATCGTATCGTATTTTTCGTCCCCTTTTACTATTCCATAATAGTTGTAGAAGGATACCATGTAATCCGCTAAAGCCTCATCATAGCCGGCGCCCATCAGCCACTCCAAAAGGGCACATACAGCCCCTGCTCTATCCTTACCTTCTGTACAATGTACCTCATAGACACCGGGATTATTTATAAAAAATCTAAGTCCCTTCACGAGTTTTTCTTTAAAATCAGCCTGCGCGAAATCCAAAGACATGTTGAGCGCAATATACTTCTGTTTTGAATAATAGCTTTCATCATAGCCTTCATACTCTACTGCCTCTGTCTCATCATCTGTAAGATTCATGATAACAGTGACCCCTGCATCCCGTATAGCGTCATCGGCATATTTACTTCTGTTATATCGCGGATTGATCGGAGATGCTGATCTGTATAATCTGTCCTTTCCCATTCCTGTAGTAGTGACCACCCGGAAATTTGCAAACTGTTCATCAGTCAAATACGGATAGTCGCCCCTCTCATTCGTATATTTCAGTTGGTGCATTATATACTCTTGATAATAACCGCCGGGGGTATTCATCGAAATCTTGAACTCAACAGGAAATGTAACGCCTTCTGCCGGAGTCCATGTAACGGATTTATCACTTGCAACATTTTTTACTGCTATTCCATAGGATGTAGCGAAATCCCCCATATAGATCGCAACTGTAATATATTCGTCTATATCTCTCGCCAAAACAGCCAATTCTCCGTTATCTACATCAGAATAATCGTTGCAGAACGGAACTACCAGTTCCTGATCCAAAAATGACAGATTTACAACATCGCCATATTCATACCCTGCATCCAAAAAATCTGTACACTTTATATTCAACAGGACATTCCCATATTTCGAAATAAAACTGGCATCTGTTGTCCCGGTAAACTCTTTTATTTCAGTCTGATCAACCGATATCAACCTGGTATCTGCTACCGAGTCTGTTGCTGCTGCAAAAGAGATATTCTCGGCCGGAGCAACGAATAACATCACGAAAATCATCATGGTTGCTACAATAACAATAAGTTTTCTTCTCATGTCTTTCACCTCCTACCTCTCCTCCAGTACCTGGAAGATATAGAACTTCAGATAATAGCTTGCTTCATCTCCTGCCCAGAGGATCGGATGATCTGCAGCCTGGGTACGGTATTCGATCTGGCGGAGACGCACATGCGCTGCCCGGGCCGCCTGGGCGATCACGGTGGTGAAGGTCTCATAATCCATAAAATGGGAGCAGGAACAGGTAGCAAAATACCCTTCGTGCCGCGTCAGCTTCATTCCGCGGATATTGATCTCCCGGTAACCCTTCATCGCCTGTTTTATCTTGTCCCTGGTCTTCGTAAAGGCCGGCGGATCCAGGATCACCACATCATACTTCTCTCCCTGTTCTACCAGTTTCGGAAGCAGGTCCAGCACATCGGCCTCTTCGAAGGCCACACGTCCGGTCAGTCCGTTCAATTCCGCATTTTCACGTGCCTGCGCGACAGCAAGACCGGAGATATCCAGTCCCAGCACGGAGTCCGCTCCGCCCAGCCCGCAGTTCAGCGCAAAGGAACCGGTGTGGGTAAAGCAGTCCAGGACCCTTACCTTCTCTCCTGCCGCCTTCATGCGACGCACCAGTTGCTGCATGGCCATCCGGTTGCCCTTCTGATCCAGGAAGAAACCGGTCTTCTGCCCGTTCTCCACATCCACCATGTATCTTACACCGTTTTCCACGATCTGAAGCCGCGGGTCAAAAGCTGCATCATCCGATGTCCAAAGCAGTCCCTTCTCTCTCGGAAGGCCTTCCTTCAAACGGATCTTTGCATCACTCCGTTCATAGACCGCCCGGATCCGGATCCCGTCCTCCTGAAGAAGATCCCTGAGATATTCCAGGATCTTTTGTTTCATCCGGTCGATCCCAAGCGCCAGGGATTCCACCACCAGCACATCTTCATATTTGTCCACTACCAGGCCCGGAAGAAAATCCGCCTCTCCGAAAATGATCCTGCAGGCGGAGGTGTCCGTCACAGCTTTCCTGTATTCCCAGGCCGCCCTGACCCGGCGGTACAGAAAATCATCATCGATCACCGCCCCGGGATCTCTGGTCATCATGCGCACCGTGATCTTCGACTTCCGGTTGAGGAAGCCCTTCCCCATGGGATATCCGTCGAAGTCCTGCACATCGACGATCTGCCCGTCGATGGGATCCTCCTCCCTGCACTCTTCGGAATCCTTTCCCATGATCCTGTCAATCTCATTATCGTAGATCCAGGCTCCACCGGCCTTGATAGTCCGTCCTTCTCCTTTTTTCAGTATGACTGTCACTTCTTCCATTTGCATGCTCCTTGCTTTTTCTCCTAAACCATCATAACAAATGCCGGTACATTTTACAATTCCGGGAAGTCCCTCTGTTAAAATGCACATGGCTGTTATATAATCATAGGTGCAGCTGTCTCTTGCTACAAAAAAGGAGAAGGAATATGAAAGCTTTATTTATCGGAGGAACGGGAACCATCAGTACCGCCATCGTAAGAAGACTGGCGGAAGATCCCCTTTGGGAGATATGGGTTCTCAATCGCGGAAACCGGGATGATGTGCTTCCGGAGGGGGTACACAGGATTGTAGCAGACATCAGTGATGAGGCAGAAACCGCCCGGAAGCTGGCGGGCATGGAGTTCGACGTGGTCAGCGAATTCATTGCATTTCATGTGGATGCGGTTGAAAGAGACTACCGGCTCTTCAAGGGGAAGACGAAACAGTATATCTTCATCAGCACCGCATCGGCTTATCACAAGCCCGCAGCACAGTATATCATAACCGAAGGCACCTCGCTGGCGAATCCCCATTGGCAGTATTCACGCGACAAGATCGCCTGTGAGGAATTCCTTATGAAGAAGTACAGGGAAGAAGGCTTCCCGGTGACCATCGTACGCCCCAGCCACACGTATGACGAAAGAAATGTGCCTCTGGGCGTTCACGGAAAGAAGGGCTTCTATCAGGTGATCCGAAGGATGATGGACGGAAAACCGGTCATCATTCAGGGCGACGGTTCCTCTCTCTGGACCGTAACCCACAATACGGACTTTGCAGTCGGCTACACCGGACTCATGGGGAATCCCCATGCGATCGGAGAGGCCTTCCAGATCACGGGTGACGAGACACTTACCTGGGATCAGATCTATCAGACCATTGCGGATGCTCTGGGAGTGGAGCTTCATGCCTATCATGTAGCATCCGAATATCTGAGCTCCGTGGGCGATAAGTACGGCTTCGACTTTGAGGGAAGCCTTACCGGAGACAAATCCGTTTCCGTAGTCTTCGACAACCGGAAGCTGAAACGCCTGGTGCCCGATATGCGCACCACCGTGCGTTTCGATCAGGGTGTCCGGATCTCTCTGGACTATGTCCTGTCCCATCCGGAATGTCAGGTAGAGGATCCGGAATTCGATGCGTGGTGTGACCGGGTCATCAGCGCCCTGGAAGCATCGAAGGCATCGATCTAAACCAAACATCTGAAGAAAGGGGAATCTTTATGGTAAATGTTAAAGGCCGTTGGGCATTTATCACCGGAGCAGCCAGAGGTATCGGATACCTGGTTGCACAGTTTATGGCAAAGCAGGGGTGCAATCTCATCCTGCACGGACGCACAAAGGAGCACTGTCAGAAGGTAGTGGAGGAAGTAAAGGCACTGGGCGTAGAGGCCTATGCCGTAGCTGCCGAACTGAGTGATCCGAAGGCGGTGGAGGCTATGCTGCAGGAGATCGACGCTCTGGGCGTGGATGTGGATATCCTCCTCAACAATGCAGGACTTCAGGTCACCTACCGTAACGAGTATCTCACTACACCGGTGGAAGACTATGTGACCAGCTTCTATGTAAATACCATCTCTCCCATGATGATCGTATATCATTTCCTTCCGAAAATGCAGGCACGCGGCTTCGGCAGGATCGTAAATACCACCAGCGGCATCCGTCGTGAACCCCAGCAGGCAGGCTACTCTGCCAGCAAGGCAGCTCTGGACAAGGTCACCATGGACCTTGCTTCCGTGACCGACGGAACCGATGTCATGATCAGCCTTACAGACCCCGGCTGGTGCAGAACCGACCTGGGCGGGCCTTCGGCTCCGAACGATCCCTCCAGTGCGCTGCCCGGCGTAGTCCTTGGCGCATTTATGGATGACAAAAAATCCGGCAGATGCTTCGCTGCTCCCTCTTATCATGGTATGACTCTTGAGGAAGCTCTGGCCGATGCAGAGGCAAATCTCCCGGCTTATCTGGGGTCACTGGATTGACGCGGAAGATGCATCGGATCCTTGCTTTCCTTTTGATCCTCCTGCTATGCTGTGGCTGTGGCAAAGGCAGTCAGGATAAAACGGAGGACAGTTCTTCTCCCGCCTCCGCATCGGAAAATGCAGGAGCGGGAGCAGGGAACGCCGGATCGGATGCAGTACCTGCAGACCCGGACAACATCCCGTCAGGCGGTGGCTCGCAGGACGGTAATTCGCAGGGTGGCGGTTCACAGGGTGGTGGCTTGCAAAGCGGTGGTTCAACGGACGGTGGTTCATCGGGCGATGGCTCGCAGGACGGTGGCTCGCAGGGCGGCGGTTCATCGGGCGGTGGCTCAACAGATGGCGGTTCATCGGATGGTGGTTCATCGGATGGTGGTTCATCGGATGGTGGTTCATCGGATGGTGGCTCATCGGATGGTGGTTCATCGGACGGTGACTCGCAGGGCGGCGGTTCATCCGACAGCGGAAGCTCCGGGCAGGCGGACACAGGCAGTTCCACCGGAGACGGATTCGACGTCCCGGCAACCCTCGCTTCCTCAGAAGAGCTGATGCTGACGGATGAGGACGGGACACATTTTCATTTCACCTACCATGACCAGCTCTTCCGGGCTGAATACATGCCGGATAACTGGAAAATCTTCGATTCCTACCGGATCACCAACAACCGGGACATGATCATCATATGTCAGGCGCTTTCCGATCTGCATCCGATCCCCTCTGCAGACCATAGCGGATTTCGGACGGCAGAGGATATGGCTTACGAGTGGCACCAGCATAATCTCGCCTATTTCCTGCTTCCGGATGAAATGAAATGGAAATCAAATGCCAAAGACGTGGATCTGAACCCTGAAGATCAGGGCAAAAACCTTATTGATTTTATTATCGACCGGTCATCTCACTGAGACGACCGGTTTTTACATCATAAAGTGCAAAAATGACATTCCCCGCTTTCCCACATTTTCCTATGGCATAATGGACACATCAGAGAGAGATATCATTCGTTATCATAGAAAAAGGAGAAAGCCTATGGAAATGAGTTATAGAAAAAGCGGACTTACGATAGCTGCAGGTATCTGCTGGATCCTGGCCGGTCTTCTTCACCTGATCGGCTTCTGCGCAGGCGGAAGCGGAGGCTCCGGTGCCATCGTAGTCGTATTCGGCATCATCAGCGCTATCATGATGGTCGTATCCGGTATCATGCTGTTCCTCGGCGACCTGAGAGTACTGATGATCACTTCCATCGTACTTGGTGTAGAGCTGGCAATCTTATCTATATTTACCCTCTTCATCCTTGTTCACGGGATCATCGTTCTGCTCTTCCTGGCATTTATCGCATTTGCCATCGGATTTATCTGTCTTGGCATTTCGACATCGAAAATGAACCGGGGCATCGATATCGCATCCTCCTGGATCGCACCCATCGTCAGTTATGCCATCGGTATGGTGATGTTCCTGATCACGGCTCTCACCGCAACCAGTATGATCAGCTACACCGCTTTCATCGGGCGGATCGTTACAGGACAGCTGCTCGGCGGGATCTTCCTTTTATTCGGTCCGGTCCTGGCAGCGATCATCCTTACAGGAATCGACATGCATAAGAGTCAGCATGATGTAACCTACGGTTCTTCTTACAGGATCCATCCGCAGATGTATGCCGGTATCAATCCCTATCGGCAGCAGGGTAATATGTACTACGGACAGCAGGTGAATCCCTACTACGGACAGCAGGCGAATCCCTACTACGGACAGCAGGTGAATCCTTACTACGGACAGCAGGCCAATCCCTACTACGGGCAGCAGGCCAATCCCTACTACGGGCAGCAGGTGAATCCCTACTACGGGCAGCAGCCCGCTTATGGCAGGAACCGCGGATACGCGCATCATAATCAGCAACCTGCCTATAACAGACAGAGAAGCGTTTATGTTCCCAGCCACAGATCCTCCGGACAGGTCGTCAGTTATCAGCAGCCTGTCAGAAGACAGCATAGCAGCCACTCATCCGGACGCAGCTACAACGGCAGTTCACGCGGAAGCTCCTATTATCTTCCCGCACCCCGTAACAGAAACGGAATGCCGACCCCCGTACGAAGACTCGGATGATCCGGATGATCGGAAAATGACCCAACTATACCGGATTCCAAAGAACCCGGAACAAAATAAGTGCAGCCTTCCATATATGAAGACTGCACTTTCTTTTCTTTTTGTCATTCTGAGGAGCGTAGCGACGAAGAATCCTTATGGTCGAAAGATCCTTCGCTTCGCTCAGGATGACATGGGCACTCAGGATGACATGGGCGCTCAGGATGACATACATCTGAAACCTCCCTCTTACTGCACGGAGAACAGCAGCTTGCCGTAGCTCGGGTACGGCCAGTATTTTGCGGAGGTCAGCATCTCGGCTGCATCCACAAAACTTCTCAGTTTGGACATGCAGGGAAGCAGCTCATCGCGGACCATCTCGGAGCTTCGGAAGATATTATCGATCCCTCTCAGCTTCTCCAGTACTGCTTCCAGTGCTTCCACAGAAGTCAGGATATTGTCGGTCAGGTCGGTCAGCTTCTCGATGGTGGAGATCTCATACCTGCACTTCACATTTGCACTGACGGACTTCATGGAATCCACGGCCCGTGCCAGGGTGTACAGGTACTCCTCGATGGCCGGCAGGTAATCCTTTCGAACCATATCCACCATGGTAAGTCCTTCGATATTTACGACCTTTACATAGTTTTCCAGCATGATCTCACAGCGGGAACGGATCTCCGCTGCATTGAATACCTTCTGGCGGATCAGCATTTCCTGATTCTTCGGATCCAGAAGCTTCGGCATCGCGTCGGCGGTTGTGGGAAGATTCGACAGACCCCGGACCTCCGTGGCCTCCCTGATCCATTCTTCTCCATATCCGTTGCCGTCGAAAAGGATCCTCTGATGTTCGGTGATGACCCTCTTGATCAGATTGTGCAATGCTTCTTCGAATCGGTCGGTCCCTGCTACACTCTCCAACTCATCCGCATACTGCATGAGGCTCTCGGCCACTGCGGCGTTCAGCATGATATTCGCACATGCGATACTGTTGGAAGATCCCAGGGAACGGAACTCGAATTTATTGCCGGTAAATGCAAAGGGTGATGTACGGTTACGGTCTGTGGTATCACGGGAGAACCTGGGCAGGGCATGTACACCGAGCTTCATGGTGACCTTCTCCACGCCCTCATACGGCTTGTCATCCCGGATCGCATTCAGGATCCCCGTCAGCTCCTCTCCCAGGAAGACGGAAATGATGGCCGGAGGTGCTTCATTTGCTCCGAGACGATGATCATTTCCCGCTGTTGCCACAGACAGGCGGAGAAGATCCTGATAATCATCCACTGCCTGGATCACGGCACAGAGGAACAGCAGGAACTGTGCGTTCTCGTGAGGTGTCTCTCCCGGTGAGAACAGGTTGATGCCTGTATCCGTGGAGATGGACCAGTTGTTGTGCTTGCCGGATCCGTTGACACCTGCGAAGGGCTTCTCATGCAGCAGACATACCATGCCGTGACGCTTCGCCACCTTCTGCATGATCTCCATGGTCAGCTGATTATGATCCGCAGCGATATTTGTCGTTGTATAAATGGGCGCCAGCTCATGCTGTGCGGGTGCCACCTCATTATGCTCCGTCTTCGCCAGGATCCCCAGCTTCCAAAGCTCCTGATTCAGGTCCTTCATGAATTCCTGAACCCTGGGCTTGATAACGCCATAATAATGATCGTCCATCTCCTGTCCCTTCGGAGGACGGGTACCGAAAAGCGTTCTGCCGGTGTACACCAGATCCCGGCGCTCATTGTAAAGCTTCTGGTCGATCAGGAAATACTCCTGCTCCGGCCCTACGCTTGTGTTCACATGCTTCACATCCTCATTTCCGAACAGCCGGAGTACACGCATCGCCTGCCGGTTAATGGCCTGCATGGAACGAAGCAGCGGTGTCTTCTTGTCCAGTGCTTCCCCCGAATAGGAACAGAAGGCCGTGGGGATGCAGAGTGTATGATCCTTAATGAAGGCATAGGACGTAGGATCCCATGCGGTATAGCCCCTCGCCTCAAATGTGGCGCGCAGCCCGCCTGACGGGAAGGAGGATGCATCCGACTCTCCCTTGATCAGTTCCTTTCCGGAGAATTCCATCATGACCCCGCCGTCACCTGTCGGTTCGATGAAGCTGTCATGCTTCTCGGCAGTTACACCTGTCAGCGGCTGGAACCAGTGTGTGAAATGTGTCGCTCCGTTCTCCAGCGCCCATTTCTTCATTTCCACTGCAACGGCCTCTGCCAGCTTATCATCCAGCCGGACGTTCTGCTCTATGGTGGTTTTCAATGCGGTATAGACCTCCTCCGACAGACGCTTCCGCATCTGGCGGTCATCAAAGACCATCGAACCGAAGATCTCGGGTATATTTGTCATTTCCATGCCATTTCTCCTTATCTTTCTTTCACTTGTGTCAAAAACTTAATAATCTTATGTATCAACCTGCCAAAATGACGTCACCTATCATACATCAATTAACTTTATTTTGCAACAGAAAGCGTTCCGAAGTTCTTCTCCGGAACGCTGCTGTTCTTATTGCCATGCGTAATAGTAAAAGACATGACATCCGTGGATCATGTATTCGGATTTGATCTTCGTCAGATCATAGCCTTCATGCATGCGGAAGCTGTCATAGGTACCGATCATGTTCTTGCCGCCCAGGGCCTCTCTGGCTGCTTTCAGGGATGTAACCGATCCTCCGTGGATCAGGCATCTGCGGAAGGTCTTGGTCCCCACCACGCTGAACTGATAGGGCTGGTAGATCACATCCGACAGTGTCTTTCCGAACTTCCCGGAACGAAGGCGGTTCAGGATCACATTTGCCACTGCCACCTGTCCCATGTAATCCTCCCCGCCGGCTTCGGTATATACCGTTGCCGCCAGGAGATACAGATCCGCCTCGGAAACCTCTATGGGTTTGTCCCAGTACAGGACGCCCTCTTCCGCTTCCTTATGGATATAGACCTCCTCATAACCGTCGGACAGTCGCCATCCTCTGACACAATAGCCTTCAGAATCAAACTCATATCCCCAGCTGTTGATGAATACCGTACCGGTGACAAACATATCATCATTTCCGTACCACCATGTATTCCGCTTTCCTCTCTGCCATTTGCATGTTTTGGATCCGGCTGCACCCGTGGTATCGATCCGCCGGCCGTCCTGATACCAGGACCAGCCATCCCCGCCGGCTGCCATACGGCCGCCCTGTCCGGGATCCATATAATAATCCTTCCCGCCGCTCCGGACCCATCCGAGAACCGCGGTTCCGTCACTGTTTCCGTAGTACCATTCTCCGGTGCTTCCCTTCATCCAGCCGGCCTTCTTCTTCATCCCTCCGCTGGAGGTGAAGAGATAGTAAACCGGCTTTTGGGAAAATGCGCCTCTGGTGTCATAAGTCCCCCAATCCGCCATACGACCGGTACAGCGGTCAAAGAAATACCAGTTCTTTCCCAGCTGTCTCCAACCGGTTTCACAGGAAAGCGAGGGCTTGATATAATACCATGCTCCGGATACGGGATCCTTCCACCAGCCCTTCTTCAAGGGAAGATACCCGTTTTCATCGAAAATGTACAGCTGGTTATTGATCCATGCCTTCCGGTTTTTCAGGTAGGAGGAGCCGTCCTCCTTCATATATCTCCAATGTCCGTCATCGGTCTGTACCCACTTATAGCATACCGGCGTATCCTCCTTCTCATAGGTACCGAGACCGATCCGGTCCCCCAGAGGATATCCGTCATGGAACTGATCCTTCGCATAACCTGCATCCGTGAAGAAATACCAGTGGTTATCCACCAGATGCCACCCCTTCGACAGATACTCGCCCGTCGCACGGTCGGTACAACGGCCAAAACGGAGAGTTCCCGTGTCCTCCCCGTCTTCCGTATTTCCCCAGAAGGTCCAGGTCCAGCCGTATTTTGCCGTCTCCACCTCCCGGGCTTTTGCTTCGGCCCTGCCGGAGGGAAGGATACTTCCCGCCAGCATGAGTACTGCAAGGCCGAATGCCCATATGGATTTTCTTTTTCCGAAAAATTTCATTTTGTCTCTTTGTTTCTTCCTTTACATTACTTTCCCGCTTTATAAGCGGCTACATCCGTCTCTCTTACGATCTTACGGAGCGGAAGGATGCGTCCCGGTGAAACAGACAGTTCATCAAAGCCCATCGCCAGGAATTCCCTGGTCAGCGTCAGATCCGCTCCCAGCTCACCGCAGATACCGGCCCATTTGCCGTACTTATGCGCACTGTCGACTACGATCTTCAGCATCTTCAGGATCGCCGGATGATGTGAATCATAGAAGTCATCCAGTGACTGGTTCTGGCGGTCGATGGCCAGCGTATACTGGGTCAGGTCATTGGTTCCCACACTGAAGAAGTCCACCTCCTGTGCCAGCTCTTCCGCCATCATGACTGCTGCGGGCGTCTCGATCATGATACCCGTTTCGATGGCTTTGTCGTAGGGGATCCCCTCTGTATCCAGCTCCGCCTTCACCTCCGCGAGGATCTGTTTGATCTTTTGCACCTCATCCACGGAAATGATCATCGGGAACATGATGGAGATCTTACCGAAAGCAGACGCGCGAAGGATCGCACGAAGCTGCGTCTTGAAGACCTCCGGTCTGGTGAGACAGATCCGGATCGCACGAAGTCCCATGGCCGGATTCTCTTCCTGTGGCAGTTTGAAATAATCTGCCTGCTTATCCGCACCGATGTCCAGGGTCCGGATGATGACCTTCTTTCCTGCCAGGGTCTCCGCCACCTGTTTATAGATTGCGAACTGTTCATCCTCGGTGGGATAATCCTCCGAGCCCAGATAGATGAATTCAGAACGGAAGAGTCCGATCCCGCCGGCATCATTCTTTAATACGAGTCCCAGATCCTTGGTGTTGCCGATATTGGCATACAGATTGATCCGCTGCCCGTCCAGTGTCACATTTTCCTTACCCTTCAGCTGTCCCAGAAGCTCCTTCTTCTCCAGCTCTGCCGAAAGGATCTTCTTCTTTGCTTCCAGGATCTCCGGCTCGGGATCCACATAGACCTTGCCCTCAAAGCCGTCCACGATGGCTTCCCTGCCGTCCACCTCATCCGACAGAGGGATATCACAGCCGATGATGGCCGGGATATTCATGGTCTTCGCGAGAATGGATGTATGGGAATTGGCAGAACCATGCACGGTCACAAAGGACAGGATCTTATCCTTATCCATCTGTACCGTCTCGGAGGGTGCCAGGTCATCCGCTACAACGATCACCGGCTCATCCGTCTGGATCCCCACATTTCCGCTGCCCTGCAGGATCCGGATGATCCGCTCCGAGATATCCTTGACGTCAGCGGCTCTTCCGCGGAAATACTCATCATCCATTTCCTCGAACATTTTCTTGAAATTGTCTCCGGTCTCCGCTACCGCGAATTCCGCATTCACGGACTGGGTGCGGATGATATTCTCCGCCGAGTCGATGAAATCTCCGTCCTCCACCATCATCTGATGGGCCTCGAAGATCTCCGCTCCGGCCTCACCCACTTCCTTCACGGCCTTTTCATAGAGCGCCTGCAGCTGCTCTGTCGCAGTCTCCCTCGCCGCGGCATAGCGGGCAACCTCAGCTTCCACATCCGTCACCTTTTTCCGCTTAACGGTTTCTTCGTTCTTTTTATACACCGAAAGCTTTCCGATTGCAACCCCTTCAAATACTGCTTTCCCTTCGTATATGACCATATAAAGTCTCCTCTCCATGTAAAACAGCGCAGCGGCTCCCCATATAAGTCACTGCGCTGCAACCCTGTCTTACAGATTAGCTTCCATGAAAGCCTTTACAGCCTCCAGCTCTTCCGCTTCATCCGGACCGTCGAAGGAGAAGGTCACCGTATCGCCCTGCTTTGCTCCCAGAGCCATGATCCCCATAACTCCCTTGAAGGGAACTTCCTTCTCACCCTTCTTAACCTTTACAACGGAACCGTACTGCTTCGTCATCTTGAAAAGATCCGTAGCCGGTCTTGCGTGAATCCCGTGAACATCCTTGATCGTGTAATCAAATGAAACCATCTTCGTCGTCCTCCTAAATTATATTATATGAACCTACACTTCCATCGCATCCTTCTTCAGCAGCCCCAGCATCACACAGGTCACTGCGGAACCGATGAGCCATGCCAGGATGTAAAGGAAGGGTTTACCTACCGTAGCGAATACGAAGACGCCTCCGTGAGGAGCCATCAGCGTACATTCAAAGATTGCGGATAAAAGGCCTGCCACCGCTGAGCCGGCCAGTGTACATGGAATGACATGCAGCGGATCCGCAGCCGCAAACGGGATCGCGCCCTCTGTGATAAAGGATGCACCCATGACCACATTGGATACCGCAGAGCCGCGTTCTGCCTTGGTGAATTTCTTCGGGAAGAACCAGCATGCAAGCGCGATGCCTACCGGCGGAACCATACCGCCGACCATGATGGCTGCCATGGCGATGTAGCATGCCTGCGCCTTCGGATCGGAGGCTGCAAGCCCGTTGGCCGTCGCCAGAAGACCGACGCCCGTTGCATACGCCGCCTTGTTGATGGGACCGCCCATATCGATGGCCATCATGCCTCCCAGGATCAGACCCAGCAGCCACAGCATATCCGCATCCGCCAGCTTGGAAAGTCCGCTGGACAGCGCATCATTTACAACACCGATCAGCGGGTTGAAGATGAAGCACATCAGGATGCCGATGATGAACACACCCAGCAGCGGATAGATCAGCGTGGGTTTTATACCATCCAATGCCTGTGGCAGATGCGCAAATATCTTCATCAGGAAGAGCACGATGTACCCCGCCAGGAAACCGGCCAGGATACCGCCCAGGAAACCGGAGACCGTATTCACGCCCTCGCCCGTAAAGGCGAATTTCGTTATGATATTATCCTTGTCCGCAAACTGCGTATAGGCTGCAAGAACCGCATTTCCGTGAGCCGCCAGAAGACCGCCCGCAAAACCGACCACAAGACCGGGACGGTCAGCGATGGCATATGCGATATAACCGGCCAGTACCGGGATCATCAGATCCATGACCAGCCCGCCGATATACATCAGCAATGCAGAGAACGGTGTCATGGAACCGAAGTTGCTTCCTCCGGTCTCACCATAGCCTGCCAGCGTATCGATCAGGAACGCGATGGCCTTCAGCAGACCGCCGCCGATGACGAAGGGAAGCATGTGGGATACACCGCTCATCAGCTGGGTATATACCTTATGGGCACCGCCCTTGCCCTCGGATGCCGAAGAGGAGGCACTGCTCTCGCTGCTGCTCTCCGCCGTGAAGATCGGCGCTTTCCCATTTACCGCAAGGTCGATCAGCTCATCCGCCTTGTTGATACCGTCCGCCACCTTCCGCTGGATCACGGGTTTGCCGTTGAACCGTTCCATGGGAACCTTGGCATCTGCCGTAACGATGACTGCATCCGCGGCCTTGATATCCTCAGCCGTCAGCTGATTCTTCGCTCCCGAGGATCCCCGGGTCTCGATCTTGATCTGAACTCCCGCCTTCTTCGCTGCCTTCTCCAGACCCTCTGCCGCCATATAGGTATGAGCGATACCCGTGGGGCAGGAGGTAACGGCTACGATCTTGATACCGTCTCCCGTCAGGGCCGTATCTGCAAGGCTGTCATCCACACTCTTCTTCTCTTCATCCGCCTCGTCGATGATCTTCAGGAAGTCATCCACGGAGGCAGCATTCATCAACTTCTCCTTAAATTCCTCATCCATCAGCATCATGGACAGCTTGGAAAGCACATCCAGATGCACATTGTCCTTTGTATCCGGTGCAGCGATCAGAAACAGCAGATCTACGGGTTCATCATCCAGCGCTTCATAATCCACGCCTTCCTTGATCACCATCGCCGCAAGTCCTGCCTTGGCAACACAGTCGCCCTTTCCGTGTGGGATCGCAATACCTCCGCCCACGCCGGTGGTGCTTTCCTCCTCGCGGGCATATACCAGCTTCCGATACGCTTCCTTATCCTTCAGCCGTCCACCTTTTGCCATCAACTCGACCGCCATATCCATGGCCTGCTTCTTGTCCTGTGGCTTCGCCGTCAGGTCAACGCTTTTTCGATCGAGCAGGTCCGTAATCCTCATACACTGCCCTCCTTCTCCTTTCGTAAACACGTAGTTGCGTGTATTAACGGGTGACTCATTCATTTCGGGGTCATATCTGCCCGGTCCTCATCCGTGATCAACGGATGCTGTCATAGACCGACTGTACTTCTTCTTTTGTAGCAAGGTATTCCGAAAATGCACTGGCGCTGCCGGCAGCCAGCCCCATCCGGAATGCATGTTCATAATCCGCTTTCTCCGCCCATCCGGCCAGGAAGCCTGCCACCATGGAATCACCGGCTCCCACGCCGTTCACAAGGGTTCCCTTCGGTGCCTCGTGCATGGAGACGGTTCCGTCCGCAGCCACCAGGACTGCGCCCTCTCCCGCCATGGAAACGATGACATTCTGTGCTCCCTGTTCCTGCAGCTTCTTCGCATAGGGCACGACACTTTCCCGGGTCCGGAGCTCCACATCGAAGATCTCTCCCAGCTCATGATTATTGGGCTTCACCAGGAACGGATGGAACTGCAGCACATTTAACAGAAGCTCCCTCGTCGCATCCACCACGATACGGATCCCCTTTCCCTGCAGCCGCTGCATGATATCACTGTAGATCGTGCTTGGCATGGAGGATGGTATACTCCCCGCAAGAACCAGGGTGTCTCCCTCCTTCAGCCCGTCCAGCTTGCCGAGAAGCTCCTCCACATGGCGGTCCGTGATCCCCGGTCCGATGCCGTTGATCTCCGTGCCGTCGATGGATTTCAGCTTCAGGTTGATCCGGGAGCATCCCTCCCCGACAGGGATCGCCTCCGCGCGGATCCCGCTCTCCGTGACACGGCGGGTGATCTCTTCTCCCACAAAGCCTGCGGCAAAATAAAATGCGGTATTTTCAATTCCCAGGTTGGATAAAACGATAGATACATTGATCCCCTTTCCACCGGGAAGCATAAGCTCCGAAGTGGTCCGGTTGGTCATGCCGAGACGAAAATCATCCACAGT
>CACYMQ010000048.1 GCA_902775555.1 uncultured Lachnospiraceae bacterium | reverse complement strand
CCGGTCCGGGATTCTTCATAACTGTGAACGGAAATGCCTTCCTTCCCACAGCCTGCAAAAAAGAGCAGCAAGACCAGCTGCAATAAAAACAATATTCTTTTTCTCCGCTCCATGATCCTTACCGATCATCCCGGATCATCGCTGCCGAATACACCTTGGGACAGCGTCCCACACTTAACAGTATTTTAACGAATCTTTCATAAAGTTTCAACCGAAAAATACCGAAAAATGCACCTTGCGGTGCATTTCCCGGATACGTTCCATCTATATTCTCTAATCTTCCTGAATACGGTTTTCCACTGAAGTCACAGGGTCCGAAACATCCTTTGTTTCCGCCTCCCTGGCTTCCTTCCTCTTCTCCCGGAAGATCACCAGTTTACTGAGAAGGTAGTTGCTGACCAGCAGCACAAACTGAACCATCAGTTTGACCAAACGGTCATTCCAATGAAGAACCGTGACGAAGAGCCAGGTCATTCCCATATCCAGCCCCAGTGTACAGAGTCTTGCGGCATAGAACTGGGCCATCTCCCAGATCACCCGGTTCCTGCTTCTGAAGACCACCACCCGGTTCAGGATATAAGCGACCGTAACCGCCACGATCCAGGACAGAACATTTGCGGTCTGAAGCTCCCATGCCTTCTCGGGATCCAGGACCGTCGACGTAAGCAGCAGGTATACCCCGATACTCGCAAATGTTGTGATGCCTCCGACGATCACGTAACGGATCATCTCTCCGTATTTCCTATACAGCTTAACTATCGCTTCAAACATCAGAACAAAGCCTCTTTCAGGATAGCCGTACCGATACCCTTTTCCGTGAAGAACTCAAGCAACAGGCAGTGCTCCAGCCGTCCGTCCAGGATATGGACACGGGATACGCCCTTCTTCATCGCCTCGATGCAGTTCTGAAGCTTCGGAAGCATACCGCCTCCTACAACTCCGCTGCCGATCAGTTCCTCTGCCTCATGGATCTCCATCTCGGAGATCAGGGTCTTCTTATCCATGGGATCCGTAAATACACCCTCGATATCCGTCAGGAACGCCAGCTTCTCCGCATGGATCGCGGTAGCCACCGCACATGCGCAGTCATCCGCATTGATATTATATCCATGATGATCATCGATCCCTACACCGATGGGTGCGATAACCGGAATAAAGTCATTATCGATCAGTGTATCCAGCAGCGTGGCATCCGTCTTTACGACCTCGCCCACATATCCGATATCCTTATCGCCTGCCATCTTCTTCTTTACCTGCAGAAGATCCGCATCCTTACCGCTGATACCGATCGCACGAAGGCCGACCTTCGACATCAGGGTGACCAGGCTCTTATTTACCTTGGAGAGTACCATCTCGGCAACTTCAAGGGTCTGATCGTCGGTAACCCGGAGTCCGTTGATGAACTGGGACTCAATGCCGAGCTTCGTCAGATATTTGCTGATCTCCTTGCCTCCGCCGTGAACGATGATGGGCTTCATACCGACCAGTTTGAGCAGTGCCACGTCCTGGATGACATGGAACTTCAGATCTTCATCCAGCATGGCACTTCCGCCATACTTTACAACGATCTTGCACCCGTTGAACCGCTTGATGTAGGGCAGCGCCTCGATCAGCGTCTGCGCCTTCTCTATCACCTTTTCCATTTGATCATTATTCTTCATGAAACGACCTCATTTCTTCCTGTTTTCCGATCCGCATTCAGAGTATCCTGTCAGGAACGATAGTCTGCATTGATCTTCACATAATCGTAGGTGAGATCGCAGCCCCATGCAGTTGCCTCAACCTCTCCCTGATGCAGTTCAACCTCGGCAGTGATCTCTTCCGGCTCCAGGATCCTCAGCGCCTCCTCCTCGGAGAACTCCGGCATACAGCCTCCCGTAACCAGCTTGATGGATCCCGCCTTACTGCACATGGTCACATCCACAAGGGAAGTATCATACTCCGCTCCGGAATAACCCATAGCACAGAGCAGACGTCCCATATTTGCATCCTTTCCGAAAATGGCTGCCTTTGTAAGATTCGACGTGATGATCGCCTTTGCAAGTGTACGCGCTGTCTCACGATCAGGCGCCCCGGTCACGTGAGCCGTAAAGAGGCGTGTTGCACCCTCTCCGTCCTGTGCCGTCTGCTTGGCAAGATAGGTGCAGATCTCCGTGAGAGCTTCCGTCAGGGAATCCAGATCCCCGCCCTCCGTCTCGATCTTCGGTGCGCCGGACTTACCGTTTGCCAGCACAAGCACCGTATCATTTGTAGAGGTGTCTCCGTCAACGGAGACCATATTATAGGTCTCATCCACCACTTCCCGGAGTTTCCTTTGCAGCAGCCCTTTATCGATGGCCGCGTCCGTTGAGATGAAGCACAGCATGGTACCCATATTCGGATGGATCATGCCGGAGCCCTTACTCATCCCGGCCATGGTGCAGGTTACACCACCTACAGTGAATTCAACCGCGATCTCTTTCTTGTGTGTATCTGTTGTAAGGATGGCTTCTGCCGCATCCAGCGCGGACTGCCGGCTGTGTGACAGCTCCGGAGCAAGCTTTGAAACTCCCTCCAGGATCACATCCATCGGAAGCTGAAATCCGATCACACCCGTTGATGCCACCAGTACCTGTTCTTTCGGAAGGCGCAGGACCTTACCTGCTTCCTCTGCTGTCAGTTCGGAGTTCCTCAGTCCCTCTGCCCCGGTTGCCGCATTTGCGATACCGGTATTTACCACCACCGCCTGAGCGGTCTCCTGTTCTTCCACGATCTTCCGGTCCCACTGAACCGGAGCGGCAGTTACACGATTCCTTGTAAATGTACCGGCTACCGTAGCAGGTACCTCGGAATAGATCATTGCCATATCTTTATTTGTCTTTCCGGGCTTGATCCCGGCCCGGAGCCCTGCTGCCAGGAACCCCTTTGGCGCCGTGATGCCGCCGTCGATTCTCTTGATCATTGTTTCACTCTCTTCCATACTATTTCTCATGTCCCCCGGGCGCGTCCCCTTGTCATTCTGTGTCAGCATTCCTTGTCATTCTGTGTCAGCATTCCTTGTCATTCTGTGTCAGCATTCCTTGTCATTCTGAGGAGCGTAGCGACGAAGAATCTTTTGTTTTAAGATCCTTCGACTTCACTCAGGATGACAACTGTCCTACGGGAATACCGGCGGGAAGAGCAGACCTTCCGTCTCCTCCAGCCCGAACATGAGATTCATATTCTGAACCGCCTGACCTGCGGCGCCCTTTACCATATTGTCCAAAGCACCCATAACGACCACGCGGCCGGTTCTTTCATCAACCACAAACCCGATATCCAGGAAGTTGCTTCCTTCTACCCAGCGTGTCTCGGGAATACCGCCCTCACCCAACAGACGGATAAACGGCTCATTTCCATAATAGTTCTGATAGATCTCTGCGATCCAGGATGCATCCACGCCCTGCTCAAGCTTTGCATAGCAGGTAGCCAGGATCCCACGGTTCATGGGAACCAGATGCGGTGTGAAATTGATCAGGATTGGAGATCCCCCCGGTTTTGAGAGGGCCTCTTTGTCACCGGCATGGTATGCATATCCCAGCTGTTCCTCGATCTCCGGTGTATGACGATGATTCGTAACGCCGTAGGGCTTGATGCTCTCATTTACTTCACAGAAAAGATTCTGAACCTTGGCTCCTCTTCCTGCTCCGGAGGTTCCGGACTTTGCATCCACGATGATGGTATCCGGATCAATGGCATGCTCCTTCACCAGCGGATACAGGGACTCGATGGAACAGGTGGTAAAGCACCCGGGATTGGCCAGCAGACGCGTACCGCGGATCTGCTCCCTGTTCACCTCGCAGAGTCCGTACACAGCTTCCTCCAGAAACTGCGGACTCTTATGCTCCAGCTTGTACCATTTCTCATATACGGAGACATCCTTCAGACGAAAGTCCGCGGAAAGATCGATCACCTTGCACTTTGAGAGGATATCCTCTGTCAGAACGCCTGCCAGGTAGCCCTGGGGAGTCGCCGTGAAGATCACATCCGCTTCCTCCGCAAGAGCAGCAATATCATCATCCCGGCAGGGCTGATCGGCAAATGCCTTCATATTTCCGTATACCTTGCTGTAGGGCTGATCCACATAGCTTCGGGATCCGTACCAGATCACTTCCGCCTGCGGATGGGTATAAAGCAGCCGGGCCAGCTCCTGTCCGGCATATCCGGTTGCACCTATGATTCCTGCCTTGATCTTCTGATCCATAATCTTCTCTTGCCTTCTTTCGAAAGTTCTGTTTTATCAATACTTAAGGATTATAGCCTCCCTTACCAGAAATGGCAAGTCTTTTCTCTTGATTATCTCCCTGCTTTGTTATAAACTATGATTAATTTGTTTCCGCACCCGGAAACAGGCTATATCAATATGAAAGGAGCCAAAAAGAATGGCAAAAGAAAAGGTTGTACTTGCTTATTCAGGCGGGCTTGATACCACAGCGATCATCCCCTGGCTGAAGGAAAACTATGATTACGAAGTGATCTGTGCCTGCATCGACGTAGGGCAGGAATCCGAGCTGGAGGGACTGGATGAACGCGCAAAATACTCCGGTGCCGAGAAACTCTATATCGTTGATGTCATCGACGAGTTCTGCGACGAATACATCATGCCTACGGTAAAGGCGGATGCGGTATACGAATATAAGTATCTCCTGGGAACCTCCTTTGCACGTCCTCTGATCGCAAAGAAGCTGGTGGAGATCGCACGCAAGGAAGGTGCGGTGGCCATCTGCCACGGCGCTACCGGTAAGGGAAATGATCAGCTGCGTTTCGAGCTGTCCATCAAGGCTCTCGCTCCGGACATCAAGATCATCGCATGCTGGAGAGATCCCAAGTGGACCTTCGATTCCCGCGAGGCTGAGATCGAGTATTGCAAGAGCAAGGGCATCGATCTTCCCTTCGACGCAAAGCACAGCTACAGCCGTGACCGTAACATCTGGCACATCAGCCATGAAGGTCTGGAGCTGGAGTCTCCGGCAAATGAGCCGAACTACAAGGACCTTCTGGTTCTCGGTGTTGCACCCGAGGACGCTCCGGAGGAAGGTGAGTATGTAGAGATGACCTTCGAAGCAGGCGTTCCCAAGTCCGTAAACGGCAAGGAAATGAAGGTGTCCGATATCATTCGCGAGCTGAACCGCCTTGGTGGTAAGCACGGCGTAGGTATCATCGATATCGTAGAGAACCGTGTTGTCGGAATGAAGTCCCGCGGCGTATATGAAACTCCCGGCGGTACCATCCTGATGGAAGCACATAAGCAGCTGGAAGAGCTGGTGCTTGACCGTGATACACTGGATTTCAAGCGTCATATCGGCGTAAAGTTCGCAGATCTTGTATATGAAGGAAAATGGTTCTGCCCCCTGCGTGAATCTCTGCAGGCCTTCGTGGAGAAGACAGATGAGCGTGTAACCGGTACCGTTAAATTCAAACTGTACAAGGGCAACATCATCAAGGCAGGTACCACTTCACCATATACCCTGTACTCCGAGTCCATCGCAAGCTTCACCACCGGTGATCTGTATGATCACAAGGATGCTAGCGGATTCATCAATCTCTTCGGCCTTCCCATGAAGGTTCGTGCGATGCTGGATCAGGAGCGTGAAGGCAAATAAGCCATATAATAGGAACCCCGGATCTGATATGTACAGGATCCGGGGTTCTTATTTTTATGGTTTTATGATTGTCTGATCCGGTAAAGATCCTTCGCTTCGCTCAGGATGACATGTAGCCGGTCAGGATGACATGTAGCCGGTCAGGATGACATGGAGCCGGTCAGGATGACATGGATCTAGTAATAGACATGTGTACCGATGATGGTATAGTTGCTCAGCTTCTCCAATGCCACATTCTTGTAGGGACGGAAGTAATAATAGCCGGGAACGCTGTTATTGCCGTTCAGGGCCTCCTGTGCGGCTCTGAGACAGGATGCGCTGCCTCCGGTCTTAAGTGCCGTGGAGAAGGAGCTCATCTGACAACCGGTGAACTGATAGGGTGCATAGATCACATCTGCAAGGGTGTTGCCCCACTTACCGGTATTCAGACGGTTGATGACTACATTTGCAACAGCCAGCTGGCCCTCATAGGGTTCGGCTCCGGCTTCGCAGTAAACGATCGCTGCAAGAAGATACAGATCACTGGCATTCGTTTCAGTTTCTGCCTTTTCCTCTTCCTTTTCGGATCCGGAAGTCTCTTCCTTCGTTTCTTCCTTCTTCTCTTCCTTCTTCTCTTCTTTCTTCTCTTCCTTCTTTTCCTCTTTCTTCTCTTCCGTCTTTGTATCCGTTTCGGTCTTCTTCTCATTCACCTCACGGGAATCATCCGCTTCGGATCCTGTACTCTCATCTTCCGAAGAAGCATCCGTCTGTTCAGACGGTTCCTTCTCTTCTTCTGATTCCTTTGCCTGTTCTTCCAGTGCGGCGGCTTTCTTCTCCGCAACCTCCTCGGCCATCTCAGCCAGGGCTTTCTTCATACTGTCGACCTGTTCCATGGAAACAGCCTCGGAGAACCCTGTTTCGACCTTTGTATACTGTGCCGAGATAAAACCATAGCTTCCGTCATCCAGACGGATACTGGTCCAGCCGGTTTCATTCCTGTCCATATTGGCGATAAATCTCTCGCCCTTTTTTGTAAGATAGAGGATATCAGCATCCTCGCTGCTGTCGATCCGGACACAGACATTATCAGCGGTGGTAGTTGCAATACCGCCTATATATTCCTCGGCCTTCGCGGAAGCCTCGGCATCCGTCACGATGAACTCTGCGGAAACATATCCTGTGACCTTTCCGGACCTGATCCGGATCCACTCCGTACCGGCCTCAAGCACCTCGCCGGATGCTCCCTTGTAAAGACGTCCGATGATCTCGGCAGATTCAGATGCTGCATCGCGGATATTGACTGCATCCTCGATGGCAATAAATCTTCCGGTCATATCATACTTGGCCTTGGCAAGAACCACTGCTTCCTTGGCGGCTACTTCTACTTTCTGCTCATCATTTATGATCTTATTCAATTCGTCCCGTGAGATGTCGGCGATCATGCTGGGGGCTTCAACCTTAAGAACAAGGCCTTCCGTAATCTCTGCTTCCTCTGCCTCAACGCTTTCATCGCTTCCCGAAGACTTAAGAAGACCGATCCCAACTATGCCGATGGATACAACCGTTGCAAGGATCATAAGAAAAAGTGCATTTCTTACAAAATAGCGTCCGGAGAATACATATCGCTTCAGATTAAATCTCATCCGGTTCAGTTTCAATTTTGTCTTTCTGCTCATTGTATTAACGATCCCTTACAAATGTTGCAAACATTTTTGAAATGTTACATATTTATTACACGCATATTTTAGCATTTTGTAACATTTGCGTCAATAGGATCCCTTACAAGTATTTGAGAATCCCGTAGATATTTTTTGTGCAATATGCATAAAGAGAGGGTATCATTTGCAGGTGATACCCTCTCTGTTTTATGTAAATTGCCACATTATGTAACCTATATGTAACCTACTCAGAATCTGTGATATCCGGATCCTGCAGGTCATCCGCCTGCGGTTCCTGCCCATCCTGGCGTTCTCTGTCTTGCCCATCCAGACGTTCTCCGTCCTGTCCGTCCTGCGTCTGTCCGTCCTGTCCGTCCTGTCCGTCCCGGGTCTGCCCATCCTGTCCGGCCGCATCCTCACGAACCCTTCGGTCCGGTGCCTCTCCGGTCGGACGCTCACCGTCCTCTCCGTCCGGATGGTCTGCATCCTGTCCATCCTGACTGTCTGTTCCATCTCCGTCCCGGCGGTCTGCATCCTGTGCGTCCCGGCGGTCTGCATCCTGTCCGTCCTGACTGTCTGCTCCCTCTCCGTCCCGGTTGTCCGCATCCGCTCCGTTCTGACCGTCTCCGGCGGTTCCGTCCTGACTGTATGTCGTTCCCGTCTTCCCGCCGTCTGCAGCTGCTCCGTTCTTTCCGTCAGCCGGTGCCTCAGCATCTTTATATGCAAAATAGGAATCGATCCCTTTGGCGATACCTTCCGCAAGTTTCAGCTGATACTCCGGGTCGGACAGCAGCTTATCCTCATCCACATTGGACAGGAATCCCAGCTGAAGGACCGCTGTTGGTTTCTTTGCATAATTCAGAAAGACCATTTTATCCGTCTGATAGATCCCCATACGCGTCGCTTCCGTTCCGGTACAGGTCTCCGTCACCAGCGAATTTGCCAGATAGAAGCTATCCTGATAGAAGGCCGAATTGTTCGGATTCTTGGCAGATGCGATGAGCCCGAAGATTCCCTTTGTCTCCTTATTGGAGGAGCCCGACGCGGTAAGCCGGATCATGATCTCGGCTTCGCTGTGATTTCCCATGATCGCGCGTTCGGAGTTGCTGATGCTCGTGGTTCCTGCAGTTCTTGACAGGATCACCGTATAGCCCCGAAGCTCGAGCTCTTTCTTCAGTTTCTCCGCCACCTCCAGCGTCACGTCATATTCAAAATGTCCCGTGCCGGTTCCCACATAGGCCCCGGACATCCTGGGTTTTCCCTGCTTCTCGGCATCTCCGTCGGGGAAAAGGGCTTCCGGCTTTTTATCGGCATAGATCTGCTTGGCCGGATCGATATAGACCACATGGCTGTTTTTCCTGATCTCCGTATCCTTGACCCATTCCATCCGAGTCTCTTTCACATTTTCCGAGCGGATATACAGACTGGTATCATTCAGCCGGATCCTGGTCCAGCCCTCCTTTGTGCCGGTCCGCTTCAGGTTCACGCCGGTCTGTAGTTTTATGTAAACTTCTGAATTCTCATCCGGAAGACGGTATATCACGGAATCGGGACGAACCGTCACCACATAGTCCTTCTTATTCTCAAAGCCGCTGATCATCTCTTCCTCACTGATCACAGCCTCAGTCACAGCATCCTTCTTTCCGCAGGCCGGAAGAAGCATAAGAAAAAGGAGCAGCAGGAACAGCCCGCATTTCCTTTTATGAAAATGTGTTCTCATATCCTCAGCTCCTTTCCTAAAGTCTTTTCTGTACGTTTTTTGTCAAAGGAGAAGCATGGCATCTCCGAAGGAGAAGAAACGATACCTCTCCGTTACGGCGGTCCGATAGGCCTCCATGACGTGCTCCCTGTCATAGAATGCGGAGACCAGCATGATCAGCGTGGATTCCGGCAGATGGAAATTCGTGATCAGGGAATCCACCACCCGGAAATGATATCCCGGATAAATGAAGATATCCGTCCATCCGCTGCATGCCTGCAGGGGTACGTATCCGATCTCCTGCTCCCGGTTTTCTTCCACAAGTTTTGCGACATCGGACGGGATCCCGTCCTCTTCCTTCCAAAGACCCGCCGCACGGGCAGCCAGTGTGTTGGCTACCGTTTCCAGGGTGCGCGTGCTGGTGGTACCGACGGAGATCACTCTTTTTCCTTCCGCCTTCGTCCGGTTGATCAGCTCTGCCGCCTCTTCCGAAAGTTCATAGTATTCACTGTGCATATGGTGTTCCTCGATGGTATCCACCTTTACCGGGCGGAAGGTACCGAGGCCCACATGCAGCGTAAGCCGCGCGATCCGTACCCCTTTCTGTTCCAGTTCCTGCAGCAGCTCCGGTGTAAAATGCAGTCCTGCCGTAGGTGCTGCCGCGGATCCTTCATGGGTTGCATATACCGTCTGATAACGGTCTCTGTCCTTAAGTTTATGTGTGATATACGGAGGAAGGGGCATCTCGCCCAGGCGGTCCAGGAGTTCTTCCCAGATCCCCTGATAGCTGAACCGGATCATCCGGTTTCCGCCCTCCGTTACGCTTTCTATGGTACCGTTGAGGAGGCCGTCTCCAAAGGATACCACCGCACCCGGACGAAGCTTCTTCCCCGGGCGGACCAGTGCCTCCCATACATTGTCTCCGTGATTACGGAGCAGCAGAACTTCGATGGCAGCTCCCGTATCCGGCTTCACTCCCAGCAAACGGGCCGGGATCACCTTCGTATCATTGATCACAAGGCAGTCTCCGGGTTCCAGATATTCTCCGATATCCCGAAAATGCCTGTGTGTCACGGTATGATTTTCTCTGTCCAGTACCATGAGCCGGGAATCGCTGCGTCGTTCCAGGGGATCCTGGGCGATCAGTTCTTCGGGAAGCTCATAGTAAAAATCCGAGACCTTCATTTTGTCTATACTCCAATATTGTCTGTAGGTAAATATCTCTGCGATAAGATTCGCATCGATAAGATCCTTCGTCGATATGATTCGCATCGATAAGATCCTTCGTCGCTTCGCTCCTCAGGATGACAGACATATGTCATCCTGAGCGTAGCGAAGGATCTTTTCGCTGTATGATTCCGGTTTACGCGCGAAGGGTCACGCCCTTCTCTGCGAGAGCCGCCAGCATCTTATCGATCTTCTCATTTACTTCATTATCCGCAAGGGTTCTGTCCTTCGCACGGAACAGAAGGCTGTATGCCAGGGACTTCTTGCCCTCTCCCAGCTGCTGACCCTCATAAACATCAAAGAGGGTAACCGACTCCAGCAGGGACCCGCCGCATTTACGAAGGATCTTCTCCACATCACCTGCCAGTACGGATTTATCGCATACCAGCGCCAGGTCACGGGTGGAGCCCGGGAATCTTGCGATACCGGTATACTTGATATCGGACTTCGCCAGCATGGTTACGGTATCCATATCCAGAACGGCTACATATACGTCGCCCTTCATGTCATAATTCTCAACTGCCTCAGGATGAACCTGTCCGAGGTAACCGATGGACAGCTTTCCTTTACAGATATTTGCCTGACGGCCGGGATGAAGGAACGGATACTCCGATGTCGGAACATACTCCACATCGGCACCGAAATTCAGCTTCTCAAACAGTTCTTCCACCACACCCTTCAGCGTGAAGAAATCTCCTTCTCCGTACATACCGAGGGTCAGCTTCAGCTTCTCGTCCGGAAGTTCTGTCAGCGGAAGGCTGTGAGGCAGATAGACATTTCCCATCTCATAAAGACGGACATTCTTATTTCTCCGGTTATAATTGGTCGCCAGGGATGTAAGCATACCTGACAGGGGTGTCGTCCGCATGATACTGAAGTCTTCTCCCAGAGGATTGCTGATCCGGATTGCCTGACGAAGCGGATGCTCCTCCGGCAGAAGC
Source organism: uncultured Lachnospiraceae bacterium (assembly GCA_902775555.1). Taxonomy (GTDB): domain Bacteria; phylum Bacillota; class Clostridia; order Lachnospirales; family Lachnospiraceae; genus Eubacterium_Q. The sequence goes on along the minus strand of CACYMQ010000048.1, from coordinate 6,490 downwards.
AGTTTATCATAAACCTTCGGACTCTCAAAGGAGTAGGTCATGCCGCCGAAGAATCCGTTTGACTCTGCAACCTGTCTTGCCACGCCTCGGATCATCTGATCAACCGGGATACCGCCGATACCGGCATTTACACTGGTCAGTGTGGACGGGATCTTGTCATATCCGTAGAAACGCGCAACCTCCTCTGCCAGATCAGCCATGCAGTGCAGATCCTGCCGATAGGTGGGGATCGTCAGCATCTCCGACTCCGGATCATACGTAAGTCCCAGGCTTTCAAAGATATGCAGCATCTGTTCCTCCGGAACCTCAAGGCCCAGAAGATGATTCATCTTTGCAGGCTCAAAGGGAAGCTGCCAGGGCTTTACGGGTTCCGGATAGACATCCACCATACCCTGCAGTACCTCGCCGCATCCCATCTCCTCGATGAGCTGGCATGCACGATTGATGGCCTCCTCGGCAAGATTCGGATCCAGTCCCTTTTCAAACTTACCTGCCGCATCCGTACGAAGTCCCAGACGCCGCTCGGACAGACGGATATTGGTCCCGTCGAAGCAGGCTGCCTCGAAAAGCAGCGTAGTCATGGAATCCGTGACCATGGAGTTCTCGCCTCCCATGATACCACCGATGGCTACCTCTTTCTCCCCGTCGCAGATCATCAGCACATTTTCATCCAATGTACGCTCTACGCCGTCCAGTGTCTTGAATACATCTCCGTTCTTTGCGCGCTTTACCACGATCTTATGCCCTGCAATGGTGTCGAGGTCAAATGCATGCATGGGCTGTCCGTACTCTTCCATCACATAGTTTGTGATATCCACGATATTATTGATGGAACGGATCCCCTGGGAACGAAGTCTCTGCTGCAGCCACTTCGGTGACGGAGCGATCTTCACATTCTTTACGACTCTGGCGATATAACGCTTGCAGAGATCCGGATCCTGGATCTCTACGGAAATATAATCCGAAGTCTTCTCCTGGCACTTCTCCTCAACCTTTACCTCCGGCGGATAGAAGGGCAGATCAAATGTGACTGCGGCCTCTCTCGCCATACCGATGATGGAGAAGCAGTCCACACGGTTCGAAGTGATCTCATATTCTACATTTGTATCATCCAGTCCCAGTGCGGCTACCGCATCATCCCCGGGCTTTACTCCGGCATCCTCCGGAAAGACGTATACGCCGTCCTCCGGTGCTTCCGGGTAGAGTTCACGGGAGGAGCCCAGCTCCTCGATCGCGCACATCATACCAAAGGACTCAACCCCGCGGAGCTTGCCCTTCTTGATCCGGATCCCGTCGGGAGGAAGCTCTCCTCCGTCATGACCTCCGGCCACCTTACCACCGTCAAGTACCGTAGGAACCACATCTCCCACCTTTACATTCGGGGCGCCGGTAACGATCTGCACCGGTGCGGCTTCTCCGACATCCACCTGACATACCACCAGCTTGTCCGCATCCGGATGACGTTCGATGGAGAGGATCTTTCCGACTACGATCTTCTCCAGATTTTTATTATAAACGGTATGGTTCTCCACATGAGAACCCGACAGCGTGATCCGGTCCACGAACTCACGGGGAGTACAGTCAAGATCCGGAACATATGCTTTTATCCACGAAAGGGGTGTATTCATTTCTTATATCCTCCAAACTATTATTATAAAGATCCTTCGCTTCGCTCAGGATGACAGGGCGCTGCTCAGGATGACAGGTCATCGTTCAGGATGACAGGGCTGCGCGCGGGATGACATCCTAGAACTGGCCCAGGAAACGTACATCGTTTTCATACAGGAGACGCATGTCATCGATCTCGTATTTCAGGAGCGCCACACGTTCCAGACCGATGCCGAAAGCAAATCCGGAGTATACTTCGGGATCGATCCCGCACATCTCCAGTACATGCGGATGTACCATACCACAGCCCAGGATCTCGATCCAGCCTGAGCCCTTGCAAACACCGCATCCCTTTCCGCCGCACTTGAAGCAGGTCACATCCACTTCAGCCGAAGGCTCGGTAAACGGGAAATGATGGGGGCGGAGCTTCGTCTGTGTCTTGGGGCCGAAGAACTCTCTCGCGAACTGATCCAGCGTTCCCTTCAGATCTGCCATGGTCACGCCCTTGCCGACTACAAGTCCCTCTACCTGATGGAAGGACGGGCTGTGGGTCGCGTCCACTTCATCGGAACGAAATACACGTCCCGGAGAAATGATCTTGATCGGAAGCTTCCCCTGCTCCATGATCCGGGCCTGAACCGAGGAGGTCTGGGTACGGAGGAGGATATCCTTCGTGATATAGAATGTATCCTGCTCATCCTTTGCCGGATGATTTGCGGGAATGTTCAGAAGCTCGAAATTGTACCGGTCATACTCTACCTCGGGGCCTTCCACTACTTCATAGCCCATTCCGATAAATACACGTTCCAGATCCTCCAGGGCGATCTGATTGGGATGCCGGTGTCCGCGGATCTCCCTCTTGCCGGGAAGCGTCACGTCGATGGTCTCTCTCTTCAGACGTTCCGTAAGGACTGCATGCTTCAGTGCCTTCTTCTTCTCTGCCAGTTTTTCCTCAAGGATCGCACGCACCTCATTTACCTGCTGTCCGACCTTCGGGCGTTCCTCCGGAGACAAGTCCTTCATCCCCTTCAGGATCCGGGTCAGTTCTCCCTTCTTACCCAAAATGGATACACGGATCTCCTCCAGGGAATCCGCATTGACTGATTCCGCGATCTTCTTTTCTGCTGCTTCTCTGATACTCTGAAGCGTTGTACTCATAACTTCTATCCTCCTTATACTACTTACTGAACTTTTTATACGGCGTAGTCCACAGCCTGTTCCCGGTCCATAGAAAAATCCCTCTGCCATTGCTTTGGCAGAGGGACGATCATAAACCGTGGTACCACCCTCCTTCCGGCGCACTGCACCGGCTCTCGTGGGAAGCTTGACGCGCTCTCTCTACGGCAGATCCTACGAACCGTCCCTCTGTATCCTGACCATCGGTCATGATCATTAGATCGGCATTTCAGAACTGCGACTCCGGTGTGAAATTTCGGCAGCTGCTGCTCCGTCCGGGTTTCCAGCCTGTGCCCCGGGCTCTCTGTATGAGGCTCCTGCAACGTCTACTTTGCACCATCATAGTCTTTTTCAGATTCAATTAACAGACGCATTGTAGCACAACCGGCTGCAAGTGTCAAAGGGTTCTTCCGAAAGAGCAGATCCCTACTCTTCATCCTCCTCCGGTTCCGGACAGTACAGCAATGTATCCACATCATTTTCACTGTATGCATACAGCTGGTCACGGATGTAATCCTGCATCTCTTCCGGAGCCTGGATCTCAATGATCTGAAGGAAATTATCTACATAATCGCACCACTTGGCCCGAATCTGCAGCAGATCCTGCTCCGTAGGCTCCTTCGCGATCCGTGAGCGGTCGAAGCTGACGTCATCCTTTGCCGTCAGGATCTCACGAAGTCCCATGGACTTATACTGGATACCGTAGGCGATCTTCTGGATCTCCTCCGTACGGACGAAGGCGCAGTCGTACATCTCTATGATCAGAGGAAGAACCGCTTTCGCAGGATCGTCGAAGTAATGACAGTAATAATACATATCTTCCTTCTTGGTCAGCGTCTCGATATCCTGATTGTTGTACCAGAGATAACGTGCCGTCTCGATCTTCGGACCGTCGCCGTCGAACTTCTTTGCGAAAGCAACGTCCTTCTTCTTCATCTTTTTCTTCTTCTTTTTGGGGACCGGATTGTCCTGCATGAATGCGCTCATTTCCGCCGCATCTTTGATCCCCGCTTCCGGATTCGATGTATCAACGGGCGCTACCGCATTTACGGTAGTGATGTTGACCGCATTCACCGGATTCACGGTGATGGTCTCACCGGATACCTGAAGAGGCTTCACCTCTTCTTCCTTCGGTTCTTCCGTTACGGCAAATGCGCTGTCTGCCAGCTCATCCTTCCTGCCCTCGATCTCCTGGTGCAGCTGTGCATCCGTAAATGCACTGTCGAAGCTGGTTTCAAGTGTCTTGTCACGCTCACCGGGATCCACTGCAAATGCACTGTCTCCGAAGGCACTGTCCTCCGCCGCACTCTTGCCTGCCGCTGCCTCCGTTGCTGCAACTGCCGCCATGACCTCTGCCGCTTCTTCCGCCAGGAGCGTCTCCTCGTCTGCCGATACCGGCCTTCCTTTTGCTTCCTTCACAGCTTCTATGATCTGATCCGCATCCGCAACTCTGGTGGTTGCCTTCATTACGTCCGCGTCCTTCTTCTGCTTCTCCAGTTCATGCCGGATCCTTGCCACAGGGATCTCATCTGTATGCTCAAGGTCCTCATCGTCCTCTTCATCCGGATCCTCTTCTGCCTCTTCCGGTTCCTCGGATCTCTGAGCTTCCTTTCTCTCAGTCTCAGCCTTCTCAGCTGCCGCTTTCGCCTCTTCCTCGGCCCGGTTGGCCTTCTCAGCGGCACGTTCCGCTTCTTCTCTTGCCTGATCGGCTTTCTCCTTCGCAACTCTTGCTTCGAGTTCCGCAGCCTTAGCCTTTGCCTGAAGAGCAGCCTCTACGACCGCTGCCACTTCATCCTTGACCTCCGGCTTACTCTCTTCACTGTCTCCGCCAGACTCCCTCTCATCCTCGTCGTCGTCCTCATCATCGTCATCATCATCGTCGTCATCCGATGAATCCTCCGAAGTATCCGCATCCTCTTCCCTGGATGTATAACGGCGTTCGGTATACTCATCATCCTCCCCCTTCTTTCCCTTGGAAAGAACTTTAATGGTCACAATGATGAGTACTACAAGAAGAAGAACAAGCACAGCCAGCAATGCCAGACTGAACAAAGTAGTAGAACTCATTTTGCTGAAGTCCCAATCCATAACGTGTATTCCTTCCCTTCCATCCCTCTGATACGGCCCCATGCATCCGCATGGTCATATATGTTAGTAGTATACTACACCCCCGTGCAGATTTCAAACATTTCCTAAGAGCCGACGATTCTGTTTCACATTTCACGGGATTCGTGCTAAAATGTGTGAGTGCACCCCGCCCGCCGCATCCGGCAGCCCGGTGCGATCATACTATTTTGCACGGAAGAGGATATCGTTCCGTGCCGGAAAGGAATCCATCATGGCCAAGGTCAGAACAAGATTTGCACCCAGTCCCACCGGACGGATGCATGTAGGAAATCTAAGAACCGCTCTTTATGCATACCTCATCGCCAAGCATGAGGGAGGCGATTTCATTCTCCGCATCGAGGATACGGATCAGGAAAGAGAAATGGAAGGAGCTGTCGAGATCATAAACCGGACGCTGGTAAAGACCGGTCTTTTATGGGACGAAGGTCCGGACAAGGACGGCGGGGTCGGCCCCTATGTACAGTCCGAGCGTATGGCATCCGGCATTTATCTGGAATACGCCAAAAAGCTCATCGAACGGGGCGAGGCGTATTACTGCTTCTGTGATGAGGAGCGGCTGAGATCCCTGGAGACCGAGATCGAGGGAAAAAAGGTCTTCCATTATGACAAGCACTGCCTCCACCTGTCCCCGGAAGAGATCCGGGAGAAGCTGGACGCAGGTGTTCCCTACGTGATCCGGCAGAACAACCCCACAGAAGGCACTACAACCTTTGACGATGAGCTGTATGGCGCCATCACCGTTCCCAACGAGGAACTGGATGACATGATCCTGATCAAATCCGACGGCTTCCCGACCTACAATTTCGCAAATGTGGTCGATGACCATCTGATGGGGATCACCCATGTGGTCCGCGGAAATGAGTATCTGTCAAGTGCTCCGAAGTACAATCGTCTGTATGAGGCCTTCGGCTGGGAGGTTCCCGTATATATCCACTGTCCCCTGATCACGGATGAGACTCACGCGAAGCTGTCCAAACGCAGCGGGCATTCCTCCTTTGAGGACCTTCTGGAGCAGGGCTTCCTGACAGAGGCTGTCGTAAACTATGTAGCGCTCCTCGGCTGGTGTCCCGATGACAATCGTGAGATCTTCTCACTGCCGGAGCTGGTAGAGGCCTTCAATTATCATAATATGTCCAAATCTCCTGCCGTTCTGGACATCACAAAACTGAAATGGATGAACGGCGAGTATATGAAGGCGATGGATCCCGATCGTTTCTACGAAATGGCTCTTCCCTACCTTCAGGAAGCCGTGAAGGCACCTGTCGATCTGAAGAAAGTAGCATCCATGGTCCAGTCCCGGATCGAGGTATTCCCTGACATTGCGGACCAGGTGGACTTTATCGATGCCGTTCCGGAGTACGATATCGCCTTATATACCCATAAGAAGATGAAGACAAATGCCGGGAATTCCCTCACCCTCCTTCAGGAAGTGCTTCCGGTTCTGGAAGCTGCGGAGGACTTCTCCAACGATGCACTCTTTACTGCCCTGCAGGAATTTGCCAAAGCCCGCGAGTATAAGACCGGTTATGTCATGTGGCCCATACGTACCGCACTTTCCGGGAAGGCAGCCACACCGGGC
>CACYMQ010000047.1 GCA_902775555.1 uncultured Lachnospiraceae bacterium | reverse complement strand
GTTAACAACTGGGTAAAATGGGAAGAAAAGTGCGGATCCGGCACAGCAGTATCCTTCTGGAACCGCGGCGACTCCATCAAGGGTGAGTAAGCAGGACATAGAAAGAAGGCCGATAGAATCCTATCGGTCTTCTTTCTGTTGAGTCATCAGTTTACCCGTAACCGGCTGCCTCCTATCCGAACAGCATATCCGCTGCCTTCTCCAGTTCTCTTCTTTCCTGCGAATCATCGTATCCGCTTTCCTTGTCGTCGATGCCCTTTACCGGATCGATGGAGAACAGGCCATCACGGTTACAGTAAAAGAAGATCCTTCTGACCCCCCTGATCTTAAACCGAGCTTCCGCATTTCCTTCCGGATAGAGCGTGCGCATCTGCATATCATCAGATGAAGCCGCCGCCACAAACGAAATATAATGCTCCTTCGTCATGCTGTGGTCGATTCTCACATAATACTCGTCCTCAACACGCTCGATAAAAATCATGTGTCGCTCATCTGTCAGTTCTGCCTCTAAAGGTGAAAGCAGTATGCCATGACAATGGATAGCCGCCTCCCCCATACTGTGGATCACATTCCCGCAGACCGGGCAGACATAAAACTTTGACCGCAGCATATTTGCCGATACGTTCGCGTTATGAATGGTATTACCTGAGATCAGTTCCGTCACCGAGATCCTGAATGCCTTCGCAATAGGTTCCAAGAGGGAAATGTCCGGAAGTCCTCTCGAAGTTTCCCATTTTGAGATGCTTTTATCCGTCACTCCCAGCTTTTCAGCCAACTCCCGCTGTGTCATCTTGTTCTTTTCCCGCAGTTCCTTGATCACTGCGCCTGTAACATATTGGTTCATATTTGTTCTCTCCTCTTTCCATAGGTATCGCATTTACATGAGGGTGCCTCCCTCATACACAGATAGTAAAACATTTTTTCCAACGATGGTACCTACGGAGAGTAGAGCCTCTCTCACGAATGACCGTAAACTCATGTCGCCAGTTTCTCCAATGGGAAGCCCATCACCTTGCGGTAAAACAGCAGGCTTAGCCCCGCGATGACCAGGATCATCACCGTATTCACCAGATGCCGGTATCCGTCCGGAAGCCCCATGGCTCCCATGCCGGGAAGCAGAAGGATAAAGCCGCCCACCAAGCTGAGACCCGAAGCCGCACTCTGCTTCACCACTTCCGTTGCATTCTCCCAGCGGAACTTCGGGAATTTCAGATTGAGAAACAGACCGAAGAGAACCGAGAAAGGAATACCGGCCAGGGGAATGAGCAGCAGCCATAACCGATCCACCAGACTGACCCGCAGGGTGAACAGCAGGATCACCTCCATAAGTCCGTACACGGGCGCGAGAACGATCAGATTGAACAGAGCTTTTGCTCCCAGGATCTCTCTTGTGGAAAGAGGCAGCGACCGTGGGATCCACCAGTTCTTCCCTTCCATGGAGACGGAGCAGGAAGAAATGCCGGGCATACTGAAGAATCCACCCAGAAGATAGGGGATCGCTGCGTCCGGGTGGATCATCGGCCAGCCAGCCAAAGGCTTTGAAAGATCCAGGAACGCCAGCGCCACAGAGAATCCTATCGCCAGAACAGGACCTACGATGGTATTTGCCACATAGATCCCGGAGGAGAAATACCTTGCCGCTTCCTTCTTCACCAGAGCCTTCATTATGGACTGCTCTTTCAGAGCTTCCAACTGATACTCCCTATGCCGGGTCACGGTACGAAGCCGCGCCGAGAGATGAAAGAAGTTTCTCCCGAGGATGAATACCGTGATCCCGAAGGCCGTAAGCGAGATCAGAAGGTAGCAGAGGAGGATAAGGAAATCCGGTTTCAGCAGCCCTTCCCCAAGGATCCTTGCCGGTGGGCAGGCAGATTCCAGGGTTTGCAGAGCAGCCTTTGCCTCAGCCGAAAGCTTCGCCTTTATGCGTTCATTTTCAGCCTCCCTCTTTGCTTCGCTTTCTTCGTCGCTCAGCTTCTCTGTCGCTGTTTCTGTTAATGATCCTTCGGATCCCTTTGCTGACACCTCTGTCATCTGCTCCATGGTCGATACACTACCCGGGTTCGATCCCCTGTCCTCACTGCCTGCGGTCATGGTATTGGTGGAAAATGCCGCAGAGAGGACAAGCAGACCCACCATCACGATCACCACCAGCAGCACCTCCGCCAGAACCTTATGCCGGAAGCGGGCGATCACCGCCGCAAAAAGGATACCCACCCAGGCAGAGACCGCCACGGGAAGGATGGGAAGGATCAGGATCGCCGGCAGGATTCCCACATAAAAGAGTGCCCCTGCACCGGTATGGATCCCGCAGATGATCATGCCCGGAAGCAGGACCAGCAAGGTCAGGATCAGCCCGTCCACATACAGACGGATCATCCGCGCCGCTGCCACATGGGTCCCGCGGACCGGAAGGGCAGTCAGCAGGTCCAGATCCGTCTCCCGGTAGATCAGAGATTTGGACTTCACGGCTCCCAGTCCCAGCTGCAGTGCAAATGCCAGCAGCACATACATCATGGGGATCCGGTCCGCCAGGCCGAAGTCTTCCAGGGCATACGCCGTCCCGCCTGAATAGCCCGCAAGGAGCACCCCCACCAGGCCAAGAGCGATGAGCAGCGCCCGCTTCTTTCTCTTTTCCTTCGGATCCTTTGTGTATCGATAAGTATTCAGCCCGAACAGATTGATCAGTTCAAGCCGTGTAAGTACGCATATTTCCTTCATTATCATCCTCATTCATGGTCATTCCCACAACTGTCGAAAACAGCGGATACGCCAACCAAAAGCAGTTCTACCCGTCCCGCCTGCAGAGAACCATGGGATCACTCAGCCCCGTCCGTGATCATTTCCATAAACAGACCCTCCAGACTTGCGCCTTCCTTCACTACTTCCTCCATCCGGCCGCTGGTGATCAGCCGCCCGTCACGGATGATAGCCACCTTGTTACAGAGCTTCTCTGCCACCTCCAGCACATGGGTAGAGAAGAAAATGGCGCCACCCCCGGCGGTCATTTCCCGCATCAGCTCCTTCAGTACAAAGGCCGCCTTCGGATCCAGCCCTACAAAGGGTTCATCCATGATCAGCAGCTTCGGGGTATGAAGAAGCGCGGAAATGAGTACCAGCTTCTGCTTCATGCCGTGGGAATAGGAGGAGATCAGGTCCCCCAGCGCTCCCGTGATCTCAAACCGTTCCGCATATTTTGCGATCCGGGCCTCCCGGTCCGCGGCAGATACATGGAAGACATCCGCGATCATCTGCAGATACTGGATCCCTGTCAGGAATTCATAAATGTCCGGGTTGTCCGGAATATAGGCGATCCGCCGCTTCACCTCCTGCGGATCCTCCTTCAGGTTGATACCGTCGATGGTAACGCTGCCCTTATCAAATTCATGTATGCCCGTGATGGCCTTCAGCAGCGTGGTCTTGCCCGCACCGTTATGCCCGATGAAAGCGTAGATATCCCCCGGCTCCACATGGATGGAGATATCCGTAACCCCCTTGTCCGTCCCCTTATAATGCTTGTCCAGATGATCTATGATCAACATATCCCGTTATCCTTTCCTATGTCATCCTGTTCACATGTCATCCTGAGCGCAGCGAAGGATCTTTTTTCGCCGAAGCCTAAAAGATTCTTCGTCGCTGTCGCTCCTCAGAATGACACTGTCGCTCCTCAGAATGACAGCAGAGAGTCATCCTGAGCCACAAGGCAAGCGCACTTGTGCGCGTACACAAGGCAAGCGCACTTGTGCGCGTACACAAGGCAAGCGCACTTGTGCGCGTAGCCTGCGTGCCTGTGAGCAAAGGATCTATACTTCGTCCTCCCGCACCCCTGTCTCCCGGTTTTTGCTCTTCACCCTTCGATACAGGATCTCCGAGTAAATGAACGGTATCCCGATGGCCACAAACAGAAGCCCAAACATCAGCACCGCATGCATGCCCGTCACCGTCATGATCATACAGGTGATACCCGCGATGATGTAGACCACTCCGGCGAACCGGTGAGTCCTGTCCCAGACCTCTTCATTTGTCAGAGTGTGGGGCGTTCGGATTCCGAAAAATGTAGTCCTTCGCACCTTCGGCAGATAATTACCCAGCACCAGGAACAGAACCGTTTCAAGAACACCGATGAATGTCATTATATCTGTGGCCTTCCCCATGGAATACATGAGCATAAAGATCTGCACTGCGTACAACCCCGTAGGGAAGAGAAAACGGATCACCTTCTCGGCCCGGTTCATATCTCTATTCTTTCGAAACAGGTTGGTGGTGATGCAGTATACCATCTGGATCAAAGTGACGACCAGCGGAAGACCGATCACGGCAAACAGACGGGAAGAATACCCGTTCGGCTCCCCGTCCAATCCGAAATGTGTCGCTATCTCCTCCGGCAGCCGGTCATACACCATAAGCCCCGGAAGGATCGCCAAAAGGCAGAGTCCCATGGAGAGCAGATCCACCTTAGTCAGCCGTACTCTCTTCATGCTTCTCCGCCCCCTTTTTTTTACCGGCGAACTGGGAGAACCACATCATGATCTCCTCAAATACGGAGGTATTCAGCGTATAGTAGATGAAGTTCTTTTCCTTGGTCTCATAGATCAGGTCCGCCTGCTTCAGCTGTTTCAAATGATACGAGACCGTAGCCGCCGTCATATCAAATTTCGACGCGATCTCTCCGGCGGACATCCGCCCGTCCCGCAGCATCGTAAGTATTTCCCGCCGGACCGGATCCGACAGGGCCTTAAAGGTTTCCGGAAATCCCATGTTGTCTCTCCTTTCATCCCGATAACGGTCAGAGCTTCCTCCTCCGTGTGATCACTACCGCCAGCAGAACCAGCACGACCGACGCCGCACCTGTAACACCCGCTGCCGCTGCATAATCCCCGGGCAGCTTCTCTCCCGTAAGAAGCGCTGCGCTGCCCATAAGATACGTGGGAAGCAACGACTCCACGGATCTGATCATCCCAAGTGTGGTAAGCAGTACATACACCCCGCCGACACCCAGAAGCACCTGGATGGACGAATTCATAAAGGATGAGAAGAAGGCCAGCACCGTCAGCAGGAATACACCCATCATCCAGAAGAACAGCCCCATCCAAAGTACATTCTTAATCTCGGAAGAATCCCAGAAGTACGCCGTATATCCCCAGGTGATACCAAAAGTCACTACGAAATAAACCGTCCATGCCAGCAGCTGTGTCAGCAGCTTGGACAGAACCATACCTGTTCTGGTGAGTCCCTTGGTGACCAGCGGGATCAGAGTCCCCTTCGCATATTCATTGACATAGCTGCCGCTGAAGATCGCTATACCTACGATCAGCACGATCATAAAATTCTTATCGAACTGCGCCCAGGAATCCTTCGCGGTAACGGTCACCTCTCCCACGATGATCCCCTGCTCCCGGAAGCTGTCTGCAAACTGCTCCATCAGCCATGGCGTAAGCTTCGCGATGAGCGGACTCAGGATCCCGAAGATCAGCGCCACCGCACCCAGAAGAAAGACCCGATATGTCCGGTACAGCTCCGTTATTTCTTTTTTACAAAATACACCAAACCCTCTCATTCTGCAAATCCTCACTCCGAGATCGCATGCAGGAACAGATCCTCAAGATCCGCTTCCTTCCGCTCAAACCTTGTCACACCGATATGCTCTGACGCAAGAAACGCAAGGAGCTTTCCCTCCTCTTCCAAAGACAACTCGGGAAATTCGATGGTTCCTCTTTGTTCGGCAGTCGCTGCTGTTACAAACAGCTGCGGAAATGTGTTCCGCACCTTCTCTTCATCTTCCGCGTCCCTCAGCACCAGTCTTGCACCGGTTTCCGACCGTAGCTTCTTCAGTTCCCGGGTGGCCCCGGAAGCCTTCACTTCTCCGCCCTCCAGAAGCGCCACGTGATCCGAGATCCGCTCCACATCCGAAAGAATATGAGTGGAGAAGAGCACCGATGTCTGTTCTCTCGCAGCCAGAAGTATATCCAGGATCTCATGCCGTCCCAACGGATCCAGGGCGGATGTCGGTTCGTCACAGATCAGCAGCCGCGGCCGCCCGATCAGGGCCTGAGCGATTCCCAGCCGTTGCTTCATCCCCCGGGAATAACCCCCGATCTTTCCTTTCTCCTTCGCCAGACCCACCAGGGTCAGCAGTTCTTCGATGCGGCTTCTCAATTCCTTCCCCGCAAGTCCCGTGATCTCGCCGCAAAGCTGCAGGTATTCCTTAGCCCGCATATAGGGATAAAATTCCGGCACATCCGGAAGATATCCCACGAACCGGTTTGTAGCCGTCTCTCCGTAGGTTACCGGCTCCCCGCAGACCAGGATGCTCCCGCTGTCCGGAGAAAGCAGGCCCAGTATGGTCTTCATGGTCGTGGTCTTGCCGGCTCCGTTTCTCCCGATAAATCCGAAGATGCTTCCTTCACCCACAGAGAAACTGACGCCCTTCAGGACCTCTTTATCGCCAAAGCGTTTTTTTATGTTGTTGATCGTTAAAATCTCCATGTTCGTCTCCCGGCCTGCGGCTACTCGTCATCTGCCTTCCCCAAAATGAAATAAAGGATCGGACCGATGAACTCCATACCCACTATGGCAATGACCAGCCACAGTGCGCGGGTTCCGCGCTTATAGTGATCATGCGTCAGAATGTGACGGATGGTCACTATCAGCAGGATCAGCTCCACGATAATGAGCGGGATCAAAAACGGCAGCCAGTCTTTCAATGTATCCATACAAATAAACCTCCTTGGTCAGCATCCTTTATTTAGATAAATTTCTAATTTGAAAATCATCTAAATAGAATATAACCAAAGGAGGTTTGTTTGTCAATAACTATTTTGAATTTTTTCTAAATACCAAAGGATCCTTAAAAGATGTCATAAGTGTAACGATTGGGGACGGTTCTGGGACGCCCAGAACCGTCCCCAATCGTCCCGCCAATCGTCCCGTCTTGTTCCTGACCGTTATTCATTATCGGCACGTTCCAGGCCTCCCAGGTATACACCCGATTCGTCCTTATAAAAATGTGCCACAAAGTACACAAACTCGGAACCGCCATAATTGAAATACAGATACAGGTCCCCATATTTATCATAATAATTCTTCGCGTCGATGCTTGCAAATGCGGCCGTCTTGGGGCTTGGTCCTTCATCCTTCGGACTGTATACCTTATCCCCTTCAACCTTGGTATGCCCATACGGAAGCTTCCCGTGTTTCTCCTCGCACGCTTCCTCCCAGGCTTTCACAGCAGCAGGGAGTTCTTCTACCGTGATATCATTTACCGCCAGCATATTGATCATCTCACATACATCTGCGGCAGGATAACTGAAATATGATTCATCCGCCGTTCCCAGGACATCCGCCGTATTACGACAGGTAAGCGAGGTAAGCACCGTTCCGACAGCATCTGTGTCACTCATTTTCCCGGGAACTATTCCGAAATCTTCCCCTGCCTTATAAAACCATTCAGCGTTGTGTCTGACATGGATCAGAGAGCATGCCAACATCTCTAACTGTCTGTCCGTAAATGGAAAATCTATCCTTCCAACAGCCTGTGTTCCCTGTTCTGCAGCTTCCGTTTTCCCTGTATCTGTAGCTTCCGTTTTCTCTGCAACTGTGATTCCCTTTTCCTTCTCCAGATCATCAATCGTGTTCTGAACGCATTGAGCGTACATTTCAGATCCCGTATCATCTGGGTGAACCGAATAAAAACTGACCGGATTACTCACATCCAGATCTTCAGACCTCGCAGGCATCATCACATTGTTGAGCCATGCTTCCTTTGAATAGATTCCATGTTCTCCATGCTGTCCGAACGCGTTATCCTCCGTGACAGAGACAAATTTGATATTCATATCCGATGGGAATTCATTTACAATTTCCTCCAGCACCTTGTTGAAATACATGACCTTTTCGTTGATTTTTTTTGCTTCCTTCGCTGTAAAGATCGGCCTTATCCCATTGGATTCATCTACCAAGGTCGGGTATCCGACCACCAGAATCGTCGTATCCTTTCCCACCTTACTGTGAATCAGAGAGTATACCTCCTTCAGCTTGTCTCTGACGCTTTTCTCTTTTTCCAGCCCAAAATCAAGCTTCGTCTGCATCATTTCCAGTTTATCGTCCAGCTCACTATAATTGGTGAGCCTTGTAGAGAAAGCCATTTTACGGATCACCTCGGGAAAATCAAGATCATTTCCTCCCATGGTGATCGTAACATAATCCACTTTCTTACCATCCACCTTATAAGCCGGCGATTCCGGATCAAAGATATCCAACTGTGCGGGAAGATCCACCTTGTTTATTGACTTAAATAATGAACGACGTCCATCAAAACGTATACATTCTTTATTCTGCGTCCATTGCATATTATCTGTCGTTGCGCCGGAAGCAGCCACAAAAAACCAGTTTTCATTATGATGGTCTGCCATAGTCCCATCCACGCCTTTAAGCTTCAGCCTCCCCGGCCACGCCAGCGTAGATCTATGAGCCAGCCAATCATAACTTTGTGCCTTTTGTTCTATGGTCAGTTCATTTTTATTCTCATCCTGCTGACCATAAAAGGGAGTATTTCCTTCTCCGGAAGAATACGAATCTCCAAAGGATACGATCACACGATCCTTATCCTCTGCTTCATCCGCAGAAACCTCCGGCATATAATGACCGAAAAAGGCTGTAATGCAGAATGCAGCCACCAGAAGTCTCGATATATGCTTTAATCTGCTCAATCTAATTAACATACTTATCTATCTCCTCTTTTGTAAGTTGATTCAAATGTTCTGCATCGATTGTTTCCACCTTGATCACCACTGCTGCCGTTTTCTTCGGTACATACTCAAAATACTGATTCGTCTCACTGTCATAGCCGATGATCGAATCCTTTTCCGAAACGATCGCCAGCACATCCTTACCCGATTCCAGATTGTAGGATGCAGGATACGCAAACAGGGAACCATCGATCACCTCAACCGACCAAAGCATTCCCGATTCACTCATGAAGTAGGTTTCATACAGCGGGTGCTTGGTCCCGGTATCACCGATCGGCTTATCACCCAGATATTCTCCACTGATAGAATACCCTGTAGTAATTTCGTACCGATCAAATCCGCGGTCGGTGAGTATTTTCCTCACTTCTCCTTCTGTAGGAACCTTCTCGGAACCATCCGCCCCCGTTATAGAGATAACGTCTCCAATCTCCTGATAATAGGTGCCCGCATCTACCGTTTCTTCTGCTTCGTCCGTCGTGGATGATTTTTCGAATACTCCTCCCGATCCACCTGAGCTTCCCGAACCGCCTCCCGAAGAACTCCCGGATCTTCCGCCCAGAATAAGGATCAGAGCGAACGTGAGAAGTGCACAGGCACAGAGAACTATCGTCAGTATGATCGCCATTTTTTTCCTGTCCTTCACCCGCGGTTGTTCCTTGGGGCTGTGGTTCTGTCCCTGCTGCCCCCCATCCTGCTTCCCGGGGCCATGGTTCTGTCCCTGCTGCCCGTTTACTGCCCCGCAATACGGACATACCGCTATATTGGGATTGATCTTTTTTTTACACCTCACGCAGTTCATACACGTCTCCTCACTTATCCCGTTTATAGTATGCGTTCACGAAACACCTCCGGCCCGGAGTGATCACAGCAGATCAAACACAACCGATATGTGTCATGTACATTATAGCTCTTCTGTTTTTTTCAGTAAACGCCGGTTTTTTCCTTTCACATGTTTTTTTTATAAAATTTTTAAAAAAGCCCGATCTTTGCAAAGAAGGCAAGAATCCTTCGGAAAAGACCTACTCCGTATGGACATCCGGTGTTAACAACTGGGTAAAATGGGAAGAGAAGTGCGGATCCGGCACAGCAGTATCCTTCTGGAACCGCGGCGACTCCATCAAGGGCGAGTAAGCAGGACATGAAGGAAGAAGCACCGGAACGAATGAACGAATCCTAAGGAGGAAAGCATAAGAAAGAAGGTAGAAAACAAGAAATAAGTGAAGCGAAAAAGCCGGCTCCGGGTAACAAGATCAGCGATCGATCAACATCACCCGAAGCCGGCAATCCTTTTTGTCTTTTTATCTTTTTTGTCAGCTGCGGACACTCTCCACGGGAGAGGACAGCCCCTGTCAGCTGACCAAGGCGATCATCGCCTTGATATCATCCATATCCTTCTGTACCTTTGCCATCTCCTCCTCAAGAGAGACCTCTTTCTTCTTTTTCCGGTAAAAGGCTGTACCTTCACCGTCATTTACAGCCAGGATCAGTTGATTTCCTGCCAGCTTTGCTGCTGCTCCGTTATGCCGTTCGGCCAGGGCGCCCAGCTTCTCCAGCAGCTTAGGAAGGATCCGTGGCGATGCAGCCTGCGGATCCGAAACATACAGATCGAATTCACGGTCATACTCCGCATTTTCTATGAGGATCTTTCCCTGCTCCTCCTCCGGGCTGAGGGCTCTGTGAGAGAATGACTTGCTGAAAACCGTTTCTCCGGTACCGATCCTTCCCGGGAACTCAAGTACCATCATCCTTCCCTTAAAGAATACCGTGGTATTGTTCTTCTTTGCCACGCAATCATAATCCTGAATGGTCACATCCGACAGTTCGATATGAACACCCTGATAGCTGCATCTTCCATAAGCTTCCGAGTCAAATTCATTTCCCATCCTGCATAAATGAAAGCCTTCCACCATCTCCTCGGAGAATCCTTCGTAGGGTTCAAATGATACATCCTCAAAATTCTCCGTGAGAGGCTCTCTGATAAAAGCCTCTCTGTAAAGCTCATCCATTTCCTGATTGGCTTTCTCTCTCATCCGGATGCCCGCAAATAACAGTCCAAGACCAACAGGAAGGAGCAGAATGCCTGCATATCCCCAGGTTTCCAATTCTGCTCCTCGTAACGCTTTTTTTCTCAGCTGCTCCATCCGGAGCAGCGATTCACTTTTATTCATAGTCTCCGTTCCATCCCTTTCATAGGGAATCATCACTCTTTGACAAATACAATGTCCGCGCCATTATTCTGCAGTCTTACGGTGTTACCCGCGATATCTGCCTTTCCTGACATCTGCTTGCTTCCATTGGTAATTGTAAACTTATCTCCCTCCATTGTAAAGTCACAATGTCCGGTAAATCCGAAAACCGTAAGGTCCGCTTCATTTCCGTCGATCTTCAGGGACATATTCTTTGTATTGACCCCATAAGCTGCCAGCTGATCGGGTGAAACCTCCTCACCGCGGACATCCACATGGGTAAAACGATAAGAACCATCTACCGAGTTTGATTTCTTTCGGAAGATCCCCAGCATCCATGCGGTTCCCAGTACAAGGAGTGCAGCCGCAGCAACCACAAGGATCGGATTCAAACGGAATCCCTTCGGTGTCTCCGGTTTCTCCGGGCTCTCCATTTCCACTGCCGGCGTTCCCGGTACAGACTTCGGTGTCTCCACCGTCGGGTAAATGCTGAACTCCTTCTCCATCTGCACGGAAGAAGAGAACTGATCCTCTGCCTGTTCCGTACGCTTCTCAACAACCGCCTGATTCGCCGGATCCGCTCCAAAGGGGTTCGAATGCACCGCATTTCCACCGACCAGTTCATACTTATTCTTCCGGGGTTCTGTCATCGACAACACTTCATCGTTCATGATCGTATCCTTTCTTTTTTGAACAACCGCCTTCATCTGACCAGTGTTCTGAATATAACCTTTCCTTTTTCCTGTCGAGGCTATACTATCAGATCATTTATCACAGAACCGTCACACAATATTAAATTTAAAGATTTCAGTTAAACTTTCTCTGTACGTATGCTCCGTAGTACGAAGAGCAGTCCGGATCTCTCAGACCTTTCAACGACCGCCTGCCGTACATAAAGTGCAGCCTGTAGTCGGTACTCAGCCCGTGGAATCTAAACCCGCATTGCTGTATCCGTCCCATTTCACATTCCGTTTCACTATACTTTTTTTCCGATCATACTCTTTTCTTCTGATCTATGTACATCATACCATACCAATCTTTGCAAAATTTGTGCACAGATCCGCGAAAAATGAAAAAAAATCGGCCGTAACAGCCGATTTTTTCTGATCTTTTCCGATAAATGTCACAGCCTCCTCATGTTGAGATCCGCGTAAAATAATCCTTCGACTCAGATACGATCACCTTCCGCAGCGCAAAGATGGCGATCAGGTTCGGAAGTGCCATCAATGCATTGAAGATGTCCGCAATACTCCAAACTGCCTCTACCGTCATATACGGTCCGACAAATACCGCGAGAATATAGAGCCACCTGTAAACGGTAACGGCTTTCCTGTTTCGATTCGACAGGTATTCCAGACACCGTTCCCCGTAGTAATTCCAGCCGAGGATCGTTGTAAATGCGAAGAAGACCAGACAGATCATCAGCACGAAGGAAGAAACCTCCGGTGAAAAGGGCAGCCCCTTCTGAAATGCATCTGCGGTGATCTGTACCCCTTTAAGCCCTGTATTCCAGCTCCCCGCAAGCACGATACAGAGACCTGTCATGGTGCATATCACGATGGTATCTATAAAAGTTCCGGTCATGGTCACAAGTCCCTGTCTGGCCGGCTCCTTCGTCCGAGCCGCTGCAGCCGCTATGGGTGCGCTTCCGAGACCCGCCTCGTTGGAGAAGATCCCTCTGGCAATTCCTTTCTGCATCGCGACGATCATGGTTCCCATGGCTCCACCGGCCAGCGCCGAACCGGTAAAGGCAGATTTGACGACTGTGGCGATGGCCCCGGGGATCTCCGGAATATGTGTGATGATAATGATAAATGCAAACAGGAAATACAGAATCGCCATAAATGGCACGACGAAGCCGGACACCTTGGAGATCCTCCTGATCCCACCGATAATGACCAGCGCAACGCAGACCGTGACTACGAGACAGGTGACGATGGTTGCCACCGTATAGTCCCTTCCGAAGATCTGCACAGTGTGGAGTCCGTCCGGGTCAAAGAAATTTGACGCAGCCGATGATATACCGTTGACCTGCGTAAATGTTCCGATGCCCAGCAGACCGACTCCCGCTCCAAAGAATGCAAATGTCTTTGCAAGCCATTTCCACTTCTTACCCATTCCGTTTTCTATGTAGTAAAATGGTCCGCCAAGGACATGCCCCTCCGAATCGATGGTACGGTAACGGATAGCCAGCAGACCCTCCGCATACTTTGTAGCCATACCGAAAAATGCTGCGATCTCCATCCAGAACAGAGCTCCGGGTCCTCCTGCGGCTATGGCTGTAGCAACACCCACAATGTTGCCCGTTCCGATGGTCGCGGAAAGCGCCGTACAGAGTGCACCGAAACTCGTTACCTCTCCGGTACCGCCTTCCTCTTTTTTTACCATATATTTTAATGCCTTACCCAAATGCCTGAATTGCAGAAACTTCAGTCTGATCGTAAGATAGATCCCTGTCAACAGGATCACCAGGATCAGCGGAATCCCCCATACTACTTCGTCAAGCCAGGTGATAAACTCATTCACCTTATCAATCATGTATCGTCTCCTTCGCTGTCAGTATCAAAAAGTCCTGTAACTAGTACTCCGGGTTGATCCATGCATAACGGAAGTGATCCCGGAAGCTTCCTCCGATCAGGATACCGGCGATCTCCGTCCCTTCGTAACTAAAGCCCAGCCGCTCCAGGACATGCACGGATTTCAGATTATCCGTCATCACGCGGGATTCGATCCTGTGAATATGCGCAAACTTCAGCACCTCCCGGATAGCGCCCCTGCATGCCTCCGTACAGTACCCATGCCCCTGAAAATCCTCATGCAGATTGTATCCGAAGATCGTACTGGCATATGGCTCCTTCCGGATCCGCACGAAGCTGATCGTACCGATGATCCGCTCCGGCTCTTCCTTCCTGGAGAAATAATAATACGCAGATGCCTGCTTCTCCATATTCTGCTCTTCCGCCTCCAGCATCCTCCGCTGGTACTCCTGCGTATAATACTGCTCCGGCCACACCGGTTCATGTTTCTCAAAAAACACCCGGTTCTCCGAGTAATACCTCAGCAGTTCCCCGGAAAAGGAACTGTCCGACGTCCGTATAATGAGTCGTTCCGTTTCAAATGTCACGTCTTCTCCCTCCTGTCTTACCCGGCATCGGACCGGATCTGACTTATCTTCCGATAAATGTAAAGCTCAGCATGGTGATATCATCAAACTGCGGAGCATCTCCGGCGAAATCGTCAACTGCCGTACGAACACAATCGATCAGTTCTTCATCCGTCGCCTCCGCAGGTGCCTCATTCAGAGTCGTCAGCAGACGGGTGACACCAAACCTTTCTTTATTCGAATCCGCCGCCTCCAGGATCCCGTCCGTATACAGGAAGATCCGGTCTCCCGGGGCAAGATCAAAGGAAGAACCCACATGGGGAACTCCCGGGAGAAAGGCCATCGCAGGCCCGTGTTCCGTCTTTTCGACCGTATACTCGCCATCCTTCCGGATCAGCGGATGATCATGTCCTGCATTGCATACATCCACATGACCCGTCGCAAGATCGATCACCGCCAGCCATGCGGTTACAAAAAGGCCGTCCGGATTATTATCTGAGAGCATTTTCTCCGCCTCTGTAATGATCTCCACCGGATCCTTCGTCTTCATAGCCCAGGACTTGATCATCGCTTTGGCGATCCCCATGAAGAAGGCCGCATTCATACCCTTATCGGATACATCCGCGATCAGTATGAGCAAATGTGTATCATCCAGCAGGAAGTAATCATAGAAGTCTCCCCCGACCTCTCTGGCAGTCCGGATAAAAGCACGTAATGTGAAATACGGACTGTCCGGATACTCTGCCGGGAGCTGGCCATGCTGTACCCTCGCAGCTATGGACAGCTCGGCCGCTGCTGCCTCCCGCTCTCCTGCCAGCCGGATATTCTCCCGCATATAGCTGTCGATCTCTTCCGCCATTTCCGAGATATCACCGGCCAGTTCTCCCAGTTCGTTCCGGTTTCTCACAACCGCCATATCCGTTTGGAGTTCCTCCGGTTTCTTCTCTTTCGCATATTTTCTGACACCATACCGAAGTCTCTTCACGGGTCCCACCGTTGCCCAGCTGATAAAGAGAAGCAGCAACGCTCCTCCGATCACCAGGATGACAAAGATGGATGCCAGCATCCACAGCGTTCTCTCCAGCTGCTCTTTATGATTCTCCGTCCAGTCATGGAAGTATACCAGTACAAATCTCGGTTCTCCGTGACTGTAGATCGGTGCGTATCCGATATAGACGTTATTTCCGTCCTCATCTACATAATCCGTAAAATACTGTTCATTTTTCCCATGTGTATTGGAGCTGAGCAGTTCATCGACCTCTTCATCCACGAACAGCTCCGGCATTTGCATGCCAATTCCCTCCAGTGGGGTATTTTCAAATGGGATCCTCAGATATACGGTCCCCCTCCGGTCCTTCCGAAAATCAAGCAGCATGGAATAGTTTTTCGACATGGATGTGGCAACCATCATCTCCGAGACCAATGCATCCGTACAGACCCTGGCAACAGCGAGTCTGTAGGACAGATCTTCTTTATCCAGGTCCTCGATCTTTGCTCCTTCTTTCAGATCTCCCATGTTAGTGATATACGGGGAATCGTATATGACCTCCAGCTCCCCTATATCTTCCATGGACTTTATCTCCTGCGGATATTTCTCCCAGTATTCTGTCATCCAGTCGAAAAGCTCCTTGTCAGCGATCATTCCCTGGATCTGACGCATTTCCCCCCGCATTGTGTCCTGAAGTCCCGACAGGAAGGACTCTCTGGCATGACGCACAAGAAGAAAACCCAGGCATACAAGCAAAACGGAAAATACGGCAAGGAACATGAGTCCGACCTGAACGAGAAGCCGCCTGTTCTTTATTCGCTTTTGATTCTTTTTCGTCTCCATGATCCCCTCGAAATATACCATCCTATTTCAGAAGCTGCTTTACCGTATCCGCGAAAGCTTCCGGTTCCGTATACTGTACATTATGCCCGCAACCATCCAGTTCTGTAAAGGTTTTTTTCGGCGCTTCGATCCGGTCTTTATAATTCCGGATAGGATCCACTGGGCAGATCCGGTCATCTCCGCCGGATATAAAATGTACCGGAACCTCGTAATCCTGCTTCAAATGGTCGATATCAAAGGAAAATGTAGTATCGAAGAGCTGCCGGTTCAGCCGGTAATAATCCTCTTCATCTCCCGTCTGGACGAGGAACCATTTCAGGTCATCCATCCCGAAATACGGAGAAGAAAGTGCGTTCCGGAAGGCCTGATCCTGCTTCTTCGCCGGCAGCAGCTTCATAACCTCCCTCCGGAGTGCCATGCGGTTCGGGAGACTCTTCTCCCGTTCAAAGGCCTGATATGCCTTCTCCAAAGCAGTTGTATCCTTCCCTTTTTCATGTCCCCGGATGCGCGCCATCTCGTACCCCGCTCTCTCCGACTTCTCCGGCGAGATCACCTGCGCGATCCCGATATAAGCCGATACCTTCTCGGGATGCGCCTGAACATAGGTGCTCCCCAGGATCGTACCATAGGAATGTCCCATCACGATCACCCGGTCCTGACCGAACCTCTCCCTCGCATAGTCCACAAGCTCATCCAGATCCTCCAGCGCCCGGTCAAAGGACGCGGTCTCATTCGAGGGATCCGTATCTTCATTTTCATAATACGTCCTTCCGCATCCTCTCTGGTCCCAGCAGACGAAGGTAAAGTCCTCTGTCAGATGATCCGCAAAAGCATAGGTACAGAAGGCGTCCGGCGAAGAGGGTCCCCCGTGCAGATAAATGATCACGGGATTCTTCACATCCCTCCCCGTCATAAGAACATACTGCTCCTG
Source organism: uncultured Lachnospiraceae bacterium (assembly GCA_902775555.1). Classification (GTDB taxonomy): domain Bacteria; phylum Bacillota; class Clostridia; order Lachnospirales; family Lachnospiraceae; genus Eubacterium_Q. The sequence goes on along the minus strand of CACYMQ010000047.1, from coordinate 1,034 downwards.
ACCGCCGAGTGTGATGTAACTCTGCTCATCCACTCCGCGGAACAGGTTGACATAATGTTTTATATATCTCACATTCCGCATTCCGATCACCACGGAAATGATCCCGAAGAGAAGGATCAACAGCGTTATTAAAAAGCCCTTCCCGACCCGCATCAGACCATGCGGTTTCTTCCTCTCTCCGAAGACCTCTTCCTCATGGGCCGTATGGATCCCGATATGGCCGATCCCGAGGATGATCGACGTCAGGATCATAACAAGATTGCTTCCGTAGATCCCCAACAGGAAGAAAGCAGCCACCGGAAGCGATGCCAGGGGAATACGGATAAAGAGTAAACGGCCGTAGAAATCCCGCATGGTCTTCCCGCTCCGGAAATACCGCACCCAGCTGATCTCATAAAGCACCATAAGCAAGAAAGAGATCACCAGCCACCAACACCATGCCGTCCATTTTCTCAGATTAAAATCCGAGAAAATGAGCGCCGTACAGGTGGCCAGGATCTCTCCCGTCCGCTCCATAAAAAGCAGTGCTTTATTCTCATTTTTAACATAGAGTTCGTAATCCTTCGGCTGATGTTTCACCCAGATGATATTCGGAACGTAAAGCAGGATCAGATATATCAGACCTATATATGAGAATCCCAATCGCATATCCCTACCCGCCGCTTTCCTTTTCCGCTTACTTTTTCCGCTTACTTTTTCGGTTCCTTTCCGGAAGAAACGGTGATCCTTCCGTCTGCGGATATCTTCACGTCTATGAACTCCGTTACATCCTGGCTCTGACTGATGGCAAGAAGCAACGTGCTTACGGTTCCGTCCTCAGCAACGGATGAATGCCCTTTATACTTTTCAACCTGGATATCATAGTAATCCGGCGCCTCTGCTTCCGTGGCCTCACCCTTAACCAGTTCCACATGTTGACGACCATCATCTCCTGTTGTCATAACCAGGCGATAGCCGTCCATATCCACAGCTCCTGTATTTCCTTCTGTCTGAGCCGCTTCACCGGTGGAAGCCTCATTCGCGCCTGCTTCCGT
>CACYMQ010000046.1 GCA_902775555.1 uncultured Lachnospiraceae bacterium | reverse complement strand
CAGTCCGGTCACCAGCAGGATGGTGCCTGCAGCAAAGATCCCGCCCTGTATGATCCTTTTCTTCGGCTCTGTCATCTGACACCTCTTATTTCCTGCATTCCTCTATCGCATCCTTATAAAGCTCATACTGTGCGTCCGCTCCTTTTGATCCCAGAAAGATCCTTTGGACAATACCATGGTCCACAACTATTGTATACGGGATCCCGTCTGACGGATAATAATATCCCACTTTTCGGAACTCATCATAGCCGATGGGAAATGTGTACCCCTCGGACCGGACAAAGGAATCAACCACACTCTTTCCTTCTCCGGAGTTGATCGCAAGGATGGATACATCGGAATACCCCAGATCCTTCAACCGTTCAAAGGCCGGCATCTCACCAACGCAGGGGCCGCACCAGGTGGCCCAGAAATTGATCAGCACGATCTCGTCATCATGTTCCGACATCCGGAAGGTTCCACCGCCGGACAGTTCCACCAGAAAATCCGGAGCCACATCCCCGATGGACAGTTTTTTGGATATACCTTCTCCGGTCTCGGCATTTGCCCTGCCGGGGAAACGCTCTTCCGTGGATGTTCCGGTATTTCCGGAGCCCTCAGACTTCCCCCATCCTACGGAGGGTTCCCCATTTCCATTGACCGGTACGCTTTCTCCCTGACCGCTGCCTTCCTTTACAAAGACGGAATTCCCCCCGCCTCCTACGGAACTGCTGCCGGAGGAACCACATCCCGAAAAGCCTGCCAGCATCAATGTTATTAAAACAATGATCCCTTTTTTTCTATTCATTCCAGCTTCTCCTATCTCCTTAAAAACTATAGTAAAATTATAACAAACTGTGCTATAAAAAAAAACCATCATTACAAAAATGACGTGTTTTATGAAACATTTTCACATGGTTACACAGTATCCGGATCATCCGGAAAATGATGACCATTTCGATTGTAGCAGCTCAAAAAAACACCGGTCAGGTCCTGCTGTCCAACCGGTGTTTCTAAATCTACTTTTTTTAGCGTCCGCACCTTGCTTTTACTGCGGCGTCTGCGGATCCTGCGGATCCTGCGGGTTCTGCTGTTCTTGTGGTCCCCGGGGATCCTGTTGTGCCTGCGGCTCCTGCAGTCCCTGCGGTTCCTGCTGTGCCTGTTTTGCCACCTTCTTTGCCGCACGTCTTGCAGCGCGTCTTGCCTTCCTTTCCTCGCGGTTTGGGAGCCCCAGCATGCGGAGCAGTCTCCGGATCACAAGGAACCACGCCAGAAGAAGGATCACAATGGCTATACAGATCTGCGGAAGGTGGCCTGTAATGAAGACGATCAGATCCCGCAGCCAGTCAACGAAATTGTTCCATCCGTTCTTCAGAGACTGTCCTACTTCCTGTCCAAAGGACTCAGCCGGTGCTTCTTCATATTCCTTTACCTCCGTGATCATAATTGTGACATAACTGTAGGCCACATCATTGTCGATCTGGTTCATCCGGGTCTTCAGCTGGTTGATGGAAATCTCCACCTGCGTCAGCCGGTCATCGATCTGGAGGATCGTTTCCATGTCATTCAGAGTCTTCGCTTCCTTCATCATTTCCAGATAACTCAGCCGCTTGGTTTCCAGCACCTCCAGCTCTGCCTTGAGATCTGTATAGGCTTTGGTCATATTGTCCACATTCTGGGTTTTATTCTTCAGTTCGCCCACGGCACCGGCGCCCTCAAGAAAGCTCTCATAGTTGGAAGACGGAACCCGGATCGTTGCCGAATACGTATAGAGTTTTTCCCCGTTTCGCCTGGCACTTATCTGGCGCACGTCCTCATTTTCCACAAATCCGCCATACTCCCGGATCAGGGATCGGATCTTCTCAACCGACTCATCATAGTTGAGGCTTTCGAAGTTCAGACTGCAACGATAAACCAGCTTCTCCTTGTCGATCTTCTCCAGCGTTGTTGCTGTATTCTCCGAGTCTCCGGATCCCCCCTGCCGGTCGGCGGCAGCGGCCTTTTCATCATCAAAATTGGTCTCTTCGTCCGCCAGTTCCTGACTTCCCATGTAAGCATCGCCTTTCGCGTTCGATGTCAGACCGTTTATATCAGGATCATAGTCATCCCCATAGGCCGGAACCTGCCCGCAGACCTCCTGCCCGTAGTCCTCCTTATCCATGCTATATGCCTTGTTCCCGCAGGCAACCAGGCCTGCCGACATGGTAAGCACCGTAGCAACCGCCATGGCCTTCTTCATTTTAAAAATCCATCCGCACATATCTTCCTCTCCTTTACCATAAGATTGAAATCGATGATCTGATAAGGATACGAATGTGCAGATGGATTTTTATGGAAATATATTTATCTTTTGGAAATGTCAGTCTGTGCCCTCCATATTGGCGAGCTTTGCAGCCTGGTCCGCTGCGGTCAGCGCATCCACGAACTCGTCCAGGTCGCCGTTCATTACATTTTCCAGCTGATAGCTGGTAAGCTTGATCCGGTGATCGGTCACACGCCCCTGTGGGAAGTTGTAGGTCCGGATCTTCTCGGAGCGGTCACCGGTCCCGATCTGGCTTCTTCTGGCAGCCGCTTCCGCATCATGTGCCTTCTGAAGTTCTATATCATAGAGTTTCGTACGGAGCAGGGCAAACGCCTTCGCACGGTTCTGGATCTGTGACTTCTCTGTCTGGCTGTAGATCACGATCCCGGTGGGAATGTGGGTCAGACGCACGGCCGAGTCCGTGGTATTGACGCACTGCCCGCCATTTCCGGATGCCCGCATGACATCGATCCGGATATCCTTCTCATCGATCTGAACATCCACTTCTTCTGCTTCCGGCATGATGGCTACCGTTGCGGTGGATGTATGGATCCGCCCGCCGGATTCCGTCTCGGGAACACGCTGTACGCGGTGCACGCCGGACTCGTATTTCAGTTTGGACCAGGCGCCTTTACCGGTGATCTCAAAAACAACTTCCTTGAAGCCGCCGATCCCGGTCTCGGTTCCGGAGGTGATATTCGTCTTCCACCGGAAATGATCCGCATACTTCTGATACATACGGAAGAGCTCCCCTGCAAAAAGGGCAGCCTCATCTCCGCCGGCTCCCGCACGGATCTCAACCACTACACTCTTATCATCATTTTCATCCTTGGGGAGCAGAAGGATCTTCAGATCATGCTCGCAGGACTCAATACGTTTTTTTGCATCCGCAAGTTCCTCGCGGGCAAGCTCCTTCATCTCCTCATCGGATTCCTCGTCGATCATAGCCAGACTGTCTTCAACATCCTGCTTTGCCTGCTTATATTCCTGATATTTCTCGACTACCGGTGTGATATCACTCTGCTCTTTCATCAATTTCTTGAAGCGGGCCTGATCATTTACCACATCCGGCCGGCTCAGTTCTTCCCGGATCAGTTCCAGTTTCTCTACCAATTCTTCCAAGCGGTCGAACATTCTTTGTTCCTCCCTTTTTTGTGTATCTGTGTTTTCTATATATCTACTTTTTTCGTGTGACGTTAAATGATAAAGATTCTTCGCTTCGCTCAGAATGACACTATATAGCCCGAAGGATCTTTACCTCAGCGATGCGCGACGACCACACGGTCCAGGCCCGCCAGGTCCTTATAAACACTGGTCTTCCCAAAGTCCGCATCCGCCAGGATCTCCGGGACCGTCCTGCCCTGGTCATACCCGATCTCCAGAACCAGGTATCCGTCCGGTTTCAGATAGGTCTTTGCCTCCGCTGCGATCCTCCGGTAGAAGGACAGTCCGTCTCCCTCATCCGTCAGTGCCAGCCTGGGATCATGATCCCGTACCTCAGGCATAAGCCCTTCCATTTCCGAAGCAGGGATATAGGGTGGGTTCGACATGATCAGATCAAACTTCTTCCCCTCCAACGCCTCAAAAAGATCGGATCCCAGCACCTCCAGATGGGTTCCGAGTTCATCCGTGATCTCACCCGGATCATCATCATTTGTGATCTGCAGATCGATATTCTCCTTTGCCAAAGAAATGGCCTCCGGTGAAATATCCGTCAGCAGTCCATGATCGACATGGCCTTCCCATCGTCTGCGCCGCCAGAAGCTGATGCCGATACAGCCGCTTCCGGTACAAAGATCCAGAAAACGGATATTCCTGTCAGGTGAGACCTCCAATGCCCTCTGAACCAGATTCTCCGTATCATACCGCGGGATAAGAACTCCTTCCCGGGTATGGAACCTATAGCCGTAAAAATACATATATCCTATGATATGCTGGAGAGGAACCCGCTTCTCCCTTTGACTGAGGAGTTCGAAGAACAGTTCCTCCTGGGCATCCGTCAGTTTTTTATTATGATCCAGGCCAAACCAGTTCGGACTTTTGATCACATACTGCACCAGAAGACTGGAATCGTTATCATATTCTTCGATCCCTGCCGCGATCAGGAGCTTCTTTCCAAAATTATAGGCTTCCCTGTATGTCATATTCCATCACCCGCAATACATGGCCTTCTGTAACAAATGTTTCACTTCTCGAAGGAGTTATTCCGTACACACTCCAGATATTCGCTAACGTCGATCACCTGCTCCACTGCCCAGATGGCAACCTCTGCCATGGACAGGTCCGGCTCCTTGGTGGTCAGCCGCTGTACCCAGAGACCCGGTGCGGACATGATCCGTGAGCAGGCATTTTCATGACGTCCCGCATATTGGAGAACCTCATAGGACAGCCCGGCGATCACGGGGATCAGAAGGATCCTGGAAAGCAGCCGGAGCCACATGATCTCAGTCTGTACAAACATGAACACGATAATACTGATGATCATAACGATAAATACGAAGCTGGTCCCGCAGCGCTTATGAAAACGGGTATGTTTCAGAACATTTTCCGGTGTCAGATCATCTCCTGCCTCCAGACAGTTAATAGCCTTATGCTCTGCTCCATGATACATAAATGTCCTGCGGATATCCTCCAGTTTCGAGATCAGTGCCACATAACCGATGAATATCGCCAGGCGCAGGATACCCTCCACCAGATTCGAGATCCACTGACGGTCCGTCACCTTAAGGAGCAGACCTGCCAGAAATGATGGAAGCAGCACGAAGATCCCGATGGCAAAGATCAACGAGAAGATCAGGGTGCCGATCATATATCCCTTATTACTCTTCTCCTCTTTCCCGGATCCGCTGTTCCTGGCGGAGTCTTCTTTTTCCTTCTTCTTTTTCTTCTGATCCTTTTCGCCTTCCTCCTCTTCGTCCTCGAAGTATTCAGAGGATGCCATCAGTGTCTTGATCCCGATATAGAGGGATTCTATAAAATTGATTATGCCACGGAGGATCGGGATGCGGTTCAACTTCTTTCGTTCACTGAAAGAACGATAGGACGTCACCTCCACCGCGATCTCTCCGTCGGGTTTGCGGACCGCAAGCGAATAACTGGCGGGTCCCTTCATCATGATACCCTCCAGCACAGCCTGTCCGCCAATCCTAACCTGCTTCATTCCAATTATACCTCACTCCGTCGCTTTCATTACTTCGTGATCATTCTTCGCGTATATATCATAAAAAAGGCTGAGACCTTCGTCCCAACCTTTTTCCGTAAGTCGTATCCTTGCTACTGAACGCCGTATTTCTTATTGAACTGATCGATACGGCCGCGTGCCTTGGCTGCCTTCTGTGTACCAGTATAGAAGGAATGGCACTTAGAGCAGATCTCCACGTGGATCTCCTCCTTAGTAGAACCTGTTACAAACTCATTTCCGCAGTTGCAGACAACCTTTGCCTGATAATAATCCGGATGAATTCCTGCCTTCATTTTCAACTCTCCTTTTCATTAAGGAATCACACTGCCTGTGACCCCTGATCCTATATAAGACTCTACATACCGCACGGATGGGCATGCCTCGATCTCATACCAGCAACGTTGTACATTCTACCACAGGTGTTCATGAAATGCAAGCCATATTTTACCGCAGGTTTCTGCTGAATACTTTCCTTGCATAATCCAGGAATTCCATGTTGTTCCGGGTCCTTCCGAAGAGCTTGATGATCTCTTCCGTGGCTTCCTCCGCCTTTGCGCCCCGCAGCTGCTGATGCAGAAGATCCAGGATCTCTCTCTCCTCATTGGAAAGAAGCAGATCGTCTCTTCTGGTTCCCGACTTCGCGATGTCGATCGCAGGGAACACGCGGCGTTCCGACAGGCTCCGGTTCAAAACCAGCTCCATATTTCCCGTTCCTTTAAACTCCTCAAAGACCACATCATCCATGCGGCTTCCGGTTTCGATCAAAGCTGTTGCAAGGATGGTAAGACTACCGCCCTCCCGCATATTTCTGGCTGCACCGAAGAATTTCTTGGGCATGTGCAGCGCCGCGGGATCCAGTCCTCCGGAGAGGGTCCGGCCGCTGGGGGATACCGTAAGATTATATGCCCTGGCCAGTCTGGTCAGGCTGTCCAGCAGGATCACCACATCCTTTCCGGACTCCACCATACGCTTTGCCCTTTCGATCACCATTTCGGAAACCCTTTTATGATGCTCGGGAAGCTCGTCAAATGTGGAATAGATCACCTCGGCATTGGAAGCGGTGATGGATTCCTTGATGTCGGTCACTTCCTCCGGTCGTTCATCGATCAGAAGAACCAGCACATGGGTATCCGGATTTGCCGTACTGATCCTTTTTGCGATCTGCTTCAGAAGCGTGGTCTTACCGGCCTTCGGCGGCGATACGATCATACCTCTCTGTCCCTTTCCGATGGGCGAAAAGAGATCAACGATCCGAAGGGATACCGGCGCTCCGTTATAATCCAGGCGGATCCGGTCCTCCGGGAAAATGGGAGTCAGGGTTTCAAAAGGCTTTCTCCTGACGATCTGTGACGGGAACAGCCCGTTCACATACTCGATATAAAGAAGTGCCTGAAATTTCTCATTCTGGGACATCCGCTTCCGTATGGGTCCGGTGATGATATCTCCTGTCTTCAGTCCGAATTTACGGATCTGTGCCGGAGACACATAGATATCCTTTTCTCCGGGCATGTAATTATCACTTCTTATAAAACCAAAGCCTTCCGCCATGACCTCCAGGATCCCGTTTGCCTGGGTCCCGCTGCTCAGCACAGGATTATATTCCTGCCCGTCATATACCAGGGCTCTGGCTTCCTTCGGTTCCGAAGGAACGATCTCCATCTTCTCCTCCGGAGCGGTCTCAGCAGTCTCTTCCTTTATTTTCTCTTCTTCCTTATCCGGCGATTCCTCCGCTTTACGAACAGCCGCTGCAAGCTTTCGTCCGGTCACTTCCTTTGGTTCGGCCGTCCCGCTTTTACGTGTTGTCCCTCCGGTCCTTCCCGGAGTCCTTTCCTTTCTTCCCGTTCTCTCTCCGGTCTTTCCGGCTGTACGCACGGTCTTTCTATTGGTTTTATTCTCGGCAGTTTCCTCCCCTGCTGCCTCTTCCGGCTTTTCCGTCACGGGACGATGCATCATCTTCTCAACATTTTCAAGGAGTTCCGTCAGTTCTTTCTTCTTCATGGAAGTAACGTTACGGATCCCCTTTGCTTTTGCGGCTTCCCGCAGTTCGGCGATTGTCAGTTTCTTATAATCCATAGATCCTCCTTCTCCGGACATAATAATACAGATATTCCCTAAAGGAATCTCTTAATCTTTCACTCAATCGGGATGATCAGCGAATGTTGCTGAATACTTAACTGAATCGGTGATTACCGATTTTCAGTATACCATACTCTTCCGCAAATATCACCTACTTTTTCCCTTTGTCCCGCTTGCTTTTTGAGTGTCGCTGGGGTATGCTAGTACATGCATTCTATCAATGAGGTATTTGCTTATGGACGGATTATTCCTATACAAGATCATCATACTCTACATGCTGGACCGTATCGATGAATATACGCTGACCAACACCCAGCTCACCAGTTTCATCTTGGACAAGGGCTACACGAATCTCTTTAACATTCACGAATCCCTGAGTGAAATGATCGATTCCGGTTTCATCACTGTCAGCACGATCCGGGACACACAGCATTACAAGATCACCAACCTGGGAGAGGAGGCTCTGTTCTACTTTGAGAACCGGCTGCCGAACCCCATCAAGCAGGACATCCTGGACTACTTCAAAGCAGAACGGATCAACCTGAAAAATGAGTCCGAGATCTATGCCGATTACTACCCCAATGATAATCAGGAATACACCGTGGAGTGTATCATCAAAGAACGAAAAGACACACTTATGGACCTGAAGTTCAATGTTCCCACCCGGGGACTGGCCATTTCCATCTGTGACAGCTGGCGGGCCAAGAGTCCCGAGATCTACAGTTATCTGATGACCGAGCTGGCCTCCAGTCCGGATCAGGATCATCCCCAAAACTGAACCGTATTGTGGGGATCGGGCAGATCGGGAAATGCCTGTAAACAGCACATCTAAAACACAAAAAAGCAGTGTATTGACACCGCTTTTTTATGTTGACCAACTACATAGTGTTCTATACTTCCGCGCTTCCTTCCCTGTCGTCCTCCGTCTCCTGCGGTTCCTCTGCACCGCTTCCCATCTCTTCCTCCATCAGCATAAGGACCTCTTCCCGCCCCTGCTTGGTAAGTCCGGAATAAGGAATGATCTTCGTGTCCCCATCGCATCCGAGACCGTTACGGATCAGCTTCAGCTGCTTATCCTTCTGGCTCCGTTTGATCTTGTCCAGCTTCGTTGCAATGATCACCGGACGGAATCCGTTATGGCAGATCCAGTCATACATCATTTTATCATTGGTTCCCGGCTCATGCCGGATATCAATCAGCAAAAAAACGACCTTCAGTGTCTTACTCGTTGCAAGATACTTCTCGATCATCCGGCCCCATTTGGCCTTCTCCGTCTCGGAGACCTTGGCATACCCATATCCCGGAAGATCCACGAAATAGAACTCCTGATTGATCCGATAGAAATTGATGGTCTGGGTCTTCCCCGGCTGGGAAGATGTCCTGGCCAGATTCTTCCGGTTCATAAGTCCGTTGATCAGGGTCGATTTTCCCACATTTGATTTCCCGGCAAAAGCAAACTCCGGAGCATCATGCCCCGGAAGTGTGCTTGTTACGCCGCATACAGTTTCCAATTCTGCCTGCTTTATGATCATATCGTCCTCTTTTCCTGTATCAAAAGGATGGTTGTCAACTCTATGCGTTCCTCTTGGATGCCGTATCCGCCTGACGGACCCGGCTCTTATGCGTCTTCGGTTTATCACGCATCGTTTTCTCCGGTGCTGCTCCCTCCGTAATGGTTTCCTTGGTGATACAGCAGCCCTGGATCATATCATCCGACGGGATCTCATACATCAGATCCATCATGGCCTTCTCCATGATCGCTCTCAGGCCTCTGGCACCGGTATTCCTCTCCATGGCTTCTTTAGCGATCTCACGGAGAGCATCTTCCGTAAAGGTCAGCTCCACGTCATCCAGCTCGAACAGCTTCTGATACTGCTTGGTGATGGCACTCTTCGGCTTCACAAGGATATTTACCAAAGCCTCTTCGTCCAGCTGATCAAGTGTTACGATCACCGGCACACGACCCACGAATTCGGGAATGATCCCGTATTTCACAAAATCCTGGGGCTGAACCTGCTTGAAGATATCACCGGTATTACCCAGCTTCTTATCCTCGATCTCGGCATTGAAGCCGATGGATTTCTTACCGATCCGGTTCTCGATCACCTTATCCAGTCCGTCAAATGCACCGCCGCAGATGAAAAGGATATTCGTGGTATCGATCTGGATCAGCTCCTGCTGGGGATGCTTTCTTCCTCCCTGTGGCGGAACGGAAGCAATGGTTCCCTCAATGATCTTCAGCAGTGCCTGCTGTACGCCCTCACCGGACACGTCACGGGTAATGGACACATTTTCACTCTTCTTTGTGATCTTATCGATCTCATCGATGTATACGATACCCTTCTCGGCACGCTCGATATCATAATCCGCAGCCTGGATCAGCTTCAGAAGGATATTCTCCACATCCTCGCCCACATAGCCGGCCTCGGTCAGCGTTGTGGCATCTGCTATGGCAAAGGGCACATTCAGCAGCTTCGCCAGCGTCTGTGCAAGATAGGTCTTACCGGAACCCGTAGGACCTGCCATGATGATATTGCTCTTCTGCAGTTCCACATCAAATGTACGTCCGGACAGCACCCTCTTGTAATGGTTATAGACCGCTACGGAAAGAGCCTTCTTTGCGCCTTCCTGTCCGATGACATACTCATCCAGGAACGCCTTGATCTCCTTCGGCTTCAGCAGATTGATCTCACCGGAATCCTGCTCTCTGGCGTTGTCATCCTCGATGATCTCCATACATATGTCGATGCACTCATCGCAGATATAGACACCCGGGCCGGCGATCAGCTTCCGCACCTGGTCCTGGGACTTGTTGCAAAATGAGCATCTGACTTTTTTTTCATCTATACGATTCGCCAACTTCTCTCTCCTGTATCTTGATTACTTCCTGTTAGTAACTACCTTATCGATCAGGCCGTAAGCACATGCCTCTTCGGCAGTCTTCCAATTATCGCGCTCGCAGTCCGCAGCCATCTCTTCAACGGTCTTCCCGCAGTTCTCTGCCATGATCCGGTAGAGGTTCTGCTTGGTCCGCAGGATGTGCTCTGCAGCGATCTGCATATCGGTAGCCTGACCCTGCATACCACCCAGAGGCTGATGGATCATGATCTCTGCATTGGGCAGTGCAAAACGCTTGCCCTTTGCTCCTCCGCTGAGCAGAAAAGCACCCATGCTGGCTGCCATTCCCACACAGATGGTGGATACATCGCATTTGATATAATTCATGGTATCATAGATCGCCATTCCGGCTGTCACCGATCCGCCGGGGCTGTTGATATACAGGTTGATATCCTTGGTGGAATCTTCGGATTCCAGGAACAGAAGCTGTGCAACTACAAGACTTGCAGTCACATCATTCACCTCATCTCCCAGGAAAATGATCCGTTCCTTCAGCAGCCTGGAATATATGTCATAGGCTCTTTCACCACGACTGCTTGTCTCTATGACTGTAGGTACTAATGCCATAAACTAACCCCCTTTTCAAGATCCTTCTCTCCGGGACCTATTATACTTCCTTTGCATTCTCAGCCAGGAACTTTACAGCCTTGCGGTTCTTCAGATCATGGCGTACAGAGTCGATCTCCTTCTCTCCTGCCAGTTCCTTGAACTTCTCGATATCCAGCTGATAAGCCTCAGCCATCTTCTTCATCTCTTCATCGATCTCTTCATCTGTCACTTCGAACTTCTCAGCCTCGGCAACTGCCTCAACTACCAGACTGGACTTGATCCGTGTGATGGCATCCGGCTTCATCTGCTCCATCATATCCTCACGGGACTGCTTTGTGATCTGCAGATACTGATCCAGCTTCAGACCCTGATAGGACAGACGCATATCGAAGTCTTCCAGCATGCGCTCCTGCTGAAGCTTGATCATGGGTTCGGGGATCTCCATCTCGGAAGCCTCGATCAGCTTCTCGATGCACTTGGATTCTTTCTCGCGCTCTGCAGCATCTCTCTTACGAAGCTCCAGAGTCTTACGTGTATCCTCTTCATATTCAGCAAATGTATCAAATGCGGATACATCACTTGCAAACTCATCATCAAGCTCGGGAAGCTGTGTTTCGGTGATGCTGTTCAGCTTAACCTTGAACAATGCCGGCTTTCCTGCCAGATTATCTGCCTGATAATCCTCAGGGAAGGTAACATTTACATCAAACTCTTCGCCGACGCTCTTACCAACGATCTGATCCTCGAAGGTATCGATGAAGGAATGGGAACCAAGGGTCAGTGCATAATCCTCACCCTTTCCGCCTTCAAATGCCTCATCATCCACAAAGCCCTCGAAGTCGATCTTAACCTCATCCTCCAGCTTGGCGGGACGATCCGTAACATTTACCTTCCGGCCGTTTTCCTTCTGGGTCTTTGCGATCTCGGCCTTCACCTCTTCGTCTGTCACGGTGACATCTGCCTTCTCAACCTCAAGGCCCTTATACTCTCCAAGCTTAACCTCGGGACGGATCGCAACCTTTGCAACATAGATGAAATCCTTGCCCTTCTCGATCTGAGTTACGGAGATCTCCGGTCTGGAAACGATATCCAGGTCACAGTTGTCTACCTCTTCCGGATAGGTCTGGTTGATCAGGTCATTGGCTGCATCCTCATAGAATACTTCCGGACCGTACATCTTCTCAATATATGCCATGGGCACTTTTCCTTTACGGAAGCCTGCCATCTGGAACTTATTCTTTGACTTGTTGTATGCACCCTTCAGTGCCTTGGTGAACTCTTCTGCCGGTACCGTGATCGTAAGATCCGCCATGCTGCCTTCCAGCTTCTCAACTGCTAAACTCATTTGTAAATCCTCCTATTTTCGCGTCCCTTAGGCAAAACCGGCCATTCCGATCCCCCGGGATCCGCATATGTTCTAGATCATAAGGGCAGATTCGCCCATTAACCACAAGATTATAGCATATATAAAAATGGAAGTCTACACATATTTTCGGCATCAATTCTCGGATATTATAAGGAAAAAAAGGAAATTTCTTTTCGTTCGTAATTGTCACAATGATATCCTTAGTGTATAATCAACCTTGACCGATCCTGCGAAGGAGACGGTCAAGTTCCGACATGTTTTCATTTCCCATCGGATCACCATACTTTAATAATTACTCAAAATGAGGTATTTATGGACGTAACATCAGTGCTTGAACTCTTCGGTGGCGTAGGACTCTTCCTGTTCGGTATGAGTTACATGGGTCAGTCGCTGGAGCATCTTGCCGGTAACGGACTGGAACGGATCCTTCAGACGCTCACCAGCGGTAAAAACAAAGTGATCGGAACCCTGAAGGGTTTTCTTCTGGGACTTCTGGTCACCGGTATCATCCAGAGTTCTTCTGCCACCACCATCATGCTGATCGGCTTTGTCAGCGCCGGAATGATGAAGGTGAGCCAGGCCATTCCCGTAGTATTCGGAGCAAACATAGGAAGTTGTGTAACTGCCCAGTTACTTCGTCTTGGAGATCTGGGCGGCGGAGGCATCATACTGAAGCTTCTGAAGCCATCTTCCTTTGCACCCATGCTCATTGCCGTGGGCGCATTTATCATAATCAAATCCAAAAAGCAGCGTGCCAAAGACGTAGCCGGTATCCTTTTAGGTCTCGGCGTTCTTTTTATGGGAATGACCTTTATGGAAGAGGTCTTTGCTCCTCTGAAGGAATCCGAACAATTCCGGAATCTCTTCACATCCTTCTCCAACCCCTTCCTCGGAATTCTCATTGGATTCCTGCTCTGCGCTCTGATCCAGAGCTCCAGTGCATTTGTCGGGATCCTGCAGGCCCTGTCCGCAACCGGTTCCATCACCTGCGGCATCGCCATCCCCATGCTGATCGGACAGAATCTCGGAAAATGTTTCACCATCGTTCTTGGCAGCATCGGCGCCACGAAAAAAGCAAAGCGTGTCAGCCTGTCCTATCTTCTGTTCAATATCATAGGATCCATCATTCTGACCATTATCCTGTGCATCCTTTATTACAGTATTAAACCGGAATTCCTTTCCTCCATCATGAACCGGGGAAATATCGCAAATATGCATATGGGCTTTAATATCTTCACAGCCCTGATCCTGCTGCCCTTCTCCGAAAAGATAGGGAAGCTCACCGGAAAGATCCTCCGCGATACAGACGAGCATCCCAACGCGGCGGATTTCCGGATCCTGGAGGAACGACTGCTGAGTACACCCGGTATTGCTCTGAAAGCATGCAGCCGTGTCATCGAGTCCATGGCTGACCGGATCCGCGAGAATTATTACCTGACCGTAGATCTCCTGATCGAATATGATGAGAAGACCTTCCGTAAGGTAGAGGAAAACGAAGACTATCTGGACCGGGCAGAAACTGCGCTTACCGATTACTGCCTCCGCATCAACCGAAACCGTCTTACACCCGATAATATCCTGGTTGTATCGGAGATCCTGAATTCCATCAGTGATTATGAAAGGATCGGGGATTACTGTGCAAAAATGGCCTATACGGTCAAGGATATGCAGGAACAACGGATCTCCTTCTCTCCTGCAGGCATCAACGAACTGACCTCTATCATGTCCGCCACCAAAAAAGCTTTGGAAACAACAAAAGATGCCTTCTTTCATGATGATGAAAAGAAAGCATCTCGTGTCGAGCCCCTGTATGATGCCATTCGCAGGATGCGTGAGGTGATACAGACCCACCATATAACACGTCTTCAGAACGGAACCTGTTCCGTTCCTGCCGGCGTAGCACTTTTCGATCTGATCCAGTGCATGGAGCGGATCGCCTCCCATTCCAGAAACATCTCGCTTCATGTAGTGAAGCGGATACGCGGCGACCGAAGTTTTGATGAAATGCACGGGCACGCTCTGGATCCGGAAAGTGAGGATTATAAGTCTCTTCAGGAATACTATATGAATAAGTATCTGGGTCCGATCCTTCAGACGGAAGACTAGCACGGTGGATCAGCATAGCATTCTTCCGTCGGACATGCCCTGCACAGCCTACGAATCAAAGAACTGACGACCGTCTTCCGTCACAAGCCGCTCTGATCTCGGATACTCAAAGATTTCATCCCTGTCTGCATTTTCTGCCAGATAATCAGCAAATCTTCCAGCATACCACTTTGCCATATTCAGATTGTGCATCAGGTAATTTCCGCAGTTTACGGGCAAAGCACCTGGAACTTCTTCGTAATCCTGCACCGACCGAAAGGCCCCCAGAAGCAGTTCAAAGATTTCCCTCGGCGCGAGGTTCCCCTTCATGATAAGGTAGAATCCCGTCAGGCATCCCATGGGACCCCAGTAGATGATCTGATCCTTCCAGATCGGATCATTTCTTAGATATGTTGCGATGATGTGCTCCAGAGAATGCATTGCGGCCACGTCAACAGCGGGTTCACTGTTTGGTCTGGTAACTCTCACATCATATGTGGTCACTTTCTCATCTCCAAGCGTGTCCACTCTGCTGGTAAAGATACCCGGTACGATCCGGGTGTGGTCAACGGAAAAACTTGGAATCAGATCCATATCTTCTGCCTCTCCTTTCAAATATCAGCTGACTGTCATATGAAGCTCAGATGAAGCTCATATGGCGATCCTGTCCTATATTGACAAAACAGGGCGCATCCATACGGGTGCGCCCTGACAACATTTCTTAGTTTGCCTTTGCAGCCTTAGCTTCCAGGATCTTCTTGGTGAGATCCGGAACGATCTTGTTCAGGTCACCGACTACACCGTAATCAGCTACATCGAAGATCGGAGCTGTCTCATCCTTGTTGATCGCAATGATGATATCAGACTCTTCCATACCGGCTACGTGCTGGATCGCACCGGAGATACCGATCGCGAAGTATACATGCGGACGAACCGTCTTACCGGTCTGTCCAACCTGCAGTTCCTTCGGCTTCCAGCCGGAGTCTACAACTGCACGTGAGCAGGAAACCTGTCCGCCAAGCGCCTCAGCAAGTTCCTCAAGGATCTTGAAGTTCTCCGGAGAACCAACGCCACGGCCGCCGGATACCAGGATCTTAGCATCCTGAATATCAACAACATCCGATACTGCCTTAACGATCTCAAGGATCTCTACATAGTTCTTGTTCGGTGTGAATCCGGGATTGAACTCTTCAACAACTGCCTTCGCTCCCTTAACCTTATCCTTCTTCTGCATAACGCCGGGACGTACGGTTGCCATCTGCGGACGGAAGTCCGGGCAGGCGATGGTAGCGATGGTATTTCCGCCAAATGCGGGACGGGTCATAAGCAGCTGATTGTGCTTCTGCTCTCTGCCGGGGATTGCAACCAGCGGGAAATCACCGATATCCAGCTGTGTACAGTCTGCGGTAAGACCTGTATGGATTCTTGCGCATACGCGCGGGCCGAGATCACGTCCGATGGCGGTTGCGCCGATCAGGAAGATGTCCGGCTTATACTTCTCGATAACGGATGCCAGAGCGTGTGTATACGGCTCTGTCCGATACTCCTTCAGTTCAGGATCGTCAACTACGATAACACGGTCTGCGCCGTACTCTGCCAGCTTGTCTGCAAGACCCTTTACATCGGAACCAACCAGGACAGCTGTCACCTCAGTCTGGAGGTCAGCAGCCAGATCCTTGCCCTTTCCGATCAACTCGTAGGCGATATTGCTGATCTGATTATCAACCTGCTGGGCGAAGACGAATACGCCCTTATATTCTTCTAATGCCATTTCGAATTACCCTCCTTCAATTAGATAACGAACTTTTCCTGTAACTTGGAAACGATGTAATCAGCAGACTCATCCGGTGTATCCAGGGTAACCTTCTCACCCGCACCCTTCCGAACCTTATCGGAAGCCTTTGCGATCTGTGTCGGTGAACCCTTCAGACCGAGGTTGGAGTCCTCTACGTCTACTAAGTTCGCTCTGCCCCAAACGGTAATCTCTGCATCATAAGCATCGAAGATTCCGCCCGGTGTCATATAACGCGGCTCATTCAACTCGGAAAGAGCGGTAATGAGGCACGGCATCTGAGCCTTCAGCATGTGATATCTGTCATCATACTGACGCTTAACGATCACGCTGTCGCCGTCGATCTTGATCTCCTCAGCATAGGAGATTACCGGGATACCAAGGTGCTCGGAGATCTGAGGACCTACCTGAGCGGTATCACCGTCGATTGCCTGACGGCCTGTGATGATCAGATCGTACTCCAGGTTGCGGATCGCACCTGCCAGTGTCTGGGATGTAGCCCATGTATCTGCACCGCCGAGTACACGGTCGGTAACAAGAATTCCCTTATCTGCACCCATGGCGATTGCCTCACGAAGAACCTCTTCAGCCTTCGGAAGACCCATGGTCACTACAGTTACTTCTGCACCATACTCATCCTTTAAACGAAGAGCAGCCTCAAGACCTGCCTTATCATCCGGATTCATGATCGTAAGCATTGCGCCACGATCCAGTGTTCCGTCCGGTTTAAACTTTACTCCGCCTTTTGTATCAGGTACCTGCTTTACACATACAACTATTTTCACGTTCGTACCCTCCTTACTTTAACAGATTTGCAGAGATTACCATACGCTGAACTTCGGAAGTTCCTTCGTAGATCTCTGTGATCTTAGCGTCACGCATCATACGCTCTACTTCGTACTCACGGATATATCCGTAACCACCGTGGAGCTGTACGGCCTTGGTTGTTACTTCCATAGCAACCTCTGCTGCATAAAGCTTAGCCATAGCAGCCTCAACACTGTAGGAGGTTGTGTGATCCTTTGTATACTGGTCCTTGGTCATGGCTGCCTTGTAAACCAGGTTCTTTGCAGCCTCTACCTTTGTAGCCATATCTGCCAGCTGGAACTGTGTATTCTGGAACTGAGCGATGGAACGGCCGAACTGCTTTCTCTCCTTGGTGTAGTTGATGGTGCGCTCAAGAGCACCCTCAGCAATACCGAGCGCCTGTGCAGCGATACCGATACGTCCGCCATCCAGTGTATGCATGGCGATATTGAAGCCCTTGCCCTTCTGTCCGAGAAGTGCATCCTTCGGGATACGGCAATCGGAGAAGATCAGCTCGTATGTGGAAGAACCACAGATACCCATCTTGTTCTCCTTCGTACCGAAGGTAAAGCCCGGAGTTCCCTTATCTACGATAAATGCGGAGATCTCCTTCATCTTCCTGCCGCGCTTCTCAACAACGCCGGTAACAGCGATAACGATGTAAACATCTGCTTCCTTACCATTTGTAATGAAGCACTTGGAACCGTTCAGGATCCACTCGCCTGCTTCCTCATCCAGAACCGCCTTGGTCTGCTGTCCCTGAGCATCTGTACCTGCACCGGGCTCGGTCAGACCGAACGCACCCAGCTTCTTACCGGAAGCCAGGTCCGGAAGGTATTTCTTCTTCTGCTCTTCCGTACCATATGTCATGATCGGATCTACACAAAGAGATGTATGTGCGGATACGATAACACCTGTAGTACCGCAAACCTTGGAAAGCTCCTCAACACACATAACGTATGTCAGAATATCACAGCCCTGTCCGCCATACTCCTTCGGTACCGGGATCCCGAGGAATCCGTACTTTGCCATCTTGTCCACAGTTTCACGAGGGAATCTGTGCTGCTCGTCGATCTCCTGAGCCAGCGGCTTTGCTTCTGCTTCGGCAAAGTCATGGAACAGGGTTCTCGCCATTTCATGCTTCTTGTCTAAAGAAAAATCCATGAATTTTATCCTCCAAATATATTTTAATTATATTACAACGGATGAAATACGGACTGCTCCGTATCCCTTTCATCCTAACGGATGAAATATGGATTGCTCCAT
>CACYMQ010000045.1 GCA_902775555.1 uncultured Lachnospiraceae bacterium | reverse complement strand
ATTAGATCAGGTAGAGGCATTAGGCTAGTGCCATTAAAGGACCGGGGCAGAAAAGCTTCGGGAATTTACAAATATCAACCACGAGTTGGTAAATAGCCACGTTCCCTATTATAGCACCCGCGCTTCCGGCAGGAAAGAGAAAAAACGCCGAAACTCTGCGGTTCTTTTGTTGTCTTTTTCACGGAAATGTGTTAATCTGAAACAGTATGTACGTAAATGTCGGAATCCCGCACATAAGGGCCGGGAGTTCGAGAAGGAGGATATATCTATGTATAAGAAACCGTTTGTTATAGCAGAAGCCGGCTGTAATCATATGGGTCAGATGGAGATCGCTAAGGACCTGATCCAGACTGCGGCTTATTTCTGTAAGGCAGATGCCATTAAATTCCAGAAACGTTGTCCGAAGGAGCTGCTGACACCGGAGCAGTACAACGCCCCGCATCCGAATCCCGTGAATTCCTATGGAGCAACCTACGGGGAGCACAGAGAATTTCTGGAGTTTGATGTGGATCAGCATGCACAGCTGAAGAAATGGTGTGAGGAAGCAGGTATCATTTATTCCACATCTGTCTGGGATCTGACAAGTGCAAAGGAGATCACTTCTCTGCATCCGCAGTTCATCAAGATTCCGTCCGCCTGCAACACACATTTTGAAATGCTGCAGTGGCTGTGTGACAACTACGAAGGAGAGATCCAGCTGTCCTTCGGTATGACCACAAAGGAAGAGGAAGAGCAGGTGGTACAGCTCTTTGAGAAGAATAACCGTGCAAAGGACCTGATCCTTTACAACTGCACCTCAGGTTATCCGGTTCCCTTCAAGGATATCTGCCTGTTGGAGATCAACCGCATGAAGGAGCAGTATGCACATCGTGTGAAGGCTATCGGATTCTCCGGACATCATCTGGGGATCGCAGTGGATGTGGCAGCCTACACGCTGGGTGCGGAGTATATCGAACGCCATTATACACTGGACCGGACCTGGAAGGGTACGGATCACGCGGCTTCTCTGGAGCCGGATGGCATCCGGAAGCTGGTTCGGAATCTGAATGCGGTGCACGATGCACTGACCTATAAGTCGGTGGATATCCTTCCTATCGAGCAGGTGCAGAGAGACAAACTGAAATACCGGAAGCATTAACAGACAGGATATAGGCGATTGGCCGGAGGCTTCTCCAAGGGGAGCTCCGGCATTCGTCTTTTACAGACGGAGGTTTTTATGAATGTTGCATTTATCCCTGTGAGGGGAGGAAGCAAGTCCATTCCACTGAAAAATATCAAACCGATCAACGGCAGACCCCTGGTCTACTGGACGGTCCGTGCCGCCTGTGGCTGCAGGGATATCGATAAGGTCTATATCGCGACGGACAGTGAAGAGATCCGGAAGACGGTCGAGGCGTTCCGGAGCGGTCGGGAGGCAGAACTGTTCTCGAAGGCAGAGGTGATCGGACGCTCGGCGGAATCCGCCAGCGATACGGCATCCACAGAGTCCGCCATGCTGGAATTTGCCCGGGAGCACACATTTGATACCATCGTGCTGATCCAGGCGACTTCTCCGCTGCTGCAAAGCGGGGATCTGGACCGTGGATTCCAGGCCTACCGGGAGGAGGGGACCGACAGCGTCCTTTCCGTTGTAAGGGAGAAGAGGTTTCACTGGGCGGAGGATGCCGAAGGGTATGCGGCACCGACCAATTATGACGTATTTCACAGACCCCGCCGGCAGGAGTTCGACGGATATCTGGTGGAGAACGGAGCTTTTTACATTTGCTCCAGGGATGCACTTCTGAAGTCGGAGAACCGGCTGTCGGGCCGGATCAAGGCAGTGGAAATGCATCCGGATACATCCTTCGAGATCGATGAACCCAGTGACTGGATCATCATCGAAGCCCTGATGAAGAAAAATGGGATCATGGCTCCGTCAGAGATCCCGGAGATCAAAATGTTCCTGACGGACTGTGACGGATGTCTCACGGACGGAGGCATGTACTACTCCGAGAAGGGGGATGAACTGAAGAAGTTCAATACCCGGGACGGCATGGGATTTGCCCTGCTTCGCGAGAAGGGCATAAAGACAGGGATCATTACAAGTGAGTCCGTGGATCTGAACCGGAGACGGGCAGAGAAGCTGAAGCTGGATATCCTGGAGGCCGGCTGTAAGGACAAGAAGTCCATGATCCTTCGGCTCTGTGAGGAGTACGGCATCCGGCCGGAAGAGGTCTGCTATGTCGGAGATGATATCAATGACATCGAGAGTGTACGTCTTGCAGGATACGGATGCTGCCCGGCGGATGCGCATCCCCGGGTGAAGGCGGAAGCGGATTATATTACCGAGGCAAAAGGCGGACAGGGTGTGATCCGGGAAGTGATCGACAGGATCCTGACGCAGGGTATGTAATTATCATGAGTGAAAGCAATGAGAATCTCGGCAAGAAGGCGATGAAGGCCGGAACGGCCTATGTTATATCAAATATAGCGGTGAAAGCCGCATTTGCCATAACCACGCCGATCTTTGTCCGAATGATGACAAAAACCGAATATGGAACGGTATCCATGTTTACCTCCTGGAGTACGCTGCTGTATCCCTTCTTTTCGCTGCAGCTGGCGACCAGTATCGGGCGTGCCAAGATCGATTATCCGGACAGGCTGGATGATTATATGGGTTCCATGCAGCTGTTCTCTGCTGTCGTATCCTTCCTGTGGGTGGCATTCAGTGTCATCCTCCTGGGACCGGTCAGCAAATGGCTGGAGCTGACGGAGATCGAAACCATATTGCTTATGGCCTACATGTTCTTCTCGCCGGCCATCACATTCCGGCAGGGCGTACTCAGATACCGCTACCAGGTGAAGCAGAATATCTTCATCGCCTGGTATACGATCCTCGGCACGCTGGTCCTGTCCTTTGTGCTGATGTATTTCCTGAAAGGAGATATGGCGCTGTACCGTTGTATCGGCATCGCCGTGCCTCCAATCCTGCTCAGTGTTGTGCTGTGGGCCAGAGAGATCCGAAATGGAACGCTGCGGTACAATAAGGAATTCTGGAAGTACGGATGGATGATCTCCGGGCCGCTGATCCTGCATCAGCTGTCCCTCTATGTCCTTTCGCAGTCGGACCGGATCATCATCACCAAGATCTGCGGAAAGGAAGATGCCGGAACCTACAGCCTGGCCTATACCATAGGCGTACTGCTTGCGGTGATCACGAATTCCATCAGTGAGGCATGGCTTCCCTGGTTCCATGAGACCTACCATGCGGGAGATTACGGAGCCATCCGGAAGAATGTGAAGCCCCTCGTGGTGCTCTGCTGTTATATCGGGCTTGCCACGGTTGCCTTTGCACCGGAGCTGGTACTGATCTTCGGCGGTAAAAAATACATGACAGGCGTGACCTGCGTGGCTCCGGTCGCGGTGGGCATCGTCTGCAGATATATCTACACACACTATGTAAATGTGGAACTGCATCTGAAGAAGACGAAATATGTCTCCATGGGAACGATCCTGGCAGCGGCTGTCAATGTGATCCTAAACTTCATTTTTGTTCCCATGTACGGCTATGTGGCGGCGGCTTATACGACGCTGGCCAGCTACATGCTGCTGATGGTGGTACAT
Source organism: uncultured Lachnospiraceae bacterium (assembly GCA_902775555.1). Taxonomy (GTDB): domain Bacteria; phylum Bacillota; class Clostridia; order Lachnospirales; family Lachnospiraceae; genus Eubacterium_Q. The sequence goes on along the minus strand of CACYMQ010000045.1, from coordinate 14,725 downwards.
TTCCTTATCACAAAATACATATTGAAGGTTGATATCTATGATAACCTGTTCCTGTACGGCGCTGCATTTGTCGTGATCATCCTGTCGGTACTCCTGCTTTTTACCTACGACTATACATTGCTCCGGTACGGGATCATCGCAGTGGGGTTTGCGTCATTCCTTTTCGTCTTCCGAACCCGTATGAAGACAGGACTGGCGTTGTTGAAAAAGAGAATGAAGAAATAAGAAGGAGAGAAGAACATGGAAGAAGTGCTGGTACGCGGCGGCTTCAAGGCCGAAACCCTCGAAGGATGGGAAGTGTCCGAGGATCAGAAACGGATATGGAATATCGAGATGATCATAGCAAAGGAACTGTTCCGGGTCTGCAAGAAGCACAATCTCTTCGTTGTGGCGGGATTCGGTACACTGCTCGGGGCTGTCCGGCATGACGGATTTATCCCCTGGGACGATGATATTGACTTTATGATGCCGAGACATGATTATGAGAAGCTCTGCAGCCTGGCAGATGAATTCGAGGAACCTTTCTTCCTTCAGAACACAAAAACAGAACACGGCAACTGGTTCCGGGGGATCGCGCGGCTGAGATACTCGCCGACCACCTGTATCAATCCTCTGGACACGGAAAATGAGGCATGTAATAACGGGATCTTCGTAGACATCATGCCCCTGGATTCCCGGCCGAAGGATGGAAAACCTCTGGCGCAGTACATTCACAGGAAGCGGACGTCGCACCTGAAGACGACTACGCTTCGACGTCTGTATGCAGATTACTATAAGAAGTACCGCCCGGGATTAAAGACCACGGCACTCAACCTCATATGTGCGGTCCTCGCTCATGGAAGAAGCGTCGAGAAGCTTTCGGATGATTATGACAGGCTCTGCTCGAAGTACAACCGGCCCGGGGCGGAGGGATATCGTGTCATATCATTTAATTATATCAAGGGATCCCGTTTTGACTTTGATATGGACATCGATGATCTGAAGCCCAGGATCTGGCATAAGTTCGAGAATATGGAGATCCCCATCCCAGCCAACTATGATTCCTGTCTCCGTAAGACCTACGGAGATTCCTATATGGAGTTCCCGCCGTTAGAGAAGCGCGTGGCCCAGGACAAAAATGTGGTTGATCCCTATACACCATATAAGGAATATATGAAAAACCATAAACAGGAACTGACAGAAGGCAGAGACTGAAACGGGAAAAGACAGAAATAGAAACGGACATGGAAAGAGCCGGTCGTACGATCTGAATCAGATGGTGCGGCCGGCTCTCATTATGAGCATATGACAGACATGATGTCTGCAAAAAAGATAATCTAACTCTGTACTCCGGGAGCTGTGTAATTGGGGCTGATGGTATGGAACTGACGATACTCGTTGACTCTTGCCTGGATCCTTTCTCTCGGGTCGAGCAGGTCGCTGAGGGATGCGTCATGGTTCAGGTGGTCGATGATGATGGCGATATACTTGCTCATGTCAGCGGATTCATACCAGGGCCTTGTGAGAAGCTCGGGCTTCTGGTAGGTCACATTTGTGGTAATGATCTTCTCGATGAACCCGTCTGCGAAGGCCTGATCGAAGACGTCCAGTCCTGCGGTGAAGAGACCGAAGGTGGCAAGACAGAAGACACGCTTTGCATGCAGGCTCTTCAGCTTCTTCGCCACATCCAGCATGCTCTCGCCGGAAGCGATCATATCGTCGATGATGATCACATCCTTGCCCTCCACGTCCGTACCCAGGAAGTCATGGGAGACGATGGGGTTCTTGCCGTTAACGATGCGGGAATAATCCCTGCGCTTGTAGAACATACCCACATCCACGCCGAAGTGGTTTGCGAAGTAAATGGCACGATGCATGGCGCCCTCATCCGGGCTGATCACCATCAGATGCTCCTTATCGATCTCCAGGTCCGGTGTGGACTTCAGGAGAGATTTGATGAACTGATAGGTGGGCATGATATTTTCGAAGCCGCTGACCGGGATCGCATTCTGGACCCGGGGGTCATGGGCGTCAAATGTGATGATATTTGTTACACCATACCGTACAAGCTCCTGCAGTGCAAGGGCACAGTCCAGGGACTCCCTGTTGTTGCGCTTATGCTGACGGGATTCGTACAGGAAGGGCATGATGATATTGATCCGGTTTGCCTTGCCTGCAGCAGCGGCGATCACACGCTTCAGATCCTGGTAATGATCATCCGGTGACATGGGGACCATACGACCACCCAGATTGTATTCGATACTGTAATTTCCCACATCTACCAGGATATACAGATCGGTACCACGGACAGACTCCTTGATGGTGCCCTTTGCTTCTCCGGAAGCAAAACGCGGACACTCGGATTTTACGATATAGGTGTCTCTTTCATATCCGTAGAAGTGAAGATCGGATTCTCCGGGCTGGGAACGTTCCTTTCTCCAGCGGACCAGATATTCATCTACCTTCTTTCCCAGTTCTTCACAACTCTTCATCGGGATGATGCCGAGCCGTCCTACGGGTACGGTGATCAGTTTACTTGCATCGGGCATGGGTGTCTCCTCCGTGTTCTTTTATATAGCTACTGGCCAAGAGATTCTTTCTTCTTTCTGGAACGGATGTCTCCGCCATAGAAGTGACAGATCTCATAGTGCTCCGCGATCCTTGAAACGATGCGTTCCCGGTACCGTTCACGCAGCTGCTGCAAGGTCAGATTCGTGGAAATGATGGTCGAAAGATTCTTGATCATTCTGCGGTTGATGATCTCGAATAACTGAGACAGGGTGAAGCTGTTGGTAAGCTCCGTTCCCAGATCGTCCAGCACAAGAAGCTGCGCGTTGTAGATCAGATCATATACCGGCTTTAGCTGCTCCTTCTGTTCAAAGGAGGTATACATGAGGTAGGGCTGCAGGATCTCGCTGCAGAGCTCATTTGCGGTGAGATACAGGACGGAATTCCCCCGGTCCATCATTTCCTTGGCGATACAGTTGGACAGGAAGGTCTTTCCGACACCGGTGGATCCGTAGAACAGGAAGCTCATCCCCTCAGGGCTGCCGGTGGTGGCGAAGTCCTTCGCCTTACGATGGTATTCCTCGACCACTTTCCGGGGAGAAGGAGTATCTTCATTCTCCGCGCGGTCGCTGTAATAATCAAAAGAAAATGTAGAGAAGTTCTCCAAAGCCAGTACATCGGACAGACCGGACTGACGATAGAGCAGCTCCATCATATGCTTCTGGTAGCAGGTGCAGCGCTGTCCGTTTATGAAGCCCTCATCCTTACAGATCGGGCAGTCATAAGTGAGTGTGAGCGTATCGGGCGTGTACCCGTGCTCCTGCAGGATATGGTTGAAACGCTGCCGGAGCTCCTTTACATGCTCCAGGCCTTCCGTCCGAACCTTCTCGGCTGCATCCGGGGAAAGGGTGATGATCTTTCTCAGAACACCGGTATTCGTGACGGTGATCTCCCGGTCCAGAGTGCCAAGCTCCGGATACTCCGTATAGAGCTTTCTCCGACGGTCGAAGAGCTCTCTTTCATTCCGGATCCGGATCCGGCTGTAAATGTCCGAGATGTCGGTTTTTCCGATTGTGTAAAAATCAGCCATAATGCTTTAGGATTCCTTTATCTTCTTGATGGAAAGCTGTTCGATCAGATCCAGGTCATCGGCAAGTGTGCCTTCGATGAAGTCATTCTGCACACTCTTGGGCCTGGAGGCAGCAGCCTTTGTGACATTGTGATCCAGCTTCTCAACCTCTTCGGGAGTTTTAAATCCCTGCTTGTGCCAGCTGCTCAGGATCCCTTCCACATATTTGAAACTGGGATTGCCCGGCTTCTTCATCAGAGCCGTCTCGCAGGCGAGTATCAGCATCTCATCGGAGAAACCGTATTTCGTCCGCCATCCCTCGATCATCCGTACCTCCGCATTTGTCGGGATATACCGGTCCCGGATCCCCAGCGCACGGAGCAGCTTCGTTCCGAAGAAGCGGCGGGTAGTAGCCTGCATGGCTTCCTCGCGGCGGCTGATGCCCTGCTCGGCCCAGGAAGTAGCGATCTTCCGGTAGTAAGCCGCATTCACCCGCTCGGGATGGTTGGCCTTGTCTTCCGCACAGTACTCAAGAAGGTACTCGCAGAGCTCGAAGGGCAGTTTCAGATCATCATAGATATACCAAAGAGCGTCAACGTCGAGATTCGACAGGGGTCGATCGAAGTAAGCCTCCGCCTGCGCCTTCAGTTCCAGGAACTGCGGATCCTCAAGTGCTTTGGCAAGATCCGTAAGGGCCGGCTGCTTCTTCCGGCTGCGTGCCGTCTTTGCGGGCTGGGTCTTCTGAACCTCATCGGCCGCCTGCTCTGTCTGCACATCCTGCTCCTCCTGGCGTAACAGGCGGAAATCCACGATGCGGGACGGGAAACCGGCAGCTTCGGGACTCTGGGGCTGGCAGAGGATCAGTCCGACCGGATTCCCCGATTCGTCTGAGCTGTACTGCAGAAGCCCCTTGCCGATCCAGTACTTGATGGCACGGGATACATCCTTGTCCGTGCAGTTCAGATGATCGGCGATCTCGGACAGAGAGCACATCTGATGATTGCCCTGCTGGAGCCTGAGAAGGTACAGATAAACCTTAACGAAATCCCCGTTCGCTTCAGGCATATAATGATCGATAAAAATATTTGAAAGGATGGAATTGCTTCCTGAATCCTCTGATGACAAAGTTATAGTTCCCATAGTTTCAATACCTCTTCCTTTGGTGCAAATGAATTATAACACAAAGAATCGGAATTGCAACCTGACCCGGACCCCTCCGGGGCATTCAGGGTACTTGTTGTTATTGTGGATAATTTGGTTGACATCTGATTATTTCACGAAAATGCGTGCTTTTTATTTCTGTGGACAGAGGGGTTTAACCGAAATGATCCGCGTCTCCTGGCGCGGATCATTTTGTGGAAAGTGTTGATAATTATTGTGAAAGCAGGTCAACCCCAACAGAATCAATGGGTCCGGCCCCCATAGTTATTAACAGGTCATTGTTTTTGCAATGATCGGAAAAATATTTTTCAATCGTAGCGAAATCCCCTAAATATACGGCATCACAGCCTTTCTCCTTCAGCAGTTTTTCCAGATCGCGGGAGTGGATCGTGCCGTCATCCTTCTCACGGGCAGCATAAATGTCAGCGATCAGGACATGATCTGCAGGTGACAGAGCCTTGGCAAAATCAGGCAGGAGCGCCTTCGTACGGGAGTAGGTGTGGGGCTGGAATGCGATCCACAGATCCCCCTTTGCGACGGACTTTCCGACAGAAACGGTTGCTGCGATCTCCGTGGGATGATGCGCATAGTCATCGATGACGGTGATCCCTCCGGGAAGCGTGCCCTTATATTCGAAGCGGCGCTTAGCGCTGGAGCAAGTACGGAGTCCGGCCAGGATCGAATCGGCGGGGATCTCCATCGCCTCCGCGGCAGCTATGGCGGAGAGGGAATTGACCGCATTGTGCTGTCCCGTCACGGACAGCTGTACGGAGTAGGCAGTCTCGCCGTTCCTCACCAGTGTGAAGCCGGGATGGCCTGCTTCATCCAGACGGATATCCACAGCCCGGTAATCACAGGATTCCCCTGTGCCGAAGGTGATGAACCGGCAGTTCTTATCACGGACTGCGTCACGGATCCGGTCGGTATAGGGCATATCGCCGTTTACGATCAGGATGCCGCCGTCCTGCAGCTTTGTGGCAAATGTAGCAAAGGACTCCACGATATGTTCCAGATCGTGGAAGAAATCCAGATGGTCATTGTCGATATTCAGGATAATGCTGAGATACGGACGGAATGCATGATAACTGTTGGTATACTCGCAGGCTTCCGTAACGAAATAAGGAGAGGAACCGGTCCGGATATTTCCGCCGATCACGTCCAGCATCCCGCCGATGGAGATGGTGGGATCCTTCTCTGCAGCCATCAGGATGTGCGTCAGCATGGCAGTGGTAGTCGTCTTGCCGTGTGTACCGCTTACGGCTACGCTGTAGGGATAGTTTTCCATGATCTGTCCCAGCAGCTCGGCGCGGGAGAGAAGGGGAAGCCCCAGCTCCTTCGCATAGAGAAACTCGGGATTGTCATCGGAGATGGCAGCGGTATAGACCACCAGTGCAGTGTCCGGCTCGGACTTCAGATTCTCGGCAACCTGACCGAAGTAGATACGGATGCCTTTCTCCGCCAGCATCCGGGTAACATCGGATTCACGGACATCGGAGCCTGTGACGGTAAAACCTTCCTTGTTCAGAATCTCGGCCAGACCGCTCATGCTGATCCCGCCGATCCCGATAAAATGCACATGGGTTGGTTTTGTAAAGTCTATCTGATACATATAGGTACCTTCTTTGAATTCATATTTTTTTGCGGAACTACCCGGGATGACCGGCCCGTAGAAACACAAACTTTATTTTAACACGTTTCCAATGGATAGGGCAATCCCCGCATAGAAAATTCTTGACATTCGCGGTTAAGAATATAAAATATTAGGTAACGATTTATTTCGGTAATTAAGGGAATATCCCGAAAATAATAATGAATGGAGATGATTCATCATGGAGAAGAAGAACATTGACTGGGGTTCGATCGGATTCGGCTACATGGAGACAGATAAGTCCTATGTATCCAACTTTAAGGATGGAGCATGGGATGACGGTATCCTCACGGATGACCATACGGTTACCATGAGTGAGTGTGCCTGCGTACTGCAGTATGCACAGACCTGCTTTGAAGGCCTGAAGGCATATACCACGGAAGACGGCCGGATCGTCACCTTCCGCCCGGATCTGAATGCGGAGCGTATGATCGACACCGCTAAGCGTCTGGAGATGCCCCCCTTCCCGAAGGAGCGCTTCCTGGATGCTGTCCGTCAGGTAGTCAAGGCAAATGAGGCATGGGTTCCGCCCTATGGTTCCGGTGCAACCTTGTATCTTCGCCCCTATATGTTCGGATACAATGCGGTTATCGGTGTAAAGCCGGCGGATGAGTATCAGTTCCGCTGCTTCGGTACTCCGGTAGGCCCTTATTTCAAGGGCGGCGCAAAGCCCATTACCATCCGTGTCAGTGACTTCGACCGTGCAGCTCCGCATGGTACCGGCCATATCAAGGCAGGACTGAACTATGCCATGAGCCTTCATGCCATCGTGGATGCGCATAAGAACGGTTTTGATGAAAATGTATATCTGGATCCCGCAACCCGCACCAAGATCGAGGAGACCGGCGGTGCAAATGTGATCTTCATCAAGGGCAATAAGTTTGTAACTCCGAAGTCATCCAGTATCCTTCCTTCCGTAACACGTCGTTCCCTCGAGGTGGTTGCAAAGGAATATCTGGGAATGGAAGTAGAGGAAAGAGAAGTCTTCCTGGAGGAGGTTCCCTCCTTCGATGAGTGCGGACTCTGCGGTACGGCAGCAGTTATCTCTCCGGTAGGAAAGATCGTGGATCACGGACGTGAGATCTGCTTCCCTGCAGGCATGGAGGAAATGGGCCCCACGACGAAGAAACTCTATGATACCCTGACAGGTATCCAGATGGGACGTGTGGAAGCACCGGAAGGCTGGATCTTTGAGATCGCCTAAAGACTGACAGAGTAACGCCCGGTCGAATGATGCCCGGCAGAGAACATAGAAGAGAATAGAAGAGGAGGCAGGATCGGATATCCGGTTCTGCCTCCTTTTTCGGTATTTATCTGAATATAGCCATGCACGGAATGGTGGTGCATGGAATAGTGGTGCACGGAGAGTACATCATCGCCGGGAGATGCGGAGAGTACATCATCGCCGGGAGCCCCGGAGCACGTGTCATCCTGAGCGAAGCGAAGGATCTTAACGGAATGGCGGTCACTTCAGGAATGCTTCCGCCACCCGCTGGATTCCCATTGCTTTTGCATAACCCATGTAATCCTTGATATTCTTATCCTTCCTTGCCTTGTAGGCCTTCAGGATGGACTCCAGCCGGCCTTCCTCCAGCTCGCCGCGGAGCCGGATGCAGTCAACCACACTTCGGTCAATGGAATAATAATGGATCGGACCGCAGGGTGTCTCCAGGGTATTTACATAATCGTGAATATTATGCTCGGCAAAATACCGGCGCTTTATGGGGAAGTTCGTACGGATCCGGGAACGATCGGTGCGTGAAGTTGCAACAGAAAGAACGGCTGGCTCCTTTTTCAGAAGTCCGCCGAGATACAGAGCGCTCTCCATGCAGATCACACTTTTGGTGTCAGCTAACTGTACTTCAAGATACCGATAATTCTTGGGTTTCTTCAGGTCATCCTCCAGCCACCAGTAGATGCCGTGGCTGACCTTTTCAATCGTACCATCTTCCAGAAGCTGGCGGATCTGTAAGGTAGTAACCCCGTTCTTCAGGAGATCGCCTGTACGAAGATATCCGTTGTTGCCTAAAAACAACTGACGAATCCTTGCATATGTTTTCTGTAGCATAAAAAACCTCTCAATACAGAAAATGAACTTTTGAATACACTTCTCACTTAATGTATCGTATTCATGGAAAAAAATAAATAGAATAGTTCCGACATTATAGTTTCCATTCCGGAAACCCCCTCCTTGACAAAAGAGAATGTCAGCAGTAGGATTTTCACATGTCATCCTGGTACCCTGTCATCCTGAGCACCCTGTCATCCTGAGCGGGCGCACGCGTGCCGGTGGCACGCAGTTCGTGCGCCGAGTATCGACCAAGCGGCAGCGCGAAGCGAAGGATCTTATGAGCGCTAGCGCGAAGCGAAGGATCTTAACCGGGAAGATTCTTCATCGCTGCGCTCCTCAGAATGACACGCATATAATAAGGGAGGCCCACATGCAGATACGGCTGGACAAATGTCTCGCGGACGCCGGTTTCGGAACCCGAAGCGAGGTGAAAAAACGGATCAAAAAAGGAGAAGTTCTGGTAAACGGAGTAAAGGCTTCCGGTGCAGAACAGAAGGTTGACATAAGTCAGGACATGGTGACCGTTAACGGGACTCCCGTTTTCTATGAAACATTTTCCTATTATATAATGAATAAACCGGCAGGGGTCCTGTCTGCAACCAAAGACGGGAAGGAGAAGACGGTAGTGGATCTGATCCCCGAGCCGAAGCGAAGAGACCTCTTCCCGGTGGGACGCCTGGACAAGGATACGGTCGGACTTCTTCTTATTACAAACGACGGAAAACTGTCCAACCGTCTCATGGCCCCGGGGAAGCATGTATCAAAGACCTATCTTGCGACGGTAGCAGGAGAACTGCCGGAGGATCTGGCGGAACGGTTCCGCATGGGAGTGGACATTGGAGATGAGACGCTGACCGCACCCGCGGAGGTTCAGGTACGCCCGGAGCAGAGTGACGTAGAGGCACTCGCCCTCCCGGAGCAGAGTGACGTAGAGGCACTCGCCCTCCCGGAGCAGAGTGACGTAGAGGCACTCGCCCTCCCGGAGCAGAGCAGTGTAGAAGCATCCGCCCATCCGGAGCAGAGCGAGTCGGATGCGCTTCCGTGCCACGAAGTGGAACTGACCATCACGGAAGGACGGTACCATCAGGTGAAGCGGATGTTCGAGGCGGTGGGATGCCAGGTCGTCCGTCTGGAACGTACAGCCATTGCGGGACTTACACTTCCCGCCGATCTCCCGCGGGGTTCCGTGAGAAAGCTCTCCCATGACGAGTTGGCGGAACTTCTGGGCATATGAGGTTCCCGCCATCGCGATCCCAGCGCCGGATCTCCCCCTGCGGTTCTCCTGTGGTTCCCGCATGAAATCCCTTGACAATACATATGGGTTGTGTTAATCTATCATGTGCCGGCCAAAAGCGGCCTTTTTTTGGTGCGCCCAAACCGGTAAGGCAAATAGTTGTATCAAAATCTAAAGAAAATGGAGGTGACGTTGTGCGCGTAAAGATTACACTGGCATGTCAGGATTGTAAGCGGCGTAATTACAATCTGACCAAAGAGAAGAAGAATCACCCCGAGCGAATGGAGACAAAGAAATATTGTCCGTTCTGCAAGGCACACACCATGCACAAGGAAACAAAGTAATTCGTAGCAAGGGAGGAAATCATGTCAGAGAAGAATGAGACATCATCCCCTACCCTGAAGAGAAGCTGGTTCCAGGGACTTAAGGTCGAGGCAAAGAAGATCACATGGCCGGACAAGAAGCGTGTGGCGAAAGAGACCACGGCGGTTGTCATTTCAGCAGTGATCCTCGGAGCGATCACCCTGGGTATCGATTTTCTTCTTGAATACGGACTGAGTTACATATGGTAGGCAGGTGATCGGATGGCAGAGATGAACGAAGAGAAGATCGAAACAATGCCCGAGGCAGAAGAGACTGCAGCGGAAGAGACCACATTCGAACAGGCTGCACCGGTTTCTGCAAATATCAAGCAGGGCGGAGACAATGAACCTCACTGGTATGTCGTACATACCTACTCCGGTTATGAGAACAAGGTGAAGGCGGATATCGAGAAGACCATCGAGAACCGTCGCCTGCAGGAGCAGATGTTTGAGGTTATGGTCCCGGTTCAGGACGTAGTAGAGGTGAAGAACGGAGCCCGTAAAACGGTTTCCAAGAAAATGTTCCCCGGTTATGTACTTGTGCACATGATCAAGAATGACGTGACATGGTATGTCGTAAGAAATACCCGTGGCGTTACAGGGTTCGTAGGACCCGGATCAGAGCCGGTACCCCTTTCCGATTCAGAGATGCGGCTTCTCGGTGTAAAGACCGACGATTTCGTGATCGATGTAGCGATCGGCGATTCCGTAAAGGTAATCTCCGGAGCATGGGAAGGTACGGTAGGAACGATCAAGCTGATCAATGCGGGCAAGCAGTCCGTTACGATCGATATGGATATCTTCGGACGTTCCACGGATGTGGAGATCGGATTGGGAGATATCGTAAAGCTGTAAGGTTTGTTTATCAAGTGGAAGGGAAAACCCCGTTATTACCACATTTAGGAGGTACGCTAAAATGGCGAAGAAAGTAACTGGTTATATCAAATTACAGATTCCTGCAGGAAAGGCAACTCCGGCACCCCCGGTTGGTCCTGCACTGGGTCAGCACGGTGTAAATATCGTGGAGTTCACCAAGCAGTTCAACGCAAGAACAGCAGATAAGGGTGACCTGATAATCCCGGTTGTTATAACCGTATATGCAGACAGAAGCTTCAGCTTCATCACCAAGACACCGCCGGCTGCAGTCCTGATCAAGAAGGCATGCAAGATCCAGAGCGGTTCCGGTGAGCCGAACAAGAAGAAGGTTGCGAAGATCACAAAGGCACAGCTTCAGGAGATCGCTGAAATGAAGATGCCGGATCTGAACGCTGCATCCGTCGAGGCTGCTATGAGCATGATCGCCGGAACAGCACGTTCCATGGGAGTTGAAGTTGTAGACTAGTCTCTACTCATTTTAAAAACAGGTGGAAGGAGACGAGAGCAGTCTCCGATAATACCACAGGAGGATTATCATGAAAAAAGGAAAAAGATACTTAGAAGCAACAAAGCTTGTTGAGAAGAGCAAACTGTATGATCTGGACGAGGCAGTTTCCATTCTGAAGAAGACAGCAAGTGCAAAATTTGATGAGACCATCGAGGCTCACCTGAAGCTGGGTGTTGACGGACGTCACGCAGATCAGCAGGTACGTGGTGCGGTAGTACTTCCCCACGGAACAGGTAAGACCGTAAAGGTTCTCGTATTTGCCAAGGGCGAGAAGGTTGATCAGGCTCTGGCTGCTGGCGCAGACTACGCAGGCGGCGAGGAACTGGTTCCGAAGATTCAGAACGAAGGCTGGCTGGACTTTGACGTAGTTATCGCAACTCCCGATATGATGGGTGTTGTAGGACGTCTGGGTCGTGTCCTCGGTCCGAAGGGTCTTATGCCGAACCCGAAGGCCGGAACTGTTACGATGGACGTAGTAAAGGCCATCGAGGAAGTAAAGGCAGGTAAGATCGAGTATCGTCTTGACAAGGCAAATATCATCCACGTGCCGGTGGGCAAGGCTTCCTTTACAGAGGAGCAGATCGCGGACAACTATAAAGCCTTAATGTATGCCATTGTGAAGGCAAGACCGTCAGCTGCAAAGGGTCAGTACCTGAAGAGTGTGACTATCACATCTACCATGGGCCCCGGTATCAAGCTGAATCCGATCCGTTTCACAGAGGGTTAATTCCCGACATACGATACAAAGCCGCTGTACGCTGTGCAGCGGCTTTTTTCTATGTGAATTTTCACCAAAGAATGCGGCATTGGGACGTTTTTTTCAGATTTTGTTACAAGAGGGTGTTGATTTTAATACGTCGATTTAGTAGAATATTCCTAGATGATTTTGTTGAAAATGGACAAGGAGAAGGGAGCATAGCAGAATATGGAGAGAGAAACGGTAGATAAGGAATTACTGGAACTCATCGGGGAATGTATGCCCGAACTTGATGATGTGGATCTGTCGAAGGATTTCATTTCCGAATATGGGGTTAATTCCATTTCCATCATCCGTCTGATCGTGGCAGCGGAAGAGAAGTTCGAGGTAAGCTTCACTGATTATGAATTATCCCTGGATGGGTATGAGACATTTGGTGATGTGGCAGCAGTGATCTTCAAAAAGCTGGAAGATAAGGAGTAGGGGGTAGGAAAATGGATAACAAAAAGATACTTGAGGTTACGAAACCAATCATTACATCCTGGCAGTGGCATGCAACGCTTTTTTCCATTCTGTCGGATGATGAGAATGCAAAACGCTGGATCTTCAGTAATTACATCCAGCTGCGTTGCTATAATATTCAGGAGATCTTTACCGGAGATGAGATGCTTCTGGCCGATATCATGCCGGGCAGCAGCAGTCTGAAGGAATGTCCGTACCTTATCACGTCCCTGCTTACCAAGGAGCAGATCGAGAGCTACTGTGGAAATATCATCGATTTCATCATCAAGACCATCAACCTGAACGGTTATGTATATGGTGTATTTGATGAGGCGAAGATCCTTTCCGACAGCGATGTGGAAGTTGATTACAAGTTCCCTCATGAGCTCTTCATTTACGGCTATGATCTGGAGCAGGAAGTATTCCATGTAGGAGACTTCACATTCAAGGATCATTATTCCCTGAATACCGTATCCTTCAAGGATGTACAGAGAGGATATGAGGATATCACGGCTTCCGACGATCATATGTTTAAGGATGATTATAAGGGAACCAGAGGACTCTTCGTGATCCTGAAGAATACCGATACGACATACTACGATGTAGATACGACGCTGATCCGTGATACGCTTCGTGAGTATCTGAATTCTGAAGATACCAAGAATCATTTCCGTATGATGAGAAACCGCTTCTCGGATACCACCTTCGGTGTGGATGTATACGAGAGAGTCTACAAGCGCATCATGCAGCAGATGGAAAGTGAGGAGCCGGATTACGATATCCGTGCACTTCATGTGATGTACGACCACAAGGTTCTGATGCTCGAGCGTATCAAGTACCTGATGGCAAATGGTTATCTGAACTACGATGAATCCCTGATCAAGAATTACGAGCTGGTTGTAAAGAATATGCAGACAGCCCGGAATCTGCTGATCAAGATCTCCATCAATGATGATGTACGTCAGGCAACTAAGTTCAAGATGTACTTCGATATTGCAAAAGAGAAAGAGGTTTCTGTCCTTCTGGAAGTCCTCTCCAGACTGGATCAGAGAGCGAAATAACAGACGCACGAAAGAGGGCGCGGGCCGAGGGCCCGCGCTTTTTCATGCCGGAGGTGAGGCGCGCCAGCGGCTGACGGATGAGGTGTAACATGCTAAAAATCTACTTCTACCAACTGAATACTGCGGATCTCACCGAGCATGCAGACCGGTACATCGCCCTCCTTCCGCCCTGGCGCACTGAGCGCTACCACCGAATGAAGCTGCAGAACGGCAGGCTGGAGGAACTGGCGGCAGGGCTGCTGCTTCGCCATGCCCTGAAGGACGCGGCGGGGATCGACCTCATGACGGCGGAGGTTACGAAGAACGAGCACGGCAAGCCTATGCTGGGGGCGGGTACGAAGACGAATGGCGCGAAAGCGTATGCTGCGATGTCGAAAACCGCAGGGAACCCCGCGCCGACCGGTGGAGCGACTGCTGGGCCGGCGGTACATTTCAACATCTCACACTCCGGCGGATACATCGCGGTGGCGGTCTCGGACCATCCTGTGGGAATCGACGTAGAGACGAAATCCGACCCGGATCTCAAGGTGACCGCCCGATTCTACTCGGAAGCAGAACAGGCGGCCGTACGGGCCGCAGAGGACCCTCAGAAGGCCTTTCGCAGGCTGTGGACCCGCAAGGAAGCCTATGTCAAATGTACCGGCACCGGAATCTACGATTCGGTGGCCGAGATCCCGTCCCTGGAGGACGTGAGCGGAGAGTACCGGCTGTTCACCCTGAGGGAAGAAGACGCATACACCCTGTCGGTGGTGGTGCAGGGAGAGATTACGATGGATATCTCTGATATTCCTCTTGACATAGTCACGTTCTTTGATGTATAATACAGTGCGTTGTGAAAAGCGCAAAGGCGTGCTTAGCTCAGCTGGATAGAGCGTTTGGCTACGGACCAAAAGGTCGGGGGTTCGAATCCTCTAGCACGCACAATTTATGCCGGAGATCCGCGAAAGCTGGGTCTTCGGCTTTTTTATCCTCTCTCAGCAAGAAGACCCCCTCCTCTAAGGTGGGGGATGAATTGCGCACAAATTTGCTGAATGTTCACATGACAATTAC
>CACYMQ010000044.1 GCA_902775555.1 uncultured Lachnospiraceae bacterium | reverse complement strand
TGTGTACGTTTTTCTTTTCTCTTGCCATAATAAAGGCCTCCTTAAAGTATTTATATTTTACCTTAGGAGACCTTAATAATACATAACTATTATATTTTTACAGACTTTTTTTCACAGACTCGCTTCTTTGAACAATTATCTTCCGGGATTATGTACAAGCAATTATTCAGACAAATAGGAATTTGACGTTATCTATTATCCCAATTACTTACTTTTTCCTGCAAATACTTTGGAAGTGTTTTTATATCTATTCCAGTATCAATAAGAAATACGCTTTGTAAACTTTTATGATTACTCAGATCAGGAAGACAATTTACATGTTTAAGATCTTGCAACTTGATTACTTCCAGTTCTATCATATTTTTAATAAAAGAAATATCGCTCAGATTGTTGATTCTCCAGAGTTCAATTTCCTTTAAATGTTCTAGTTTGGAAAGCTCATGCAAGTCGGAATTTGAATTCCATAATAGAGCTAGTTTATCCAATTTCATCTGAAACAAAAACGAAAAATCAGAAATTTTTATTCCTCTTAAAGACAATGATCTTATACTCGGTAACTCACTAATACACTCAAGATTTTTCTTCGCTTTTTTACCAAGCCATAGCGAATTTAATTGTTTGTATTTCAAAAGCCAGGAACAGTCAAACTTTACTCCTGCACCCATTGTATCAGCCATAATGACTAGTTCCTCTAGCTCATCCGAAAGACTTTTGACAAACTCATAATTTTTCAAATCGAAACATTCTATATGCAATGACCTAAGATTTATTTTTGTCAAAACATCAAAGTTAATCCGTTCAGGATTCGATTTAAAATCTATACAATCAATTTGCAGTCTTTCTAAATGTGGCATCTTCAAAAGGAAAGATATATCCACCTCGTTATTGTCTGAAAACCAATACAATCTAAATATTAAATCCTTGCGCATAGAAAGAATGTTATCTATGATTTGATAAGCTTCATCTGGCAGATAATGTGATATCTGAATCCACTTTATCTTTTTATTATTCACTATTTCATTTATAACTTGGATATTTATGTCTTTATAGCCAATTTGACTTAAGACTCCATTTGATGTCTTATCCGATATTGTTATATGATTAGTAAAATTAATATATGCCCCCACTATAGTTCCCCCTACAAGCTATTCCATCTTAGTCTTCATCATCCAAATCAGACAGTTTCTTTTGCAATTCTTCGATCTGACTTTTCAGCTTATCCTTTTGAGACTTCTTAGCTGAGTTATATACCAAAGTACTCGGGAATGTACTCTTCCAGATTAAGTAATCCAGTTCTACGGCATCCCTTTCCTCTATTGTTTTTGCTTCTGCAAGGCGGGATTTGTATTCGAGACACACTTTATGCCATTCAGAAAGGTACTCACTCATGTCCGTGACGCGACCTTTTTCGAATGTCACATAGTATTCTCCATCTTTTTCCACCACATGGGCTCCATAAAGACGTTCCATTTCAAAGAAGGCATACATGGCTCCGATTCCGTTTGTAACTTCCGGATCAGTAAATGCCATGGTCTCAACTCCCAGAGCGGCAGCTATTTCCTTAAGCTTATCCATTTTAGGCTTTCTATATCCATTCTCATATTGCTGGACTCTATCAGCAGATAAACCGACCATAGAACCTAATTCCGCTTGCGACAGCCCTCTTGCTGTTCGAATTCTCCGGATCCTTCCGCCTATACGAAAGGCTGACATATCGGCTGCCATCTCAGCCAGATCTTTTCCTCCGGGATTATTGATAAGAGCCATAATACTGCAACCTCCCTATCACATTTTCGGATTGATTATAAGAATTATACCACTAGATCAGCCCAACATAAAGCCTTTTCATGGGCGAACTGTAACATTTCTGCTTTTTCTCACTAGCAAAAATAACATATATGTTAAAGGAAAATTCACAAAATGCTATTGACTTGTGGATATCCAAATGGTAGAATTTCCATAATAACATATTTGCGAGTTATAAATAGCAAACGCAGGAAAGGAGGTGACGCCTATGAAGAAGCAGATGAGGGAACCACAGGAACACGAAGAACTTACCGTCTACGGAGTCAGTGATGTAGCAAATATCCTCGGGATTGGAAGAGACGAGGCATATGCGCTGTTCAAATCACCGGCCTTCCCGTCGACACGGTTAGGCAAGAAGATTCAGTTCATCACGAAGGCAAATCTTATTCTCTGGCTGAATGAAAGCGCAGGCAGAACACTTACTCTCTAAGGAGAACGAACAAATGGGTAGAAGAAAAAACGGTCTAGGAACATTTACAATTCTTCCGGATGGGAGATACAGAATGCGCCTCAGGATGGGCTTCAACAATGCCGGGGGTGCCAGAATCCTTACGGTTACTGGCACCTCTGAAACCGACTGCTTGAAGAAAATGAAGAAGAAAGCAGCAGAGTATGAGAATTCTCCATCCACAGCAGGTACTTCACTGATCAAGAAAATAACAGTCACCGAGCTGTGTAATATACATTTGAACGAGCATTTGAGTCAGAAGGATCGGCTTAAGCCGAAGGCTGCAGATCGCCGGGAGTCAACGATAAAAAATCAGATCGAACCCTACAAAATCGGACGCCTTCAGACATCATCCGTAACATCGCAGGATGTGAGTGAACATATTGAAACACTCCTCCAGGAAGGAAAGCTCTCTGTTTCATCTGTGGAGAAAACCTTTGATGTGATCAATGCAGCATTCAAATGGGCTGAGAATCAGTATTACATCGACTACAATCCGTGTAGTCCGGTTCGGGATCGGATCAAAAACCGATTGAAGAATCTGAAAAAGAGAAATAGCTCGGAAGGAATTGTCGTGGTCCTCTCCGATGATCAGAAGGAAATGCTTGAAAAGTATGTTGAAGAAATGGATGGAACTCCGGTACATCGACACCTTTTGGGATTAAGCGCCTTACTGCTGATGTATACAGGCATCCGCGTCGGAGAACTCTGTGCTCTCCGGTGGAGTGACTGGTCACGGGAAGGAAGCACTCTGAACATTGGAAAAACACGGAACATCGTAAAGGATCGTACCGACAGTGACAGCAAGTATATCGCAAACGAGAATTCCGTCAAGAACTACCATTCCAGAACGCTTGCGTTAAGTGTAAAGGCAGTGAAGGTTCTTGAAAAGATGTATCTGATCAATCCCAAACACGGTGATGATGATTACATTCTGATCAACCGCAGGGAAACACCCTCGAACCCATCAAATTATGATGCCAATATCAACAAACTTTACAAAGAGATTGGGATGCCTGAAGGCATATCCGGGGCCCATATCTTCAGAAGAACCAAAGCAACAGCATTGCATAGTGCCGGTGTCTCCGTGGAAAATATCGCTTCTTACCTGGGAGACACGCAGGAAACCGTGCTGAAACACTACATTTCACTTACCAAGAAAGTCGTTGCCGGCGGAAAGGTGCTGAATGTAGTTGAGATACCTGTAGATGTAGATTAAATTAGCGAGACAAGCCAATGATAATATCAATGATAACATTCAGAAATGAAAAGCCCAGGAACACTGATAAATACAGAAGATGCATTACCTACTGCAACTGACTCTGACTCCGTCATTTCAAGGTTCGAATCCTTGTACCCCAGCTAAGAGGACTTCAGAAATAACTGAAGTCCTTTTTCTGTTTTACCCTAAAAAATCAAGGGTTCTCAACAGCTCTGTCATGCTTCTTCAGGAAACGAAAAAGAAGGTCGGTCCCGGATTTCCGGAACCGACCTTCTTTTAAATGGATCAAACTACATATGTATTGTCTGCGGGGCCTTCCGGCTGATCTTCGGTGCCGGAGCCCGCTTGGTGATCCCCTGCTTCTTCAGCAGATCCTTCTTCAGCTGCTTCATGAAGTCCGGATCATTAACTGCAGCTTCCATGCCCAAAACACCCTTATCAAAGAAATGACGCTTGTCCAGTGCCGCGCGGACATTCTGTACAACCTGTTCCTGGCTCACCTTGCCCATGGCGATAGCTTCCATTGCCATGTGGCCCTGCGGATCCAGCAGAAGCTTTGCGGTTGCCTTGCGAAGCATGAAGGAATCTCTGACCTCCGGCGTATAGTCATCGACCTGGGTCGGACGTTTGATATACTTGTCTTCAAGCTCCTTCTTCATGTTCTGAACCTTCTCCTGAACAGGCTTGTACTTCTCGTAGATCTTGTCGGAGTTTGCCTTTGCATACTCCTTGAAGACCGGGTCGGTAGCCAGCTTGTCTACCGCCTTCAGGAAGGTGCTGTTCTTCAGATTCGCGATCATTTCCTCCAGCATATGGGGGGTGGCATCCGGTGAAAGGGCTTTCGCCAGATAGTCTTTGGTCATGAAATTGAGGGCGCATTCATATCCGTTGGGGCGGTTGAGCTTCGGAAGGAACTCATCCGGCTTAAGTGCGCCGGGACCCACCTTGAATTTCAGGCGGCTGGTCTTTCTGAGCTGCTTCAGGAAATCCTCCATAGCAAGCCGGCGGTTCATGACCTTCATGTTCTCCGGGCCGTAAAAATCGGCTGGTCTCACTTTGCCATTCGCCCGTGACGGTGCCTCCTTCTCGCCCAGCAAAGCAGCCTTTTCATTCAGAGCATTTTTAATCTCTGCACTTGAACCATATCCGCCTGCCGGAAGCTTAGGATCGACCATGGCATAGTTTAAACCCCGGAAATCCTCTATCCGGTTATCGTGTTTCTGGATGGCTTTCCTTGCAATAGCCTTTTTGGCCTCATTATGATTCGGAAAGGCGAACAGCTTTGTTTCGAAGAGAAGCAGATCGGCGCTCTGCTTATATTTATTCAGGGCCATTTCGATCTGTGCGGGGGTTTTGGTTTCATCCTCCAGTGCTTTGATGGACTGATAGAGGGCTTTCACCATACGCTTATAGGACTCGGGGGCACTCTTTTTGTAGTAATGCGATGCTTTTGACTCTTCTTTCGGCGAAAGGGGATTTTTAGGATCGATCTTTTCATGGAGACTGCGGAGGGTGGTGAGATCGGCCCGCAATGAACCCGCCTGATCCTTGCGCCATCTCATCATTAATTCATAGCGGACAGCCGCTGCGTGGAGTTCCTCTTTGGTCATAGGCTCATTAACCTTCGGCTGATCCGGAAGCGGGTTGTCAAAAAGCTTTCCGGAGTCGGCTTTGGCCTTGGGCTGATCGATGGACATATTGTTGATATTGTTCAGGTTTGAATCTGTACTTATGTCGTTGATCCCGTTGCTGTTGTCTGCCTCCTTTTCCATGCCCCTGGGAGACAGCTTCGGTACGATGATGGGAGGAAGACTTTTACCGTCCTTATCAAGAGGGAAGATCTTTACCGATCTGTTGGTCATAGACCAGAGGGTCAACGCTTTAAAGCCCTTGACCACCATTTCAGGTTGATAAACCTTCTGCTCGAGCACAAAGTCGGGGGATGTGAAGCTGGATTTTTTATCACGACCATTCGGGAAGACTTCGATCTGGCACATATTGGCGATTATGGCCTGATCCTTATCCGTATGCCTTTTTTTCATGCTTCCTTTCTTCTGCATATCGTAGAAGCCATATTTCCCGAACATATCGTCGAAGACCTCTTCGGCCTGATCCAGATCATCCGGAGACATCTTCTCCGGATCAAACCTGAAATTCGGATCGTCCGTATTCTCCTGGTTAAACTGCAGCTTGAACAGTTCCGGATTCTTTGTGAACTTCAGATATTTGGAGAATTCTTCGGCGGTCTCCTTATCGGAAAGACCTATGCCGTTTTTCACATCAATCTCGTTCTCTTCATGCTCCTTCATTTTCGTATCCTCCTGATCATTAATCCTTCGGGCTTTGCCCTTCATCGGTATGCATCATATCACACGCTTTGTCACAGAAACATCACACAAAGCATCACACATTACGCATCACACATCTCCATACATCTCACATCACATCACATTACACCACCTGCCGGATCACATCTTCCTCCGCGTCAGGGAAGAACTTCCGGATCTGCCGGACGATTTTTCTGCAGGACGCCTCCGGTGTTTCTGCATATCCCCGCGTCAGGTATTCATATCCCCAGAGATACTCCGGCAGAGTGTAGATGGCATTTGCCCAGCCGTAAGGTTCTCCTTTCTTATTCCTCTTCTGCTGAAAATCCTTCACCACCAGATATGTATCCATCTGGAGCTTCGTGACTGTCCCTTCGAAGTTCTTCTCTCCTCCCTTGCCGAAGCCTGCCAGGGCCTTAACCTCAAAGGAAAAAAGTGATGTATGCTCCGCAGATCTCTCCGGATGCTTCGGATCCACATCTGTCAGTTCCGTATCCTTCGGCAGGAAGAGCCTCATGATGAGATTCTCCCGGTGCCCGGCTTTTCCATCCTCATAACGCGCATCAAAATCATACCCGTCCCGCCGATAGTTGGCCAGGACGGGAAACCATTTCTTCGAAACAAAACCAGCCTTTTTCCCAAAGAACTTTCCGTAGGCGATCTTTCCGGTACGGGCGATGACAGCCCGCCATTCCCAGGGATCCACCTCTGCATCGCCGCACCACCAGCAGCTCGGATCCGTCATTTCCTCCACTGAGAATCCCCCGATCTCATTTTGGAAAAGCGGAAGAAAACCATACCTGTTAATGATCTTCGTCAGTTCATCTACGGAATGGATACACCCCGGATCACTCTGATCAAGACCGTGCATGATCCATTCGCCGTTCTCATTTTTCATTTATTAAGCCTTTCTCATATCCTGTTCACCCGGAAGAGTTCCGAATACTTTTCGGACAGTTGGTCCTATCCTTCCGTATGACATCCACCCTGCATCATCTTCACAAGTTTCACCACCCTGCTGGTTCCCAGCCGGTCGGCTCCGAGTTCCATAAATTGCTCCGCATCCTCCAGTGATGCGATGCCGCCGGCCGCTTTGATCTTCACATCCGGACCAACATGCTTCCGAAAGAGTTTCACATCCTCAAAGGTCGCACCTCCCGTAGAGAATCCGGTGGAAGTCTTAATGTAGTCCGCACCGGAAGCCGTCACCAGTTCACACATTTTCACCTTTTCTTCTTCCGTAAGCAGACAGGTCTCTATGATGACCTTCAGGATATGCCCTTCACAGGCTTCCCGGACAGCACGGATCTCATCCAGTACCGCCTTATGATCTCCCGCCTTCAGATATCCGATGTTGATCACCATATCGATCTCATCCGCACCGTTCGCCACGGCATCCTTCGTCTCAAATACCTTTGCCGCGGTAGTCATATTTCCGTTCGGGAAACCGATCACAGTACAGATGCGCATCCGGTCCTTCGCATATGCCTTTGCCTGCTTCACATAGCAGGGCGGGATACATACCGATGCGGTATGATAGTTTACAGCATCATCCAGCAATCCACGGATCTCCTCCCATGTAGCCGTCTGCTGCAGCAGCGTATGATCACAGGCTGCAAGGATCTTCGCCAGGTCCATATTCGTATCCCTCCTTCAAATTCTTATCATTCAGTATAGCATTTCCGGGTCTATCCTTCCACTCTTCATTCTTTCCGGTCAAAAAAAGAGTCCTGCCCTTTTGACGGGGCTGGACTCTTCCTGTTCCTCAGGTTCAAATGATGCTTATACACGTTTGAATGGCTCTTTATTTACCCAGGTTCTCAGTCTCGGGAACCACAACGGTCCGGTCGTAACATTTAAACATCTCATCAACCTTCTCACGGTTAACCTTCGGCGTGATGGCACTTACGATCGGTACGATGATAAGCCCTGCGATCATGGTAATGGCACCTGCATTGATGGGGGACTTGATCACCGGAACAAACATATTAAATACGGTAAATCCTACACCCAGGATGTAGCTGGCCCATACGGCAGCCTTCGTAATGTTCTTGGAGTAAAGCCCGTACATGAAGGGTGCCAGGAAGGCTCCTGCCAGAGCGCCCCAGGAATAGCCCATCAACTGTGCGATGAAGGTCGGCGGATTGAATGCCAGTACAACGGAGATCACGATGAAGCAGAGTACCAGAACCTGCATCAGACGAAGCTGTGTCTTCTCCTTCATTTCCTTCTTCATCAGGGGTTTGATCAGATCCAGTGTCAGGGTGGAGCTGGAAGTAAGCACCAGAGATGACAGTGTCGACATGGATGCCGAGAACACAAGTACCACTACGATTCCGATCAGAATATCCGGAAGTGAGGAAAGCATGGTCGGTACGATCGAGTCAAAAGCCACACTGCCGTCTGCCTTGTAAATCTCGGGATTGGAGGAGAACAGACGTCCGAAACCACCCAGGAAATAGCATCCGCCTGCGATCACGATGGCAAAGAAGGTGGAAACCACGGTTCCTGTCTTAACTGCCTTCTCATCCTTAATGGCATAGAATTTATGAACCATCTGGGGAAGTCCCCAGGTACCGAGTGAGGTCAGGACCACAACGCCGAGAAGTGCCAGCGGATCCGGTCCGAAGAAGGATGCGAAAAGTCCCTGTCCGTCAGCAAGTGCTTCTGTTGTCACACTGGGATCCGTAGGTACCAGAGACAGTGACTTGACAGCTTCGGTGAAACCGCCTTTTCCTGCAAGCACGGCACCGATCACAAGCACGATACCGATCAGCATGATGATACCCTGAATGAAATCATTCAGCGCCGTTGCCATGTAACCGCCGATCACGACATATGCACCTGTAAGGGCTGCCATAACGATAACACAGATCCGGTAATCAATATCAAATGCCATACCGAACAGCCTGGACAGACCATTATATACACCCGCGGTATACGGAACAAGGAATACAAAGGCGATCACCGAACCCGTGATACGAAGTGCCTTGGAATCGAAACGCTTTCCGAAATACTCCGGCATGGTCTTCGCATCCAGCTGCTGGGACATAAGACGTGTACGACGTCCGAGGATCATCCATGCAAGAAGGCTTCCGATAAAGGCATTTCCAAGCCCGATCCATGTGGATGCAAGTCCGAACTTCCATCCGAACTGTCCTGCATATCCGATGAATACAACGGATGAGAAGTAGGAGGTACCAAATGCGAAGGCCGAGATCCACGGTCCAACGGTACGTCCTCCGAGTACATAATCATTGACATTCTTTGCCTTGTTTCTGGAGTAGATCCCCACTCCCAGCATCATAGCGAAGAATACCACCAGCAATGCGATTTTGATCACCATTTTCCTTACCCCTTTAACGCTTTAATGGTTTAGCGCTTTAGCGCCGTAAAGTATTATAAGTGTTTTGCCAATCTCTGTCAACTAAAAAAGCGGACAAATGCCCGCTTCTTTCTGATCTTCTGCTTTGGTCTCCGATATGGAGCGCGCGTTCTTATTCCTCATAGATCACAACCTTTGTGGAAAGAGGAAGTGTATCATACATCCATTTTGCGTCCTCCAGTGCCAGCCTCACACACCCGTGAGAGGCCGCAACCCCCAGTTCGGGCTCCACGCACACCAGCGGTTCCGGAGCGATCTCATAAGGAGAGCTATGAAAGAGATACAGCCCTCCGATGAATCCCGTACCGTACCATGCACGCATCCCGTGATTTACAAAATTCTCCACGTGGGTCGTGGTCGCATATTCTCCCTTCGGCGTCGGATTGATCGGCGCTCCCGTGGAGCAGAGCATCTCGCGAAGCAATCTCCAGTTTCCCTTCTCCCCCTGATAAACCGCCGTTTTCTGCGTAGCCAGATTTACCAGGATCAGATACCCGGTACTGCTGCCGTATTCCTGCGCCTTTTCATACATGGTTCCCGTACAGACCCGTCCGTCCGTATCCGCGTGATACCGGATATTATCCAGCGTAAAATCAAAATCCGTAAGCAGGGCCCCATCCGAACCGGAATAGTAAAAGGAATTCTCGTCCGCATCGATCCGTCCGGTTCGAAGCTCCCCCAACGAATTAAAGATATAATATCTTCCGTCGATCCATTTCTTTCCGTTCCGCATCAGCGAGCCGGACTCACTGACATAGTACTTCTTATTGTCGTAGACCTGCCAGCCCTTGTCTTCCACTCTTCTTCCGGATCCGTCAAAGAGATAAAGGACGCCGTCCATGCGATGTACTCCGCCTGCCGGCTTTCCTTCCCCATCCGTGAAGTACCATCCGCCCTCAGAGTACACTGCCTCATTCCGAAAGAAGCTTCCGTCTGCCTTCAGAAAATGTCCTTCCGGATCCTTTTCCCTGCAGACTGCATCTTCCCTGACCTCCGTATCATCCGCATCTGCACCCGCTCCGCTGTCCGTCTCACTGCTCCCACCGGTCTTCCCCGCCGAAGCTGACTCGCTCGCTGTCTCACTGCTCCCATCGGTCTTTCCCTCCGGAACTGTCCCGCAGCTGCCCGCCAGACCTGCCATCATGGTCAGCGTCAGCAATACCAGGATCTTTTTTATCTTCATTTCATTTCTGTTTCTCATCAATTACTGTCTTTCTCAATCTTAAGATCCGGCGTCCGGCCTGTCTTTACAGTTCAGACTTCCCGTCCCTACTGACGAACAAGCTCATAATCTCCGTTCTTCCTTACCACGGTCGCCGGCGAAGTATCCGGAGTGGGAGGATACTTATCGTACTCTCTGTCATAATAATGCGGTCTTTCAAACTCGGAGAAATACGCAACCTGATCATCCGTACATAAGAAGCAGATCAGCTTATCCAGGTAGATCGGGGAAGGATCCATATGATACCAGTTCCCGTTGATCTTCACAAGAAGCCAGTAATGCACTCCTGGTCCCGGATATCTTATCAGCATTTTATTCTCCACACCCGCATGATCCAGTAAGGTCTTACAGGTAATGGCGTGGGTGTAACAGTCACCCGAATACCCCTGCAGTCCCTTCAGCGCCTGCCCCAGAGGGTCTCTTTCCGTCCGTCCGCCATTCCACGGAACATGTCTCCTGACCCAGCGGAAGATGACAAATGCCCTTTCGATCTCATCCATATCCTCCGTCAGTTCTTCTGCCAGAACCTGCTCTGCCAGCTGATTCAGAAGGATGGTGTCATAGTATTCCTGATCCTTCTCCTTCACCGTAACCCGGATCTCCAACCGGGTACTCCGTCCGAAACGATCGGTGGCTATATAATACGCCGGGTATTCTCCCGGTGTGTTCAGATCCACTGCGGAATTATCGATCTCCAGCTGAGGTTCCGTATCCTGATCCGCCGAGACGCTGACTCCGTTCCGGTAGGAAATGCTGTCGCCTTCATAGATCGTGATGTCCACCGCACCATTCAGGACCGGCGTATCATTCGGATCATAGATCGTTAGTTTCGGTTTCAGTTCGGAACGATTCCCGCTTCCGTCTTCCAGCTTGATGGTCACGACCTGTGTTCCCTTCCGGGAATAATCCGGTTCCGGTGAGAAATATGCCTTCACTCCGGTGACGTCCTCCGTAGAAACAATGAAATCCTCCACGGACGGTCTCTCTCCCAGCTTGCAGTCCAGATCCCTGCTTGACCCCTTCGGCGCCACCGTATCCTGTATATAAAGCTCCGAATTCTTGCTGAGGGGCCCCCATGCAAATTCCACCGGATGTACACCGGTCTTTGTAGTGTCGATATTGCTAAGGTCGGTCTCCATCTCTATGCTGTCCCACACCTGATCCTGAAATGCAGAAGCATCCGGCACGGGATTACCGGCCTCAACGATCATGGTCGGATGTATATTCTCATAAAACTGATAGGCCATATAACCCGCAGCGATCCCTCCCAGAAGGAGCAGGATCGTCAGCCCGAAGGTGATCCATAATGCAATTTGTTTTTTTCTGTTCTTTCTCTTCATGTTTATCACTCAAACTGCCTTACTGCATTCTTCTCCAAGTCATCGTAAAAGGCGCTCATTCATATGATGATCGCCGCGATGGCACAGCAGACGATCTGCACCATGGCAAAGATCACCGGTATCAGCCGGATGGGAACACCCATATTCTTTCTCATGTGATCATGAAACGGAAAGATCACGTTCGGAAATGCCTTGATCTTCAGGAAACGGATCAGGGATACCTTGATCAGTCCCATTCCGCCGTCAAAGATAAATACCAGTGACATCAAAAGGAAGATGAACGGATGTCCGCTCTGCATCGCGAGCAATGCCAGAAGGAAACCTATGGTCCGGGAGCCCGCATCCCCCATCAGGACTTTACTCGGATTCCAGTTGAAGACCAGATATCCTGCAAGCACGGCTGACATCAGGATCCCCATCCAGGCAAAGTTCGGCATTTCCGTCCGGAACAGAAGGAAATATGCCACCATCGTGACGATGGAGACACTTCCGCAGAGCCCGTCCACTCCGTCCGAGCAGTTGGTCACATTAATGGATACCCACACCAGGATGACACCGAGGACCGCATACAGCCAGACCGGCATATGTATGGTATTTCCGAAGAGGATCACATCCGTGGAATTAAAGGATACAAATGTGATCGCCGCTCCCACGGAAAGCACCAGATCCAAAACACCTTTTACCAGTTCCCCCCAGGGTGCCGCCGCCGCATCATCCAGATAACCTGTCAGCATCATAAGGAACATGAGCCCGATATAGATCAGAAACTCGGTGTTGAGGGGAAGAAAGAGGACAGATATGAGCAGGAATACGATCACAAAGACAAGACCGATCCCCGTCACCTTTCCGTTGGAATTCTCATTGATCACCACGATCTTTCCATCCGGTGTTTCAACCCTCTTTCCACCGTCTCTCGGAAGAAATCCGAAGGGTTTCCACATAAGAAGCAGCGTGATAAGGAAGCCGCAGCTTCCTCCGATCGTATAGATCATCCATTCCGGCATCTTCTCTGCCATCATTTCATACAACATGATAGATTCAAATCTCCTTTTACACTATTTTTGTGTCACATCTATGATCACATATTCCGAGAAGCAGCCGGTCTTGAACTTGATGGACCAGTCCGATATTCCGGAGTTTACGATAAATGTGGTCTTATCCCTTACCTCCATCCCGTAGGACCGGTCATTGGCGCCGGTAAGCGCTCCCACCAGATTCATGATGATCAGCTGTCCGCCGTGGGTATGTCCCGAAAGAACCAGATCCGCGCCGGTTGCTGCTTCCGCTGCATAATCATTGGGCTGATGGTCCAGGATAATGATATATTTGGAGGGATCCAGCACCTCGACCATCTTCCCGATAGCTTCCCTTTCCTTCATGGAACGGTCACGTCTTCCCACCACATAGAATTTGTCATCCACCAGTTCCACTCCGTCCTTCAGAATGTGGACACCTGCCGCAGTCAGAGCCTTCTCCATGTCTTCATAGGTAAAATCACGGTTATTGAAATATCCCTTATCGTGATTTCCGTAAACAAAATATACGCCGTACTTTCCGGGAAAACCGGCTAGTGAAAGGCAGCATCGGAGCATATCCTCTTTCGTCGTTCCGTCATCCACGAAATCCCCGGTGATAAACAGGATATCCGGCTCAGCCGCATAGACCTTTTCCATCTCCCTGGCGAAATCTTCTCCGTCAAGGGTGTTCCCGATATGGGAATCCGTGACCTGGGCGATACGGAGCTTCTCCATGCCCAGATCCTTCTCGGTAACCAGCTGATAATCGGTTTCCCATACATGATGATCCAGATACCAGCCCACGGAGAAATAACAGAGTTCCACTGCAAGAACGATGATCCCGAGCCAGTAAGGACGAAATTTCTTTCTTCCGTCCGTATGTCCGGTCGTCTTCCCGTCATCCGCCGGAACCGCATCCCCGGTTTTCTTCCCGTCATCCGCCGGAACCGCATCCCCGGATCCCTTCCTTCGGATCTTCCGTATGATCAGACAGATCAATTCGGCAATCAGCCAGTAAAAAGCCATATGGATCATAACGATGGCCGTATTGACCAGATTAATGACCATAAAAACAACGAAGATCAGCATCGGGATCAGCCCCAGAAGGCGTCTCTTCCATTTACTGTCTCCGGCGAGTTTATTTACGATCCCGAATTTACAGAATCTGCTCCATAAGAAGATCACACTCCCTATCGCAGCCAGCGCCGCTCCGCCGAAGATCATTCCCCACATGGTATTCATATCATGTCCCTCCTTTACTGCCGGCATCAACCGTCCGGGGCTTGCACATTCATGCATATCACATTACAGTTTCTTCATCAGATCCTTCAGTTCCTCTATGGAAAACGTATAATCCGTATTACAGAAATCACAGTGAAGCGTCACAGGTTCTCCGTCGCTGATCATACCTTCCAGTTCCTTCCTTCCGATGGATATCAGTGCCTTCTCCACTCTGCTCCTGCTGCAGTCACAATGGTATTCCGGTGTGATCCGCCTTTCGATCACGGCATCCGCACCGAGCAGTACATGCACCAGATCCTCAGCGCTGTATCCGTCTGCGAAATACTCCGTCACGGAATGAACTCCCTCGAGGACTTCCTCCAGCCAGCGGATGGTCCCCTCGGTGGCGAAAGGTAGCAGCTGTATGATAAAGCCGCCCGCATGTTCCACCCTGTTTTCCTTACTGAGCAGGACTCCCAATCCAACGGATGTGGGTATCTGGTCGCTGGCCGCAAAATAATACGTCAGGTCCTCGGCGATCTCACCTGATACCAGTTCCGTCTGTCCCACATAGGGTTCCTTCAGGCCGATATCCCGGATCACACGGAGGACGCCGCGTCCGATGGCACCTCCCACATTTAAATGACCGCTTTTATTCGCCGGAAGGAAGACATCCTTCACCTTCGGAAGCCCCTTTACCCTTGAATGCGCATCCGCTGTTACGGTGATCCCGCCCAGCGGACCGTCTCCGCTGATCTGCAATGTCAGAACATCCGTTTCATTCTTGCACATGGCACCCATCATGGCTCCGGCAGTCAGGCTTCTGCCCAATGCCGCCGTTACTATGGGGCCGGTCTCATGGATCCGCCTGGCTTCTTCCACCAGGTTTTTCGTATAGGCCACAAAAAAACGAACCTCATTTCCCGCAGCCATGCCCTGTAAGATCTCATCCTTCCACTCAGTCATCTTTCTGCCTCTTTATCCTATCTTTATCCTATCTTTATCATATTTTTATCGTATCATGTCATTTGTCGTATTCATGTGGTGATCCCGTCACCTGTATCCGGATCATACCGGACACTTCCCATGCTCTCTGGCCGTCATAACGATCCGTTCGCTGCTATCCGAAGCCGGCTTCCCGGTATATCCGTCATAAAATGTTATGTCAACCAGACCGGCTGTTTCCGCCAGCCGCCGGAGTTCCTCCGGCGTGTATCCTCTCTGCTCATGATCCTCTTCAAATCGTCTGTAGCTCCCGTCCGGCTCCTCACGGAAGACCGTGACATACATCCGGTGGAGTCCGTCCTCCGCCTCTTCATTTTCCCAGATCATGGCCACGTCCTCCCGTACCTCCGCGATGGTCCGTTCCTTAAGAACGCTGCCATAGTAATACGGAGTGTGAAAATCCATGATCAGCAATCCCTCCGGATCCAGATAGTTATTCACCAGCCGGAAGACTTCTCCCACCTCTTCGGGATCCGTAATATAATTGATGCTGTCACAACAGCATACCACAGCCCGTACCGTTCCGTACAGTTCAAAACTCCTCATATCCTGCAGAAGATAGAGGATTTCCCTTCCGTCTCCTGCCTCCGGCTTCCCGTTATGACCTTCCTCCAGGCCCATGTTCCGGTCCGTCTCCTCGTCCCCGGGATGGTCTTCCTCCAGGCCCATGTTCCGGTCCGCCTCCTCGTCCCCGGCATCCGTATACTCTCTGGCATGCTCCAGCATGTCCGGGCTTGCATCGATCCCGATCATATCATACCCTGCCGCAGACAGTCTTCTGGTCATGGCTCCGGTTCCGCAACCGAGTTCTGCGATGATCCCGTCCCGGATCCCGTTCTCCGTAAGCAGCTCACGGATCCGTTCAAACCACTCATCATAAGGAACATTATCCATCAGATATTCATATACGTCTGCAAATGCTCCGTACGCTTCACTCATGTATGGACTCCTCCTGCAATGTGGGCTCTTCATTCGGCGTCTTCATTGATTCTTCATCGCTTCCTGCATCGCCTTCTTACGATCCCGTTCCTCTCTGGAATACCGGCAGCCACAATAATCCTGCCGGTATAACCCGTATTCCGCCGAGAGCTCTATGGATCGTTTGTATCCGTTTTTCTTCTTGAAATCACTAAATAGAAAATAAGGTCCTTCCATTTCCCTTTCCAGTTCGAACCCGATCTCATTCAGCCAGTCCGCATTTTTATACGGGCTGATGGACAGCGTTGTGGAGAAACAGTCATACCCCCCGGCCCGTGCGTATTCCGCCGTACTGCGAAGCCGGAGTTTATAACAGTCATAACACCGGCTGCCCCGTTCCGGTTCCTGCTCACGCCCCCTGGCGATCTCACGGAATTCCTCTGTCGAAAAGGGTGCCTTCACCAGCTTCACATCCTTTGCAAAAGGTGCTTCCTTCGTAAAACGGACCAGCTCGGCAAAACGTTTCTCATACTCCTCTTCCGTGTCGATATTGGGGTTATAGAAATAGATCGTAATGTCGAAATGCCCCTCCAGCACCTCCAGGCAATGACTGCTGCAGGGGCAGCAGCAGGCGTGCAGCAGCAGGCGGTCTCCCCTGCTCTGCTTCAGTTGTTCTTCAAATTTTTGATAGATATTCTCCATAATAGTTCTTTTGTCATTATGACGAAATCATTTTTTGATTCGTTCCGTTTTTTTGATGAAATTTGGCCATATTTTACAGTTGACTTTGTTTATAATAGACAATATAATTAGAGGTAGACAAACTCGATCATGATTTAGGGGGTGTTTTACCATGACAGTGGAACAGGCTATCAAGAAATACAAAATGGAACCATTGAATGTTTATACTGCCAAAGTAAAAGCACAGGAATTGAATGTGCAGGAAGTATTATACATGAATGTCCAGAAGAATAAATATGCTTACATCATTCGTGATGGTGCTCGCGGAACCATGCTCTACAAAGATGAGAAGAGTATGTATACAAAGATGTATAAGGGCTTGAAGATGATCCCTCTGGATCCCTGATCCTGTTTGTTAAAGATTTGAACCTTTCGTAAATGACGGGACGTACGGAATTTATTTCGTGCGTCCTTTTTTTGTTCCCCGTTCTCCTCTTTCTACCCTGCTTTTCTATTTCTCAAATGCGGATTTCAGCACATCCTTCATCAGCTGAAGGCTCTCTCCCTCCAGATCCAGGATATAGAGACACTCTGTTCCCTTCAGGCTTTCATAGGCCACATAATAGTCTCCACGGTCACCTGCCGTATAGTCAAATACCCGCTTCTTATCCGTCCTGTCCACATCGTTTCGTACACTGTCCTTTGCCAGCGGAGCCATCTTCTTTATGTCCTCTGCGCGGATCTCCCTGACTACCTTTCTGCTTTTCTTGGCAATGATCTTTGAGACCTCGATATCCCCGTTGGTGATCAGATACTCAAATTCCACACTGAACAGCTGCCTGGAATAAAAAGCCACATAGATCCCCAGTACCAGTACCGGAAGTCCCGCCAATGCGATCATGGAGCCGGAGATGATGCCGTATACTGCCACACCTACTGCTCCGAGGCAGAGGAGGATCCCCGCTGCCAGGGTCAGTTTTGCTTCCGGTCCCGGATGGCCCTGAACCAGTCGTTCCGTATATCGGTCCATACCCTTACTCCTTTTCCTTCTTACGGTTCATGGGGCAGGAAGAGCAGGTCACTCCTCTCTCCTGTCCTTCCGGTGCGCCTACCGCTCCGGTGATCACATCCTGATACATATAATTATCCACCGTTTCCAGGAGACAGATCGCCTGGCAGGAGATCCCCTGCTCCGTACCGGTGAAACCGAGGCCTTCCTCTGTCGTCGCCTTCAGATTGATCCGGTTCTCCTCAATCCCCATCACATCTGCCAGTCTGCGGCGCATTTCCGGGATATGCGGTGCCATCTTCGGTTTCTGGGCAATGATGGTCGCATCCACATTTCCGATGATATATCCTTCTTTATCCAGCATTTCCGTGACCGTCTTCAGCAGCTTCATGCTGTCCGCCCCCAGATAGGCGGGATCCGTATCCGGAAAATGTTTTCCTATATCTCCCATGGCCGCAGCTCCAAGAAGCGCGTCCATAATGGCATGTGTCAGACAGTCCGCATCTGAATGTCCGAGCAGTCCCATACTGTGCGGGATCTCAACTCCCCCGAGAATCAGAGGACGTCCCTCCACAAGCCGATGTACATCATATCCCATTCCGATCCGCATAAAGCTTCCCTCCTTTTTATCCTTAACTAATATACTAAAAAATGAGCAAAAAAGAAACTACCAATCCGAAAATACACAACATTTTCCCCTTTACCATAGATGGGAAAACGTGTAAAATTAGATGGGAAAACGTGTAAAATAAGTGAGATGGGGCTTTGCTCCCAGTTATACGGTAAAGGAGGACAATCAATATGGCAAGATCACTCGGCGGAGGCGGAGGCGGAGGATTCCATGGCGGAGGATCCCGTTCCTTTGGCGGATCCCACAGCGGCGGATCCCGTTCCTTTGGCGGTTTTCGTCCCAGTTCCGGAGGAAGCTCCACAAGAAGAGTAAGCTCCGGACGCAGCAGCGGATCATCATTTGGGTTTGGCGGTGGATTACCCCCGAGACCCCCTCGTAACTACTACGGAAGATCCTATTACCGGAGGCCTTATTCAAGCGGTCCTGTGATCATCAATAACGGTGGGGGCGGATATGTGCCTTCTGCAGGTCCCGCTGCCGGAGGATGTGTAAAATCACTTCTCTGGGTCTTCCTGATCGTCATGATCATAGGGATCATCGCATCTTTCCTGATATCCAGAGGTGCATACACTTCCAGCTACACCACCAGTGACAGCGGTTACGGGTGT
>CACYMQ010000043.1 GCA_902775555.1 uncultured Lachnospiraceae bacterium | reverse complement strand
TCGCATTTGACTTCCAAAGACTTCCAAATGAAAAGGCCGGGCGGGCACGAATGCCCTACCCAGCCCGGGGACTCCGATATTTATTTCTATTTGGCAGGTGTTACGGATTTTTGTTACGGATTGGTACAGTATCCCTTCTCGTCGAAGCGGTACTTCACGCCGTTTATCCGATAGGAAGCTTTCTTTGCATACCAGCCGGAGGTATCGCCGAACCACCAGCCGGTGCGGTCCTTATGCCATTTTCCTCTGTAAGGATATTTCCATGCACCGGAGGCTCCGATCCAGTAACCCTCTACCCAGCACTCCGTGGCCATGGCACCGTTCTTCCCGAAGTAATACCAGGTTCCGTTGATCTTCTTCCAGGTATTTTTCAGGATATTCCCGTCACTCAGGCGGTAGTACCAGCCCAGGGTACTGTCCTGCCATCCGGGAACCTTTCCTTTTCCGTCCCAGGAACCGTCCTTCCTTAGATACCATCCGCCGCGGTAGGCATCACATTCCGCATAGCCCTTCTTATCGAAGTAATAATCCTTCCCGTCTATGGTCTGCCAGCAGCTCCGGAGATACCGGCCGGAAGCGTCCTCGTACCATTTTCCTTTGTCATTGCTCTTCCATTTTCCTTTATAAGGATAGCTCTGTATGCCGTCCTTCCCGATCCGGTATCCCTGTACCCAGCAGTTCCGGGCCATGACACCCTCCTGATCGAAGTAGTACCGCTCTCCATCGATCTTCTTCCAGGTGCTTTTCAGGAGCGTTCCGTCCGACAGCAGGAAGGTTCTGTCCTTCCCCTTGTCCTGCCAGCCGGGGGCCTTGGCTTTTGCCTCCTTCACCCCGTCCTTACCCAGGGCATATCCCTCCCGGTAGGCATCGCATTCCATATACCCCTCGGCATCGAAGTAGTACTCCTTCCCGTCTATGGTCTGCCAGCAGCTCTTGGCACACCAGCCGGAGGTATCTTCGTATCTGCTTCCCTTTTTATCTCTCTTCCAGACGCCGGTGGGCACGTAGGACTGGAACCCGTTCTCATCATACCATTTGCCCCCCACCCATTCGGAGATGTGGGTTTCCTTCCCTGTCTTCACCGATATAGGCTCATCATATTCTCCCTGGCAGAGCTTATCCAGGCCGGCTTCTACGGCCTCCTCCGGCATGTTCACATAGCCGCAGACCGTCAGACAATACTCCGTATCCGGCTTCAGTCCCTTGATCACGAATTCTGTCCCGCGGCCGGGGAATTCATGATCCTCCATTTCCAATACGTCGCCATGTTCAAGGAAGACGTCGTATCCGGTCTGACCCAGGTCTCCCGGATCCTCTATGGACACCCGGATGCTGGTCCCGCTGACCTTTATATCCCTGACCTTCACCTTCGGCGGCCGGATCGGGAAGTAGAATACCTTCTGCCATGCTGCTTCCGTATCCTTTTCTGTGGGTCTCACCACCAGCTTTCCGGCGCCGCAGCGGATATTATCTACAAATGTACCGGTGAAATCCACACCCTCCGTGAGCGGTGCCGGAACCTGGCCGGACATCACGTATTCGGGAAGGATGGGGGAACCGGTATAGGTATATTCTTCCTCTTCAAACTCCACCGTGGTGGGAACGATCTTCTCCACATGGACCGGAAGTACCGTAAGGCCGAGGCCTTCCACCGATACGATCAGCCGGGTATCTCCGGGAGCCAGCGCTTTGACCGTGGCCTGTGACCGGTCCTTTGATACCGTGAGAGCCACGATCTTCTCTCCTCCCTCCGCCAGCTTCCAGGTGATTTCGGGATTTCCCATTTCCTGATCCTCATCGCCGGTGAAGCTAAGGTAGTAAGTGGTCTCATTTCCGGGAAAACCGGGAACGTCGTAACAATATATGGTTTCATTCGATCCCTCTACCTTCATGTTCACATTCGGAAGGATCTCACAGAAGCCCTTGATGGGGAAATTATCATGCGCGTAGTCGTCCCAGGCAGCCCGGTCCATACCCAGTTTCTCCAGTGTCTCCTGATCGGTGAGGTCCGACCATACACCGTCTATGCACACCATGCTTTCGCCGGGGTTCACGACTCCCACATTATAGAAGGCTTTCCCCGATCCTTTCCCGAAGTTGAAGGGGACCTGGACGGAATTCTTTCCGTCTTCTTCCGTCATGGTGACCACGATAGCATATTTCTGCCCCTTCCGGATCAGCACCGGAGTATCCAGCCGGAACTTCCGGAATCCGCCGTAGGAGAGCTTCGCGCTGCCGGAGGCCGCCAGAACCCCCTCCTCCGGGGACTTTACGGTTTCCGGTGGGAGGATATAAACTTCATATTTTATGCTTGTGGCGGGATTCTCCGTGACCACGGACACTGCGTTCAGTCTTTCATTTCCTTCTGCCGTGAAAATGTTCGCCATCTTCATGGAACTGCCCCGGATGATGGTCTCGTAATCCGTTGCGTTCATCATATCATATTCATCCAGAAAATACCCTTCCTCTGTGGTGGCCTGATCGAATTCCATGGATTCCGGAAGGTTCAGGGTGCGGTCATAATAGGACAGCCAGAAATAACCGGTATGGACATCCGAGGTTGCCTGATAGGGTGCCCGGTCCTGTCCCTGAAGCAGGCCCCAGTCTCCATATCCCTTATTGGGGAAGGCTTCCTCTCCGGATCCCCAGCTGTTCTTCACCAGCCATGCGCCATTTCCTTCCGGCTGATGTGCCGCGGGGAAGTTCTCCTTCGGATAGTTGTCATCCCAGCCCACGATGCAGACTACATGGTTCATGGGTTTGGTCTCCCAGGCAAAATGTGCCCAGTTCTTCTGGCTCATATACACTCCGTCACCACTCTTCTGGTCCGGGGAGGAGGTATCCGCCAGGAAGCCGATGCTGACTCCCCGTTTCGCCAGCAGCTGTTCCTTGATGGCTGCGGTACCGGCGGGATCATAGGTATAATCCCCTCTGTTGTCCCGGCGGGCGGGGCAGGGAAGAAGGTAGCTGGCCTTCAGTGTATAGTCCTGGGCAAAACGGTAGGATTCGTCCATACTCCAGTCATCCTCTTTACTGTAGCATAAGTTCCTGTATGCCCCGTTGATCATTTCCTGCTGTGTATAGCGGTTCTTTCCGCTGTAATAGAACACCGGGTCGCTCTCCTCATGTACCGGTCCGATGCCGGAGGCAAAGACGATGGTGGCTCCGAAACCGTTTCCTCCCACATCATAGATATTCTCCACCGACTCGGTCCGCCGGTGCAGGCCTTCCCCGTTCTGGGGTGAGGAGGGGTCATCCAGATATTTCTTCCCGAAGTAAGCCAGCTGCTTCTCCGAAAGGTCCAGGGTCTTATAGGCCTCCGGATCATCCTCCATGAGGGAGCCCAGGATGCTGGTCTCCGCTGCCGAGATGGCTCCGAAGCCCCAGCAGGAGCCGAAGGGATTCTGGAACTTTACGCCGGTCACATAGCACCGGTCTCCCACTCCGTCCCCGTTGGTATCCACGCTCCGAAGATCGAATCGTTCCGGGAAGGACGCGCTCCTGGAGAGCAGTTCCTTCTCCGCTTCCCTGCCCGTGAAATGCGCGCCGAGGATTGTGGGGTCTCCGTCTTCCCCATTTTCTGTGGAAGGGGCGGGGGTCGTGTCCTCCGGATTCCATGCCCCAAGTGTGGAGACTGTTCCTACCCTGCTCCCTGCAGCCTGTACGGGGTTCGTGTTTTCCCCCGCAGATACGGCAGGTGCGGCGTACGCGGTCCCGGTCCCCAGCAGCATTACAAGAGACATGGCTCCCCCCAGTATGCTGCCCGCCAGTTTCTTCTTCCTGATCTTCTTCTCTCTCATGGTCATTCCTCCGCCCGTCTGTCTGATCTGTGTGTGTCTTCCGGATATCTGCCTGGTGCTTTTTATGATATCTGCATGTATTTTTTTCGCTGCTCCTACCGCTGTCCTGCCGTGCAGAACTACATATATATTATAACTGTCCCGGAAATCCACTGCAATCGAAAATTGCCCGGGGCGGAGCGCTGTGAAGTACCGGATCCCGGAGGCCGGTATTCGTACCCGCCGGGGATATTCCTGAAATCCATACGATATATTCTGTCTTTTGTAAGGATGTTGTAAAAGTCCCTCTGCTATAGTCTGCGCGTAAACGACAGATCCATTATCATAATATGAAGGAGATAAGAGCGATGAAGAAGACGAGCGTGATGAAGATGTTCGTGATGATGCTGCTGGTGGGATGCATGGTCCTTTGCATGGCGGCCGTATTCAGGTGATCCTGAATTTCTGCTTGATAAGATTCCCGTGAAATGCTATACTGTGCGCGCAAAATGAAACAGAATCATCCTATTACAATGAAAAGAAGGGAAGAAAATGCATAAGAACAGGCTCATAAACGGAAGAAAAGGACTTGCAGCATTGTTACTGGCCGGGATCATGGCATTTACCGTCTCATGCGGTTCCTCTGAGGAAGGGACCACCGCCGTGGGAAGCACGGAGGATTCCGGTATATCAGCCCAGGATCCGGGGGCAGCAGACGCAGCGAAACTGCTCCTCTTCAAGGAGACCCACAAGGTGGATGATGCGGCCATCACAGGCGAGGGCTTCGTCAATACCTTCCTGACGGAGAATATCACCGACAAGAAGGTGAAGAATGGCGAAGATGCCGAGGCAGTGCTGGAGAGCGTCATCGACAAGCTCGGCGGAAATGAAAATGTTGGTCTGACTCTTGATTCCATCCGCCCCACGGAAACGGGTCTTACCTACTACACCTTCATCCAGCTGAACTCGGATGTCCGGGTTTACGGTGCGGCTGTAAAGCTGGTTGCGGATAAGGACGGAAATGTCCTCGGCATCAACAGCACCATCGTTCCGGGACTTACGGAGAAGAATCAGGGCGACTGGGCCATCTCCGCAGAGGACGCGGAGAAGATCGTGGAGAAGCAGTATTCGCAGAACAACCTGAAGGTTGTGGCGGGTACGACGGAAGCCGCTCTCATCCCCATGGAGCAGGGCTCCGATACCTTCTACTATGCATGGATCGTCTATACGCCGGCGGTCAAGGAAGAATATGACGCCAAGTACACGGCACATTATGTATCCATGGCGGGCAACTATCTCTATAATGCCCCCACCCAGGAACCCGGTAATTCCTCATCCCGCTCCGGTGCGAAGGAAACCTTTGATTTCTCCCGGGGCAGAGCCACCGAGGAAACCGCTACCATCACCCACACCAACGGGACCACGGAAGAGATCAAATTCCCCGTGATCATCACGGAGGATAATACGGTCTACCTGGCGGATGCCGAACGGAAGATCCTGGTTGCGGATTATGTGGCCTTTGCCGGGAACGACGAGGTCAAGGTACGCACCTCTACTGTAGAGGAAGGCGGATCCTTCTCGAATCTGGATGTGCTGACCTATTACAACACCATCCGGATCTATGATTTCTTCAAGGAAATGGGCTGGGACGGAGCAGACGGTGAGGGAACCCCCATCCTTCTGCTGATGGGTGCCCTGGATCAGGAGGGAAATCCTTCCGAGAATGCAAATTACTACTCAAAGGTCCTCGGATACCAGGTATTCACCTTCGACGAGACCAAGGCCTTCGGTGACTGCGTGGATGTCATGGCACATGAATATACCCACTGCGTAAGCGGCACATTTATGACCGTGAACCTGTATCAGAATGATTCCGGCGCCATTAATGAGGCCCTGAGTGATATCATCGGAAACCTGGTGGAGATGGGACTCGACGGTCCCGAGGAAGGCTACTGGCTGATCGGCGAGAATCTGGGTTCTCCCATCCGTGATATGGCCGAGCCCGGAAAGAAGGGGCAGCCGGCCTATGTGGGTGACTGTTATTATGTTCCCACCGCGAAGTACACCGCAAAGGAAAATGATCAGGGCGGCGTTCACAGGAATTCTTCTCTCCTGAATCTTATCTCCTACAAGCTGTTTCAGGCGGGCATGGATGTAAGCGACCAGATCTACTTCTGGATGAATGT
This sequence comes from uncultured Lachnospiraceae bacterium, assembly GCA_902775555.1. Lineage (GTDB taxonomy): Bacteria > Bacillota > Clostridia > Lachnospirales > Lachnospiraceae > Eubacterium_Q. The sequence goes on along the minus strand of CACYMQ010000043.1, from coordinate 12,881 downwards.
CTCCATGAGCATCACTCCGAGAAATGATTATCCGGACCTGGCGAAGCTCCTTCCCTGGTGCCTGAAGCAGACCGGATTTGAGAAGTATATGTCCGCCCTCAACAAGGCCATCGAGGAAACGGGTATCGCCAGCCATGATATCCCGGCAGCCATCCCCAACGGATGCGCAAGACTGAATATCGATTATGACTTCCGCAGTTATGATGAAAACTATAATATCATGCTTGCGGCGATCCCCACAAAGGCCTTCACGGAGGAAGGTGAGCAGGCGGGCCTTGAGGATGAAGTGGATACCTGGCCTTCTGCAGATAACGGAAAGATCACGGTAGCGGTTCCGGCAGACACTTACATCATCCTGGTGACCTTCTCACCCCGGATCCCCAATGATCCTTCACTGGAGGAACGAACCTTCCTCTTCAAGGGTGATGGCTGGGAGCTGTCTGATATGGCAACACTGCAGAGCACCATGGCAACCCCTGCCGGGAAAGAGGCATATTTCCAAAAGATCGATGCCGGTGCCACCATAGACCTGAAGACGGAAGAACTGAAGAAACTGGTGGAAGGAAACTGATGTCATCCTGAGCACCCCTGTCATCCTGAGCACCCCTGTCATCCTGAGCGCAGCGAAGGATCTTCATTGTCATCCTGAGCGGGCGCACGCGTGCCGGTGGCACGCATTACGTGCGCCGAGTATCGACCAAGCGGCAGCGCGAAGCGAAGGATCTTAAAGATTCTTCGTCGCTTCGCTCCTCAGAATGACATGCTAAGTCACATAACCAAAAGGAGATACGAATGAGTAAGCTGCTTCATAAATTATTCGGCGGGTTGAATATGACCTGGCCCAAGGTGATCATTATGGCTGTCATTGCCGGCATCTATACCGCAATGATGGCTGCGTGGGTTCCTGCGACCTGCTCCTTTCACGACATATCCGTGACGGCGGAAGCCTGGGTCCCCCTTGCCCTTATTATCATGCTGAACTGCAAGGGACCATTGGAATCGGCGCTGAAGACCTTCGTGTTCTTTCTCATCTCTCAGCCCCTGGTGTACCTGTTCCAGGTTCCCTTCAATGAGATGGGCTGGGAACTGTTCGGATATTACCGTTACTGGTTCTTCATCACGCTTTTCACATTTCCGGCGGCTTTCATCGGCTGGTACGTGAAGAAGAATAATCTTCTCGCAGCGCTGATTCTGTCCCCCATTCTGGTTTTGCTTGTATATCAGGGCATTTCCTATGTGATCACCCTTCGGCATGAATTTCCGAACCACCTGATCTCCGCCATCTACTGCTTTTTGATCATTCCCTTTCTGATCTTCGGGCTCTTCTCGGACAAAAAGCCGATCCTGCTCTCCTTCGCCATAAGCCTGGCGGCGGTGATCGCGCTGTTCCTTCTCAAGTGGAACGCCCCGGGGGCGGAGTTCCTCAGCGCAAATGTCCTGCTTGCCAGCGAGACCTATGAGCTGGACAGCAGCTGGAGCGCATCCGTGGAGGATGAGTCCTTTGCCACTGCCGAGATGGAAAGCTTCCCGAACGGAAGGGTGAATGTGATTGTGCATTACAAGAAGGCCGGGACCGGTGTCCTGGTACTGACGGACGGACAGGGCAACACCCACCGGATCCAGCTCACCCTGAGTGAGGAAAAGAGCCTGGATGAGAAGTTGATAGACTAAAGATAGAGGACAAGATCCTTCGTCGCTACGCTCCTCAGGATGACACGTGGATGTCATCCTGAGCAACGCGAAGGATCTTGTCCTTTCTATGTCATCCTGAGCGCAGCGAAGGATCTTCATTGTCATCCTGAGCAACGCGAAGGATCTTGTCCTCTCTTGAATGATACCCCCGTTTTTGCTAAGATATTCTTGCCTGTAACACTTGCCTGTAACATTACTGTGACACTACTGTGATAATACAAGTGTTACGATTCGCTTATCACATGAAGGAGGACACGCTTATGCCAAGAACCGGAGTAGATCAGAATCTGAATCTCAGTAATCTGGATGATACCATCATCTCCTATGAGGATGGTCCGGACAGCGATCAGGAGAATGCTCCAAAGATCGATCTGAAGGAGGATCCCGGCATCAGCCAGAAGGATGAATCCGGCACCGGCCTGAAGGAGGATCAGGAGGATGCTCTGCTCCCGCCGGACGATGACCCGGAGCCTCATCAGGATGTCACCGAGATGAAGCATGTCAGCGGCGGTCTGGAGGCATTTCTCCGAAGCCGGAATATCGACCATGCCATAGATGCCGAGGAGCATGTCTATCATGGCACGGAAGAGATCCTGAAGAAACTGGAGGACTACGAGAGCCGTCTTGTCCTGATGAATAAGGACGAGACCACAAATATCGCTATCGAGACGCATTACACCTACCACAGTGTCAAGGAACTGGATCGTGCGGAGGAAGCGAAAAAGTCCTTTAAGGTCAGCAAGGATCGTACTCCTGGTAAGCGGATGCTGCTCAGGTGGAATGAGACGGATATCCTCTTTGCGAAGGATGCGGATGGAAACCGGTATGAGACGCCGGAGGAGATCCGCAAGGCTCTTTCGGAAGAGAATAAAATGGTCTTCCTTTATACGACGGAAGCACTCGAATATGAGCAGCTCCTGTACAGGGATTCGGAGACGGAAGAGTCCCCGGAAACCGATCAGGAAACGAAGCTGGAACCGGATGAAGCTTATGCGGTGGCCCTTCGTGACGGAAAGTATTATATAACGCCCGGCAGAAGACGTGAGAAGGATCTCCCCAAGGTTATGCCGGAGGAAATGTTCGAGATCCCGTATCCATTGGATGAACAACGGATCCTGGACTGGAAGGAAGAGGACATCGCCTATGCCGAGGATGCAGACGGAAATAAATATGACGGCCCGGATGCTGTAAAATTCGCCCTGACCGGCATCAAGATCCCGAAGGGTATCTATGACTCCATGGAGGAAGAGATCCGGAAGGCTCTTCCGAAACATGATGTGGATCTGACCATCCATTTTAAGGATGAGCGAAAACCGGTTGAGGTAAAACGTGAGTATGACCGTTTTGCCATCGAGGTACAGAAAAAGGATGAAACCGACGAGAAAGCCTTTACGCTGAAGGATATTCCGGAGGATGATTTTGAAGAACTGAATAATGTTGATCTGGAATTCATGGAGCGTTTTGAGATGAGGCATTTTGCCTTCGCCGTGGATACGGAAGGCAGATGGTATGACAGTTACTCCGAAGTCCTGTGCAAGCTGCAGCAGGGAGCGGATAAGGAAAGGCTCTTTGTCTTTGAAAAGGGTGTCTTCGGGCTGGAGGCTTATGCTGCCGAAAAACGTAACGGCAGGCTCTTCGTATCAGACAAGGAGGTCACCCCTGAGACACGCCTTGAGGATTCGGAGGCCTATACGCCCCTGAAGTCCCTTGACACGGATCCCCTGATCCGATTCGATCTTCTGAAAGAGGATCAGAATCTTAAGGATGCGAAGGATGATATCGGCAAGAAGCTCAAGGTCATCGAAAATGATCTGGAGACTGCAGCGAAATATAAAAGGGAGGGCATTCCAAAGCCGCCACAGGTGCCGGTGAAGCCGAAGCTCGGATTTATTAATTCCGTTCTCTGGGGACTAAAGAAATTCTTCACCCTCGGATTCGGTGATACGGATGCAAACCGGAAGCTGAAGCAGGATCTGAAGAAGTATCAGGAGGAGCTGCTCCCGGAATACAACAAAAAGCTCTCCCGCTACCGGAATATGGAGGGACGGTATACCCGACTTTCGAATGACGATTATGTAAGCAAGCTGAAGGACCAGCAGAAGAAACTCAAGGCGCAGAAAAACGAGATCAAGGATAAGAAATGGACCGCATTTGATCAAATCTATAAGGATGGATATGACAGAAAGGTTCAGATGTATCAATCCAGGATCGAGGTGAAGCTGGCAGGCGTGAAAGACCTTGAGGAGAAGGGCCGTGTGACCGTAGATAATCTTTTCGCCTATACCTGGCTGAAATCTGCCGAACTGGAGAATAAGGATCTGAAGGATCCGGCTGTCCGTGAAGGTCTGCTCCAGTACATAGCAGCCACCGCCATCAAAGACAGGATCACTGCGGACCGGACCAGCTATACGACCCACAGCAAGGCTCTGGATCAGAGAAATGTAGAGGAGCTCAACAACGGAAATGCGGTTCGTTATCTGAAGAATGACGAGGTACTGAATAAGTGCATCGATGAGGCCATCGAATCCGGTGAACCGCTGTACCCCTTCTCCTTCTATCACAACTACCTTTCCAAGCTCGGAAATGTTGAGCAGCGTCAGAAGGATTCTGCGGAACGGATGAAGAAGATGTGCGTTCAGATGGTCAAGGACTTCGGTGAACAGACAGTGACCATGGAAGCCCTGGATGAGGTGATCCGTTTTGAGAGAGCCATGAAGGTCATCAAGCGTACGGAATCCTATAAAAATGCGGATAAGTTGGAGAAAGGACAGATCAGCGAAAGCCAGGCCAAGATCCTCTTCGATGATGCAAAGAAAGATACTGCATTTACTCTCAACCGCGTAACCGAAAAGGAACGCGCTACCTATCTTCCGGCCTTCGAGGCACTTAAGGGCAAGGGCCCCATGAAGCTGGACGAGATGCATCGCCAGATCATCCATAAGACCAAGGAGCTGGAGAAGGCGAAGCAGCAGGCCCCGAACCAGATGAAGAAATAAAAAACTGCCCCGGTTAAAACCGGGGTAGTTTTTTTGTCATCCTGAGCGACCCTTGTCATCCTGAGCGAAGCGAAGGATCTTCATTGTCATCCTGAGCGCAGCGAAGGATCTTAAAAAAGCGACGAAGGATCTTATCCGTAAGATTCTTCGTCGCTTCGCTTCTCAGAATGACATGCCCTGCTCAGGATGACAGGCTCATGTAAAGATCCTTCGCTTCGCTCAGGATGACATTCATGTCTCCTCCGCCTCGTAGATCAGTTCTCCAAGTGTCTGGTACAGGTGATCCGGTTCTACCGGCTTGGACAGATGGGCATTCATGCCGGCCTGAAGGGATCTCTGTACATCTTCATCGAAGGCATTGGCTGTAAGTGCGATGATGGGGATCTTCTTCGCATCCGGTCGCTCCAGCCTGCGGATCGCTTCGGTCGCTTCCAGTCCGTCCATCACCGGCATACGGATATCCATCAGGATCGCCGCATAGGTTCCCGGCTCGCTCTGATCGAACATTTCCACGGCAAGCTTTCCGTTCTCGGCATGATCCGATTCCACCTCTTCCATCTCCAGGACGTCCATGATGATCTCGGCATTCATTTCAATGTCCTCCGCCACGAGAACCCGCCGTCCTGCCAGCTCTGCTCTCTTCTTCTCCTTGCTGAGATCCATATGGTTACGGTTCGCAGCTCTTTCGAATTCCGCTATCACATTTGAGGCAAAAAGCGGCTTGGCGATGAAGCCGTCCACGCCCGAAGCAAGGGCCTTTTCCATGATCTCATCCCAGTTGTAGGCGGTCAGAATGATGATGGTGGTCTCATTATCGTAGCGTTCCCGGATCTCCTTCGCCGTATCCACCCCGTCTTTATCCGGCATCTTCCAGTCCAGGAGCACCAGATTGTAGGGCTCCTGCTTCAAATGCTGTACCTCCAGCATTCTCATGGCATCCTCGGCGTTCATGCTGACATCCGCCTTGATACCGGCTTCATCCAGCACCATTCTCGCATGCTCGGCAGGAATGGCTTCGTCGTCCACGATCAGCACCCGGAGATGATTCGGGTCAAATGTGCCTTCCCCGACGAGATCCCGCCGGAGGGAATTCCTGAGGGTCACCACAACCGTGAATTCGGTTCCCACTCCCTTCTTGGAATCCACACTGATGGTGCCGTTCATCATCTCCACGATATTCTTGGTGATGGCCATGCCGAGACCGGTACTTCCGTATTTGCTCTTCGTGCTTCCGTCCTCCTGGGAGAAGGGCTCAAATATCCTCGGAATGTACTCCTTGCTCATTCCGATCCCCGTATCCTTTACACAGAACTTCAGGGTGGACTGGTCATCATACTCTGCCGTCTTCTCCACCGTCATGGTGATATTTCCCGGCGCATCCGTGAATTTAACCGCATTGGAAAGGATATTGATGAGCACTTCCTTAAGCTTCATATCGTCACCGATATAATGATCGTCCACGCGGCTCAGGATCCTGCACTCATAGTAGAGACCCTTATCGGAACACTGGGATGACACCATGGTATTGATCTGCTCCAGCATGTCGCTGAAGGAGAATTCTTCCTTTCTCAGCACCATCCGCCCGGACTCTATGCGGCTCATGTCCAGGATATCGTTGATCAGGGCAAGAAGGTGGCGGGCGCTTCCGCCGATCTTCTCCAGGTAATCCCTGGTCCCCGCCGATATGGTCTCATCATTCAGGGCAAGGGTATCCAGTCCGATGATGGCGTTCATCGGTGTCCGGATCTCATGACTCATGTTGGAAAGGAATGCCGTCTTTGCCTTATTTGCTTCCTCTGCCAGAGCCAGTGCCTCAACCAGGGCATCATTTTTCGCCATGGTTTCACGCATCTCCGCATCGATCTCGGTAAAACCGAGTCCGATGGCATGAACCATATGATCCTCCCGCTCTGCCACACGGCGTACACCTGCCATACGGATCATTTCATAGTATTCATGCTCCCCTTTCTTCGCCAGATAGCGGTAAGCGATGATGGGGTCCGTATTCAGCCGCTCCCTGATCTGATCCGGGTCGGCGAACTCAAGAAAGCCTTCGCGGTACATTTCCGTAACATAATTCTCCGCATACCAGTTCATTCTCTCCTGATAGTTGAAATGTACTCCCGCAGGGCTCAGGTCCGGATCGTCAGGATCGTTACGGTAGCAAACGCCATCATCTTCATCCAGGTTGACGTAGTAGACCGACCGGTAGTCCGCTGCCATGGCGGTGATCATCCGGTCTGCCTGTGTTTTTGCCCGGGTATCCGTCACATCGGTGCAGACCCCGAGGATACACTCCCGCCCCGTGGCATCGATAAACTTAAGCTTCGTTGTCTGCAGCTGTCTGGGCGTACCCTTGGCGTCCAGCACGTCCTCAAAGTATACGATGGGCTCTTCTTTGGACAGCGCTTCCTTATCCATCGCCTTGAAATGTGCAGCCGTTTCGGAATCGAACATCTGCTCGTCCGTGAGGCCTGCCACCTCCTCGGTCCCCCGGAGATGCGCGTAGTCCGCAAAGGCCTGGTTGCATGCCAGATACTCTCCCGTTGCCGCATCCTTGGAGAAGCTCATGGCGGGCATGTTATTCAGCAGTGCGCTGAGGGATTTATTTTGCATCGTCAGCTGTTCCGCCATTTCGTTCAGATCCGTGATATACTGCTTCTGATGGGCCGATACGCTGCTGAAGGTCTTCGTCAGTCTTCCGATCTCATCATCTCCGTCATAGCTGAGGGTATGATCATAGTTGCCCTCATCGATCTGCTCCGCCACCTCCGTAAGATCCCGGAGGGGTTTCGTGATCCTTCCTGTAAACCGCAGGATAAAGACGATAAATGCGGCCAGGAGGAGTCCGAATGCGATGATGATCGTATTGATCCATATATACATGGAATGATTGATCTCACTTACCGGAACGGAAACATTCAGGATGTCCCCGTTGGAAAGGGGAAGGCTGACTGCCACTTTATCCGTATCCTCATAGCTGTAACGGATGATATCCTTTCTGTTGGTGATGCCCTCCGGGATCTCCGGGAGTTTTTCCATGGTTGTCACATCCATCTTCGGATGATATACGATATTCCCCTCTTCGTCATTGATGAAGGCGTAACCGTTCTCGTAGAGCTTGATATTGTCCACCATTTTCGCCATGAAGGTGTAATCCAGTTCGATCCCGATAACGCCGATAAAACGGCCCTCCAGATACACCGGGGTATTATAGGAGATCACCTTCGCATCCAGATTGTCCGTGATATAGGGTGGCAGCCATACGGGCTTCCCCGTGGCCTTCGGTACGGTGAACCATACCAGCTGCGACGTATCCTCCGTATCATACATGGTGATGTCCGTTACTTCATGTTCCCGGAAGCCTTCACCCGGCGTATTGACGAACCAGAAGCCCTTCACCTCTGACGATACCGAGGGATCGATCCGGTAATAATAGGTCATGACACCATTTGTCTCATTCAGGATCTTATTGAAGAATACACTGCTCCGGTCCAGATGCTCCTGCAGGCTGCGGTCATCAATCGCCTTCAGATCCTCTTCAACATAGGTAAGGATCGTCTGAACATCCTTCTCAACTCCCACCAGACTCGCATCAAGATTCTTCTGCCCGACCTCACAAAGGAGCCTCAGCATCTGCTGGGAACGGCTCCTGCTGATATTTCTGATGGCTACCACGCCGAAGGCCCCGGCGATGATCATGGTAATGATGATGGCTCCTATTGTAAATGCTGATATCTTCGTCTTAATGGAATGCATGCCCTACACCCGCTTTCTGTCGTGCCGGTACGCCGGCTATTTCTGTTCTCCTGCTGCCAGTTTCTTCATCTCTCCGTAAAGGCTATTTCTGTTCTCCTGCTGCCAGTTTCTTCATCTCTCCGTAAATGCTCTTCGCACAGTCCCCGGCGCTTTGCTTATCATACAGGTATTCGTCCGCGCCGGACTTGAAGACATCGATGATGGTCTCGTTCTCCATATTCGGGATCATCTGATGGAACTCGTCCATATGCTCTTTCATTTCCCGAGTTGCCTTATATTCATTCGTATCCGCAAGTCCTTCACCGGACAGCGCTTCCACTGCCGCATGACTGACGGGTACTCCCTTCTCCGTTCCCTGGAGGATGGCCATCTCCCTGTCATTCAGCAAATGATCCAGCAGCTTCGCCGCCTCTTCGGGATGTGCGGTATTTGCACTGATGGCCCACATGGTGGCGGGCTTTACGTACCAGCCGGAAACCGCAGCCCCCGCAGCCTTCGGATAGGGCGCCCGGGTCACGGTGACTCCCGTCTCCGCCATACCATCACAGTAGATCTTCGTATCACTGATCCAGCACATGGCACCGATCACCTCTCCGGACATATACTTCGTCCGGTCGAAGCTGTCCACGGGGCAGAGGGCGTGTTCGTCGATCATCTTCCGGTAGAAGGTCAGCATGGAAAGGATCCCCGCCTCGTCAACCGCAAGGGTCCCGTCCTCATTGAATACCGGCTTTCCCGTCGTCTGCTCATAGTGAGCGATCATCAGGAGAAACATCTGCTTCTTCGCTACGCCGAGGGCATATTTTCCCTCTGTCTTTGCCTTCTTCCCCAGAGCCAGAAGATCATCCCAGCTTTCCGGCACCTTACTGCCGAAATGATCCAACAGCTCCTGATTGTAGTAGAAGGTCTGGGTGTTCATGGCTATGGGGATGGCATTCAACACGCCGTTGCTCTCACCGTATCTCAGCTCTTCCTCCGTGAAGTTACTGAGATCGATATACTTCGACAGCTTCCGCAGATCATAGAAGCCCGTGCCCTTCGGCGAGTATTCCTTCACCCAGGCGAAGTTGATCTGCATCACGTCCGCCTCGTCATGGGACTCCATCCATACCTTATTTCGCTTCTCGTATCCGTTCCATACCCCGTACCGGTAATTCACACGGATCTCAGGATTCTTCTTCTGGAAGAGATCCACGCCCTCCATCGTATATTTGTGACGGCCGTCATTTCCCCACCAGGACAGGGTGATGGGGATCTCGCTCTGCCGGGTCCTGACACTTTCATCCGGACGCGTGCGGTTGCTGAAGAGAAAGATACCGACGACAGAGGCTACCATGAGAACGAGCACGATCACGACCAACAAAAGCTTACTTACTTTCATGTGCTGCCTCCTTCTCCGGCCCGTCCGTGTATATCGTATACCTGGCCTTACCGGCTCTCTTGGATGTATAAAGCGCGTAATCCGCCTTCTTATAGATGGTCTCGAAATCCTCCGCTGCCGGCTCCACCGGTGTGATATAGACTCCGGCGCTGACGGAAACCTCGCATTTCTCCCGTTCCTCCCGGAACTCCTCGAGGAATTCCTTCATCACCCCATCCATCTGTTCCTTCACGGTTCCGAGAACGATCTCCCGCGCCTTTATTCTCAGGTTCTCCATGGAAGCGGTACCCAGTGTCTCTGTATGACCGTCACCCGCCACGGCACACTCCGTATAGAGGGCAAATTCATCTCCTCCGATCCGGCCGATCAGCGTATCCCGATCATAATGCTTCCGCAGGAACTCCGCCGCACGGATGATCACCTTGTCCCCATGGGAATGACCCAGCCGGTCATTGACCAGTTTGAAGTTGTCCATATCCAGGATCGTCATAACGGAAAGGTCACTCTCCGGTCTCTCCTTCAAATGTTCCTTCACCGCTTCTTCAAAGGCGGTTTTGTTGAGCACACCGGAGAGACGGTCCATCTCTGCCTTCTCATTCAGGTTGGATACCATGGTATCCATTGGCCGGGTCAGATTCCGGATCAACAGGATCCCCACCAATACGAAGAGCAACGCCATGAAAAAGGATACCCCGAAGACAAATCGCCGGAGTTCTGTATTTTCGCGGAGGATGCTCTCCATAGGCACGGTACAGACCACGCGCCATCCATTTTCACATTCATTGGAATTGATGATGAACTCATCACTGATGATCGTGCTGTCAAAACGTCTGCCGGAGGGGTCGCCTGCGGCACCGGATACACCCTTCTTCTGAAGCGTGGTCCGGATATCGTCGGGCAGTACCCGGCCGATCTCCGCTGTATCCGAGGAATATATGATCGTATCCTCCGGATTCACCAGCCGGATGGTCATCTCCTCCAGCTGTTCGGGATGAATGAATACCGAGGCCAGCTCCCGTGTGTAGGTTGCCGAAACCAGGATCGCATTCGGGTTCAGGCGTTTGATGTAGTAGAGACGGTCCACGCTTCCGCCTATGCCGAAGCACCAGCCGTCATTTGTCTTCGGATCCGTGGCATACTCGGAGAAAGCCGCATAAGCGCCGCCCTCGGGGAAAATGTCCATGGTCCCGTGGGATATCCAGCCCACCGAATGATCGTTGCTGTAGTAGATCCCGAAATCAGCGTAATTTTCCATAAGACCGATATCCACGATCCGGTTCTGGATGCTCTCCTCATTTTTCACCTTATCATACTCTTCCAGGGACTTGTCCGTCGCGTCATAGAGATAATAGGTCTCATCCGAAAAAAGGAGAGTCGGAATGGTTTCCATTCTCTCCAGATAGGAGTTGATATTCAACTCGATCTGCCGGCTGTTGGCGGAGATCAGATTCGATGCGTTCTGCTGCATGGTCCTTCCGGACCGCTCCAGGATCAGATAATCCAGGAAAAAGGTTACGATCAGGATGATGGCCGAGAAAACCACGAGCAACTCGATCTGAAAGCGCTTAAACTGTCTGCCGGAGCCTTCTTTTCTTCTTCTCATATTCTCCCTTCATCTTTCGGTTCAATGCTTCGACAGGTTCACATACGTTTATTATAACATAGACTGGATTGTTCGGCACGTACAAATCCCAGTGCAGATCCATAATATAATAAGCAGAACCCGGCATAGTGCCGGGTCCTGCCATGATCATTTCTTTACTTCATGTATCCCTTCTTGTCAGATATAGCTCTTCCAATGTAACAAGTCTGACCCTGTCCGGCCGGACATTTTCCTTTACCCATTTTGAAAAGCCAGTTAAAGAGAATAACAGAAACTCCACTTCTTCATAACGTTTATCGATAAGGCCACTTCTGTCCATCAGGGCTTCGTAAACTTCTTTATCGATCACTTCATTTTTGAACTTACACTCTCCGAGCACCGCCTTTTTATTTGCATCATCAATTCCCACTACATCAATGTCCGTAGGTATATGATCATGTCCCGGTCCCCACCAGCTTCCTACATTTGTAACAAGACAATTCAGTTTGCCATCCAATCCCTGTGACAGGGTATAAAATCTACACATCTCTTCAAAAACTTTACCCATAAAGGAATGGAGCTTTTCTTTCACGTAGTTTTTATAAAAAACCTCGCCTCGATTCATCTCTATCGCTGCTCTCGCGCCCGGAATAAAAGAGTACCAAAAACGGTACATGCTGTCAGTCACTTCGTAAACACTTCGCCTGTTGTTCTCTTTCTCGGTCATAGGCGTGATCTTGGAGATAATACCCACTGTATCCAGACTCTTCAAAACATAAGACAGAGTCGCAGTAGTAATGTGTGCCTTGTCTGCAATCTCGGTTACTTTGTTGGCACCGCCGGCACAAACTTCGATAACGGTATTGTAGGTATTGACAGATCTGAACTCCTGCGTAAGAAGATTCATCGGTTCCTCATACAGGTATCCCGATGTTGTAAAGTAATTTCTGATCAGGTTTTCGTCCAGCGAAAGCTTATCATCAAAAAGCGTCAGATATTTAGCGACTCCACCGGTAACTCCATATACGATTGCTTTCTCTTCGGCATTATACCCCGGAACAAACTCGGCAGATTCGATATAATCAAACGGGCGTAAAAATATCTGATTCGTCCGCCTCCCAAAGATCGGGCTTTTCTCGCTTAAGATCTCTTTCTCCATAAAGCTGATCGAAGAGCCGCACAGGATCATATATATATTCTTAGATGCAAATATTGTATCCACCGCGACCTGAAGCCTTGACAGAAATGATTCATCGGTTTCGGCAATATAAGGGATCTCATCAAGCGCGATGATTATTTTCTCATCATCCGCAAGATTACCGACAAAACGGAAAAACGCCTCCGGATCAGCAACAGATAATCCTTCCATGTTCGAAGCAAGATCTGCTATCACCTGGGAAGACCATTTTTTCACGTTATCCTCTAAGGAGGTCTTGCTTGCTACATAGTAAGATGCTTTTTTACCTTTGAT
>CACYMQ010000042.1 GCA_902775555.1 uncultured Lachnospiraceae bacterium | reverse complement strand
TTCTTCTTCGTTACCTGCCTGGTCTACGGCGGAGTCCTGACCGCAGGCAAACTCCCTTATTTCTACAAAAATGTCAGCTTTGAGATGCAGGACGGAGTGGGTGTTCTGGTGAAGGAATACGGCTTCCTGCATACCATTTTCTACGTCATGGTTGTGATCTATTTCGTGATCAGCATCTCTGCCCTTGTCTACAGCTTCATAAAGAAAAATGATGTATCCAATCACGTGGTCATCCTGATGGCAGTCCCGGAGGTGATCGCGATCATTGCCTATTTCGGGGCAAGACTGTTTCCGCACCTTGTGGAACCGCTTCCTGTGGCGTATGACTTTGCCCAGCTGTTCTTCCTGATCATCGTACGGGATATGTGTCTTTATGATGTGTCGGAGACACATTTGGATTCCATCAATGAGACGGGGAATTCCGGCTTCATCTCCTTTGATTTTAAAGACCGTTATCTGGGGAGTAACGCAGCCGCGCAGAAGTTCTTCCCGGAGCTGGCGGAGGTGAAGGTGGGAACCCCGGTGGAGGAAAATGTCTTTCTGAAGGAGCAGGCGCTGAACCGGCTGCAGAGCTTCCGGGAGAATGAGGAGAATGATGCCTCTTTTTATTCAAGAAACGGACATACCTATATCTTTGATGTGGACTATCTGTACGACGGGAAAAAAAAGCGGGGACTGCGGATCTTCGTTACGGATGATACGAAGAATCAGGAATATATCTCACTGATCAACCGGTTCAATGCGGCATTGAAGGACGAGGTGGACGAGAAGACAGCCCATATCGTGGAAATGCATGACAAGCTGATCATGGCCATGGCGACTCTGGTTGAAAGCCGTGACAATTCCACCGGCGGTCATATCAAGCGGACCAGTGAAGGTGTGCGGATCCTGGTGGATGAAATGATGAAGCAGAACCGGCTGCATCTCACGAAGGAATTCCGACGCGCCATCATCAAGGCCGCGCCGATGCACGACCTGGGGAAGATCGCTGTCGATGATGCGATCCTCAGGAAGCCCGGACGTTTTGAACCCTGGGAATTTGAGGAAATGAAGAAGCATGCCGCAGAAGGCGGAAGGATCGTACATCAGATCCTTGAAGGAACCGATGATGAGTATTTCCGGAAGATCGCCGAAAATGTGGCAAATTACCATCATGAACGCTGGGACGGCTCCGGATATCCCGAGGGCCTGAAGGGGCTGGAGATCCCCCTGGAAGCCAGGATCATGGCCATCGCGGATGTGTATGATGCGCTGGTAAGTAAGAGAGTCTATAAGGACAGCATGTCCTTTGAACAGGCGGATCAGATCATCATGGAGGGTATGGGCAGGCATTTTGACGCAAGGCTGGAGCCCTACTATGTGGCGGCACGTCCGCGGCTGGAGGAATTCTACAGAAATCTCGCGGAGTAGCAGTTACTGAACTTCACGGATCACCATAAAGGCTTCCGCATATGGCCGGCAGACCGTGCTGCCGCGGTGCATGGCCAGGGCCCGAAGGGCTTCCAGAGAACGCGGATGCGGATATTCGCAGAGCTGACTGGCATGGCATTTCATGGCTTCCAGCTTCAGATCCATCCAGTCGGAGATATCCACGAAGAGGGTGGGGACGAAGCTGTTGTCCGGGGAAGGCGTATTCCAGTCTGTTTCCGAAAGGGTCTCATACGCATAGATCGCCTTCAGATCCGGCAGGGAGACCGGACGGAGCGCCACCATGGCGGCCTCGATGGTCATACGGTGGTCGATGTGCATATCTCCCTTATGGGGAAGAAAGACGATATCCGGTTTCAGTTCCTGCATATGCCTTAGAAAAGCGGAATTCAGTTCGGTGGTCTTCATTTCCCGAAGGCCCACCACGGGAAGATCCATAAAATGTGTCTTTACCCCCATCAGTTCATGGGACGCGATGGCTTCCCGCTTCTGGAGCTGAACCATTTCATCCTCCAGATCACCGGCGGTTACTTCACAGACGATCACTTCATGGCCCTGGGCGGCATACTTCGCCATGGTTCCGCCGACACCCAGGATCTCGTCATCATTATGTGGTGCGATCACTACAATGCGCATATCTTATCATCCTCTATCCAAATGCTCTGTCTAAATGTTCTATCTCAACTTGTGGCCGGCAAACATCCGGACCTGATCTACATTTTCATAATCGGTGACACGCAGCAGGCCGTCCCTGCAGACGATGTCCATATAGTCGTCGGTGATGCAGGCGATCTGCCCGTTCATTCCGATGTACTTCTTATTCTCCAGCATTTCGGCGCGCCACA
This sequence comes from uncultured Lachnospiraceae bacterium, assembly GCA_902775555.1. Lineage (GTDB taxonomy): Bacteria > Bacillota > Clostridia > Lachnospirales > Lachnospiraceae > Eubacterium_Q. The sequence goes on along the minus strand of CACYMQ010000042.1, from coordinate 17,150 downwards.
GGATCACCTGATGTGTTCCGTCGTACATCCCGAAGGCTCCCGGGAAGGGACGGGAAACTGCGCGGATCAGACGATGGATATCGGAAATGCTCTGATTCCAGTCGATCAGACCATCCTCGGGGCTGCGCTTCAGGAGATAGGTGGCTTCCTCCTCGTTCTGCTTCACCGGAGCGATGGTTCCGTCCATGATCTGCCGGAGCACCCTGCGGGAGAGGACGGAAGCGGCTTCGTCGATCTTGCGTCCCACATCCTCCGCATAGTCCGTATCCTCGATGTAGTAAGGCTCCTGTCCGAGGATATCGCCGGAGTCGGTTCCTTCATCGATGAAGAAGAGAGATACCTTCGCTTCATGGACACCGAGAAGCACCTGCCATACATTTGCGGCACGTCCGCGCATCTTCGGAAGGGCGGTGGGATGGAATCCGACCACGCCGACCTTCGCGGCATCGATGATCTCCTTTTTCACCAGCTGGGAAAGTCCGATCACGAAGATATAATCCGGTGCGATCTCGCGGATCAGCGCCACATTTTCCTCGTCATTGATCTTTTTGAATTTCTGATAACGGATGCCGTTCGCAGCGGCCAGTTCATGGATGGGCTGGTATCCGGACACCGGTCCGGAGGCTGCCTCGTCCAGAGAGAATACACAGGATACGGGGAAGCCCACATCGATCATGGCCTGCAGCATTTCCTTACTGGATCCTACGGATCCGATGAGTATCGCTTTCACTCTTTCTCCTCCAATATGCCCATGAACTCGCTGTTCGTGACATTTCCTTCTTCATTGATGCCTTCCCGTTTCAGAACGATGCGTGCCGTCCAGAAGATGATCTTCAGATCCAGCAGGAAGGAGATCTTGTCGACATACTCCACATCCAGTTCGAATTTCTTATCCCATCCCGCGGAGTTCCGCACGGTAGACATGGCAAGTCCGGTAAGTCCCGGCCGGACCTCATGACGGCGGCGCTGGGTTTCGTTGTAACGTGGAAGATATTTCACCAGAAGGGGACGGGGACCGATGATGGCCATGTCACCCTTTATGATATTCAGAAGCTCCGGAAGCTCGTCCAGGGAGGTGGAGCGGAGCAGCTTTCCGAAGGACGTGAGCCGTTCTTCGTCGGGAAGAAGGTTGCCCTCGGCATCCCTGGCATCCGTCATGGTCCGGAACTTATAGAGCTTGAAGACCTTCTCATCCAGACCGGGCCGGTCCTGGGTGAAGAGTACCGGGGATCCCAGTTTCAGACGGACCAGAGCTGCGGTAGTCAGCATGACGGGGCTGAGTACGATCAGTGCACCCGTGGACAGAAATGCATCCAGGGGCCGTTTGATATAGGATTCATAGGGACCGTTGGAACGATGCCCGGAGGTTCTCGTCTTCGCCTTTTTTCTGTCGTCGATCAGCGCGGCTACGCCTGCACAGGCACTGATCAGCGTAACAGCCTTCGCGATCTTTTTGATTTTTTTCATCTCTCCTTGGCAGGATACCCCAGCTTCTGAAGTTGGGGAGGAATGCGGTCAGGCATTCCCCTGCAGTCCCCTTTCCGTTCATATTTTGGCGGGGAGCCGATCCGGGCCCCGCTTTTTATTCCAGAGCCATTATACTTTATCTACCTGGGTTCGTCAACGAAGGAAAGGAATCTTTCCCTTGTGTTTCGTGGGTTCAGATGCTATAATCGGTAAGATATAATGCCATTTTTAAAGGGAGCGTCAGATATGTATAAGATTATCCAAAAGAAACAGTTAAATCCCACAGTGACATTGATGGAGGTTGAAGCTCCGCTGGTTGCACGGAAATGTGAGCCCGGCCAGTTCATTATCCTTCGTGCGAAGGAGGACGGTGAACGGATCCCGCTTACCATTGCCGGTTATGACCGTGAGAAGGGGACCATCACCATCATTTTCCAGATCGTGGGTGGAAGCACGGAAATCCTGAACTCCCTGGAGGAAGGGGATTTCATACAGGACTTCGTAGGTCCTTTGGGGAAGGCGACCGAGACCGACGGCCTGAAGAAGGTAGCGGTAGTCGGCGGCGGCGTAGGCTGTGCCATCGCTTATCCCGTGGCAAAGAAGCTGCATGATATCGGCTGCGAGGTTCACAGCATCGTCGGCTTCCGGAATGAAGACCTGATCATCCTGAAGGATGAGTTTGAGGCTGCCAGCGACAAATATGTTCTCATGACGGATGACGGATCCGCCGGCGAGAAGGGACTGGTTACCGCAGCACTGGAGAGACTGATCGAGTCCGGTGAGCAGTATGACCAGGTGATCGCCATCGGACCGCTGATCATGATGAAGTTCGTGGTGGCAGTGACAAAGAAATACAATGTGAAGACCGTGGTCAGCATGAATCCCATCATGGTAGACGGTACAGGAATGTGCGGCGGATGCCGGCTGACTGTCGGAGGAAAGACGAAATTCGCATGTGTGGACGGACCGGACTTCGACGGATTTGAAGTTGATTTCGACGAGGCGATGTCCAGAGGAGCGACCTATCGTCCCTTCGAGCAGAAGGCCCGTGAAGAAGCCTGCAACCTTTTAAAGCAGGCGGAGTGATGTCATTCTGAGCGAAGCGAAGAATCTATAATATACGCAAGAATCATGATGGAGGAGTAACAGAAAATGCCCAACATGTCCATGGTAAAAAATCCGATGCCCGCACAGGAGCCGGATGTGAGAAATAAGAATTTCAACGAGGTAGCTCTCGGCTATACCGAAGAGCAGGCCCTTGACGAGGCAAAAAGATGCCTGAACTGTAAGAACAAACCCTGCGTCGGCGGATGCCCGGTACAGATCGATATCCCGGCCTTCATCGCAAAGGTGGCGGAGGGCGACTTCGAAGCCGCATATGAAGTGATCACCAGATCCAGTTCTCTCCCTGCGGTCTGCGGACGTGTATGTCCTCAGGAGACTCAGTGTGAGCAGCGCTGTGTACGCGGGATCAAAGGGGAACCGGTTGCCATCGGACGACTGGAGCGGTTCGTGGCTGACTGGCACATGGCCAACAGCAAGGAGCAGCCCAAGAAGCCGGAAAGCAACGGCCACAAGGTGGCTGTCATCGGTTCCGGTCCTTCCGGACTTGCTTGCGCAGGCGACCTTGCAAAGAAGGGTTATGATGTAACGATCTATGAGGCGCTTCACCTGGCCGGAGGAGTTCTGGCTTACGGCATTCCGGAGTTCCGTCTCCCGAAGGCGATCGTTCAGAAGGAGATCGACGGTCTCAAGGCTCTGGGCGTAAAGATCGAGACAAATGTGGTGATCGGCAAGACCATTTCCGTGGATGAGCTGATGGATGAGTTCGGATTCGAGTCCGTATTCATCGGTTCCGGTGCCGGTCTTCCCCGTTTCATGAATATTCCGGGTGAGAACCTGAACGGTGTTTATTCCGCAAATGAGTTCCTGACCCGTATCAATCTGATGAAGGCGTACAAAGAGGATTCCAAGACACCGATCAAGCGTCCCACCAGCACCGTGGTAGTCGGCGGTGGAAATGTGGCAATGGATGCAGCACGCTGTGCAAAGCGTCTCGGTTCGGATGTCACCATCGTATACCGTCGTACCAAGGCAGAGCTTCCCGCACGTGCGGAGGAGGTGGAGCATGCAGAGGAGGAAGGCATCAAATTCGCATTCCTTCACAACCCTGTTGAAGTAGAGGGAGAAGACGGATGGGTCAAGGCAGTACGCTGCCAGGTGATGGAGCTGTCCGATCCGGACGAGTCCGGACGCCGGAAGCCGGTACCTGTAGAGGGCCAGTTTATCACAGTTCCCTGTGACTGCATGATCATGTCCATCGGAACATCACCGAACCCGCTGATCAAATCCACCACGGAGGGACTTGATACCCAGAAGTGGGGCGGTATCATCACGGATGAAAACGGACTTACCTCCCGTAAGGGCGTATATGCCGGAGGAGATGCGGTGACAGGCGCAGCTACGGTCATCCTTGCCATGGGAGCCGGAAAGACGGCAGCAGCCGCCATTGACGCAGACCTGGCCGGCAGGTGACAGATTCAGACCGGCATGTCATTCCGAGCGAAGCGAAGAATCTTTATTATGAAACATGAGACACGTGGAGTGAATCCTATGGATGAGTCACAAAAGACAGCGCAGGGCGTGATGAAGGCATCCACCATCATGGCCGTTTCCAATCTGCTGGCCAGCGTGGTGGGCTTCGCCCGCAACATTATCATATCCAGTATTTTTGGTATGGGCATCGAAAACGATGCCTATATTTCTGCGTTTACAATCCCGGATTTTGTCTATACGATCCTGGTGGGAGGCGCCCTCAGTACGGCATTTATCCCCATTTTCAGTGTATATATCGCAACGGGTGAGAAGGAAAAGGGCCTGCGGATGGGCAATACGGTCCTGAACATGGTGGCGATCCTTGCCATGGTCTTCTGTCTCATCGGTGAGATCTTCACGCCACAGCTGGTGAATCTGTTCATGCAGTTTGAGGGAGAGGCGTTTGATCTGACGGTGAAGCTGACCCGGATCATGTTCTTCCAGTGCTTCTTCATGTGCCTTACGGGAGTCTGTATGGGCATCATGCAATCCTACAAGAATTTCGTTCCCTCCGCACTGGGTTCCATTTATTACAATGTATCCATCGTGGCCTTCGGCGTGCTGCTGTCTCAGGTCTTCGGTCTGGGCATCACGGGTTTTTCCATCAGCGTGGTGATCGGTGCCGTGGCGAATCTGGCGGCACATTTACGTCCCATGCACAAGGTCGGTTTCCGCTATCAGCCGGTGATCGATCTGAAGCAGGAAGGGATACGGCAGTTCTTCCGGATGCTGGGTCCGGTGCTGCTGGGACTGTCGGTCAATCATATCAATCTTCTGGTAAATCAGTACTTCGCCTCCGGTCTGGGAGACAGTACCGTATCCTCCATGAAGAATGCCCAGAGTATCAGCCAGCTTCCGGTGCTGATCTTCGGATCCACCATTTCGCTGTCCATCTTCCCGACCATGTCCGAACATTTTGCCACCGGCAGAATGGAGGATTATCGAAATGATTTCTCACTGTCCTTCCGGACGGTATTCTTTCTTACGATCCCTGCAGCCCTCGGTATCATGGCGCTTCGGACGCCGCTGATCCGGGCGATGTACCTGCAGGGTGAATTCAAGGTAGAAGATATCGCGCCCATGGCCGCATTTATGCTGATCTATTCCATTGGAACCATCGGTTATTCAGAACAGCTGGTGCTGAACCGCGCATTCTTCTCTGCCAGGGATACCAAGACGCCCATGCTGATCAATGTGGTCTGTCTTCTTTTAAATGTTCTCTTCAGCATGGTATTTGTCCGCATCTGGGGCGCAAACGGTCTGGCGCTGGCCTTCTCGGCGGCAGGTATCGCGAGTATGGTTCTGCTTTCCGTCTTCCTGAAGAGAAAGGTCGGGCAGCTGAAGGGGCATGAGATCCTCGGATCTGCGATCAAGACCACCATAGCCAGTATCATAATGTTCGCTGCTTTGATCGCACTTGGATACCAGTTGGAGAGTCATATGCCGTTGGAGAGAAAGTTCACCCAGCTGCTGGAGGTTGGAATCCTGTTTGTGGCAGGTGTTGTGATATTCTTTGTGGCTGCGGTCCTTCTCCGTATGAAGGAGGTTCAGGCCGTAAAGAGCATATTCCTGAGAAAATTCAAGAAGTGATGTCATTCTGAGCGACCCTTGTCATTCTGAGCGGCCTTTGTCATTCTGAGCGGCCTTTGTCATTCTGAGCGGAGCGAAGAATCTTGAGAGATAAGATCCTTCGTCGCTGCGCTCCTCAGGATGACACCTGTATGTCATTCTGAGCGACCCTTGTCATTCTGAGCGAAGCGAAGAATCTTTACGATTTAGGATAATATGGAGAATCACGTTATGAAGAAAGAAGTATCCCGTCTGGTACTGTATCACGAACTGGAAAAGGATCCGATCCTTCGTACATTTTCGGAGGTGGAGGAGGCTGTCTGCGGACAGGAGCCCTTCCGGAAGGAGGAGCAGGTGGACCGGATCTATGATGCAATCCGTCAGCTTCTGGAGATCGCTACATCCTATGCCTTTGATAAAAATCTCTGGAGAGATTATCTCTGCTTCCTGCTCATTACAAATGAGAATCCGTTCTCCCTTACCGCGGAGAAACAGGGGATCGGAGACGGGAGCGTACGGCATTTTGCCCATCAGGATATGGAGGTTTTCTGCAGACTGTTTACCTATGATTTCACCGGGCTGGAGGAGATCCTGCAAATCGACTGCTTTTCGGTGATCACCAATTACAGATCCATCCCGAAGCGGGCGCAGAATTTTAACCGGAATGTTAGTGAAAGAGTTCGCGCGGTCAGTGACGCCATCAGTACGGCTTTGGAGGAATGCGGCGTGAAGGGTTCGGATGCGCCCCATGAGGCCGTGACCCGTGCGGCAGACCGTATGCTGGAGATCGTATCCGGTTTCTATCTGAATTACGGAGTGGGAATGTTCGGACTGAACCGGGCCTTCCGGCTGGCGGAGAATACGAAGGAACTCACATTTGTCCCCATCAACAATACAGAGTCGGTACGGCTCTCGGATCTGGTGGGATATGAGATACAGAAGCAGAAGCTGAAGGACAATACGGAAGCCTTTCTGGCCGGACACCGGGCAAATAACTGTCTGCTGTACGGGGATGCCGGAACCGGAAAGTCCACCAGTATCAAGGCGCTGATCACGGAATACTATGATCAGGGGCTCCGGATGATCGAGCTGTACAAGCATCAGATGCAGAGTCTCTCACAGGTGATCGGCATCGTGAAGCACAGAAATTATAAGTTCATCATTTATATGGATGATCTGTCCTTCGAGGATTTTGAAGTGGAATATAAATACCTGAAGGCCGTGATCGAGGGCGGGCTGGAGAACCGGCCGGACAATGTTCTGATCTATGCGACCTCCAACCGGAGACATCTGATCAAGGAGACCTGGAATGACACCTCGGATGTAGATCTGGAGAAGCACAGGGGAGATACCCTGCAGGAGAAGCTGTCACTGGTGGACAGATTCGGTATCACCATTCCCTACATGAAGCCAAATAAGAAGGAATTCATGGAGATCGTCCGGGAGCTGGCAGGACGAAATCCTTCCATCACCATAGATCAGGAGCTGTTGGAGAAGGAAGCCCAGAAGTGGGAGGTATCCCATGGCGGATTCTCCGGACGCGTGGCACAGCAGTTTGTGGATGACCTGGCCGGCCGGAAGCGGTAGGCATATGTCATCCCGGAAAGCACAAGTCATCCCGGAAAGCGGATGTCATCCTGGAAAGCGGATGTCATCCTGAGCGAAGCGAAGGATCTGAAGGAGCCTCAGGGGAAAAGATTCTTCGCCCTCCGGGCTCAGAATGACAAAGAGATGTCATCCTACGCAACGCGGGGGCGGAATGACAAGACTATGTCATCCTGAGCGAAGCGAAGGATCTTTATCCCTCCCCTGCCGCGTGCCGGCGGGACCTACACTACAGACAGGAGAAGAGGTATGACCGTGAAAGAGCGGGCCGCAGCGGTAACGCAGGCCCTGAATCGTGAATATGGCACGGAAATGATGACCTATCTTCATTTCGAAACACCCTGGCAGCTTCTGTTCGCCACCATCCTGTCAGCACAGTGTACGGATGAAAGAGTGAATATGGTCACGAAGGATCTGTACCGGAAATACAAAACGATACAGGATTTCGCAGATGCGGATCTGCCGGAGCTGGAGAAGGACATCTATTCCACCGGCTTCTATAAGAATAAGGCGAAGAATATCAAGGCCTGTGCAGCGGCACTTCTGGAACGTTTTAACGGTGAGGTCCCGAACGACATCGATCTGCTGACGTCACTGCCCGGTGTGGGAAGAAAGACGGCAAATGTGATCCGGGGCAATATCTACCATGAGGCATCCATCGTGGTGGATACCCATGTGAAGCGGGTTTCCCGGCTCCTGGGTCTTACGAAGGAGACGGATCCGGAGAAGGTGGAATATGCTCTGATGAAGGTTCTCCCCAGGGATCAGTGGATCCTGTACAATGTGCAGGTGATCGCAGTGGGAAGGACCTGGTGCATCTCCGGACGACCGAAATGTGAGGAGTGCATCCTGCGTGAATGCTGTAAATCGGCAGGATCCTCCGTAAAGAAAAAGAAATGAGCTGCCGCAGCCCGGAGCATATGAAAAGTTTGTTAAATGGTTTGACATTTTCATGGGAAGCGTGTAGAACAATAAATATATACGGCCTGAAACAGGCGCAAAGAAAGGACGGAATTATGGTAGATTTCAGTAAGAAGAGAAAGAAAAGCACCCGGATCATCGCAGGCGTGATCTGCCTTCTGCTTGTAGCAGGAATGGTGATCGGCCTTTTGGTAGGATTCTAAACAATAATTCGGAAAGAAGATGAAAGCATGACGAAAAGAAGATGGAAGCTTTTCCCGGTTCTGATCCTTGTGCTCGCATTCTCTCTTGTAACGACCCCGATCCCCTCACAGGCAGCGGTTACGGCGCCTACGATCCGTGAGAATATCACCGTCGATGGTGTTTCGGTTGAGGGGCTTACGGAGGAAGAAGCCCTCAGTAAGCTGGAGGAACGGGAGAAGGGATTCGCCGATGTGGACATCACCCTGACCAGTGAATTCGGAAATGTGGAGACCACTCTGGGAGAACTTGGTGTATACGGGGATGTGAAAAGTGCGGTCCATAAGGCTGCAGGCTTCGGGAATTCCGGCACGGCGCTGAAGCGCTATAAAGAGCAGCGCTCAGGACAGACCATCGATTATGAGATCAAAAGAACCGTAAACGGCGCCAGGGTCAAGACCGTGGTGGACCGTGTTCTTGCAAGGGTTTTCGATGGATCGGAGAATGCAAAGCTTGTTAAGAAGAGCAAGACCGAGGTAACGGTGGTTCCCGGAAATAACAATGTGCGCCTGGATGTGGAGAGCACCGGGAAGGCCATCGAAGCGACGGTATCCGGAGGCTGGGATCATGGAGCTGTAAATGTGCCGCTCCGTGTCGTGGAGAATCAGGGGGATGCCGATTCCCATGAGCTGTCCTATATCACGGACCTGCTGGGGACCTATACGACGGAATTCGGTCTCGGAGACAAGGGAAGAAACCAGAATATCGCCCGGGCATCCGAATTGATGAACGGAAAGATCGTATATCCCGGAGAAGAGGTATCTACCTATTATACCATCGATCCCATCGAGGATTATAACGGGTATGCCATGGCCGGGGTATTCGTAAATAATGAAGTGGTCCAGGGAATCGGCGGAGGTGTCTGCCAGATGTCCTCGACGCTCTATAATGCCCTGCTTTGGGCGGAGATCGAGATCGTGAAGCGGGATTATCACGGACTTCCGGTTTCCTATGTACCGCTTTCCTATGATGCCACCATGGCAGGAGGGTATCTTGATCTGATCTTTAAGAACAATCTGGAGCATCCCATCTATGTGGAGATCGACTGCAATGTGGATGAAGGGTATGTGACGGCGAACATTTACGGGCATGAATACCGGGATCCCAGGCGTACCATCGAATTCGAGAACAATATCGTGGAGAAGATCGAGATCCCCGAGGAGATCCAGTATACAGAGGATCCGGAAATGGCTCCCGGTACCGAGGAGGTCACCTCCAACGGTAAGGTGGGTTATAAGACGGAGCTTTGGAAATATGTCTATTATGACGGGGAACTGCAGGACAAGGTCCTCATCAACCGGAGCAATTACAGTGCGACGCCAAAGAAGGTAAAGCGCGGCCCGGGCGGTGACAGCCAGACCAGCGAGGTTTCCGAGGAGACGGAAGAGACAGAAGCTACAGAGACGACCTCCGAGACGGAATCGCAGGAATCCGAAGAGAAAAAGAGCGAGAAGAAGACAGAGAAAAAGACAGAGAAGCCCACGGAGAAGCCGACAGAGAAAAAGACGGAGAAACCAACGGAACCACCTTCTTCCGAGGACCCGGGCGGGGGAACGGAACCACCGGCAACAGATCCTGAACCGGAGCCGCCGGCAGATCCCGAGGTTCCGCAGCCGGATACGCCGGGTGGCGAGTAACATCTCGTATGTCATCCTGAGGGCGAAGCCCGAAGGATCCTAACCGGGTCGAAGTTCCCTGCGAACTCTGTCGCCCGGTCGGAGAAAGAGATCCAGAATATGGAAGAGAATAAAAATACGGACGCATTTCGCCCGGCAGGCGGAAGACTTCTGCAGCAGAGTGTGCTGAAGCATATCCGACGGAAGGCGGAAGGCGTAGAGGAAGGGGCTGCGATCGGTTACGACGCAGCCATCTTTCAAAATAAGGAACATTTCACGGCACAGGCAGTGGGCGCAATGCCCACTTCCCGGATTCCGGAAGGCTATCCCCTGACAGCCGGTGAACTGGCATGGATCATGGCAGAGAACCAGCTGGCAACGGCAGGTGTGACCTTCGGAACAGCCGGGGATCGGTCATCGGAATCCCTGATCACGGCACAGGTGCTTCTTGTGGCAGGTGTCTCCTGCCCGGAAGAGGTGATCCGGAGAGAGATGCAGCGCCTGGCGGCTTTTTCCTCGGAAAGGGGATGTCCAATCGTCGGTGGGAACACGCTCTTTCACGGAGAAGGAAGCTCCTGCCTGATCCAGGTCGTGATGACCGCCGGGATCGGTAAGAAAATGGGAGAAGGAAGACGCAGGCCCAAGGAAGGAGACCGGGTTTTCTTCCTGGGTGAGACCGGATGTCTGGGAGCGGACCTTCTGGTGTGCCGGGAAGAGCAGCGGTTGAGGGAACGGTTCTCCGACAGCTACATCCGTACCATGCGGTACGGGAAGGAAGCCTTCTCCATAGCGGCGCAGAGTCGTGCTGCCCTGGACGCGGGAGCGGTACATTTGCATGATATATCAAACGGGGGCGTTCATGCGGCGCTGTATCAGCTTGCCATGGCTGCGGATACGGGGATCGAGGTAAGACATGAAGGTCTGACCATCCGCCAGAGTGTGATCGAACTCAGTGAATATCTGGGGATCAACCCCTATCAGCTTCTGGGAACCGGAGGAGTCCTTGCAGTGGTCCCGGAGGAGAAGACGGAGATCTTCTGCAGAACGCTCGAAGACAAGGAGATCCGGGCAGGCGATGCGGGTAGACTGACGAGAGAGAAGGCACGGGTCGTGCGTGCGGAAAGCTTCCATATGGAACGATACCTGAATCTTCCGGAAGGAGATGCCCTGGACTGACGAAATGCTTTCGCGCACCTCTCGTTCGTAGAATGACAGAGGTGAACTGACACGGTTTGTCATCCTGAGGAACGAAGTTCCAAAGGATCTTTATTTGAGGAGGATACACTGATGAAAGAAGAAATATTGAAACTTTTGGAGAAGAACAGCCATCTTACACCCGCGGATATTGCCGCAATGATCGGAGCCGGAGAGGAAGAAGTGGCAGAGGCCATCAGCGAGATGGAGAAGGAGAAGATCATTTGCGGTTATCGTACGGTCATCAACTGGGAGAAGACCAGCGATGAGAAGGTGACGGCGCAGATTGGTGTAAAGATCTCCCCGGTCCGCGGCGAGGGATTTGACCGTATCGCCGAACGTCTCAGCCGGTTTGAAGAGGTGGATTCCGTCTATCTGATGTCCGGTGCGAGCCATGACCTGATCCTGACCATCGAAGGGGAGTCCATGAAGGACATCTCACATTTTGTTTATGAGAAGATTGCACCTATGGAGACCGTGCTTTCCACATCCACCTTCTTCGTACTGAAGAAATACAAGGATCACAATGTGATCTTTGAAGAGAACCGCGGCGCGGACGAGCGGATCCAGATCATGGCATAGAATACAGGAAAGAACAAGGGAAGGAATAACCGGAAATGAAACCACTGAATCAGACAGTTTTGGATATGAAGCCTTCGGGGATCCGAAAGTTTTTTGATATTGTGAGCGAGATGCCGGATGCCATTTCGCTTGGTGTAGGCGAACCTGATTTTGATACACCCTGGCATATCTGCGATGAAGGCATCTATACACTGGAGAAGGGACGGACCTTCTACACTTCCAACTCCGGCCTTATGGAGCTTCGGGAGGAGATCTGCAAATGGTATAAGAAAAAATACGGCATCGACCGGAATCCGGCGAAGGAAGCGCTGATCACGGTTGGAGGAAGTGAGGGGATCGACCTTGCCCTTCGTGCCCTGCTGTGTCCGGGAGATGAGGTGATCATCCCGGAGCCCAGCTATGTCAGCTATGTGCCCTGTGTGGCGCTGGCAGGCGGAGTCCCCGTGACCCTTTCCCTGAAGAACGAAAACCATTTCAAGCTGACGCCGGAGGAGCTGGAGGGTGCCATTACGGAGAAGACGAAGGTTCTGATCCTGTCCTACCCGAACAATCCTACCGGTGCCATCATGACGAAGGAGGAGCTGCAGCCTATCGCCGAGCTTGCGATAAAGCATGATCTGTATGTCATTTCCGATGAGATCTACAGTGAGCTGACCTATGGCGGAGAACCGCATGCATCCATCGGTGCGCTTCCGGGGATGGAGGACCGGACCATTGTGATCAACGGATTCTCCAAGGCTTACGCCATGACGGGATGGCGCCTCGGATATGCGCTGGCTCCGGAGGTGATCGCAAAGGAGATGACGAAGATCCATCAGTTCTGCATCATGTGTGCTCCCACCACCAGCCAGTATGCGGCGGTGGAAGCCATAAAGAACGGGGATAAGGATATCGCAAAAATGCGGGAATCCTACGATAAGAGAAGACATTTCCTTCTGAAGCAGTTTGAGACCATGGGTCTTCCCTGCTTCGAGCCCAAGGGAGCCTTCTATATGTTCCCATGTATTAAGGAATTCGGGCTGAGCAGTGATGATTTTGCAACCACGCTCCTTCGGGAGGAGGAACTGGCAGTGGTTCCCGGAAATGCGTTCGGAGACTGCGGAGAAGGTTTCATCCGGATCTCCTATGCGTATTCCATCGATGAGCTGCGGGAGGCCATGGACCGGATGAGCCGTTTCCTGGCAAAGCGCCGGGGGTAACGTGTCATCCTGAACGTGTCATCCTGAGGCGGAGCCGAAGGATCTTATCATGTAAGGAATAAAAAGATTCTTCGCTGCGCTCAGAATGACAAGAGGATCTTAGGAGAGAACCATGCTGAACATCGTCTTATACGAGCCCGAGATGCCTGCGAACACAGGGAATATCGGGAGAACCTGCGTCATCACGGGTGCACGACTGCATCTGATCGAGCCACTGGGATTTCATCTGAATGAGAAAATGATACGAAGAGCCGGCCTGGATTACTGGGACCGGCTCGATGTAACGAGATATATGGATTATCGGGACTTCCTGGAAAGAAATCCCGGAGCGGAGATCTTCTATGCCACCACCAAGGCGAAGAATCGCTACAGTGATGTGAAATATGCAGAGGATTGCTATATCATGTTCGGCAAGGAAAGCGCCGGCATCCCGGAGGAGATATTGGTTCAGCATCCGGAGGAGTGCATCCGTATTCCCATGCTGCCGGGGGAGCGTTCGCTGAACCTGGCCAATGCCGTATCCATTGTGACCTACGAAGCCCTGCGCCAGCTGGACTTCCCGGGGCTGGAAGCGGAAGGTGAGCTGCATCGGCTGTCGTGGGATACAAAGTGAGCATGTGGCCTTGAAAAAGTTCCATAGAGGAAGTTTTGTCACTTCTCGTTGATAGAAACGCATGAGGCAAGCGGCATTTATACGATTTCGCCGGCGTATGATCTGCTTTCTGTCAACGTTATCATGCCCGAGGATACCGAAGAATTTGCGCTACACTATTAATGGAAAAAAGACACATATCCGCAGGAAAGACTTCTTTGTCTTTGCGGAAGAATGTGGCTTCAAAAACATCTGCCGAAAAAATGATCGCGAAAATCGTTTCTTTAAAACCGAAATATCAGGAGTTATGTGATAATTCCTTGCTGTCGCAGCCATTAAAAGTAGCAATCTGAAGCCCATAAATGCCTGAAGGTCTACTCATTCTCTAAATACAACAGATACCGCTTCTTGAACTCCGAATACTTTCTCTTTGAAAGATACGCGGAGGACACATGGTCGTCCATGTAGATATGCTCCTTGTCAAAGCAGCGGATGTGCTTCAGATTTACCAGATATCCCTTGTGTGTCTCGAAGAAAGACTCAGTGGGAAGCTCCGTTCGCCAATAGGAGAGAGGAAGCGTACAGGTCAGAGAACCGGTGGTGGTAATGATTTCCGTGTTTCGGAGACTGGTACAAACCATAAGAATGTCCTCCGTCATGATCGGATGGGAGACGTCCTTCGTTTGAATAATAAGCGTTTTATTTGGAGAGGCGAGTCGGATCAGCGCGGAACGAAGCCCCATGGTCAGGCGTTTTTCACTGATCGGCTTTGTCAGATAGCGATAGACGCCTTCATCAAAGGATTCATCTAAATAGGTATCGGAGAAACCCGTGATTATGAATACCATGATCCTCGGGTTTCTCTTTTTCAGTTCCCTTGAAGCGACCAGACCGGAGATCCCGGGCATTTCCACATCCAGAAAGGCGAGGTCATAGGAACAGGCGGTCCGGAGCATTTCGTCTGCCGAACGGAAGGTGTTGATCTCGGGCAGCTCCAGGTCTTTCATTCTGAAAAAAAGAATAAGCATCTGTTTCAGCTCGTTGATCATAGCAGGGTCATCATCACAGATTACAAGCTTCATCGTGTTACCTCCGGATAGATTAGAATGATGGTATGAAACTCACGGGACTCTTCGTCATAATAGCTTTGGAAGTCCCCGTGATATTTTTCGATGACACGACGGATACTCTGCAGACCAAAGCCGTGACGTTTCGCGTCTGCCTTACCGGAAAGATATGTGCCATTCGGAGATTTGGCGGGCTCAGTTTCACAGCTGTTGACCAGAATGATCTGGATGGCTTCGGAGGGCTCTCTGGAGGCGATACGGAGGTGGATTTCCTTTTTGCTGCAGGAGACAGAGGCTTCCATAGCATTGTCCAGCAGATTGCAGAAGAGTGAGGTTACATCACCGGAGGTCAGGAATCGGATATCCACACCCTTGATGTCTGTAGACAGTTGAATGTCCTGCTCGGCACAAAGCGTTTTGTATCTTGCCAGAATGAGATTCAGGGAATGATTGTTGGTGACGGATACACCGCCGGAAACTGCCGGGGAATCAAGTATCTCGGTCAGATGCTGCCCGGCGGTGGAGTATTCCTTCTTATCCAGCAAATTCTGGATCGTTTGAAGATGATTCCGAATATCGTGGATCAGAATTTTTTGGTCATTATCCAGCTGAATGATCATGTGGTTGTAATTCTTCTCGTCTGCAGTCCGTTGAATGTGGCTTTGAAGCTGCACTTTGTCGCGGTGCTCCTTCTCATATCGCAGGTAAGTAAGCAGGCTTGAAAGACCGATAAAAAGAACAGAAAGGAGAATGGCATATACCCAGGGGATCTGGGAGGCAGTCAGAGCTGACATGAAGCCAAGATTCTCGAGTCCGGCCAGAGACAGCGTGCATAGAGAAAGTATGGCGACGGGGAAGATGTTTGCATAATCACCGTCCGGAGAGCTATGCTTTCGCTGGAACCGAACCAGCAGAAGCATAATTACGATTTGAATACCACGAATTGTGATTGACCCAAGGATTAAAATGCCAAAGCTGGGATAGGGGAAAGAGGTATCTATATGGAAGAGTACGGTGGGAATATCAAAGAAAAGCTCTGAAATGATTACCGCCAGAATCGTCAGCAAAGAGTGTTTTATACTGTCGAGGACACCTGCGGGGGTTATGTATTTCAGCAGGAATGCGATGATTACGATATTGCAGAGGATATTGAGACTATAGTTTTCAAAGGCGATGAAAATGGAAAATAAAACCGTATAAGAGGCAAAAAGAGCAAGGAATTCCCGGCGTTTTCTTCGGATATGCGGATATAGGCAAAAAGTGTAATAGTACAGCGCTGCGGCTTCTACTATGTGATTTATCAGATAGAGCCAGATCATTTCCAATGCGTCCTTTTCTGAATGATAGCCGGATATTGCAGCAGGGCGGTCATTAAAATCGCGTACACGGTGTAAGCCGCCACAGCCGTATGTCCCACTGCACATAAAAGATAGCAAATTCCGGAGAAGAATGCAAGCAGAGCGACCGCAATCCTCTTACATCGCCGTTGCTCCTTTTGTGTCAGAGGGCGTTGGTCAGAGAATACCGGACTCCAGAGAATAAGAGAGAGACAGGAGCCTGACTGCAGAAGGAGAAGCGTCCGGCCGGAGACGGGTAGAGTGGATAAAAACAGAAAGAAGCCCTCGATCAGCGTGCTGGTAATCAGACAGAGGATTTGTGAATGAAAATGAAAACCGCCGGTGTACTTCCGAAGCGGCAAAAACGTAAGAAAGAAAAGAATGGAGTATAAAACGGGGATATGGAACAGGAAACTGAAGCACAGAATGGGGAGGATGGGTGTCAGGGTATACAGAATCAGAAAAGCGGCATAGTTGTACAAAGGGATTTCAGCTTCAGAGATTGCCTTATGACGGTGAAGCCATAAGGCAATCCTGCTGGAAAGAAAAGAGATCATTATGCTTCCCGCTTGAACTCCTTCATCATGGAGGGCATTTCCGGCTCATACAGATGTCCGCTGGAAGCTGCCTCAGCATTCAGCTTGATGTCCTTCATTAACCACTTTGCTACCTTTTCTGCCAGCTTGTTGGTGATTGTTCCCTGTTCCATTGAGTTTCCTCCCTTTCTGTAAAATTGGTAATCCTATCTTAACATTTTTCCCGGCTTTATGAAATCGGTCTGGAGGGAGCGGTAGGAGATTCGGTACGAACGGTCAAATATACAATGAAAATAGCCCAATTATTAACAGACAGAATGAATTTACCTTCATCGGAATGGGTGATTGATACAGTTAGAAAGAATATTTAACAAATAATATGAGTTTTGATGCTGTTGGTATGAATCTCATACTGACGGTTCGTTCATTTTTATTTGCGCCTTACTACAATTAGATAGAAGACTATCGAAATTGTTTTAGAAAGTGAGGATGCAGATGCAGAAGGGACTAACGTTGGATTATGTTTCGATAGGAGATCGTCTCCAAAAGGGAAGAGGGAAAACGGCCACTCAGGAATATGTTGCTGAGATGGTTGGTTGTTCTTCGAATTATCTCAGCAGTATCGAGTGC
>CACYMQ010000041.1 GCA_902775555.1 uncultured Lachnospiraceae bacterium | reverse complement strand
TCCAAAAGGGAAGAGGGAAAACGGCCACTCAGGAATATGTTGCTGAGATGGTTGGTTGTTCTTCGAATTATCTCAGCAGTATCGAGTGCGGAAAGAAAAAAGTTTCCCTTGAACTGTTATGCCGGCTCTGTGCCTGCCTGGATCTTTCACTTGACTATGTGGTTGGAGGAATCGTCCTTTCGAACGGCATTCCGACGGATTTTAATGAACTGTTTCGCCAGCTGACCGACGATCAGAGGGAGAATATCAGGGCGCTGATGATCAGTATGTGTGAACAGAATAAGAAACGCAGCTGATGGATAGGGTTCGTCTTAGTTGTATTTTACGGCTAATACGGAATAAGAGAGGAGAGGGACCTTCCCTTTTTTGCATATCCTGAGATTTTTATATACGCTTGAACGGAAAAAGGCAACGCTTGTGCATAAGGCGTTGCCTTTTATTTGATAAATGCTACGATAAAGATAGTTCTCGATAAAAGCGTGTATTTATATGAAAACTCGCGGGCATCTATTAACAATAGATATCCGTGGGTTTATTCGCAACATATGATGAATATGCCACTTACGCCCATGAGAGTTTCCCCGGATGTACATGGACCAGAGTTCACAATTCTGAAGAAACGTACATCTCGGTGCAGATCGTCGGTTACGAAACGGTAGTTGATCAGAAAGAGGAACCTGTTTACCGCAGGTTCCTTTTTCTATGTCACGGAGATTGTATGATGGAGAAGAAAATGGGTATTAATAATGACGCTGACAGAGTAGAAGATATTTTTGACGATCTTATGTGGGAATGCTTGTTTAAAAAGGTTACGCTTATACATAAATACAGCCCGTTCGTGCATAAGCGGTTGAAATTTAAAAGGAAAGAATTATGATAAAAGTGAATACGAATTCACAAAATTTTAAATTAGAGGGAGGGTAATGCAATGAAAATACTTAACTATAATAGTAGGAGGCCAGCTATGAAAAGGAAAAGAAATATACTATCGTTACTTTTGGTAATCGCTATGGTTGTAAGTCTAAATAATTCGGTTTCCAAGAACTCAGTTTTTGCTATGGAAACAGAAAGTCAGGTTGACAAAGTTTTTGATTTGCAGGAAAGCGCATGTAGGGCTCACGAATGTCTGATGATGAGGATAGATCCTAAGGATTGTTGTGCATTTCCTGCTGATTTTTCGGGTGATTACATTGATGGAGATAAACTTCATGTATTATTATCTGATGATGTAAATATTGGCATGTATAAAGAGATTTTGAAAGAATACGATAATGTAATATATGAAGTGGTGGAGTACTCATATAAGGAATTAGATGATATGGTTACGAAGCTTGTTAGAAAACTTGAAGTGGATTATGATATCATTGCCTACACAGTGGATATAAAAATGAATAAAGGAATGATTTATGTTCAGGAAAAGGATTATGATGATATTTCGGAACTGCTGAAAGATGAGAATGTAATTATTCAGGTTTCATCAAAGTACAGAGATGAGGCCACAGTTATTGGAGGTGCGGGAATCACTTGTAATGGTTATGTATTTACGCTTGGTGGAAGTGGAACCTACAACGGTTCAACGGCATTTGTAACATGCGGCCATATGATGTCCTTAAATTCCACAGTTAAAAGAAATGGAAGTACAATTGGAACAGTAAAGGTGAATGTACACTCATCAGGCAATAGTGGAGATTACTCAATTATTAAAGCGGCAGCTGGATACACATCCACAGCAAGCGTATATACATCGTCAGCTAATACAATCACATTCACGGGATTTTGGTATCATCCGGGAGTTGGTACCTATCTTTATAAGTATGGAGACTCTACGGGGCAATCGTATTGTCAAGTGACGCATTATCAAATAACAGTTAACGGAATAACGGGCTTGGTTGGTGCAAAAATAATTAATGGTGGCTCATCATCGGGCGACAGTGGGGGACCATATAGACAGGGACAGAACTTCTGTGGAGTACACATGGGGTCATCTACCAGTGGAGGGATAACGTCTGTATTCTTTACACCATACAGTACGCTTCATGGGGCTGGTTTTACCATTAAGACGTATTAATTTTAAGACATAACAAAGAATGAGGAGTGTGCTTTAAGATGAGAAGAGAAAAATGGAGGGAGATTGCTGCGCTTGTCGCCTTGGTGTGCATGATTTACACTGGCTGTGGGCATGGCAATCCTGTTTCTTCAGAAGGCAAAGGAGTGAGTATAGAAATCAGAACGTCCGAAGTGATAGATGTAGAAAAAACACGAACAGAGAATAACCCTGTATTTGATGATGATACGGATCCGGTGATTTATGAGAATAGAATACCGGAAATTGGAATTGAGATTGAAGCAAAAAAAATACGAGATTCAGGATGCGTTATAGCGTATTCGTACACGCAGAATGAAACAGTTTCCGCCGAGCATCTTCTGGGAGGAGAAGTGTATTATCTTCAGATGGAGGTGGGCGGAGAATGGAAACCGGTACCGGTCTCCACGAAGGAACCAATCTGTTGGTCCGATGTCGGAAGAATAATCAACAGAGGAGAGGCGGTGGAATTCGAAGAGAATTGGACGGGGATATATGGGAAGCTGGAGTCTGGAAGTTACCGTATAATTAAGTCTATCGTTGTAAAAGCGGATGTAAATCGCACAAAATATCATAAATATTATGTTTCATGCAGTTTTACCATTTGAACTATATTATGACGCGCAATTCCCTTCCTCTTCAGGGAGGGGTTAGCGTGGTCCTTGTAATCTCCGGAATCCTATGCTATTCTAATGACACCATAAGAGCTACAAGGCCAGGCGGGCTGCGGGAAAGAAAGGGGTTATGGGATGAAGGATCTTACCCGGAACAGGATGAGATTGCTGTTTCTATGTGCATTGATTTCGATAATGGCAATTGTTTCGTTTCCTGCTGTATGTCATGCAGAGGAATATACATACAATGACGATGGTCAGGTTACACAGGTGACGCATGATGATGGAAGTGTCACAGTATATGAGTATGATAAAAATGGGAATCTGATCCAAACCAAAACCATTTCTCCTGCACAGAAAGCCCCATCGGGATCGGATGGAAAAAACACGGAAGATGATGGGGAAAAGCAGGGGGAAGGTGAGAAGAAAACAGAGGATACCGGAAAGACTCCAGAGGACGACGAGAAGAGAATAGATGATCAGAAGAAGGACGGGTCGGGGAATAAAGAGAACGGAACGGAAGAGGCATGGACAGAGTCTGAAACTGAGCAGGGAACTACAGAAGATAGCAGTGAAACTGTTAAGGATCCGTCTGACGGAAGTGACAAAACAGGAGCGAATATGCAGACCGGTGATGAATTTCCATTGGGGCTGGTCGTAATGATTCTTGCGTTGGCTCTTCTTGGCGTCGGTGCAGTAATATTTATGAAAGTCAGAAACCGGGAAAGATGATGCTGGAAGCAATCGAATATCATCAGATGATCATGATTAAGATATAGAGGGGTCTTGAGGATGAAACATCAGAGTGTGTTCCGAATGATTACTACGTGGACTATGGTGGCTGTCATGCTGCCATGGTCTTCTTTTGTCTATGGGGGATTGACCGGAAATCAAAAATACGGCATTGCGTGTTCTACTATGTCCTCAGGTGTGAATAAAGCTTTAGGGGATGTTCAAAATAATGTTGAATTTGATGATTTAATGATCAGCAGTGACACCGTTCTGAAGAAGGATATGGAGGTCGGGAATCTGGTGGTTACAGATGCACTTGATCTCGGCGGCCACACCATAAAGGTGTATGGAGATGTAAGGGTGAATGGAACAGGAGCCATTCATTTTCACCATGGGGAGATCCTTTGTGATGGGGGATTCTATATTTACGATGCTACGTCCCTGCGGATGGAGGATGAGGATGATTACCTTCTGGTGGGCGGTGTGTCAACATTTACAAGTAATATATCAAGTACATCTGAAAGTGAAGCCTATGTCCTCAAAGCCGGAACCATTGAACTGAAAGGGGATGTGACCTTCGGCGAAGTATTCAAGGCTGAAAAGGATCATCAGGTGGTTTTCTCCGGTGAGGCGAAGCAGAGCGTCAGCCAGAATGATAAAAGCATGCTCGGAACAGTGATCCTTCAGAATCAGAGCGACGAGGGCATTGTATTAAACAGCGGTTTTTCCTATCAGACGATCCAAAAGAATGGATGCAATATATCTACCTATAGTGGAAGTGGCATAGTCGGAGAAACCCTGGAGAAGGATGAGGAATATGACGGAACCCTGATCCTTGATACCGGTACAATGGATCTTGCAGGCCATGTTATGACCGTACATGGTGATTTTGTGCTGAACGGGGGTACATTACGCTTTTCCGGCGGAACCCTTGTGGTGGAAGGGGATTTCCGACATCAGAAGCGTACAGTAAGCAGCAACAGGGAAGTGGTATATGGAACCAGTGCGGCAACACTGTCCATGAATACGGAATCATCGTTTGATGTAAAGGGCGACTATTACATTAACAGCAGTTCCATATCGGATTGGGCCGGAACGGTTCAGATCGCCGGAAGTGTAATCCTTGGATCGGACACAAAAGCAAGCAGCCTGACGGTGTCCGGCGAGGCACATATTCTTCGGGATGTTCTGCTGAACAGCAAGAAGAATTCTTCAACGATTACCTGTACAGGGAAACTGGATGTTGATGGAAATGTAACAGGAACCAATGGCGTTGGAAGTATTTCCTTTTCTCAGAAAAAAGGGACGGTAAGTGTACTCGGAAACAGTGATAAGGTGCAGATGCTCTGCAGTGTTTCCGGAGCGTCATATATTGTAAATGGCGATTACAGCCTCAGTAAAGGTACGGCGGGTAAACTGACGGATGGTACTCTGGAGGTGAAGGGTGATGTAAATGCTCCGGGGCTTCTCGCATCCGGGTCCCATCGACTGCTCCTTTCCGGAGATAAGCTTCAGACGGTCACCGGTGCGGCATCCATGACATTAGGAACACTTTCACTTGCCAATACAAGCAGTGAAGGAGTTTACTTTGATACGGTTGTAAGAAAAGAAGATCTGGTATCCAACGGCTGCAAGCTTCGGTACGGAGATCTTACCGGTGAGACCGGATGGAAGCTGGAGCAGGATACCGAACTGGACTCTCTTACCATGTTGGATGGGAATCTGGATCTGAATGGTCATAAGCTGACGGTTCACGGCGATTTTATCCAGATGTCAGGAAATGTGCTGATTGATGGAGGAAAGCTTACAGTAGGTGGAGATTACCGATTACAGACAGCAAGTCGGACCGGGGGAGAAGCGGTTTATGGTACTTCAGCATCCGGTCTTGCGATGCAGGAGGAGGATGCCGAGATCACGGTCGGTGGGGATTTTGTCATCGACACCAATGCCATTCTGAAAGGAACGATCAGCAAGGGCTCCATCTCAGTTGGAGGAGATTTCACAGTAAGCGCGTCAGACTTCTCTTTTGAAGATTCCGTGAATCTCATGCTGACAGGCAATGGAAAACAGACCCTGCAGCTGCCGGAAGAAGCGGGTGTGCCTTATCTGGATATGAGTGGTGCTTCGGAGGTCGTTCTGGTAAATCCGGTAACTGTCACGAAGCAGCTCACATCGGATGCAGATGTTCCCTGCAACGGGACGGTCATTCTTTCTGATGAGGCAGCCCATAAAGGTTCCGGGTTTGGTGGAACACTGAAGCTGACGGGTGGATATAATAATGCACATAAATTCGGCGGAACGTATACCATCGGTGGGGATCTTCTGCTGGAGGATTATGCGGATGTTTATGGAACCCTGGTTGTTAAAGGAAATCTGACAAACGGCGGTTACATCGAAACCAAATATACGACTACCCGGCTGGAGGTGGGTGGTGATCTTACGATTGTTGGCGGTTATTACGGGTCAAAGGGAACTGTAACCGTTGGCGGAGACTGCACGATACAATATGGCCACTTCAAGGATTCACACAAACTGGTTCTGAATGGAACCGGGAAACAGGTGTTGGATATCGATGACACCAGTGAACTTGATACATTGGAGCTTCAGAATCATAGTGCAGAGGGTGTGGTAGCAACCCGGCTTTTTACGGTGAAAACGTTTGAAAAGAACGGTTGTAATTTCCGCTATGAAGGGATAGAGGGAGAGATCGGAGAAACCCTGACAGCAGACCGGAGAATTAGCGGGGATTACACCCTGCTGGATGGGACTCTGGATCTTGCCGGACATACACTGGAGGTGACCGGAGATCTGATCCAGGCCGGCGGGACTATCCTCCTGAATGGAGGAACACTGGTCATCGGGGGTGACCTTCGCCAGCAGACAAGGAAGGATAGCGGGGAGAAGGATGCGTCAGGGAAACCGGTATATTCCTATGAGAAAAGTCAGGGAACGATCCGGATGGATGCAGCAGAAGACTGCATCTCTATAGGTGGAAGCCTGGTCATTGACACAAAGAAACCGGTAGAGAACGTATTTAACTCCGGCATCCTTGAGATCGGGCAGGATATGCAGTGCGCGAAGAATACAGGGATCGTATTTGGAGACGGTATCAAACTTGTCCTGACACCCGGCATCACTCACAGACTGGAGGATAAGTCTGGTACAGATGTCGGAAGGATCGTGCTGGACAGTCTGGTAGTCGGGAGCGTTGACCGAAGAACGGGTGAAATACTTCCGGCGGATGAGACAGAGTCCACGGTTATCACTGGGAATGCTCTCTATGTGAATGGTGTTTTGGATGTAGGCAAAACGGTTATTCATCCGACTGTATATGTAAATGATACAACCGCTGTCCGGGGAGACCAGCTGAATGCTTCTCTGAACGGTTCCTTTGCTGCGTCTTCTCCGCTGGTCATCAGAGGCGATTTTACAGGGGATCTCATGGCGGATGCTTCTGTTGAAATAAAGAAGAATGCAGACTTCAGGAATCTGGTGGTCAAGAAGGGAACGGTAACGGTAGGAGGAAACTGTACAGTTGAGGATTCCGTTCAGCTGCTGTCTGATTCGTCGAAGGTCATGGCTGAGCATGACTTCTACAGGTGGAACCGCACCAACGAGAAGGACTTCTTAGATAAAGGGTATATCGAAGTAAAGGGAGATGTTACAGGGGTTATCACTGCATCTGGGAGTCATAGATTTATTCTGAGCGGAGAAGAAGAACAGCATGTCGGTGTTTATAACAGCCATTTCGCAACATTGGAGATAAACAATCATAGCGAAGAGGGGATCGTTGTAGATAATGAGCTGGTTTATGACCGGCTGATCGATAATGGCTGTGTGGTTCATTTTGCTTCAGGTGAGATACTGAAAGCCGGTACTCTGAAGGCAGACACTGTCCTGTCGGGTGACTACGTTTTCTCCGGAGGAGTTCTTGATCTGGCAGGTCATACCCTGACCATTGACGGAAGTCTTCTTCATACGGCAGGTACGATTCGATTCAACGGTGGCACGTTGATAATTAAAGGAAAACTCCGGGAGGAAGCTGCTGAATTAATCTATGGGTCGGGTAACATCAGTACGATTTATTATGGCGAGGGAAAAGGCGTCCTTGAAATGAATGATGAGAATGACCGCATCATTGTTGAGAATACCATTGTTTGGCAGATCTCATCAAAGAGCGACTGTTTTAAGTCGATGAGGAAAGGTGAGATCCATGCACGGGGAGGCTTATATTATTCTCTGTTTACCTACACGGGAATGGGGGATATGAGTACCGGAACGGAGTGGATATTTGAAGGAGACAGGGAACAGAGTATTCGAACAAGTATCAACAGCGGGAAGCTCACTTTTGCATCGTTAGGGTTAACGGGAAAAGGAAGAAAGGATATTCCCGGTATCATAGAGATAAAAAAGAAACTCTCATCAACAGGATCTGCTGTTGGAGGGAAACTCCGGGTTTTTGATCCCAATGTCATTGAGTCCGGATTTATCGGGACAGTATCACTGATGGAAGGTGGCTCATTAAACAAGGATCTTTCCATATCCGGCACCTTGGTGTTAAATGCAGATCTGAATCTGAACGGACATACACTTTCATGCGGGAATCTTGTACTTGAGAATGGCGGGACGCTTACTATGACCAGGGACGAGGATACGGTTCTGGTGGATGAAGACCTCAGTGTGAATGCCAGAAACGATCTTAGCCGCATGACGGCGGGAACCATTTCCGTTCACGGAGATCTTACGAATAAGAATCCCAATGGATTTTACGCCACGGGATCGCATGAGATGATCCTGGACCCGAAGCAGTCGAATGCGGGATATACCATTCAGCATATTAGCTTTGCCCAGGGAGAGAAGACCGCCGGAGCGTATCCGGTTTCCATGATGAACCGCCTGGTTCTTACAGGACCAAGGTCAGCATACAGCTTTACCCCGGATGCGGAAAAGATCGCTGCCGAGGTGATCGATCTGTATGATGGCGGAGATATCATTCCGGTTACGAATCTTGCCTGTGGTTCTGTCACGGCAAACACAGTGGTCCTGACCTTTGATGATCCGAATGAGGGCGTCTCTGTCAGCGGATACCGGGTATTAAGAGACGGGGAAGCAATTGCCGTTACTGGGCGACATACTTTTACGGATCGTGGTCTTATTCCGGGAACAACCTATCAGTATGCTGTAGCACCCGTAGATAAGTCCGGGCATATGTGCGCTGTCTCTGAGGAGATCTCCGTAACGACACTTCAGGATACGGAGGGCCCGTCAGTACCGAGGAATCTGTCTGTAAAGGCACAGACGGGAAAGAGCATTACATTGTCCTGGGATGCTTCCACAGATGATACAGGTGTGAAAGGATACCGCCTGTACCGGGATGGTGCTTTGGTGTTCCATGATACCGCGCAGAAACGAAGCTACCGGGATACGGATGTGGAGCAAAACAGGATCTATCGCTATCAGGTTGAAGCGTATGATACATTTGATCAGGTATCCGAGCGTTCGGATATCCTATCAGCCACCGTTGGCATGCCGGAGATCATCGGTTATTATCCGCAGGAATATTCACGGCTCGGAAAGAAGAGCGCAAGGCTTGATTTCACCTATCGAACCTATGGAAAAGACAGCATCTATGTTCCAAGGATCGAGATCGAACAGGATGGGACGTGGAAAAATGTGACTTCCTACAACTTATCCCGGAACTATGGGGATGGATGGGAGACTGCATCCTGCAACTGGAATTATGAGAGACTGGAGCAGGAAGAAGTCCATATTCGATACAGTGTGACGGATGAGGATGGTCTTGTTGCAACGGAAACCGTGATCTATGAGGTGGATCACAGCGCTCCTGAGGAACCGCAGAATGTTTCTGTAGAGGATGATCAGGGAGTGGCTGTGCTTCTTTGGGATGCGCCAAAGGATGCGGATATGGATCATTATGTTCTGTGGAGAACTGTGAAGGATGCGGAGGATACGACTCCGGACAGTGAACTTGTATATGAGCAGATCTGTCAGCTTGGGAAAACAAGAACAAGATATGAGGATAACACGGTTGATGAAGGGAAAGTGGCATACTATATCCTCTCATCAGTGGATGATCTTGGGAACGCCAGTCTTCTTCTTCATCCTGTTTCTGTACAGATCGGGAAGGACGGGAAAGCACCGGAAGTAACAGGACTCACACCGGAATCGGGTGCTGTCGGGAATTCAGTCTCTCTTTCGGCAACGGCAAAGGACAATAAGAAGGTACAGAAGTTCCGGTTCTCCTATAAGGCGGAGGATGAGGATGCTTGGACGGATATCAGCACCGTAAATGCATATGAGTATTCCGATGAAGAAGGTGCTGTAAATACCGCGGCGGCAGCCTATGGAACAGTAACCTACTTCTGGAGGCTTCCGTCCCTCACGACCGGAAGCTATATGGTCCGTGTAATTGCAGTGGATTCTTCAGGCAATGAAAGTGAAGGCTATACCAGAAGGTATACGGTTGATCAGAACAAACCGAAGGCGCCGAAGATTACGAAGACAAATGCAGGAGCTACCTATGCCCAGTTAATGTGGGATGAACCGGAGGACGCCGAAATCAGACAGTATATCGTTTGGATGAAGGGAGGCAGTTCTGCTTTCTATCAGAGCGTCGGAGTATCGGAAGATGTTTTGGGCTTCACAAAGGACGGGCTGGTTCCCAATACGGAATATTCGTTCTATGTTTGTGCACTGAGTGGAACGGATGTCCTGGGAGAACAGTCGGAAGTTGTCAGCATTACAACTACAGCAGATACCACGCCTCCGGTGATTCGTTCCGTGGGTCCTGCGAGTGGATATATATCCGATACTCTGGAGCTTACAGCCACAGTTGAGGATAACCACAGGGTGGGGAAACTGGTATGGAGTTATTCTTCTGATGGTAAGGTCTATAAGGAGCTGGCTGCTCCGTCCGTTTCCTCCGTCGGTCCGCTCAGCATAGGACGTTTCGGAACCTCCGGACAGAAGGCGGAATATCATTATGCCATGGACCTGTCTGATCGGGAAGTGTTCCCGGAGGGTTCACTCTTTATCAAGACTGAAGCATGGGATACTGCCGGGAATAAGGCGGTGGGAAGCAACGGGGATGTTGTGGTAGAGTATCGGATCGATCATACCCCGCCGGCGAAGCCTGAGAGTTTCGTGGCGGAACCGGGAGATGGTTATATTGCACTTTCCTGGGTCCAGGGACAGGAAGAAGATCTGGCAAAATACCGGATCTGGCGAAGGACCGGGACAGCCGGGCGTCCGTCGCTGCTTGCGGAGCTGACAACACTGAATCATTATGATACCTCGGTGAAGCCGGGGCAGTTCTATCAGTATTACATCGAAGCTGTAGATCAGGCGGGAAATGTCAGTGCTGCTACGGATTATGTGTCTGCCACAGCGCTTGAGGATGAAACAGCGCCTGTCATTCATGGGGTGTCTCCTGTGGATGGAAATACGGTGGGAACGAATCCTGAACTGACCTTTGCCATAACGGATAATGCAGAGCTTGGTAAGGCGTTTCTTGAGTATCAGGATAAGGACAGTGGCTTCTGGAATCCGGTGTCGGAGTGGAAGCTGAGCGGTAATTCAGTCCTGCTCAAGGAAACGGTTGACCTTTCATCTTTTGAGGAGACGGACTATCTTTTCCGGGTTTTCGCCGAGGATACCGCAGGAAATCAGAGTACGCCGTTCTATGTGAATTACAACGTGGATAAAACCGCTCCGACGGGAAGTCTTACTGCAACCGGCGGCCATTTTGTGGTGGACCTGTCCTTAAAGCACAACACGAAACGAAGTGAAACGAATGACGTCTTAAACGGATTATCTGGATCTTCGTATGACGGGTCACAGAGTGCAAACCTGAATGGCACACAACTTGAGGAACTGTTAAGCGGTGCAGAAGAATCCACAGGTGGGGATGATTTCGCGTATTATGAGATCTATCGGGTAAAACTTTCAGACGCAAGAACAGATCGGGCATTCTATCGAAATGCAAGGGCGATCACCAAAACCATCAACGATTCCTATCAGGACAAGTCGGTAGAAGCAAATGTGGCATACCGTTATGCAGCAAAGGTCTATGATGCTTACGGGAACTGGAGCTGGACCGGAATATCCGACGCGATCCCTGACAGTATCGATGTGGAGGTGCCTGTGATCTCCGTTACAAAGCGGATCACCGTTGCAGCAGGGATGAACGTGTCTCTGGATGCCGGAAACAGCAAAGACAATGTAAAGATCCGCTCCTTCCGATGGGAGATGGGGAACGGGGATACAGTTACAGGCGTTCGACCGAGGTATGCATATAAAAAGGCCGGAATCTATCGGATCAAGCTGACGGTTACGGATACAGCCGGAAATAAAGCAGAAGAGACTATAGAGGCACGTATTCTTGAACCGACACGCTCAGGTGTAGTCTATCTTCATGTGGTAGATGAACAGGGCAGTCCGATTCCTTATGCAACCTACTATGTGAAGAACGGTTCCGAACAGACCACACCATGTATGGCGGATGAAACCGGCGTGATCACCCTGGTTTATCCGGCAGGAACCTATACGGTAGCAGTGTTCCGTGACGGATATATGCCCGCGGAACATGATGTGGAGATTGAAACACTTTTGGAGAAGGATGATCAGATTCCTCTCTTTAAGGGCGATGTGGTGATCGGTGAATTCCATGTGGAGAGACTGAGTCTTCAGGAAATGATCGATCAGGGCGTGGATCTTTCGGATCCGGCCAATGTGAATACCTTCACCTTCAAGACCACACTGACCTTCCAACAGGAGCCCATCCCGATCTCCTGGAATACGAGAGAAGGGGATATTATCCTGGATATGAATAAGGATAATGTAAAACCCGGCGGGATTGGTACCTCTATGCATGGCGGCGGAGGTGGCGGAGGCCCGGAGGAGCCCAGACCGGACACGAATAGAAAAGAAAATGTAGTCATATCCGTGATCGGTCCGCCGGAAGCACCTGTGATCGCGGTCCTGAATACTACCCAGTCAGTCTCCTGGATGAAGTCCATGTATCAGGCGACGCTGACGGTAGCAAATACTGCGGATTCAAAATATGTTCTGGAAGACAGCACGGCAGAAATCCATCTGCCGGAGGGTGTCTCTCTTGCTGCGCTTACGAGAACCGGAGAACGGACAGAGGAGAAGATGCTGATCCATTCGGATAACAGTGTGTCCAAGACACTTCATATCTCCGGAGACACGGCATTGCTTCATCTTGGGGATATCCCAGGACAGGAACAGCGCTCCGCAAGCTGGATCCTGAAGGGGGATAAGAGCGGAACATATCAGCTGGAGGCCGAATATAACGGCCTTCTGACACCGTTCAATGTTCCGATCAAAAAGGTATTCCGTACGGAAGAAACCATGCAGGTACCCCAGGCAAATGTACGCATTACCGTAATGCCTGAAGAGAAAGCCTTTTGTGATGATACCTATTTCATTCAGTACGCCATCACAAACGAAGGCTCCGAACCGTTATATAACTTCAAGACCAGTATCGGCGATTACAAGATGCCGGGCCAGAGATATGCCGTTGCAGAGATTGATGAAAAGACAGGTATCGTGACACCTGTTTCTGATACAGGAAACAGTATCGTCTTTGAGCTTCCCGTCAGTGAACAGATCTATCATATGCCGGTTCTTTCCCATGGAGATAAGATTTCGATCCCGACCCTGCTTCCGGGGCAGACGATTTACGGAACCTGGCATAGCGGGATCCCGGATGCTGCAGGAAATACGGGGACTGAATTTGGCGGAGATCCGTATACACAGTATTATGAGCTGATCTCATCTGTGGTGGATGTGATCGAAGGAGAAAATCTGGGTGTGCATGTGGAGATCGACCCGATCCCCAGTCACACAACGAAGGTGCTTCTTGCACATTGTACGGAGTCAGACGTGTATCTGAAGCTGGGAGATCCTGTAGACCTTGCCAGTGGATCCTTTACCGAAACCTCCGAGGGGCTGTCCATCACCGGACACGACACCCTCAGCTTCGGTCTGTCCTACGATAGTGTTCTGGCCGGGATGACGCCGGATCAGAGTGCAGCATCCAGGAAGACGGGAGCCGGATGGACCGGGAATTATCAGTCCTATATCCGGGAAGAGAACGGAATGATCTTCTATCAGATGAATCCTTACATCAGTGCATCCTTTATCAGTGAGGAAGCTTATGGGGGAAAGGGCAAAGGAAGCGTATCCGTGACCGGAGAAACAGCCACTGTCGATCTGCAGGAAGAACCGGATGTGGAAAAGGAAGAACTGCGTTTTGTTTCGGTTACCAGAGGCATGGTTGGATTTGTCCTGATCCGTCACACGGACGGGACCTATACACTGGAAATGCCATCCGGAGAAAGCCAGGACTTTGATTCGGATGGAAGACTGTCGCGTCTTACCACGGCCGAAGGACGCACGGTCAGCGTTCGCCAGAGCAGGAACCAGACCATTCTGACTGAGGATCTGACGGGAACACGGCTGATCCTCACCTACGATGACGAAGAAAAACTGATATCCGTCTCGGATGATACCGGACGGAAGACACAGTATCTTTATACGGGAGATGACCTGACAAAGGTGATCAATCCTCTGGGCGAATCAACCACCTATGTGTATGATGAGAAACATCGGATCATAGAGGAAAAGGATGATGAGGGCTATGTTGTCCTTACAAATACCTATGATGAAGACGGACGGGTTGTAAGCCAGAAGGACATGACAGGCATTGAAACCACCTTCGCCTATGTACCGGATGGGAAGGGTGGTTCGACCAACACAGCTACAAGAAAGCAGCCGGGATATGATCCGGTCAGCACGAGTGTTACGGTGAATGCCGGAGAGCAGATCATCTCGGCTACGACAGCAGCCGGACTCACGGAAACCTACACCTATGACTCGGCAGGAAATATGATATCCTCTACGGATGGATATGGGAATGTCAGAACGTATGCCTATGACGAGACCGGAAGACTGCTCAGCAGTACCGATCCGGAAGGACAGACCATGACTGTTCGGTATGAGAATGGGAATCCGGTAGAAATCTCAGATGGAAAAACCACTACCCGTTATTCCTATGATTCCCGTGGCCTGCTTCTTCATGCCGACCAGAACGGAGCGGTAACGGATTACACCTACGATGATGCCGGGATCCTGAAGACCATCAACAGGAAGGGGCTGGGTACAACAACGTATGAAATAACGAATGGACGTATCACCGGAGAAACAAATCCTCTGGGTGGTACGGTTCAGTATGCCTATGATGCAGTCGGAAACCTGACAGGCTTCACGGATGCAAAGGGT
Organism: uncultured Lachnospiraceae bacterium; assembly: GCA_902775555.1. GTDB lineage: Bacteria > Bacillota > Clostridia > Lachnospirales > Lachnospiraceae > Eubacterium_Q. The sequence continues at coordinate 5,757 of CACYMQ010000041.1, read as the reverse complement.
GGAAAGCTGCAGTATACCTATGACCTTCTTGGCCGTAAGACTTCAGAAACGGATGCCCTTGGGAATACGACCCGTTATACCTATGACTCCTACGGTAGATGTGACAGCAAAACGGATCCCTCCAGGGCAGTAACGAAGTATCGGTATGATATGGCAGGGCATCTCATCTGCATCGTGCAGCCGGATGGAGCAGAGCAGAAGTACAGCTACGACGCGGCTGGTCATATCACGGCATGGACCCGTCCGGATGGAAGTAAGCTCACCTATGAAACAGATTGCTTCGGTCAGATCACAAAGGTTACCTATCCGAACGGGACCACTGAGCAGCGATTCTATGACACCGCTGGCAACCTCACCAGGAGCATCGATGCAGCAGGGCAGGAGACCACCTATAGCTATGATAACCGCCAGCGTCTTACCGGACGGAAGGATGCAAACGGAAGAACAACTAAGCTTACCTACAACACGGATGGCAGCGTTCAGTCTGCCAGTGTGGATGAACTGAAGGAATCCTACACCTACGATGCCACAGGGCATATGACCTCCGTGACGGATCCGATTGGGAATACCGAGACGTATACCTATGACGTTTGGGGAAGATGCCTCACGGAAACAGATGTCCGTGGAAACGTAACGAAGTATACCTACGATGCAGTCGGAAACTGCACGAAGGCCGAGCTTCCCACCGGCGTTGTGGTGGAAAGCACCTACGATGCAGGCTGTTATCTTACGGAACAGTCAGCCTATATCCCCTCACGGAAAGAAACCCTGCGGGAGAAGTATACCTACGATGCTGCCGGGAATGTCACCATGTTCACGGATGTGACCGGTCGGCAGGAGAAGTATGCTTACGATTCCTGCGGACGGCTCGCGAAGACAACCTATTCCGACGGAACAACAGAGGAATATACCTATGACACGATGGGACGGACAGTCAGCGTCCTGTCTTCTTCCGGTGCTAAGACAAGGTATACCTATGATGCACTTGGAAGAGTGACAAAGGCAGAAAGTGTTGGTAAGAAAGTGGATATGTCAACAGATGGTCCGAAATCCAAAATCTGGACCTATGCCTATGACAACATGGACCGTGTTACGGAAGTGACGGATCCTGAGGACTATAAGACCTCACAAACCTATGATGCTTTCGGAAACACCACTTCGCGGACAGACGCCAAGGGAGGGACCACTGCCTATACTTACGATGACCATTCGAATCTGATTTCCACAACCAACGCAATCGGTGTGACCAAAACCTATGAGTACGATGAGAAGAATCGCCTGGTTAAGTCTGTCAATGGAAGAGGACAGGAAACTACCTATACCTATGATGCATATGACCGCCTGGTTTCTACGCAGGATGAGCTCGGTACTACAGAGTATGTATATTCCCAGTATGGGGAGCTTACAGAAGTTAAGGATTCTGCTGGATCGACCATCAGAACGTATGATACGCTTGGCCGTGTAACTGAAGTAACCGACTGCAACGGCAAGACTGTGAAGTATGGTTATGATGAACTTGGAAACCGGATCAGTCTCACCTATGCAGGTGGTGAGATCGTTCGCTATGCCTATCGAGCAGACGGTCTCCTGGAATCGGTAACCGATGGTGACGGAAGAGTAACAGGCTATACCTATGATTCCGCCGGACGCCTTCTTACCACTGTGCGTCCGGATGGAACCACAGAGACCTGCAGCTACGATAAGGATGGCAGCCTGATCAAACTGGAAACGAAGCAGAAGGACGGAACGGTTCTCCAGAGCTACAGCTATACCTATGACGGATTTGGGAATATCGTGAAGACAGAGGAAACCTCTGCCTACAAGATGCCTTCCGCAGATTACAGTAAAGAATCTGACGGCTATCAGGCAAGTGTAACCAAGGGAAAGGAGAGTGATGCAGAACAAAAGAACGAAACAGAAGCCGCTTCACAGGAGGACACTTCAGAAGTAATCACCACTTCAACGATGGAGTACAACGAAGCAAACCAGCTTATCCGCTTCAACGGAGAAGAAGTCACCTATGACGAAGATGGTAATATGCTTCATGGCCCGCTGAATGGCGAGATGGCAGACCTCGCCTATGACTGCAGGAACAGACTTATCGCTACAGGAGATACGCAGTACTTCTATGATGCTGAGGATGTAAGAATCCGTGTAGAAACCCCGGAGTATATGGAGGTCTACACCACTGACCGGGAAAACGACCTCAGCCAGACCCTGGAGATCGAACGAACCGATAAAGACAGGAAGACAGAAAAAAGTCGTTTCTACTATGGTACGGGGCTGCTCTATGAGATCGTTTCCGCTCAAGAATCAGGCAGTGACAAAGGGAACGGTAAGAAAAAGAACACCACAGCAAACAAAGGGAACTCAGAACTTCGTTTCTATCACTTTGATTATCTTGGCAGCACACGATGGATCACAGATGAGACAGGCAAACCACAGTATGGTTTCCGTTACGGAACCTATGGGGAATTCCTGTCTGTTTGGCGTGCAACGGAGCAAACACCGGAGGAGTTGAATATCTCAGATCTTACTACACCTGTCCGGTTCCTCTACAATGGCGAACTCGGCGTTGTAACGGACGATAACTCGCTTCTCTATATGCGCCAGCGCTACTATGATACGGAAATCAAGCGCTTCATCAACCAGGATATCCTGACAGGCTCTATCGGCGACAGCCAGAGCCTTAATCGGTATGCCTACGTACAGGGGAATCCGGTCAGCTACTCGGATCCTTTTGGATTATCCCCGTTTGAACGGTTGCGTCAGGCATTCCGTCCGCTTCATGCTGTATTGAATATCGCAGGTATCATACCCGGTCCCGTTGGAATGCTGGCAAGTCTTGCACAGGCAGGTCTTTATGGGTTGGAGGGTAACAGTGCCCTGGCAGCGCATTATCTGAGTCAGTCCCTCATGATTGGCCTGGCAGGACCGGTTGGCGGAGCGGTCCTTGGCGCTCTCAGTAAGATGGGTCCTGCAGCGAAGGTCATTTTGGGAACAGTTCTTGGAGCGCAGAGCCTTTATACTGCCGGAGTGGCGGGGATAAACCTCTACAACAGTGCTTCTAAGATAGCAGATGGATTGCTCAATGGTGACATGAGTTGGCTGGATGCGTTCTGCGAAGGGTCTATGGCTCTGAACAGCGCGGCAGGAATATACTACTCTCTGAAGGGATTACTGGGTGGTTGCGAGCTGGCACTCAAAGGACTTGATGATGTAGCGGCAAGTTATGCCGCAAAGCAGGAAGCATGGTATAAGGAACATGCAGGATATACAACCACAAACCTTGGCATTAGCGAAGGCGGGAAAAACTTGGTTCTGACTTCGAAATCCTCTACGATAAATAGTGCGGTGATTGGTAAGGGTGGAAGTAAAACTAATGGAATTATTGATGGAAAAACTCCCGCCAGTCGATTGGCGGATAAAGTTCAAGGGTTATCTAATTCCAAGAGACCTAATACTGTTGCTGTAGTTAGAACAGCTGATGGTAGATATTACATTGGTTATAATAAAGCTGGTGTAAATAATGCGGAGGTTCAGAGCATAATGGATTCTTTGGGAAACACAAACACATTTAATAGACAGTGTGCTGAAGTTAATGCAATCTCAAGAGCAATAAATAAAGGAGCTAATTTAGATGGAGCCACTATATCGGTTGCAAATGTTAGAAGTGTCGGGAACTATAGCGGATTACATGGTACTTCAAAGCCGCCATGTGAAGTTTGTCAACCATTGCTAGATTATTTTGGAATAGAAGTTGTTAATTAAAAGAAGAAAGATGTGTATTATATGCAGTATAATTATTATTTTAATAAATATTTAGCAGAATTTATAATATTGTCTGATGAGCATGAAAATATTGTTGATTGGGTTAATGCGCTATTTGATGAAGGATATATATATAATGATTATGCAAATGAGACTTTATCGATTTTTGGAGGATTAAAGGTAAGAGGAAGAGGTATGTTATCCCAAAACGTTATTGAGATATATTTTAATCCTGTTTATTACGCAAGTGGTGAATACGACAGGATGAGTATTTATAATAATGCTGCAGATGATATACTATTCCCAGTTGGAGGGTTATATGATTATACAGTATTTATTGGCGAAAAAGGGAAATACTACATAGCAGACTGGAAAAACTTATATGAATGTGGTGAATCAATTGATTCTTTTTTGGAAAATATTTTTTCGGATGCTCCTAATTTGTTAGAACTGTATAATAATGAATGACTCATCCAAATTTAATGATTATCTATACATTAGCACCACCAACTCCCTCCCCTCAAAGCCAACCCAAGTAAATCCAACCACCATCCCGAACCCGAATCGCCTCTCAGCTACGCTGATGTCAGTCGATGAGGGTGAGGGGCGGGACAGCGAGTTACGGAGTAACGAGCAAGATTATTTGATTGAGTGTTAGCTTGAATGTATTCGAGGAGTTTGACAGCTCCTTTATGAGTGCTTGGAAAGCGAAGTGATCTGCATACCTGATTCCCTGATTGATCAACGATAGATGCTTCATGATGATTTTTGTCGATATCGATGCCGATATAATACATAGAACGTCTCCTTTCAAAAATGGTTGATATTTGATTAATAGATAGAATCCTGCTGCTCTGAGAGGTTACAACCTAGTTCGAGATATGAAGTACAGATAGACTGCCGACATCCAGCTAATACGTAACATCCTCCAAAGAGAGAGGGAACAGTCTCACGGGAACGAGGTCATATAAAATGCCTCAAGGGTGGAGACGTACACCTCTATCTATTACAGAATGATTATCCAATAGGACAGCAGATCAATCAATATGACTGATTCTGATCTACCTCTTTAGCATACTAGGGTGGAAGTGGTGTATTAGGGTTGCCTGCACCAACAGGTACAAATCCATGGATGGAAGGAACTGAAATAATCTCTATTGAAGCACCAGAAAATTGTTATGTTAATATGGCGCTTTCAAGTGGTCAAAATAAGCCAGGTGGATGGGCAACATTTGATGAGATTCCGAATGTTGAGTATGTAAGAAATAACTTGGCAGTAACCCCAGAGTTTAAGGAAGAAGTTGGATTTGTTCAAAAATATTTAATTCCCAAAGGTACGAGAATTCAAATTGGTACTGTAGGACCTCAAGAATATAATGGGATAAAATATATGGGCGGTGGAAACCAAGTACAAATTTTAAATTATTCTGATAGGTCAAAATTAATTCCTGTTGGAAATAAAATTAAGATACACTAATGTATTTATTCATTTATATTTTCAGGAGGAATGGAATAATGGAATATAACATAAATTTATTAAATGCAGAAATAGTTTTAAAGTCAAAGAAAAAGAATAATACTTACTATATGTATTCTGATAAGATAGTTGTATGTGGCACTATAAATAAAACTATAGTACTGCCATCAGATTATAAAATCATATGTTTTTATGATATGTATTATGTAAAAGATGAATTATATGTTGTTTTGTGTACCGATGGGGATTATGATGTTGTTTATATTATGGACGAAGAAAACTTACGCATATGCAAAAAAGGATTGCAGAAATAATGTTAAATGGAATTATTAAAGAGAAGACTATCGAAATTGTTTTAGAAAGTGAGGATGCAGATGCAGAAGGGACTAACGGTGGATTATGTTTTGATCGGAGATCGTCTCCAAAAGGGAAGAGGGAAAACGGCCACTCAGGAATATGTTGCTGAGATGGTTGGTTGTTCTTCGAATTATCTCAGCAGTATCGAGTGC